>SFVC01000004.1 GCA_004560375.1 bacterium
CGGCGGACATGGTGATCACCCTGCGTCGGAGGATGTTCACATACTGGCTGTCATGGGTGGCCATCACCACCGTGGTGCCCCTGCGATTGATGTCGTTGAGCAGGTGCAGGGCGTCCCAGATGCAGTCGTCGTCCAGATTGGCGGTGATCTCGTCCAAAACCAGGATAGGCGGGCTGGCAATCAGCGCCCGGGCCAGCTCCACCCGCCGGCACTCCCCAATGGACAGCTCCACCGGGTACTTCTTTTCCACGCCCTTCAGCCCCACCAGGCCCAGCACCTTTTTAATCCGAAGATCCACCAGCCTGGGGCTCTCCCGGCCAAAGGCGATTTTCACGGCCAGGGCCAGGTTTTCCCCGACGGTTTTTTTCCGGATCAGGGTGGGATCCTGCCAGATCTTGCCAAACATCACGGCCGCCCGGTTCCGGCTGAGCTTCAACATCCAGCTCAGCTCCTTCTGATCCACGCACACCCTGCCCTGGTTGGGCTTGATTTCCCCGGTGATCAGCCGCAGCAGGGTGCTTTTCCCGGAGCCGCTGGCGCCCACCACAAAGACAAACTCGCCCTGCCGGATGGTGAGGTTCACCTCCTCCACGCCCATGTCGATATGTACCGGGCCCTTTCGCCGTCGCTTTGGCTTATAAAATTTTGAAACGTTCTCCAATTCAATCGTGGGCATACGCTACTCCCCAACGGCGGGCGAAATTGACCGGGCCATATACTTTCCATTGAAAAAGGCGAAACTTCTGGTATAATAGCATCATACGGCCCCTGTGATTCGGCCGCGCCCTTCCAAAACACTGACCTATATTATAGCACGAATTTGTTCCGGTGGGAAGGGTCTTTAATGTCTTTTTTTCCGCCCGGGCGGGTGGAATTGATTCCCATTGAAAGGAGGCGGCGCCATGCGACGGCCCTTTGTCATCCGGCATACCAAGCGGAATATCGTGCTGGCCTCCCTTCTGGCCTTGCTGTGCATCGGCGCGGCGGAGTTGGCCGCCTGCCGCCACTTTGAGCCGGAAATTTATGAGCGCATCGTCTCCCCCGTGCGGTATGCCGCCGGGGTGGTGGCGGACACGGGCAAGGCCGGTCTGGACGCCGCCGCCCAGTTCTGCCGGAACACGGCGGACAACCTCTCCCAATTCGCCTCGGACACGGCGGCCCAGGCCGCCGCCTTTTGGGAGGAGCTCACCACTCCAAAGGCCGCCCCCGGCAGATACCGCCCGCCGGCGAAGGATGAACCGAACCCCTCCGCCGTCCCCACCGTTCCCCCCATCACCGAACTGCGGCGGGTGGGGAACCGGGATATCCTCACCGGCGGCGTGGTGGACATCGTGTACTTCTGCCAGTCCGCACCGGAGTGGACGGATGCGCCCTACGGCACCGATACCATCGGCCCCTATGGCTGCGGCCCCACCGCCATGGCCATGGCGGTGGCCAGCCTGACCGATATCCCCGCCGACCCGGCCACCATGGCGGCCTGGGCGGTGGCCAACGGCCACTGGGCCCGCAGGAGCGGCTCCCGCCACTCCATCGTCCAGGGCGCGGCGGCCGGCTTCGGCATTGAGGCCGAGTCCTTCCCCTCCCGGGAGGCGGAGGATATGTTGGCCGCCCTGGAGCAGGGGAAGCTGCTGGTGGCCCTGGTGGGTCCCGGCCACTTCACCGACGGCGGCCACTTCATCCTCCTCCGGGGCGTCACCGACGACCGCCAGGTGCTGGTGGCGGATCCCAACAGCCCGGAGCGCAGCCTGATGCTCTGGGATCCCCAGATCGTCCTGGACGAGCTGTCCTCCGCCCGGGACAACGGCGCGCCCCTCTGGGTGCTGTCCCCGCCCGGTACTTAACATTGGTTCTTAAATCTTTTCACGGAATATCGGCCCGGTGGACACCGGGCCGATATTGTCGCCTGCGCGCCCTCCTTTCGGTGGGGCGCGCAGGTCTCTTTTATCCCTGCAAACCGTTGGGCTGGGCGGCGGCATTCTCCCGCCCCAGCCGCTGGTTCAGCACCTTGTCCAGCTCTATAATCTGACTGAGCCGGCGGCGGTTGGCCGCCACCTGTTCGCACAGCAGCTGCTGGGCCCGCTCCCCCGGCTGGGGCGGAGGGCCGCCGTTCAGCAGGGCGGCCAGGTCGGCGGCCTCCTCTGTGTCGTGGAGCGCCTCCAACTGCTCCCGGACGGCCTGATCCGCGGCCTGGAGCTTTCCCAGCGGCTCCTCCCGCATGGCCACCAGCATCTGCATACTCACCTGGTCGTTGCGGTCGATGGCCTGCCCCAGCTGCCGGGTGAGATCCTCCAGCTCGTTGAGCAGGTTGCCCGTCCGCTTCATCTGCACCAGGGCGTCCATTACCGTTTTCTCCGTCATACCTGCTCTCCGGCGTCCTGGCCCTGTTCCGCCAGTTCCCGCTCCCCGTTCTTCTGCGCCTCCCGGAAGGAGTCCCGCAGCTCGCTCACCATGGTTTTCACCCGATCCAACTCGGTCTTGTTCCGGCCCGCCTTCACCCGGTTCAGCTCGAAGCTGAAATAGTCGTACAGGCGGTTCAAATTCCGGCTGATGGGGTACTGCATATCCAGGGTGTCGTCCAGGTAGCGGATGATATCCAGCCCCCGATCCACGCTGGCCTCAAACAGGCCGTAATCCTTCTTGTCCAGCGCCAGGCCAGCCCGGAACAGCCGCTTTACCAGCTCGTCGTACAGCAGCAGCAGCAGCTCGGCGGGAGACATCTCATTGATGCCCTGCTCCTGATAGCCCTGATAGCCCTGGTAGCCTTTGAGATCCATGCTTGACTCCTTCTTGATCCGTGATTTAGTAGCCCGTCGACCCGCCCATCAGGCCCATAAAGGCGGAGCTCTGGGAGTTCATCTCGGCGATGAGCTGCTCCAGGCGGCTGAACTGATTGGTGTACCGGTCGATCTGGTTGGCCATCTTGGTCTGCCAGCGGTCGATCTGGTTGTCGATATTGTCGATCTGGGTCTTCAGGCTGTTGTTGTTCAGCGAGGTATAGGCCTTCACCGAGCCCGCCCGCTGGATCAGCACGCCCTTGGGCTCGCCGGTGGTCTTGACGTAGGTGTTCAGGGTGTTCTGCATCCGGGTCATCAGCCCGTCGCTGGCGGAGCCGCCCTCCCTGGATTTGGTGAAGGCGTTCTTCACCTTGTCCGGGTCGCTCTCCAGGGCCGCGCGCAGCTTATCCTCGTCCAGGGACAGGGTGGTCATGCCGTTGGCGTAGCTGGTGCCGATGCCGATCTCCCGGAGGGTCTGGCCGTCGGCGCCGCCCGGGGTGATGGCGGACAGCAGCTTGCTGTACATACCGGACAGGTTGGAGTCCCCGAACAGGATGCCCTGCTTGGCCTTCTCGTTGTAGGCTTTCAACTCGCTCTCGGAGTACTGCTCCTCCTCCTCGGCGGTGAGGGGCTCATACTTGGCGCCGTTGGAGTTCTGGGCGGGCAGGGTGGAGTACTGATCCTTGATCTCGGTGGCCATCTCGTTGTAGTCGTCCACGAACTGCCGGATCACGTCCACGATCTTGTCCGTGTCGGTGGCGGTGTTGAAGGTGATGGCCTCGTAAGCGTTGCCGTCCTTGTCGGGGGCGTTGGCGCCGTCCACGTTGAACTCGCCCTTCACGTTGACGGTGAGGCCATCCAGGTTAAAGCTGTTGCTGGAGCGGGAGAGGTTCTCAAACCGCTTGCCGTTGATCTCCACATCCATGATGGCGTCCTGGCCGGAGCTATAGGTGGAGCCGAACTCAGGCAGCTTCACTTCCTTGCCGCTGGGACTGGTGCCTTCAAACAGCTTGTAGTCTATCGCCTCGCCGGTCTTCTTGTTGTTCACCACAAGCTGGCCGGTCATGTCGTCAAAGGAGGCCTTCAATTCCAAATTTGTAAACCAGGAAGTGTCGTTCAGCTTGTTGGCAACATCCTTGATTGAGTCGCCGGCGCCAATCTCGACGCTCACCGCAGCGCTGCCTGCTTTAAAGGCAAAGCTCTTGGTTTCGCCCGCCGCCACTTTAAGGCCATAGGTATCCGAGAAGCTGTCGCCGGCGCTGCGGCCGTGGTTGGCAAACAGCTCCTTGGCCATCCCTCCGAACTCGATTTTACCGTTGGCCCCGGTCTCGGTGGCGGTGAACTTGAACTCGTTGGTCAGCTGGGAGTAGCTCACCTTCACCCCCGCCTCGGCGCTGGAGTTGATGGAGTTCATCAGGCTCTCCAAGGTGGTGTCCTTGGTGACGGTGATGTTGGCGTCGTTGATGGTAAAGTTATACAGGAACTCGCCGTCGCTGTTCACCCGGTAATACTTGTCGTCGTCGCCCTTGGCCACCCGGTTGCCCTTGCTGTCCACGGAATACTTGCCGTCGGTGCTGGTCTTGACGTCGCCGTCCGCCGCCACCTTCTCGGCCTTGTCAAAGAAGTTGTCCCCCATCAGCTCGGACAGCTTCTTGCCGGTGTTGACGTAGTTGGTGTTGTCCTCGGTGAAGCCCAGGGCCTTCATGGCCGTGCCGCCCAGGGCCAGGGTGTCGCCCACGCTCTTCGGGGTGAGGGACAGCCGGATGGGGCCGTCCGGCTTCTGCGGATCCACCAGCTCCTGCTTCACTTCGATCTTGCCCGCACCGAACGCCTTCCCCAGCTGCGTATTCAGCGACTCCACAAACGCATCGTTGGTGACATTGCCATTGGCGTCCTTAGCGGCGTTTTCCAGCACATCGTCCATGCTGATCTTCTTGGTGGCGCCGTTGAAGGTGATGCCCAGCTCCTTCCCCTCCAGGTACTCGCTGGTGGGCTTTTCGCTGACCCATTTGGTGTCATAGGAGGTGCTGATGGTGGTGTCCCCGGCGCTGATGCCCAGGGTGTTCTTCATATCGCCGGACACGCCGCCCACGCTCACCTTGTTCCCGGTGTTCAGCATATCCTTGAAGGAGATCTTGCCGTTCTCATACACCGCCTGAACGGCCTTGTCGGCGGTGGTGGTCTCCTGGAATCCGTTCTTGGTGTAGCTGTAGGAGATCTCGCTCAGCTTCTTGTTGATGGCGTCGGCAAAGTCCTGGCCGCTGCCCATAATGTCCTCCAGCTCGTCAAACTGAACGTCAAAGCTGGCGCCCTGGTTCCCGGAGCCGTACTGGATGGTCAGCGTGCCGGACACATTGCTCAAGTTCATGTTGGCCCCCAGATCCAGCCCCTTGGCGGCCTCGATGCCGTTGACCTCGCCGTTGAACTTGCCGCCCAGGCCGGACACGGTGTAGGCGGCGGCGGTGGCCATCTGCTTCACCGCGTTGATCTTGATGTCGCTGGAGGTCTTGCCGGTGGCGGTGATCTTGTCCTTGTAGGTGCCGTTGACGGCGGTGTTCACCGCGTTGTTGAAGAAGCTGGCGCTGAGCAGGTTGGTCTTGGAGGAATAGGAGGTGTACTTGGTGTTGAAGTTCACCGCCTTGTCGATGATGCTGCGGTAGGCCTCCTGCTGCCACTCCACCTTGGTGCGTTTCTTCACCAGGTTCTGGATCTTCAGCTTGATGCCGGACACGGCGTTCTCGATCATGGACTCGGTGTCCATGCCGCTGGCCAGACCGGACAGGACGTTGCGGTTGCCGTAGATGCTGCTGGTGTTGTAGCTGCTGTTGCTCAAACTGGTAATAGATGCCATGCTGAAACCGCTCCTTTCTGCAAACTCCAGAGACAGTGACCTGTCTGGAAGCATATCCGGAAAATATTTTCAAAAAATTTTCAGAGTTTTTTTGTTCTACCTCTGTTCTTTTTTATCGACCTGTAGTATAGTAAACTTAAGACTTTTCCCCAAGTTTTTGCATTTCGCTATAGGGAGGGAACCATCCTTGACGCAAATTATTACCGTTACGAATCAAAAGGGCGGCGTCGGCAAGACCACCACCGCCTCCTCGCTGATCTGCGGCCTTCACCAGCGGGGCGCGAAGGTTCTGGGCATTGACCTGGATCCCCAGGGCAACCTGGGCTTCAACCTGGGCCTGGACATCGGTTCGGGCAGCACTGTCTATGACGTGCTCCAGGGAACCTGCCCCATCGAGGCCGCCATCCAGTCCACCGAGTATGGCGACGTGCTGCCCTCGGATATCATGCTGTCCGCCGCAGAGGTGGGTTTCACCGCCCCCCGCCGGGAATTCATGCTCAGCGACCTGCTGACCGCCGTGCGGGATCGGTACGACTTCGTCATCATCGACACGCCCCCCGCCCTGAACATCCTTACCGTCAACGCCTATGTGGCCTCCAACGGCCTCATTGTGCCCATGGAGGCGGAGGTGCTCAGCCTGGTGGGCATCACCCAGCTCCAGGAGACTATCGAGACGGTGCGGGCCACCTTCAACCCCAACCTGAAGGTGTTGGGCATTCTGATCAACAAGTTCAACGGCCGTCTCACCCTGTCCAAGGATATCCTGGAGCTGGCCCAGGAGGTGGCGGAGCAGCTGGACAGCCAGGTGTTTGAGGCCAAAATCCACCGGGGGGTGGGCGTGGCCATGGCCCCCGCCCACGGTCAGACCGTGCTGACCTACCAGCCCGACTCCCGCCCCGCCCAGGACTTCCAGTGCATTGTCGACGCGGTGGCCGGGGAGCGCTTCCCCAGGCCCAAGCCCAAATCCAAGCTGAAGTATATCTCCCAGCTGTTCAACAGCTGATCCTGTGGGCCCCATCGGAAATTTTGGTAAGGAGAATCTACAATCATGGCCAAGGACAACAAAACCAGCAAAACCGCGCGGGTGATGAACCTGCTGAGCAAAAAAACCGATCCCGCCCCTCCGGCAGCCGGGGAGGATTCCGCCGCGCCTGCCGCCCCGGCCGCGCCCGCGGCTCCCGTGCCGCCCATCGTTACCTCCATGGCGCCGGACGCCGCCGTCTCCGTCCAAATCCGAAACGCTCTGGAGGACGCTCTGGAGGGCGAGCTGGCCGCCCAGCAGCCCGCCGCCCCCCAGCCGGAGCCCGTCCCTGAGCCGGAGCCTGTTCCAGAGCAGCCCCAGCCTGCGCCCGTCCAGCCGGATCCCGTTCCCCAGCCGCAGCCTGCCCCTGTCCAGCAACAGCCAGCCCCCCAGGCCGCTCAGCCGGAACCTCAGCCGGCCCCCGCGCCCCAGCCGGAACCCCAGGCCGCCCCGGCCCCGGTGGCAGAGCCGGAGCCTCAGCCCGTCCCCGAGGAGCCCCGTTTCCATGAGCCCCTGGTACCGGACAACCCCGGCTACATCAACGTGATGCAGCTGCTGGTGGAGGAAAAGGCCCCCAAGTATATCCAGATGTTCGGCCTGTGCCACTGCGAGCGGTGCCTGGCCGACGTGAAAGCCTACACCCTGAACCACCTGCCCTCCAAGTACGTGGTGATTGAGAAGGGGGATCTGATCCCCCGCCTCACCGTGTACGAGGGCAAGTTCACCAGCGACGTCACCGCCCAGCTGCTCCAGGCCTGCAAGGTGGTGATGGAGCGGCCCCACCACAACCGCTGACGCCCTGGATCGGCAGACGTTAAAACCCCCGGCGGGCTGAGCCCGCCGGGGGTTCTTTTGTCTGTCAGGTGACGGGCTCCCCCTCCAGCTCCTCCTCCTCTCCCTGCCGCTGGTAGGGATTGGTGAGCTGCTCCCAGAGGGTGTTCACATTTTCCATGCAGATGAAGTACACGCTGGTCATCATATTGTCGGGGATGCCCAGCTCCTCCGCCAGAACGGTGATCTTCTCCCAGTCCGCCGCCTCATAGCTCAGCACCAGGTCATAGAGCTTGCCGCAGCGGCCCTCGTGGTTGAGCAGCGCCGCCTTCACCTCGTCCGCCACCGGCACCTCGGTCAGCAGCTCCTCCATGGGGGCGTCGATGAGGTAGTTCAGGGTGGAGAACATTCCCATCAGGTAGGCCTCCGCCTTGGAGATGGGCATATTCTTGGCGTAGCCGATCAGCTCGCTACAGAAGTTGGCCCGCATGAAGGAGCGCTTCAGGAACTCCTCCGAGCCCGGCTCCAGCTGGTTCTCCGCGTTGCTGGCGCTGAGCAGGTAGATCCACTGCTTCAGCTGTCCCAGACCCAGGGTCATGATGGCCTGGGTAATGGTGGTGGCCCGGTGCCGCAGGGCGAAGTAGGCGGAGTTCACCATCTTCAGCAGGCCGTAGGACAGGCTGGCGTCGGCGGCGATCATCTGCTCGATCTCCTCCACGTTGGGCTCATCCTTGGTCACCGCCACCATGAGGCGGAAGAAGTTGCTCTGGAGGTAGGCGCTGCTGTGGGTCTGGCTGGTCATCTTGGCCGCCACATAGGGGCCCTCCAGCCCATCCGCCCCCAGGGCCACCGCCCGCTGGTACAGCTTTTCCTCGTCGATGTGGGTGACGATGCACTTGATGTTCATGCTGTGGGCGATCTCAATGGTGTTTCGGATGGTGACCTCGCTGGCGTGCTGGGCGTTGATCTTGATGAAGTGGATGTCGTCCAGCAGGGAGAGATAACGGGGGGTGAACTGGAATTCGTTCACCGCGATGCGGTAGCCCTCCCGGGCGAACTGCTGCACCAGGTGCATGGACAGCGGATGGATGATCACCGCATCGTCGATCTGAATCACCAGGTCGCTCTTATCAAACAGGCGGGGGGTTTTCTTCATCAGCAGCATGGTGGTAAAGGTCATAAAATTCAGCGTGCCCTTCAACACCTTGGGGCTGTTCTGGGTCAAGAAGCTGTAAATGGTGTTGGCCGCGGCAAATTCTGCGCTGGAGGTAGAGCTGTCGCTGCTGAATGCCTGGTTTGCGCCGTGGTACAGGATCTCGTTTCCAATGGTATTCCCAGCGGCATCCTTGATGGGTTGCCGCACAATATATTTGCCGCTCATATGTTGCTGCCTCCTACGTTATGCTTTGGGATGCTGCTGGTCAAACCGCTCCAGCAGATGATCCATGACGTCTACCAGGTGCCCGATCTCCGGCTTGGTGAGCTGCTCGTCCGCGCCCAGCTCCCGGCCCTTGGTTCGCATCTCCCCGCTGATCAGGGAGGAGAAGATGATCAGGGGAACCTGCTTGAACCGGCTGTGATCCTTCACCAGCTTGGTCAGCCGATGCCCGTCCATCTGGGGCATCTCGATATCGGTGATGATCAGGGCCACCTCTTTCTCCAATGGCACATCGGCGGGCAGGGCGGTCAGCGCCTCCCACAGCTCCAGGCCGTTGGGGAACATATGCAGGTTGATGTAGTTGGCCTTCCGCAGGGAGTCGGCGATCATCTTGCTCAGCAGCACCGAGTCCTCCGCCACCCAGATGGGCCGGTCATTGCGCTCCCGGGGCCCCATCTCCTCCACCTCGGACACTTGGATGGAGGTCTCCGGGGCGATCTCCGCCACGATCCGCTCGAAGTCCAGGATGGTCACCAGCTCGCCGTCGCACTGGGCGATGCCGGTGGCCACGCTCTCCGTGCCGCCGGACACGGTCTTGTCCGGCTTCTGGATGTCGGTCCAGGAAATGCGGCTGATCCGATCCACGGTGTGAACCCGGAAAGCAATGCACATCTTGTTGAAGTTGGTGATGATGAAGATGTCCTTCTCATTCTTGGGGCTCTCCATCCCCAGGTAGGAGGGCAGATCCACCACGGTGATCACCCGATCCCGGGGCTTGAAGATCCCCTCCACCGCGGCGTGGGCGTGGGGCATGGGCTTCACCGGCGCGGAGATCATGATCTCCAGCACCTTGGCCACGTTGATCCCAAACAGGTTGCCGCCGATGGTGAACTTCATCACTTCGATCTCATTGGTTCCGGACTCCAGCAGGATCCCCTGCTTCTGGTCTTCCATCATTTCCAAGCACTCCCTTTCATCTTGCCCGTGGTATTCATATGATCAGCTCCGGCCGTCCGTAGCTTCGCACGCAGCCCAGGCCGCTGTTCACATCAAAGAGCAGGGTGCGGGCCACCGACCCGCCCACGTCCTCCTTCAGCAGGCGGATGCCCTCCTTCTTCAGGTTCATGTGGACGCTCTCGATATTCCGCTGGCCAATGTTTCCCAGGGATGAACTGCCCGTATCGAACATCTTGGCCCCGCCGGCGATCTTGGCGGTGATCCGGTTCCGGCTGGCCCCCTTGGCCTCCATCTGCTTCAGCGTCTCCCGGATGCCTGTGTCTGCGTACTTCATGGGTGTTTTCCGTCCTGCCTCCATATTGACCGGCAGCATGATGTGCACCAGGGCCCCCAGCTTCAAAACCGGATCGTGGAGACAGATCCCGATGCAGGATCCCAGGGCGTAGGTCACCAGCATTCCCTCGCCCTTGGCCATCTTCATATCCGCGATACCGATGATCAGCTTGTCACTCATCGCTTACGCCCAGCTTCCTCAACAACGCATTCAGTGACCGCAGATCGGGCGACATCAGCAGACGGCAGGGCACCTGCTTGTTGTCGCACACGAAATTTCCCCCTATGGTCATGATATAGTCGGACTGTCCCCCATACTCCGCCATGGGCACGGCCAGGATGGCCCCCTGCATATCTACCGTAAAGGCGGGCACCGTCAGGGTCACATCCACTCCGGCCAGACCGCTCAAGGCGTTGATGAAGGTGGAGATCATGATGTTGCCCACCTCCACCAGGGCGGAGTTTTCCATCTCCGCCAGCTCGCTGTAGTCTTTGATGCGCTCCTCCAGGATGCTCTCCAGCACCAGGTTCACAAAATCGATCTGCTGGACGGACAGCATGATCCCGTTGATCTGCCCGCCCATCTTCACCAGCACGCCGGCGGTGATCTCCTCCGGGCCTCCGATCCACTCAATGGCCTCGTTGTAGCCCATGATCCGCACCTCGGGCAGCGTGATGCGAACCTCCCGCCCCAGCATCTGGGACAGCGCCGTGGCCGCGTTGCCGGTGCCCATGCTGCCGATCTCCCGCAGGGTATCCAGCTCCATGGACGTCAGCTCGTCATAATTCTTGATTCCCATGCCCTGTTATCCCTCCTGTCAATTACGCAGGTTGTTGATGGTGTTCTCGATCTCGTCGGAGGTGGTCACCATCTTCAGCGCCGCGCCGTAAGCCCTCTGCGCCTCAATCACCTTGGTGATCTCGTCCGCCAGCTCCACGTTGGATCGCTCTATGCAGCCTTGCACCAGCTTCCCGTTGCCGTACCACAGGTTGCCGTTCTTGTCCACCGGCAGGAACCGGGTCTCGTCCAGCCGGGCCATGCCGTCGTAGTTGGCGAAATCAAAAATCCCGATGGGCAGCTCGTCCCCCGAGTCGTCCAGCTCGATCAGCCCGCCCTCCCGGTTGAGGACAAAGCGGCCCGTGCCGTCCCCCAGGCACCACACCATCTCCGTGATGGGCTCGCCGTTCTCGTCCACCTCTCCGGTGGGCCGCTCCAGCTGGGACTTGGCAAAGGTGCCGTTGCGGGTGAAGGACACGTCCCCGGTGGCCAGATCCACCAGGCCGAAGAAGCCCTCCCCCTCGATGTAATAATCCAGCTGCCGGCCGGTGTCCGCCGGGCCGCCCTGGCTCTGATTGGTGCCGGTCATCAGCATCCGGGTGCCCACGCCCATGGGCAGCTGGGTGTCGGCCTGCCCATTCAAGGCGCCCCGGTGGTTCTGATACATCAGGGCGGTGAAATAGGAGCGGTTGGCTTTGAAGCCGTAGGTGTTCACGTTGGCGATGTTGTCCCCGTGAACGTTCAGGTGGTAGAGCTGGTGCTGGGCGCCCACCGCGCCGATATAGAAGGATTGATTCATCTTCCCTTACCCCCTTACATCCGTCCGATGTCGCTGGCGGCGTGGCCCATCACCTCATCGTACATCTTGGTCACCGACGCGCAGCTCTGGAGGGCTCGCTGGCAGGTGATCATGTCGGTCATCTGCTTGATCAGCTCCACATTGGAGCGCTCCACATACTTCCACAGCAGCTGGGGATTCTCCATCACCTGGGCCCCCTGGCCGGTGAAGAAGCCCGCGCCGTTGTGCTCCAGCTGGGCGTTGTCCTCAAAGGCGAACACCCCGATCCGGCCCATGTAGCCGCCGTTCTCGTTATAGATATTCCCCTGCCCGTCGGCGGTGATCTTGTCCGTCTCCAGCAGGATGGGCTGGCCGTCGGGATCCATCACCCGGCCCGCCCCGGGCAGGCACAGGTAGCCCTCATCGTCCAGAATAAAGCTGCCCGCCCGGGTATAGGACAGGTTGCCGTCCTCCCCCTGGATGGCGAAGAAGCCGTCTCCCATGATGGCAAAGTCCAGGGGGATATCTGTGGGCTCGGGAATCCCCTGTTCATAGTCCACGTAGATCTCGCTGTTGGCCCGGATATAGCTCTGCCGGCCGATGTCGGTGTAGATCTTCTCCGCATTCCCCACCCGGGCATACATCACGTCGTCAAAGGTGGTGGCGGTGTACCGGCTGCCCTTGTAGCCCGCGGTGGACACGTTCACCAGGTTGTTGCCCACCACGTTCAGATGGGCCTGCTGGGTCACCATGCCGGAGGTCAGGTTGTAGAAGCCTTTGAACATAGTCTCATGCCTTCTTCCGCTTTTTAGAGGTTTTGGCGGGACTCCCGCTATTCATATATGCGCTCATATGCTCCCGCAACTTCTGGATGGCCCGGGAGTGGATCTGGGAGATGCGGGGCTCGCTCACCCCCATCACCTGGGCGATCTCCTTCATATGGAGGTTCTTCTCGTAGTAGAGGGACAACACGATCTGCTCGTTCTCCTGGAGGGCGGAGATCCCCGCCGCCAGCGTCTCCTGGAGTTCCCGATCCTCCAGCACCGTCTCGGGTTGGAGCTTGGGATCCTGATCGGACAGCTCGAAGTGGTACCCCTCCAGATCCCGGGCGTCCATCAGCGCATCCAGGGACAGCGTGTTGGACAGGGCCACTCGGGCCGCCTCCTTCTGGTACTTGTCGGTGGCGATGCCCAGGTGCCCGGCCACCTCCTGATCGGTGGGGAACCGGCCCAGCTCGTTGGCCAGGTGGGACACCGCGGCGTCGATCTCCTTGGCCCGCTGGCGGATGTTTCGGGGCAGCCAGTCCTGCTTCCGGGCCAGGTCGATGACCATCCCCCGGATGCGCTTGGCCACATAGGTCTCAAATTTGATGCCCTTCTCCGGGTCAAATTTGTCAATGGAATTGAGGAGGGTCAGGATGCCCTCGCTGACGATGTCGTCCACCTGGGCGAAGCTGCTGTACACTCCCCGGATCTGGAGGGCCGCGCTTTTGATCAGCCCCTCGTACCGCAGCACCAGCGGCCATTTCAGCGCCTCGTCCCCCGTCCGCTTGTAGAGTGCCAGCAGATCCGGGGTGGCCATGGCCTCAATCTCGGCCTCGGTGTAGCTGCGCTCAGCCAGCCCCGTGCTCATGTGGCCACCGCCTTTCGCTGCGCCATGGCGGGCGCCTCCATGGTGATGTTGCCCAGGGCCTGGATCTGCACGCTGTTGGTGATCTCATTGAAGGAGAGCACATAGACGTTGGGGTAGAACTGGGTGATCATCTTGCTGAAGTAGCCCCGGATCACCTGGCTCACCAGAATCACGGGGGTCTGGGACAGATCCCCGAACTTTTTCAGATGCTCCGCCAGCTGGGCGATGATGGACTGCATGAGCTCCGGGCCCATGGCCAGATACACGCCCTGCTCGTTCCGGGTGAGGGAGGAGATGATCTTCTTCTCCACCTCGGCGTCCAGGGTGATGACCCGGAGCTGGCCGTCCTCGCAGAACCTTCTCGTGATGGTGCGGGCCAGGGCGCCCCGCACCTGCTCGGTGGCCATGTCCAAATCCCGGCCCTGGGCGAAGGCGTCGGCGGCGGTCTCCACGATGGTGGACAGATCCTTGATGGGCACCCCCTCCTGGAGGAGGTTGCGAAGCAGCTTTTCCAGCTTGGCATAGGGGATGATCCCCGGCACCGCCTCCTCCACCAGCTCGGGGGAGCTCTGCTTCAGATTGTCCACCAGCCGGATGGTCTCCGCCCGGTTGAGCAGCTCGTAGGCGTGCTTTTTCACCGTCTCCGCCAGATGGGTCAGCATGACGGACAAAGGGTCGATGACGTTGTAGCCGTAGATCTCCGCCATCTCCTTGTTTTCCGGCAGGATCCACCGGGAGGGGATGCCGTAGGCGGGCTCGATGGTCTCGATGCCGTCGATCTCCCCCAGGGGGTTGGGCGGCTCCAGCGCCAAGTAGTAGTCCACCAGGATCTCGCCCTCCGCCACCACCTCGCCCTTGATGCGGATGGCGTACTGGTTGGTGCCCAGGGCGGAGGAGTCGTGGAGGCGGATGGAGGGAATGACGAAACCCATATCCTGGGCGTACTGCCGCCGGAAGATGGTGATGCGGCTGATAAGCTTGCCGCCGTGGGCCTCGTCCACCATGGGAATGAGGCTGTAGCCGAACTCCATCTCCACCGGCTCCACGGTCAGCAGGGTGTACACATTGTTAATGTCCCGGTAGTAGTCCGTCTCGCTGGGCGCGGCCAGCTCCGGGGCCTCCTCCGGGGCCTGGGCCGCGGCGGTCTCCGCCTGTTTCTGGGCGTCCATCTGCCGGATGAGCAGGAATCCGCCCGCCAGCAGCGCCGCGCCGCCCACCGCCAGGGGGATGGTGGGCGTGTTGGGAATAATGGCCAGAAACAGCAGCACCACGCCGGTGGTCATAATGGCCCGGGGCTGGGCCTTGAACTGGCCCAGCACGTCGGTGTTCAGGCTGCCGTCGGACACCGACCGGGTGACGATCATGCCGGTGGCGGTGGAGATCATCAGGGACGGGATCTGGGACACCAGACCGTCGCCGATGGTGAGGATGCAGATGGAACTCAGGGCCTCGCTGGCCTCCATCCCCCGGCCCAGTATGCCGATGAGCAGTCCGCCGATGAGGTTGATCACCGTGATCACGATGGACATGGTGGAGTCGCCCTTGACGATCTTGGTGGCGCCGTCCATGGCGCCGTAGAAGTCGGCCTCCTTCTGGATCTTCTCCCGGCGGATCCGGGCCTGCTGCTCGTCGATGAGGCCGGAGGACAGGTCGGCGTCGATGGCCATCTGCTTGCCGGGCATGGCGTCCAGGGTGAATCGGGCGGCCACCTCGGACACGCGCTCCGCACCCTTGGTGATGACGATGAGCTGCACCAGCACGATGATGAAGAAGATCACAAAGCCCACCACGATGTCGCCGCCGGTGACCAGCTGTCCAAACCGCTCGATGACCTCGCCGGGGTAGCCGGTGGTGAGGATCATCCGGGTGGAGGACACGTTCATGCCCAGCCGGAACAGGGTGGTGATCAGCAGCAGGGAGGGGAAGATGGAGAAGTCCAACGCCTCCGAGATGTTCATGGTGATCATCAGGATCATGATGGACAGCCCGATGTTGACCACCAGCAGCATATCCAGGATCATGGGGTTGAGGGGAATGAACAGGAACATAACCACAACCACCACAAACAGCGCTATGCTATTGTTTAAAACGCGCTTCAGCATAGATTACCTCCTGCTGGGGTTGGGTTGGGTTGGGTTGCCTGCCGTCACTTCACAATCTTGTTCTTCCCGTTCAGCTTGAAGATGTACACCAGCACCTCCGCCACCGCCTCATACAGGTCGGGCGGAATGAACTGGTTCACCTCCGCCTGGGCGTACAGCGCCCGGGCCAGGGCCACGTTCTCAATGCAGGCGATGTGGTGCTGCTCCGCGATCTCCACAATGCGGGCGGCCACATTGTCCTGCCCCTTGGCCATCACGATGGGGGCGTCGTCCTCCTCCGGCCTGTACCGGAGGGCCACGGCGAAGTGGGTGGGGTTTCGGACAACCACGTCCGCCCCGGGCACCTGCTGCATCATCCGCTGCTGGGCCCGGCGGCGCTGGATCTCCTTGATCTTCCCCTTCACCTGGGGGTCACCTTCCATCTGTTTGTATTCCTCTTTGACCTCCTGCTTCGTCATCTTCATCTGCCGCTCATAGTCCCACCACTGGTAGAAGAAGTCCATGGCGGCCACCGCCACAAAGGCGATGGCGATCCGCAGCACCATGGCTCCAGCCACCTCCACCAAATGGGCCACCGCAGCGGTCAAGTCGGTGTACAGGTAGTTGGAGCTCTCCAGAAACATCTCCTGGATGCTCAGATAGATGATGCTCAGGAGGATGATGATCTTGATCAGGTTTTTCAGCGTCTCAATAACGCTCTTCAGGGAAAACAGCCGCTTGATCCCCTGCAAGGGGCTGATGCGGTTGAATTTCGGCTTGATGGACTCGCCGCTCACCAGGAACCTGGTCTGAGCGAAGGTGGCCGCCACCGCGGACAGAATGGCCACCCCCACCACCGGACCCACGGTCTTGCCCATGGCCAGCAGCCCTTGGACACCCAGTTCGCCGGACAGCCCGCTTACCTCCTGCACGTCGCCTCCCATGGTGTCGAGGCACAAGAACAGGATCTTGGCTGTCTCCTCCACGAAGGCACCCACCAGCACCCAGAGGATGGCGAAGGTGCCCAGCAGGCTGGCCACCGCCACCGCGTCCTTGCTCATAAAGACGTTGCCCTTTTTTCGTTCGTCCCGTCGCTTTTTTGGTGTCGCTTTTTCGGTTTTATTTCCTTCGGCCAACGTCCATCCCCCCTTGCCGCCGCTGGCTCCCCATCCCTGCGGGGCCGCCTGGAGAGGGGAGGATCAGGTGAAACGCCCGGTTGCGGCTCAGCCGCCGCTCAGGACGAGGATCTCGTGGAGGCTGTCCAGCATGGTGCGCTCCGCGTCGATCAGAAACTCGCTGAAGGGGATGGTCAGGATGAACAGCAGGGCCAGCCCCACGATCACCTTCAGCTCAATGTTGATGGCGAACACGTTGATCTGGGGGATCACCTTCATCAGCACCCCCATGCCCACCTGGGCGATGAGCTCCGCCGCCAGAATGGGCATACACAGCTTCACCCCCAGCAGCGTGCACTCAATGAACAGCTCCAGCAGGTAGTAGAGCACGGGCTGCCGGATGGCCGCCACCCCCAGAGGGACGATCTCCTCCGAGGTGAGAAAGATCCGCAGCAGGGTGAGGTGCCCCCCCGCCGCGAAGAACAGCAGGGTCATCAGCACATTGAGGATCTGCCCGGTCACCGTCATATTGGAGGAGGTGCCCGGGTCGTACATCTGGTTCATGGTCATGCCCATCTGGGTGTCCACCATGTCGCCCGCCAGCTGGGGAATGTAGAAGAAGAAATTCACCGCCATCCCCAACAGGAAGCCCAGCCCCAGCTCCAGCAGCAGCCGCAGCCCCAACTCCGGAATGCTGCCCGGCACGTCCACCTGCTGGGTGCTCACCCCCATGACAAACCAGGACAGCACCAGCACCATCCCTGCCCGAAAGGTGGCGGGGATATTGGTGCGCCCCAGCAGGGGGTTGAACAGGATGAAGCCGCTCACCCGGGCGGTAATGTAGAGAAACAGGGTCAGCTCCTGCCAGTTGATCATGGCTCAGGCCCTCCCCTAACTGGCCACCAGTTGGAAGATCTCATAGGTGTAATCCTTCAGGGTGTCCAGCATCCAGCCCCCCGCCAGCAGCAGCACGCCGATCACCACGATGAGCTTCAGCGCGAAGCCGATGGACTGCTCGTGGATCTGGGTGACCGCCTGGAAGATGGCCACCACCACGCCCACCACCATACTCAGCACCAGCAGCGGGCCGGCCAGCTTGATGGCAATGCCCACCGCGTCCCGCATCAGATCCATTGCCTGCGTGGTATCCATGGCGTCTCCTTTCCGGGTTACCTCAGTTGACCCCCTGGACAAGGCTGGTGAACATGAGATCCCAGCCGTTGACGGAAATAAACAGCAGCAGCTTGAAGGGGGTGGAGATCATGGCCGGGGGCAGCATGATCATGCCCATGGACATCAGCGTGGAGGCCACGATCACGTCGATGAGCAGGAAGGGGATGTACAGCAGGAAGCCGTTGAAGAAGGCCCGCTGGAGCTCCTGGGTCATGAAGGCGGGGACGATGAGCCGCAGGGGCGTCTCCGCCTCCGCCTGGGCCCGGGTCTCCGGCACGTCGGCATGGGCCAGCTCACAGTACATCTCCAGGGTTTCCCACCGGGTGTTATCCAGCATGAACTGCTTTAGCGGCAGGGCCGCCTGATCCACAAACTCCTCCGCCCCGATCTCCTGGTTGGTATAGGGCTCCCAGGCCTCGGTCTGGATCCGGGTCAGGGTGGGGTTCATGGTGATCAGGGTCAGGAACAGGGCGATGCCCACCAGCACCACGTTGGGCGGGGTCTGGTTGGTGCCCATGGCGGTTCGCAGGAAGGACAGGGAGATGATGTACCGGGTGAAGGAGGTCATCATCACCAGCAGGGAGGGCATCAGGGCGATCAGCGTGGTCAGGGCGATGATCTCCAGGCTCTGTACGGTGTCGCCGTTGATATTGATCAGGCCGTCCGTCGGCACGGGCTCCTCACCTCGGTTTCTTTTGCTTGAGTACGGTGCGGAGCGCCTCCCCGAAGCTGGGGGGCGGCTCGCTTCCCGGAGGGGGCGCGGTCATGGCCTCCGCCTCCTCCGCGGTGAGCTCCGCCAGCAGGGTGATCCCCGAGGGGGCCACCCCCAGCAGGAAATACCGCTCTCCCGCCTTCACCAGGGCTGCGCTTTGATCCCGGCCCAGGGGCAGGCGGCGCAGCACCTTGAAGCCCTCGCCGCCGCCGGACAGTCCCCCCATGCCGCCCCCCCGCCCCGCCAGAAAGCGGGTAAACAGGTAGGCCAGCACGATAACCACCACCACGCAGATCAGCAGCCAGATCAGGTTGAACAGGCTCTTCAGCCCGTCCAGAGCGGACAGGGCCATGCTGGGGCAAGCGCCGGGGAACTCCCTCATCAGGGCGCGCCCAGAATGGAGGTGACGGTCTTCAGCACACGGTCAGGCTTGAAGGGCTTCACGATGAAGTCCTTGGCGCCGGAGCGCACGGCGTCCATAACCATGGACTCCTGGCCCATGGCGGAGCACATCACCACGTTGGCGTTGCCGTCCTTGGCGCGGATGGCCTTCAGGGCCTCCAGGCCGTCCATGTTGGGCATGGTGATGTCCATCACCACCAGGTCGGGGCCGATCTCGCCGAACTTCTCCACCGCGTCCGCGCCGTCCACGGCCTCGAACACCTCGGTGTAGCCGTTCTTCACCAGGGTGTCCTTGATCATCTTGCGCATAAAAGCGGCGTCGTCCACTAACAGAATTTTCTTAGCCATGGTATGATCCATCCTTTTCCAATTTATGTTGTGTACCTCCCATGGAGGCGGGGACGTCCTTATTTGCCGGTGAGTGCCTCAATGCCCGGGGCTTGGACGATTTCGGTGATCCGGACGCCGAAGTTGTCCTCAATCACCACCACCTCGCCCCTGGCGATACACTTACCGTTGACGAACAGATCCACCTGGTCGCCCGCCAGCTTATCCAGCACCACCAGCGAACCCTTGGCGAACTCCAGAATATCCTGCACCTTCCTGCGGGCCCGTCCGATCTCCACCGTCACCTGGAGGGGAACCTCCATGATCAGATCCAGGTTCTGGGCCTGCTCCTTGCCCAACCGCTCCGCCGGATCCATCTCCTCCATCTTCACCGGCTTGGTGGCGATGACTTTGGGATCCGGAGTCTTCTTGGCCACGGCCTCAGGCTGCTGGGGCGGATAGGGGTAGGGGTAGGGCGGGTAGTACATGGGGGGATATCCCATATAGCCGCCCTGCATCTGCCCGTCCTGGCCGGGCATGGGATAGGGATAGGGGGGCATCTGCCCGGGCTGGCCCATCTGGGCGGCGGGCATCCCCTGGGGGGCCGCCTGTGCCGCCGGAGCCGGCGCGGGCGCGGGGGCCGGTGCAGGTTTGGGCGTGGGGGCCGGCGCCGGGGCCGCCGTCTGTGCCGGGGCCGGAGCGGGGGCGGGAGCCGGGGCGGGCTCCGGTTCTCCGCCGCCCATGCCCGCCAGCATCCGCTCGATGTCCTCCTGGCTCATCTTCTTGTCGCCGCCGCCGGAGGGCTCCGGAGCGGGGGCGGGGGCCGGGGCGGGCTCCGGTTCTCCGCCGCCCATGCCTGCCAGCATCCGCTCGATGTCCTCCTGGCTCATCTTCTGATCGCCGCCGCCCGAGGGCGCCGGGGCCGGGGCGGGCTCGGGAGCCGGGGCCGCCGCCCCGCCGCTGTGCAGCATGGCCTCGATCTCCTCCTGGCTCATCTGATGGCTGCTGGGCGCGGGCTCGGGCTCCGCCGCCGGGGCCTCTCCGGCCCCTTCCAGGCTCACCTCGTCCTCCAGGCCCAGGCTTTTCAGCAGCTCCTTGGCCAGATCCACCGACATGACGTTCATGAATTCGCTTTCCAGCGCATCCTCAATCTTCAGGAAGAAGCGAACCACCACCACCTGCTCCGCGCCCGCGGGCATATGGGACTGTTTAAACGCCTCCAGATCGTCCAGCTCGAAGGACTGGGGGGTGGAGATGTCCACCCGGAAGCCCAGGAAGTCGGACATGGCGGTGGCCGCCGAGCCCATCATCTGGTTCATGACCTCGCACACGCAGCTGATGGTCAGCTCGTTGAGTTCAAACTCCTCGTCGGGGGTCTCCATCCCCATGAGTATGTCCACAATGACCTTGATGTCGCTGCGCTTGAGCAGCATGATGTTGCTGCCCTCCAGGCCCTCCACATATTTGATCTCCACACCGATGGCCGGCTCCAGGTTGCCAAGGGAGAACTCCTTGACCGCCACCACCGACACCGTGGGTGTGGTGATGTCCACCCGATGATCCAGCATATTCGATACCGCAGTGGCCGAGGAGCCCAGGCTGATATTCATCATTTCGCCCAAGGCGTCTATGGCCATTGGGCTGAAGATTTCCCTCTCCATCGCTTACTCGCTCCTTTGTTCGGCCGAATAGCATACCTCGTCTATCTTGATGGCCATGTTTTTCTTGTGGGTTCCCATGCGGCCGGTGAACCACTGGTATCCCCCGATCTCCAGGAACACCGGCGAATCCTTGGGCCGCCCCAGATCCAGCACGTCGCCAACACTCAGGTGGTAGATGTCGCTGAGGGAGAGCTGGGTGTCCCCCAGCTCCGCCACGATTTCCAGGGTGGAGTCCCGCAGTTTGTCGAAGATCTCCTCCGAGTTGTCCTCGCTGGCCACCTTCCGGCCCATGCTCTCCCGGTTGACCTCGCCGAAGATGCTGGTCAGCACGCTGCCGGGGAGGACGATACTCATCCGGCCCTCGTTCCCGCTGAAGTCCAGCTTCATGTCCACCAGCACCACGGTCTCATCCAGATTCAGCAGCTGAACCAGGGTTGGGTTCACCTCGGTGCGGTTATACTCAAAGGTGATGGGTACGTAGTTCTCCCAGCTGTTGCCCATCAGCCCGATCATGTCCTTCAGCAGCAGCTCATAGAGCTGGAGCTCCAGGTCGGTGTAGGCGTAGCCGCTGGGGATCTCCCGGTTCATCTCCCCCTCGCTGCCCATCATCCGATCCATCATGCCCAGAGCGGTCTGGGTGGACAGGTATACCATCACCGGATCCTGGGCCAGCACCGGGGTGCCGCCCATCTCCTTGGGCTGGATGGTCACGTCCACCATGGCCAGCACGTCCCCCTCCATCAGGGCGTTATTAAATTCAAAGAACTTCTGCTCCTCGATGCTCTCCACCTCGATCTCGCAGGTGGTACGCAGCTGGGCGTTGAGCCGGGAACCGATTACCCTCGTGTAGTTCTCAAAGATGCCGCTGAGCATCTTGATCCGATCCTTGGTGAACTTCCGGGGGGTGGTGAAGTCGTATTTCCGGTACTTTTTCTCCGGCTGTTTCTCCTCCGCCTTGTCCGCGTCGCCGCCGCTTCGCATGGAGCTGAGCAGCGCGTCGATTTGGCTTTGCGACAGTACTTCGGGCATGGGATCACCTCACCTGATCTTCTGCGTTTCTTCCTGCGTTACGTGGGACTCTGGGTGGGCGCGGGGCTGGCCTGGGGCTGCTGGGCGGTTCCGCCGGTCTCCGTGGTCAGCTTGGCCAGCTCCTGGTTCAGCTCCGAGCCGATCTCCTTGGCGCTGATCACCAGCTCCACCCGGCGGTTGGGGGCCTTGCCCTCCTCCCCCTTGTTGTTGGCGATGGGGTGCCACTGGCCCATGCCCACGCTCTCCAGCCGGGCGGGATGGATGGAGCTGTGCTCCTGGAGGAAGATGGTCACCTCGGTGGCCCGTTCGCTGGCCAACCGCCGGTCAAACGGCACATCGTTGGGCCGGTCATCATAGCCCTGGGCGGTGTGACCCCTAATCTGGATCACCTCGATGGCCCCCTTGGACTTGTCCAGGATGCTGCACACACCCTGTAAAATCTCCTCGGCCCCGGGCTTCATATCTGCCTTATCGGCGTAGAACATGGCCTTGTCCATAAGCTCCACGTAGATCCGGCCCCCGTCCATGGTCACCGAGATGGCGCTGTCCAGCCCGTCCTGCTTGGAATACTGCTGAAGGGCCGCCATCAGCTCCTCCATCATACTCTCGATCTCCAGCTGATCCGAGGGATTCTCCGCCGGGTCGTCGGCACTGGGGCCGTCGTTGCCCTCGACTACGGTGGCGGCGGGCTGGGCGTTGGGGTTGAAGGACTGCACCAGCGCCTTCCACTTGTCCTCGCTGATGGTGGACATCGAATACAAAAGCACAAAGAAGCACAGCAACAGCGTCACCATGTCGCCATAGGTGTCCATCCAGTTGGCGCCGCCGCCACCTTTCCTTTTCGCCATACCGAGCTTCCCTCCTTAATGCCGCGATTCTTCTGTTTCTTACTCTCCGCCGCCGGACTTTGTGGGCTCCGTATCCCGATCCCGCTGGGAGATGTAGGTCAGCAGCTTCTCCCGCAGGGCCTTGGGGTTCTCGCCGGACTGGATGGACATGATGCCCTCCACGATGATCTCCTTGCACAAGACCTCCTCGCCATCCCGGATCCGCAGGTTGTTGGCGATGGGGCCGAAGATCATGTGGGCCAGGATACAGCCGTACAGGGTGGTGATCAGGGCGGTGCCCATGTCCTTGCCGATGGAGGATGACCCGCCGGCCTCCAGGCTCATGTTGTTCAGCATGTTGATGAGGCCCACCAGTGTGCCCACCATGCCGAAGGCCGGCGCCACCGACGACGCCTTGTCATACATGGCCGCCGAGTCCTCGTGCCGCTCCGACATACACTGGATGTCGTTCTCCAGGATGGCCCGCACCTTGTCCGGGTCGTTGGCGTCCACGATGAGCATGATGGCCATCTTGAAGAAGGGATCCTCCTGCTCGTTGGCCTTGCCCTCCAGGGCCAGCAGGCCGCTCTTCCGGGCGGTCTGGGCCAGCTCCACCAGCTGGTCGATGATCTCCAGCGGCCTGAACTTGTTGGCGTTCAGGATCACCCCGAAGTGCTTGGGCATGGACGCCAGCGTCCTGCCCGGGAAGCTGGCCACCACAATGGCGATGGTACAGCCGATGGTAATGAAGATACTGGCCGCGTCGAAGAAGTTGATGAGGTTATCCAGATTGAACTCGATAATCTGCTGCCCTTCTTCGGGGGGAAGGTTGATGCCCATCACGATACCCAGCAGGAACACCACTATGGCCAGCACCAGACCGATGATGTATGTAATATTCATTGCTGCATTCTACCTCCAGCCCCGGGCGCCGCGCCCGGCGGGGCCTGCTCCGGCCCCGTTTTCTTCTGTCCGCCCTTCAGCGGTTGTCTACAACACTGATCTCCCGATGGATGTCCATCACCTTGGCGTTATAGCGGGCGATCTTCTCTATAATCTCCTCGGTGCTCTCGCGAACGAGGTAAAAATCGTGGTTCATCATGACGATCTTGGACTCGGGGATGGTCTCAATGTACTCGATCTGGAGATGGTTCACAAGGAATGTCTCGTGGTTCCGTTTTGTCAAAAGAATCATAGTGTCAACCTCCATAGTCCTGGCAGGGAAGGAAGCGGTGGGGCCGGGGGGAGGGCGGTTGGCCCTCCTCCCGGCGCTTGGTTAACGGTCAGGATCAGCGCTTCATGTTCACCAGCTCCTCCAGCATGGAGTCGGTGACGGTGATGATACGGGTGTTGGCCTGATAGCCGCGCTGGGTGACGATCATATTGGCGATCTCCTGGGCCAGGTCGGTCTTGGACATCTCCAGGCCGCCGGAGAGGAAGGTGCTGGTGCCACCGGAGCGCAGCCGGCAGCCATCGATGGCGTTGTCGGCGTTCACGGGCATATTGGTCGTGCCATCGGGATCCTGGCCCTGGGTGGCGGAATAGCCCAGGGAGCCGTTTACGTAAAAGATGCGCATATCCTCGCTGGCCCCGCCCAGGGTGTTGATCACCAGCTTGCCGGAGCCCTTGCCGGCCTGGAAGTAGCTGTTGCCGATCTGGGTGACGCCGTTGGGGTTGTCCACGGTGCCCACCGCCACGCAGCCGATGGTAATGATCTGGTTGCCCACATCGCCGCAGGAGGCGGTGATGATGCCGGTCTTGTTGTCCACGGTGATGTTGGTGAAGGAGGCCATCTCATAGTCGGACTCCACCACGTCGCCGTTGGCGTCCTTGTAGGATCCGTAGTCCAGAATGTGCTTGTCGTCCAGCTTGCCCTTGGCGTCCGTTACCATCTTGTCGAAGTCAGTCTTGCTGGGATCCCCGGGAGTCGTCACCTTTCCGTTGGCATCCTGGACTTCCGCCTGCACGCCGCCGCCCGCCCTGGGGTAGCCCACGTGCATTCCGCCGTCCCCATCCTTCCACACCCGGGGCTTGCGAAGGGGCACCAGCTGATCGCTGAACATGGCGTCGCCCACCTTGGCGGCCTTGCCGGCGATCACGTCCTCCTGGGTGGCCACGCCGGTGCACAGGAAGCCGTACACCACGTTGCCCTTGCTGTCGCAGAGGTAGCCGTCGGCCATGAAGTCGAAATCGCCCACCCGGGTGAGGGTGAGGGAGGTCAGGGCGCTGACGTCGGTCTCATTGCCCTGGAAATTCTGGGCGATGGTCTTGTCGCCCACCAGGAAGAAGCCGTCGCCGTCGATCATCATGTCGGTGGTCTTGCCGGTCACGGAGTAGTTGCCGGTACTCATGTCGATGTCCACACTGCCCAGGTTGGAGCCGTAGCCGATCTGGGAGGGGTTGTTGCCGCCCACGGTGGCGGTTCCGTCGGAGCCGCCCTGCATGGTGGTATAGATGGAGGTGCGGAACACGGAGCGGCCAGCCTTATAGCCCTGGGTGTTCACGTTGGCCACGTTGTTGCCGATGACGTTCAGGTTCTGCATATGGGTCCGCAGACCCGCGATTGCCGCATACATTGCACCAGTCATGGTTGAAAAATTACTCCTTTCGGTTTGGCGCCGGCCGCCCCCCGTCAATCGGGCGGAGGGCGAAGGCATCCGAACTCGGTCCTGCCTTTAACTTGTCTATTTTATTACAGGAACACGGCGCCGTCAATATTGGTGAAGATATTTTCTCGCATTTCCTCCTGAGTGATGGCCGTAATCACCTTCGCGTTGGGCACATTGATGATAAATGCCTTGTCCGCGTCCATCGCCAGGATGTTGGTGGCCCCCTTCGCCTGGGCCCGGATCACGCTGCCCGCCAGCTGATCCATCAGATCTGGCGTGACCTCGATTCCACGCTCCTGCGCCCGGGAGATGGCGTGCTTGGAAAACTCCACGCCCTGGGGCTGCTCCTGTCGCGCCAGCTCCTGCTGGAGCAGGGCGCCGAAGCCGCCCGCCGGTCCTCGGGACTGTACCCGGGCTTGTGGCGCGTCCGTGCGCGGCAGTCCTGATACATGCTGGATCATTTGCTGTCACCTCGATTTCAGTCCGTGGGAGCTCCCTGGGTTCCGTCGTATTGGGGGTCGCTTCCCGTTCCCTGGCTCTCGCCGGAGCCGTCCACCGGGGGAGTGGTGGTGTCGCCGCCGTCGCCGGGGTTCTCCACGTCGCCGCCCTCGCCGGGGCCTTCCACGTCGCCGCCCTCACCGGGGTTCTCCGGGTTCTCGGGATCCTCCGTCTCCTCAATGGGGGGAAGCTGGCCCACGGCCATGATCTGGTTGAGCCCATAGGTCTCGATCCTGCCGGTGCTGTCCTTGCCGAAGATCACCTGCTGGCCGTTCATCACGCCGGTGCCGGTGACGAGCACCTCCCGCTCCTCCAGACCGTCCTGGGTGGACAGGCCGATGGTGACTACCTTGCCCACCAGGGAACTGGCGTAGGTCATCACGTTGGTCTCGGTCATGTTGGTGATGGCGGAGATCATCTGCATCTGCACCAGCTGGTTCATCATCTCGCTGGTGTCCATGGCGTTGTCAATGGTCTGGTTCTGGAGCTGGACAACCATCAACTGGAGGAAGTCCTCCATATTCAGCTCGGTGTTGTTCTTGCGGCTGGTGGAGTTCTTGGGGGTGGTGATGCTGTTGGAACCCAACAGGCCCGCAATATCCGCCATAGAGTTGCTGCTCATGGTTTGGTTTGCTCCTTTCCGTGTTATTCCTCCGCGGGGATCAGGCCCAGCCGAAGCTGCTGCATGAAGTCCCGGCCGTGCTCGGGCTGCTCCCGGCGGGGCTGGCGGCGCTCCTCCTGACCGCTCTGACCGTGGCCGTTGCGCCCGTCATAGGGGTGCTGGTTCTGGTTCTGCTGGCTCTCCTGGTTTTGCTGGACGCTTACTTCCACATCCTGCTGGGTGCGGCTGGACAGCATCCCCTGCAATTCCCCTGCGTGGCGCTCCAGAAGGCTCCGGGTCTCGCCGCTGTGGGCGTTCAGGGCCACGCGGATGAGCCCTTCGGCGCTGCGGGTGATCTCCACTGTCACGCTGCCCAGGTTCTCCGGGGTGAGCTGGATGCGAACCATGGACTCGCCCTTCTCCAGGGCCTGGGCCAGCCCGGCGTCAATCTGCTGGGCCACGTCCGCCTTGTCCGCCTGCTCCACGTCGTAGGTCTCGCCCACCTTCACGGGGGCCGCCTTCACGTCGTGGAACAGCTGCTGGGGGCCCTGATCCGCGTCGATGACCTCGATCTGGCCGTCGTCCTCCTGGAGCTGGGGCTGAACCTCCTCCACGGTCTTTCCCATCACCTTGCCGAACTGGTCGGTGACAACCCGATCCAGCAGGGCGGCGGGGCTGTTGTCCGCGCCGGGGGCGGTGGCCTCCAGCATGGCGTCCACCTCGGGGTCGCTCACGTCGATGGGGTTGGGATCCAGCAGAAGCTGCTTGAGCTGAACCTGCTGCCAGGGCTCCAGATCCAGGGTGGGCACCATCTCGAACGCGCCCTCGCCGGTGTGCACCAGCACGTACTCGCCGGGATTGTACACCGCCGTGGTCTCGCCGGTCTCCGCGTCAACGCAGACGCAGGGGACGTTGGGCTGGTAGGCGAACGCGCCCTGCTGCTCCAGCATCTTCTTGATTTTGGACAGGCTGTCCTCCTGTTCCACGGGGGCGTCCTTCTTGTCCACGGCGGCGGGCTTTTCGGCCTTGGGCCGCTCGATCCCGCTGTCCGGCTGGCCGGACTGGGCCTTGTCCATCAGCTTCTGGAAGTCGCTGTCCCCGTCGCTTCTGCCCGTCCTGGGCAGCTGGGTCTGGGACGCCACGGCCTGAAGCAGATTCAGGGCCACATTGTTGGTCTGTTCCATCTTGTTTTTCCTCCTTTCTTCATGATGATGATCTATATTCCAAACGGCGCAAGCGCCGAATTGGACTTCGTCGTTGGGGCAAGGAGCGGCTTTGCGGGGCCCCTTCGGGCCATCCTACGCGCCGATGTTGGCCCGTGCCCGGGCGGAGCTGACGAACTCGTCGATGAGAACCTCCTCCGCCTTCTGCTCCGCCTTGCGGTAGTCCTCCAGCTTGTGCTCCTTCAGCTTCTCGATGGAGGAGGTGTCGATCTTGGCGTCCACCACCTCCTGGCGCTTCTTCTCCTCTTTTTTCCGCAGGGCCTCCAGCTTCTCCGTCTCCCGCTGGATGTCCCGCTCCAGCACCCGCAGGCCGTTCTGGTACACCATGGCGTCGGTGATGGTGATGCCCTCCGTCTTGCGCTGCCGGTACTCCTCGTCGCAGTCCCGATAGCTCTGCCAGGCGGCCTCCAGCACCTCCTCCTGCTCCCGCACCTGGGCCAGGATGGCGGCGTGCTCGCCCTTCAGGGCGTCCAGCACCTGCTGCTTGTAGGACAGCACGGAGTCCAGGGAGAATTTGAATTTCTTCATCTGTCTCTACCTCTCAATCACCGTTCCGGTTATTGGAGAATCCGTTCCATCTCCGCCACGCACTGGTCGTAGCTGAAGGCCTCGTTCACGTCCTGGGTGAGGAAGTCGTTCACCGCGTCGATCTTGGACATGGCGAAGTCCAGCTTCCGGTTGGTGCCCGGCTTGTAGGCCCCGATGGCCACCAGATCGGCGTTCTTTTCGTACACGCTCATGATATCCCGTATGCGGGAAGCCAGCTGCCGGTGCTCCGGGGAGACGATCTCCACCATCAGACGGGAGATGCTGGCGGACACGTCGATGGCTGGGTAATGGTTGGCGTTGGCCAGCTGCCGGCTGAGGACGATGTGCCCGTCCAGAATGCCGCGGACGGTGTCCGCGATGGGCTCGTTGGTGTCGTCGCCCTCCACCAGCACGGTGTACACCCCGGTGATGGAGCCCTTGCTGAAATTGCCGCTGCGCTCCAGTAGCTTGGGCATCTCCGCGTACATGGACGGGGTATAGCCCCGGCTCACCGGCGGCTCTCCGATGGCCAGCCCGATCTCCCGCTGGGCCATGGCGAAGCGGGTGAGAGAGTCCATCATCAGCAGCACGTCGTACCCCTGATCCCGGAAATACTCCGCAATGCCGGTGGCCACCGAAGGGCACCGCATCCGCAGCATAGCGGGCTGGTCGGAGGTGGCCACCACCAGGATGGATCGCTTCATGCCCTCGGGCCCCAGATCCTTCTCCACGAATTCCAGCACCTCGCGGCCACGCTCGCCCACCAGGGCGATGACGTTGATATCCGCGGTGACGTTCTTGGCGATCATGCCCATCAGGGTGGACTTGCCCACGCCGGAGCCGGCGAATATGCCGATACGCTGGCCCTTCCCAATGGTGATCATGCCGTCGATGGCCTTCACGCCGAACTGGATCCGCTCCCGGATGGGGGGGCGCTGGAGGGGGTTGATGTAATTGCCGCCCACGCAGTAGGGGGCGCCCCCCTCGAAGGAGCCCTTTCCGTCGATGGGCTGGCCCAGGGCGTTGATGATCCGCCCCCGGAGGAACTCCCCCACCTGGAGGGTGAGCTGCCGCCCGGTGTTGCGGACGAAGTTACCCGCCGAGATGCCGTTCATGTCCGAGTAGGGCATGAGCAGGATGTGGTCGTTCTTGAAGCCCACCACCTCGGCGGTGACCTGGCCGCCGGCGTCGCCGTTGTAGATCCGGCAGATGTCCCCCACGGCAGCCCGGCCGCCGCTGGCTTCGATGGACATACCCACGATATTTTCAATTTTCCCCGTCAGGCTGTAGGGCTCCGCCCCGTAAATCTGCCGGGTCATCTGCTGAAAGACCGAAGGCATGGCGTTCTCCTGTTATGTGAGGTTGAATCCCCCCGAGCCGCCCGAGGCGTCCATGAGGATGGTTCGCAGGTTGTTGAGCTGGGTGGCGGCGCTGGCGTCCACGATCTCGTCGGGCATCTCGATGATGCAGGTGCCCGACTCGTCGTCCGCCATGGGGATGAGCCGCACCCGGTCGGACAGGGCGGACAGGGCGTGGGTGAGGGACGCGGGCATCTGGGTGAGCCGTTTGGCGTCGCACTCGGCGATGTATATGTGCACCCATTCCTTTTTCTTTCGCTTGTCGATGGCGGTCTGGATCATCCGGGCGATGACGTCCGCGCTGCTTTTCAGGCTGACGCACACCACCTTCTCCGCCACCGCCATGGCCAGATCCCGTAAATCCGCCACGCTCTGATCCATCTGCCGATCCAAAGCGTGGCCCGCCTGCTCCATGAAGCGGTAAATCTCCTCCTCCAGCCGCTGGGCCTGCTCCTCCCGGAGCCGGGCGGACTCCTGGGCCGCCTGGGCCATGCCCGCGGCGTAGCCCTCGGCGTGGCCCTCCTCCCGGGCCTGGGCAAAGACCGCCTCCCGCTCCCGGTCGGCGTCCTCCCTGGCCCTGGCCAGAAGCTGATCCGCTTCCCGCCGGGCGTCCGCCTTGATCTGCTCCGCCTGAATCTGGGCAAAGCTGATGGGCGTCTCCTCCGGCTCGGGCTCAGGTTCGGGCGGCCCCTCCGGCTCGTCGGCGAGGCCCGCGTTGAAGCCTTCCGCCTCCTCCGGCTGGGGCCGATCCTCCGGCTCGTCGAACTCCTCCAGGGGGGCCGGATCGTTCACCTTCAGCTCCGACGCGTCCGGAAAGCGGTAGGGCTCCGCCTTTGCCTTGGTGAACGCTTTGAATATGTTAGGCAATGATATCGTCCTTTCCGCCCTTGGCGATCACGATCTCGCCCTTCTCCTCCAGGCTGCGGATGGTATCCACAATGCGCTGCTGGGCGTCCTCCACGTCCTTGAGCTTGACGTTGGTGGTGATCTCCAGATCGTCTTTGATGTTCTGGGCCATACGGGTGGACATATTGGTGAGCAGCTTCTTGGAGACCTCCTCGTTTGCGGTCTTGAGGGCCAGCACCAGATCCCGGGGGTCGCAGTCCCGGACGAACCGCTGCACGGAGCGGTCGTCCATGGTGATGATGTCCTCGAACACGAACATCCGCTTGCGGATCTCGTCGGCCAGATCCTGATCGTAGGCGGACAGGCCGTCGAAGATGTTCTTCTCGCTGGTGCGGTCGATGTTGTTCATCACGTCGGCCACGTAGTCGATGCCGCCCACCTTCACGTTGGCGTTGGTCACGATGTTGGAGAACTTCTTGCGCATCTCCGACTCGATGATCTTCACCGCGATGGGGGACACGCTCTCGATCTTGGCCATGCTCTCCACCACCTGAACCTGGCGCTTTTCGTCCAGCTGGGAGATGACCGCCGCCGCCTTGTCCGCCTCCACGTAGGACAGCACCAGGGAGATGGTCTGGGGCCGCTCGTTCTGCAGGGCGGAGAACAGGGACTTCTCGTCCGCCTTTTCCATAAAGGAGAAGGAGCGGTTTTGCAGCGACTTGGTGACCTTGCCCAGCAGCTCGTCCGCCCGCTCGGGGCCGTAGGCCTTTTCCAGCACCGACCGGGCGTATTCCAGGCCGCCCTCGGTGACCGCCCGGTTGGTGCGGCACAGCTGGTAAAACTCATATAAAATTTCTTCGGTCTGCTCCGACCCCAGGAAGCCCATCTTGGCGACCTCCAGGGTGAGCTGCTCCACGTCGTCCGACTCCATGTGCTGGTAGAGGGCGGAGGCCCGCTCCGCGCCCAGGGCGATGATCACCGTGGCGGCCCGCTGGGCGCCGGTGAGCTTTTCCGGCATGCGGGGCCCCTTCCGGCGGCCTTTGCTGGGGGCCGGAGCCGGCTTGGCCTCGGCGGCGGGCGCCGTCTTTACCTCGGCAACTGCGGCGTCAGCCATTTTCTCCATCCTCCTTCAGCCAGCTCTTGATCAACAGGGCCGCAACCTCCATATTCTCATCCACATAATCCCGGATGCTCTGGCGCAGCTCCATGCTCCGCTCGGTGTGCAGATCCATCACGTTGGCGCCGGCCACCGGGTTGCCGTTCTCATCCAGCTGGGCGGGCACAACCACGGGCTGCCCGTTCTCGTCCAGCTCCACGGTGGCGCCTGGCATGGACGCGGCCATCAGCTCCTCCACGGCCCGCTGCTCCGCCTCCAGCTTCTTGCGCTTCTTCCGGCGCAGCAGCAGGATCACGGTGAGCAGGATGGCGAACAGCAGCAGCCCCGCGCCCGCGGCGATGAACACCCAGTAGGGGATGCCCAGAATGGTGCCGGGCGGGTTTGTCGGGGGCTCGTCGGGCTCCGCGGCGGTCGGGAAGGGCGTAGCCAGCACGGAAATGCGCGCCTCCAGGTACTCCTGGGCGGTCATCTCCTCGGTGGCCACGGGGATGATCCCCGCGCCGTTGGCCACGACCCCCCGGATCTCCTCCACGTCCACGGGGATCGTCTCGCCGTTGGCCCCCAGTGTGTTGATGGCCACCGACGCTGTCACGTCGGTGAGGGTGCCGCAGTGGACAATCATCTCCGTGTCGGTGGTGGTGTTGTCGTAGATCCGGTTGGCCTCCTCGTCCATAATGCGCTGCAGCTCGGCCTGGGCCTCCCCCGGCTCCACGTTGATGGGGATCTCCGCGTTGGTGCCGGTGCCCACCACGCCGCCCACGGCGCCATCGTCGGCGGTGCCGAAGGTGTAGGCGTAGAACTCGCTGCCGATGATGCCCCGGCCTCCGGTCTCGCCGGTCTGGGCGAACTCGGGCAGCTCCACCTCGTGCCGGTTGATGGTCTTGTTGCCCAGCTCCACCTGGCAGTTCACCAGGGCGGTGACGTTCCCCTCGCCGTAGATATCGGTGAGGAAGTTCATGATCGCGGTGCGGATCCGGTTGCTCCACTCCTGCTCCAGCTGGAGCTTCAGGGCGGAGTCGGTGGTGGCGTTGCCGCTGCTGCCGATCACGGAGTTGTAGTCGTTGCCGATGGTGTCCTCAATGGAGACGTCCGCCGGATCCAACCCCGCCACGCTGTGGGCGATGTAGTTGCGGATGGCGTTGGCCTGCCCGGACTCCAGCATCTTGCCCTTCTCCATGGTCAGCGTCACGGCGGCGGTGGCGTTCACCACCTTGTTGGTGTCCAGCACGTAGCCCCGATCCTCGCCCTCGTTGATGTTCACGCTGGCGTCCCGCACGCCGGGGAACTGCAGGATGGTGCGCCGGATCTCCTCCTGGAGGGCCTCCAGCTTGGCCACCCGCCGGTCGTACTGGGTGGACAGGGCGCCCACCCGCTCGAAGTATCCGCTGAAGGACGACTTGCTCTGGGAATACTGCTCCTGGAGCAGGCTTGCCTTCAGCCTCGCCGCCTGGGAGCGGGGCACCAGGATGGTGCCCGTCCCCTCCATGCGGTAGTCCGTTATGCCCTGATCCGCCAGCCAGCTCATCACCGTGGCGGTCTCCTCGTTGGAGGCCCCGTCGATGAGGACGGCGTAGGGCCGGTTGTTATAGAGCAGGATCACCGCGGCCACGGCCACCACCACGATGACGGCCAGCAGAATCCATATTTTCTTAGAAACCTTGCCAAGGGCTGTCTTAACCTTGTCAAGATAGCCCTTCAGCTTCTCCTTGTTCAAGTTCCATCGACCCCGCTCTCCGCGTATGTTCTCCTAAACTGCCGTGCGTTTGTTACACGTTCATGTTCCGCAGCTCGTTATACGCGGTCAGGGCCCGATCGCGCATCTGGAGCAGCAGGCTCACCGAGATCTCCGCCTTATAGGCGGCGATGCCCACCTGGGCGGGGTTGTCCAGCTGCCCGGTGGCCAGCAGATACTGGGCCTGGGTAAATTCCGCGTCGGTGTCCTTCACGTTCTGGATCAGGGAGTTGAAGATGGAGCCGAACATGGTCTCCCCGGCCTTGCCGGTCTCCTCCACCTTGCCGGACTGGGCGGCCTTGGCCTGCTCCAGGGCGGCCATGCGCTGGGTGGGGGTGAGTCCCGCCATGCTGCCCAAAGCGGTGGCGCCGTTCACGCCGTTCAAAATTGTGCTCATGGGGATTCTCTCCTTTTCGCGTCAGGTTGGCTTACCGTCCGATCTCCAGCCCGCTGGAGATGACGGATTTCAGCGTGTTAAAAGCGGTGACGTTGGACGCGTAGGCCCGGGAGGCGGCCATGGCGTCGGCGATCTCCTTCACCATGTCCACGTTGGGCATCTCCAGGTAGCCGTTCTCGTCCGCGTCGGGGTGGGTGGGATCGTACACCATTTTCATGGGGTTCTCCTCATCCTCCACGATCTGCGCCACCCGCACGCCCCCGGCGGTGGGGGCGGAGCTGCCGTTGGGCGCCAGCCCGGCGGCGGCCCGGGCCATAACGTCCCGGAAGGTGTCCCGGCCGCTGACGGCCTCAAACACCACCAGCTTGCGCCGGTACGCCCCGCCGCCGTTTTCCGTGCGGGTGGTCTGGGAGTTGGTCACGTTCTCGGCCACGATGTCCAGCCGGAGCTGCTGGGCGGTGAGGCCGGAACCCACGATGTTGATGGTATTCATGAAAGCCATGGCTTATGTACCTCCTGTCAAGTATCGCTTATCTTCCTGTTACTGCCCCCGCACCGCCATACGCAGGATGGAGTAGTGCTTGTTGATGGCCTGGTAGACGTACTGCTGCTGGTAGGCGTTTCGCACCAGCTCCACCATCTGCTCGGTGGTGTTCACGCCGTTGTCGTCCATGCGGGTCTGCTCCTGAGCCTCGAACACCACCGGCTCGGCGTCCTCAATGGTTCGGCGGATGGATTTCTCCGCCATCCGCCCGGTTGTCCGGGCCGGGGCTGTCTCCCCGTCCTCCCCCAGGAGGTAGGCGCCCGACGTTGCGTACCGCCCCGGGGACAGCCTGGCCTCCAGCTGCCTGCGGAGGCTGTCCTCGAAGGTGACGACCTTGGCCTTGTAGTTGGGGGTCTCGGCGTTGGCGATGTTGTCCAGGATCGCCGCCTGCTTGGTCCACAGGTAGCCCATGGACTTCTCCAGCAGAAGCTGGGAGTTGCTGGTGAGAAAACTCATGGTCACGGCCTCCTCATGTCCTCATGCCGCGGACAGGCCCGCGGCGGGTTTGTAAATCAGATCCTATGCCCCCGCCCCCCGGAACATGCGGGGTTTTGGGTGGCTTTTAGGGGGTGCGCCCCCTCCCGGATCCGGCCGGTGGGTAGATCATCCCCTATGGCATACGCACTTTATTATAGCATAGCGGCCGCCGAAGTGCAACCACTTTTTTGCCGGAAACCCTGCTCAATCCCTTGTCCTTACGCCGGAAAACCGCCCTAACATCTGGTGGAAAACCGGGTATTTTCCCCACTTTTCCGGCATGAACACTTATTCTGGGAAAATTGGGCTCTCCTCCCTTTTATTCCCTGTTTCGACAGCGGACGGGGGCGGGCCCTCCGGCCCGCCCCGCGTTCACTTGATGTACTTGTCCAGCAGACGCATGACCTCCCGCACGTCGATGGGCTTGGCGATATGGGCGTTCATGCCGCAGTCCAGGGCCCGCTTCACGTCCTCCGCAAAAGCGTCGGCGGTCATGGCGAGGATGGGCAGATCCCGATCCCCCCGCTCCAGTTCCCGGATCACCTGGGTGGCCTCGTAGCCCCCCATCACCGGCATCCGGATGTCCATCAGGATGCCGTCATAATACCCCTCCGGGGAGCTCTGGAACATCTCCACGCAGATCTGGCCGTTCTCCGCCCAGTCCAGCAGGAGTCCCTCCTCCCCCAGCAGCTCGGAGGCGATCTCCCAGTTGAGCTCATTGTCCTGCCAGCAGGATGCGTTTGCCGGAGAGATCCCGGTGGGTTTCCGTCAGCCGCTCCTCCTCCTTCTCGGGCAGGTCGGTGAACTGCCGCAGGGAGTTGAACAGCGTGGACTTGAACAGGGGCTTGGCGATAAAGCCGGTGATCCCCGCCTCCCGGGCGTCGTGCTCGATCTCCGCCCAGTCGTAGGCGGAGATGAGCAGGATGGGCAGATCCTCCCCCAGCTCCTCCCGGATCCGCCGGGCGGTGGCGATGCCGTCCATCCCGGGCAGCTTCCAGTCCAGCAGGATAATCTGGTAGTCGTCTCCCCGCTTGTGGCGCTTCACCGCCATGTCCAGGGCGCTCTCCCCGTCCAGCGCCCACTCGGCGCTGACCCCGATGGACGCCAGCGACGCCACCGTGGACTCGCACAGCTGCTGGTCATCGTCCACCACCAGCATATTCCAGTTGGGGAGGATCATGTCCTCCTCCAGAACCTCGGCCTTCTCCAGATCCAGGGTGACAGAGAACTCGGTGCCCTTCCCCTGGTGGCTCTTGACGTCGATGGAGCCGCCCATGGCGTCCACCACGATGAACTTGGTGATGGCCATGCCCAGCCCGGTGCCCTCGGTGCGGTGAACCCGGGCGCTGTCCTCCCGGGCAAAGGAGTCGAAGATGTGCTCCATAAATTGGTTGGACATCCCGATCCCCGTGTCCTGCACCTGGATGTGGATGCGTACAAACCCCTCCCCCTTGGGGGATTTCTCCTCATGCATGGCCACATGGATCGCGCCCCCCTCGGGGGTGAACTTGATGGCGTTGGACAGCAGGTTCAGCAGCACCTGGTTGAGCCGCACGCTGTCGCACAGCACGTTCTCGGTGGAGATATCGTGGATGAACACGTCGAACTGCTGCTGTTTGGCCTTCACCTGGGGCTGGCAGATGGACACGATGCCGTCCACCACCTCCCGCAGGGACACCTGATCCAGATTCAGCGTCATCTTGCCGCTCTCGATTTTGGACATATCCAGCACGTCGTTGATGAGCCCCAGCAGATGCTTGCTGGACAATGTGATCTTCTTCAGGCAGTTCTGCACCTGCTTGGTGTCGTCGATGTTGGCGGTGGCGATGGCGGTCATGCCCACAATGGCGTTCATGGGGGTGCGGATGTCATGGGACATATTGGACAAAAATTCGCTCTTGGCCCGGTTGGCGTGCTCCGCCTCCTTCTGGGCGGCCTCCGCCGCCTGCCGGGCCTCCTCCAGCTCCCGCACCTGGGCCTTGGTGAGCTTCAGATACTTGAAAAACACCAGCAGCAGGGCCCCCAGCACCACCGCCGCCACCAGTACCGTGAGCCACGTCCATTCCGCGGTGAAGTTCCGGATGGTGCTGTCCATGGATCCGTAGGGCATAAACGTGATGAGGTACCACTCGGAATAGGGCAGGTGGGTGCAGTACAGGTGGTAGCGCTCCCCGCCCATGGTGAACTCGTTGGAGTAGTCCACCCCCATGGTCATGGTCTCGGACAGCACCTGGATGTACTCCTCCGGCGTCATGCCGTTGATGTCCCCATAGGCGGCGCGCACCCGCTCAAAATAGCTGTTGCGGTAGGCGTCGGCGGTGCGGATCACGAAGGTGCCGTCCTTGCGGATGATGTAGGAGTAGGCCCGCTCGCTGTTCTCCTCCAGGGTGAGGTTGTCGCTGATATAGGACACGGGCAGCCCCGCCACCAGCGCCACGCAGTCATGATCCTCCGCGGCGGGGAAGGGGGGAGGGCATCCCCAGCAGCACCACCTTCTCCTCCATGGCGTTCACCCCGATGGCCACCTTCTGCTGGTCGTTCTCCAGCGACTCCAGGAAAGGCTCCGGATCGGTTACCGTCACCGGGGCTCCGTACAGCATCCGGATGGAGCCGTCGCTGCCGCAGAAGCCCAGGTAGCTGAAATCCCGGGCCTTGCCTCCGGCGATCAGCTCCTTTTGAAGCTCCGGATCGTCGTGCACCGCGGCGGAGGGGATGGTGTCGGCCAGTGAGCGCAACTGATTCATCTGAAGAATGATAATGCTCTCAAAATGGCTGGAGGTCTGCTGGCTCATCCGGGACATATACAGCGTGCCCACCTGGTTGATGGCCTGGGCGCTCTGCCCGCTCATGTGCAGGGAGAAGGCGGTGAACACGCACACGCACAGCAGCACAATCCCGATGAGGCTGCCCCGCAGGAACCGGGTCGTCTTGTTGTTCATCCCGCGGAGGCCTCCTGAAAGGCGCGGATGGCCTGGGCGGTCTGCCGATACTCCGCCTTCACCTGCTCCGCCAGGGCGTCCGCCTCCGGGGTATAGCCGTGGCGCAGCGCCTCGCTCAGCGCGCTGCTGGACTCGCCCAGCAGGGTGAAGCTCAGGTTCTGGCACACGCCCTTGATGGTGTGGGCGGCCCGGAACGCCTCCTCATAGTCTCCTGACTCCATGGAGGAGCACAGCAGATCATAGCTCTTGTCCTCCAGAAAACGCAGCACAAACTTCTGGATCATCTTCTCGCTGCGAAGGCGGCCCAGCACCTCGTCGTAGTCCCCGCCCAGGGCGGTGTAGCATTCTTGCAGCGTCATCGCGCATACGCTCTTTTCTCAGTTCTCCGCGGGCCGTCCCCCGTCGATGGGGGAGATCACGGACAGGGTTCCCTTCATGCTGTTATTATAAAAGCGATAGTGCCCCCGTCCGGAGCGCTTCACGGTGTACAGGGCCTGATCCGCCGCCTGGAACAGGGTGTCGTAGTCGGTGCCCTGCCCCTGGGTGGTGGCCACCCCCATGCTGATGGAGATAGGAAAGTCCTTATACTGCCCCTCCAGAGAGGCAAAGATCCGCTGGATGGCGGGTTCCACCTCCAGCTTGCACTCCAGCAGGATCAGGAACTCGTCCCCGCCCACCCGGGCGGCGATGTCGCCTCCCCGGATGCACTGGCGCAGCTTGTCGGCCAGGTGCATCAGCACCTCGTCCCCGAACATATGGCCGTAGGTATCGTTGGCTTGTTTAAAGTGATCCAGGTCGATGATGGCCAGGGCGAAATTGCCGTCCGGCCGCTCCGCCAGGCGATCCTCGATCCGTTTCTTGGCGGTGGCATGGTTCAGAAGGCCGGTCATGGCGTCGTGGGTGGCCATGCGCTTCAGGTTGTCCATCATCATCCGGGAGTCGTGTATGTCCATGACCTTGCCGATGGCGCCGGTGTACCGGGGGGGCTCGTCGGAGGACCAGGTGGCCCGGGCCACGATCCGCGTCCAGCGGTACTCGCCGTCCATGTTCAGCATACAGTCGTAGGTGATCACCGGGCGCCCCGGCGTGGTGCCGCGCAGGGCGTCGGACAGTCCCCGCCAGTTCTCCTGGCCCAGCCGGCCCATGGACTTTTCGTCGTGGAGGGGATCCAGGGTGATCTCGGACAGCCCCAGCTTCTCCGCCCCCCAGGCGGTGAGGGTCACCATGGGCGGCTGGACGGTGTATTCGAACTGCACCTCCTCCGTCATGGCGGCGAAGAAGCTGTACTTCATCCGCTCGTGCTCCAGCAGCTCCAGGGTGCGCTCGGAGGCGGTGAGCTCCTCATGCTTGTGCAGCTCCCGGGCCACGTTCTGCATCTCCCGCCGGCTCTGCCGCACCGCGTTGTCCCCCTCCAGCTCATCCCGGATGAGATCCGCGTTGTCCCGCAGGCACTCCATCACCAGGGGGTTAAAGGTGCCGCACTCGCCGTCCAGGATCATCTGCACGGCCCGCTCGTGGCTGTAGGCGGGTTTGTACACCCGCTCGGAGGTGAGCGCGTCGTACACGTCGGCCAGGGCCACCATCTGGGCGGATATGGGGATCTCGTCCTCCTTCAGGCCGTCCGGGTAACCCTTGCCGTCCCATCGTTCGTGGTGCCAGCGGCAGATCTCATAGGCCGCCTTCACCAGCGGCTCGTTCTGGTAATCGGCCGGCAGATCCTCCAGCATCCGCGCGCCGATCATGGAGTGGCTTTTCATGATGGCGAACTCCTCGGGGGTGAACCGCCCGGGCTTGTTGAGGATCTCCTCCGGAATGGCGATCTTGCCGATGTCGTGGAGGGCGGAGGCGGTGCTGATGAGGGAGATCTCCTCCTGGGACAGACGGTACTTGTCCGTCCTACGCATCAGCGCCGTCAGCAGGGTCTCGGTGAGTATGTGCACGTGGCGCACGTGCATTCCGCTCTCCCCGTTGCGGAACTCCACGATATGGCTGAGTATGTCGATCATCAGGCTGCTGCGGCGCTCCTTCTCGTAGATCTGCTCCGCCACCATGGACACCAGCTTCTTCTGCTTGGCGTACAGCAGCACGGTGTTCACCACCCGGCGGCGGACGATCAGCGCGTTGAAGGGCCGGCTGATGAAGTCGGTCACCCCCAGATCGAAGGCCCGCTCCACGTGGGTGGAGCCGCTCTCCGCCGAGATCATGATCACCGGGATGTCCTCAATCCACCGGTTTTTGTTCATAACGTTCAGCACGCCGAAGCCATCCAGCTCCGGCATGACGATATCCAGCAGCACCAGCGAGATCTCCTCGCCCCGCTTTTGCAGCATGGCCACGCCCTCATTGCCGTTTTCCGCCTCCAGAATCTCATACTCGTCCCCCAGCATATCGGCCAGGATGGATCGGTTCATCTCCGAGTCGTCCACAATGAGGATTTTCTGTTTATCTGACACTCTCTCCAAAGGCACGCAGCCCCCTTTCTTCGGACTCCCTTCCGCCCCCGCGGGGCGGTTTTAAGGCATAGAAGGGCGCTTTGCATCATCATACCACAATCAGCTCAGAAACACAAGAATATATTTGCAAATTGAATGGGCAAAATTGGGCCGGGATCCGCCGATCCGGCCGGATTTTCCCTTGCCGAACGCCTCCGGTTGTGCTAAAATCTGGAGGAGCGCGCATCAGAGAGGGGGAAGGGGCCGTCCGCGGCCCCGCCGGCAATGTACAACAGGATCGGCTTTGACAATCAAAAGTATCTGGAGACCCAGTCCGCCCGCATACGGGAGCGGATCGCCCGGTTCGGCGGTAAGCTGTACCTGGAGTTCGGCGGCAAGCTGTTTGACGACAACCACGCCGCCCGGGTGCTGCCCGGCTTCGCTCCGGACAGCAAGATCCGGATGCTGCTGGAGCTGCGGGACAGCGTGGAGATGGTGATCGTCATCAACGCCGCCGCCATCGAGCAGAACAAGGTGCGGGGGGATCTGGGCATCACCTACGACGAGGACGTGCTCCGCCTCATCGACACCTTCCGGGAAAAGGGGCTGTACGTGGGCAGCGTCGCCATCACCCAGTACGCGGGACAGACCGCCGCCGACCTGTTCAAGCGCCGGCTGGAGGAGCTGGGGGTGCGGGTCTACCTGCACTACCCCATCCCCGGCTATCCTCACGACGTGGGGCGGATCGTCTCCCCGGAGGGCTTTGGCAAAAACGATTACATCGAGACGGATCGGCCCCTGGTGGTGGTCACCGCCCCCGGCCCCGGCTCGGGGAAGATGGCCACCTGCCTGTCCCAGCTCTACCACCACCATATCCGGGGGGTGCGGGCGGGCTACGCCAAGTTCGAGACCTTCCCCATCTGGAATCTGCCCCTGAAGCACCCGGTGAACCTGGCCTACGAGGCGGCCACGGCGGATCTCAACGACGTGAACATGATCGACCCCTTCCACCTCCAGGCCTACGGGGAGACGACGGTGAACTACAACCGGGACGTGGAGGTGTTCCCGGTGCTCCAGGCCATGTTCGGCGAGATCATGGGGGAGAGCCCCTACAAGTCCCCCACGGACATGGGGGTGAACATGGTGGGCAACTGTATCGCCGACGACGAGGTGGTGTGCGCCGCGGCGAAGCAGGAGATCGTCCGCCGGTACTATGCCGCCCTGTGCGATCGCCGCCGGGGCCAGGGCAGCGACGAGATCGTGTACAAGCTGGAGCTGCTGATGAAGCAGGCCCAGGCGGGCCCGGAGCTGCGCCCCGTGATCAAAACCGCCGAGGACAAGGAGGCGGAGACGGGGGAGCCCGCCGCCGCCATCCAGCTCCCCGACGGCCGGATCGCCGTGGGCAAGACCTCCGAGCTCATGGGGGCCGCCGCCGCCGCCCTGCTCAACGCCCTGAAGGCGCTGGCGGGCATTGAGCGCAAGGAGCACCTCATCACCCGGGAGGCCATCGAGCCCATCCAGGCCCTGAAGGTGGGCCACCTGGGCAGCCGCAACCCCCGCCTGCACAGCGACGAGGTGCTCATCGCCCTGGCCATCTCCACCGCCACCCTGCCCCTGGCGGCCCGGGCGCTGGACAGCCTGGACCGCCTGCGGGACTGCGAGGCCCACTCGTCGGTCATCCTCACCGCCGCCGACAGTGGAACCTACGCCAAGCTGGGCCTGCGGCTGACCAGCACCCCCAAGTACCAGAGCAACCAGCAGCTCTATCACAAATGAGACGGACGAACCCCCGGCCGGCCGCCCGGGGTGCTAACCAGATGATATCGCAATTAGGAGGGATCTGCAATGTCCAACATCTACCCATCCGCCGACCGGCTCATCGGCTCCACCCCCCTGCTGGAACTGAGCCGCCTCATGCAGGAGACCGGGGCCGGGGCCCGCATCCTGGCCAAGCTGGAATACCTCAACCCCGCCGGCTCCGTGAAGGATCGCGTGGCCAGGGCCATGATCGACCAGGCGGAGGCCGACGGGCGGCTGAAGCCCGGCGCCACCATCATCGAGCCCACCTCCGGCAACACCGGGATCGGGCTGGCCTGCGTGGCGGCGGCCCGGGGCTACCGGCTCCTCCTCACCATGCCGGAGACCATGAGCGTGGAGCGCCGCCAGCTGATGGCGGCCTACGGCGCGCAGGTGGTGCTCACCGAGGGGGCCAAGGGGATGAAGGGGGCCATCGCCAGGGCGGAGGAGCTGGCCCGGGAGATCCCCGGCAGCTTCCTCCCCGGCCAGTTCGTCAACCCGGCCAACCCCGCCGCCCACTACGCCTCCACCGGCCCGGAGATCTGGGCGGACACCGACGGGCAAGTGGACGTCTTTGTGGCGGGGGTGGGCACCGGCGGCACCATCACCGGCGTGGGCCGGTTTTTGAAGGAGCAAAACCCGGCTATCCGGGTGGTGGCGGTGGAGCCCAAGGGCTCCCCCGTCCTCAGTGAGGGCCGCGCCGGCCCCCACGGGATCCAGGGCATCGGCGCGGGCTTTGTGCCGGAGGTGCTGGATCCCGCCGTCTACGACGAGATCCTCCCCGTGTCCGAGGAGGACGCCTATGCCGCCGGCCGTCTGATGGGCCGCAGGGAGGGCGTGCTGGTGGGCATCTCCTCCGGGGCGACCCTCCACGCGGCCATCACGCTGGCCAGGCGCCCGGAGCTTGCGGGGAAAGCCATCGTGGCCCTCCTGCCGGACACCGGCGACCGCTATCTGTCCACCCCCCTGTTCGCCGGCTGAGCGCAACCTCTGCTTTTGTATGGGGCTGGCGCAGGGGGATCGCGGGGCAGGCGATCTCCCTGGTGAAAAGCTGTTACGACACGTAAAAGCGGGAGGCCCTCCGGGGCCTCCCGCTTTTGCTGTACTCATTTTTTCCACCGCTTCAGCATGGGAAAGAACTGGTGCATCTGGGCCTTGGCCTGCTCCTGGGTCATGCCGGGGTTGGCCTGGGCCATCATGGGGGCGCAGAAGTCGATCATCTCGTCCATGGTCATTTCCCCCGCGAACTTCCCGTCCTTGTAGCAGTAGGAGCAGTAGTCCGCGCTGGGTGAGCCGTCCGCCTCGGTGCCGTGGGCGGCGCCGGGGCCCAGGGGCATCCCGCAGGACTGGCAGAATTTCATGTCTTTGTATTGTTCCATGGCTGGAACCTCCTTTGTTTGGGATGGTTCCATGGTATCATCCGGAACCTGACAGGGTGTGTCAGGTTCCGAGGCGTGGGCGAAATAAATTTCCCGGCCCAGGGCGGCCAGCCGCCAGCGCAGCGTGTCCGGCGAGAGCACCTCCACCGCCGCCCCGAAGCTGAGCAGGTAGCCGTACAGCCACTGATCCTCGGGGAACACTGTCTCCACCAGCAGGGATCCGTCCGGCTGGACGGACACGCAGCCCTGATCGAACTCGTCGTACACCCGGTAGGCCATGCAGCGGGCGAAGCGCAGCCGGACGGACACCCGGAACAGGGGCGGGATCTCGCCGGAATAGTCCACCTCCGGGGGGTTCAGCGGCTGGTGGAACCCCTCCCCGGTGAGCTCCGGGGACAGGATGCGGGACAGGCGGAAGGTGCGGTAGCCCTCCCGCTCCGGGTCGTAGGCCTGCAAGTACCACCCCTGGCCCTTGAACACCAGCCGGGCGGGCAGCACCCGCCGGGGCCGGGTGGAGCCGTAGGAGCTGGCATAGTCAAAACGGAGCACCCGCCGCTCCAGCACCGCCCGCTTCAAAAGCTGGAACTTCTCGCTGTCCGCCGTCCCCGCCCCCCAGCGGGACAGGTTCACCTGGAGCCAGTCCTCCGGCTCCCGGCGGAACAGGGCGGACAGCTTGGTGAGGGCCTGCTCCCCTTCCCCGCCGGGCAGGCTTTGCAGGGCCAGCAGGAGCTGCCGCTGTTCCTCGTCGGACAGGGCGGCCTTGTCCAGCACGTGGCCGGGGAGGAGGGCCACCCCGCCCCCGGCCCCTTGGGCGGTGTAGACGGGCACCCCGGCGGCGGACAGGGCGTCCACGTCCCGCAGCACCGTGCGCTGGGACACCTCCAGCCGTTGGGCCAGCTCGGCGGCGGTCATGCGGCCCCGCTCCAGCAGCAGGTACACCATCTGAAATTGACGGCTGACCACGGACATGGGCGCTCCCCCCTTTTTCGCCATTGTACCACACTATGACGGGAAGGGGAAGCCTCAATGGGGCCTCCCCTTCTTTTCCATCTATGCAAGCGCCCCGGGGTGTGCTATAATTAGGGGAAATTTACCGCTCCGCCCCCAGGCCGGAGTTCCGGCAGGCGGAGGCAAGAAGGAGGGCCAACGAATGGGTCAGGGAAAGCTCATCTTGGTTCAACAGCCCATTGTCCGGGTGGCGGGCGTGCGCTCCATAGGCGTCATCGGGGATCCCGGCTGCGAGGGGCTGGGAACCTACAACATGAAGATCTACGCCGGGGCATTGCAGGAGACCGCCCGGGACGACCTCACGCTGGTGGTGGGGGATCTGGTTCCGGCGGGCACGCCCCACCACTACCGAACCATCTGCGGCATGACCCAGGTGCTGGCGGAACACGACGTCTATGCCCTCCGGGGCAACCACGACACCGGCGCCTACGGCGACTATTTCGGACTGCGGAACTATGCGCTGCTGGCGGATCCCTTCGCCCTGGTGGTGCTGGACAACGCGGAGCGCACCTTTGAGGAGGAGGGGCTGGCCCTGCTCACCCAGGTGCTGGCGATGGAGGAGGTCCGCCGGGCGATCGTGGCCTTCCACATCCCGGTGCCCAACCACTTCATCCAAAACTGCGTCTCCCAGCAGGAGTTCGACCGCCTGCGCCAGGCCTACGGCCCCCACCGGGAGAAAGTGGCCTACCTGTTGTGCGGCCATGTCCACTCCCGGTTTGTGGACGAGGTGGACGGCATCCCCCTGATCTGCACGGGGGGCGGCGGAGCCATGATCGAGGATGTGTCCCAGTCCATCCGAGCCTGGGACGTGGAGCACCACGTGGTTCATTTCTATGAGGAGGACGGGGCCCTCCGGTTCCGCATCGCGGATCTGCCGGAGGGCGGCTACCGCCGGGAGCGGGACGACCCCCTGCTGCGGCAGCAGCTGGAGGCCACGGTGCAGGGGGAGCTGCTGGCCCACTTCCGCTACCTGATGTTCGCCGACCGGGCCAGGCGCAGGGGGATGGAGGACGTGGCCCAGCTGTTCCAGGCCCTGGCCGCCTCCGAATACTACCACGCCCGCAGCTTTTTCTCCGTGCTGGAGCAGCCCGCCCCCTTCAAGGACGCAGCCAAGGGCTTCCTCCCCGGGGAGACCTTCGAGTATGAGCGCCTCTACCCCATGCTGGCCGCCTACGCCCGGGATCACCACAGCCCCCTGGCGGAGCAGGCCTATCTGGGCGCGGCCCGGGCGGAGAAAATCCACGCGGCCCTCCTGGACCAGGAGCTGGACGCGGAGGGGGCCCAGCTTGGCCCCGTCTATGTCTGCCCCATCTGCGGGTATGTGATGGCGGGGGACTCCATCCCCGAGCGCTGCCCGGTGTGCGGCGGCCCCCAGCGGCAGTATGAGGCGTTCGGCGGCTGAGGAGCACCCCTATTGCTCAAATTCCCGGGCCACGTCCACCAGCAGCTCCCGGATGGGCAGATGCTGGGGGCAGGCCTTTTCGCACTTGCCGCACTTGATGCAGTCGCCGGCTTTGCCCCCCTGCTTGGTGTGAACCTCGTTATAGTAGTAGTCGGCGTTCCAGTCGTGATAGAGCTGCCTGGCGTTCATCACCGCGAACAGGTCGGGGATGGAGATCTTCTGGGGGCAGCCCTCATCCACGCAGTACCGGCAGGCGGTGCAGGGGATCAGGTTCTTGGCGCGGAAGATCGCCTGCACCCGGGCTACCGCCTCCCGTTCCCGCTCGTCCAGGGGCCGGAAGTCCTTCATGAAGCTGAGGTTGTCCTCCATCTGCTCCACATTGCTCATGCCGGACAGCACCATCATGACTCCCTCAAACCCGGCGGCAAAGCGGATGGCGTAGCTGGCGGGGCTGCCGCCGCCCAGCGCCCCGAACACCCCCATGGCCTCCTCCGGCAGGTTTGCCAGATTGCCGCCCTTCACCGGCTCCATGACGATCACCGGCTTGCCGAACTTCCGGCACACCTCGTAGCATTTGCGCCCCTCCACCGCCGGGTCGTCGTAGTCGGCATAGTTAAACTGGATCTGCACCACCTCCATCTGGGGGTACTCGGTGAGGATCTGCTCCAGCACCTCCGCCCGGTCGTGGAAGGAGAGGCCCACGTGGCGGATCTTCCCCTCCGCCTTCAGCTCCAGCGCCGTCTCATAGGCGCGGCACTTTTTGAAGAACCGGAAATTCTCCGCGCTCTGGGCGTGCATCAGATAGAAGTCGAAGTAGTCCACGCCGCAGGCCTCCAGCTGGCTCTGGAACAGGGGGCGGATATCCGCCTCAGTCTGGAACAGGTAGCCGGACAGCTTGGTGGTGAGCACATAGCGCTCCCGGGGGTAGCGGCTGGTGAGGCACGCGCGCAGGGCGGGCTCGCTCTTGCCGTTCAGGTAGCCGTGGGCGGTGTCGAAGTAGTTGAAGCCCGCCTCCAGGAAGGCGTCCACCATCCGGCAGGTCTGGGGCAGATCCACCTCGCCGTCCTTCATGGGCAGGCGCATGGCGCCGAAGCCGAAGTTTTTCTTGATCCGATCCATGTCAGTGTTCCTCCTTTGTCCAATCTATAGCTATTATAATAGTTGGAGTGCGCTCCAGGTCAAGTGTTATTTGCAGGTTTTCTCAAAAACATCCGGCGGGGCGGCGGAAGGGAGGGCTTTTCCCATGTGCAAAACCGGACGGGCCGCCGCCTCGCGCCCGTCCCCCCGGCGCTCCCCACCGGCAAAAAGCTATTGCCATTCCGGGCGAAATAGTATATAATACTTCTGTTAAGAAACCTTCGTCCACCGTTGAGAGGAGGGGCCGTATTTGGACGATACCAAAACAAGAATCCTCTCCGCGGCCATGAAGGCCGTCCGGCAATATGGGCTGGAGGGCGTCCGTGTGCAGAACATCAGCGAGCTGGCCGGCATCTCCCCCGGGGCCATGTACCGCTACTTCAAGAGCAAGGACGAGCTGATGGCGGCCTGCTTTGCCAGCGTGGATCAGCAGGCGGCCGAGATTTTCGAGCATCTGAAGTTCAACCCCCTGATCATGCTCTCCGATCCCATGAAGGCGGTCAGAAGCCTGTGGGTGCCCTACTTCCGCTTCTGGGTGGCCCATCCGGACGAGACGGTGTTCTACCACCGCTTCCGGGACAGCGCCGCCTTCCCTGAGTTTTACAGGCACTACGACGGAAGCCATTTCAACACCTTCGGCAGCATGGTGCGGGCCTTTATGAACACCTTCCCCAGCCTGCGGGGGATCAACCAGGATCTGCTGTGGCTCCACGTGCTCACCTCCACCGTGATGTACGCCAAATACGTGGTGGAGGGCGTGCTGCCCAGCACCCAGGAGACGGAGGACACGGTGTTCCAGTTTATCAGCGTGGGCTTGAGCGGCTACCTGCGATCCGAGAACGCAACTCCAAGTACCTAAAAACGCGCCGCCCCAGGGCGGTTCGTTTTTGACGCAAACTGAAACAAATATTTATTTATCTACCTCTATGGTCTGGCGTCGCTCGGGCCTTTTATTTGGCCCTGCTGATAAATAAACATTTGCTCCAAAAGACCGCCTCGTCGGTTCGCTGATGCGTAACGCCCTGCGGAAGCCAGAGCCTCCGCTTGCATTGGCCTGACGATAGAAAAAGACAGGAGGAGTCCCTATGAAACTGAAGATGAAAGCGAAAATCGCCAGCATCCACAACAAGATCTCCATCACCGACGAGGAGGGCGGCCTTGTGTATCAGGTACACAGCAAGGTGTTTTCCCTCCACAACGTCACCTACCTCACCGACGGGGAGGGGGAGGAGATCGCCGTCATCACCCGCAAGCCCGTCTCCATGCACGACGTCCACACCATCCAGCTGGTGGACGGTACCGAGATCGAGCTTCGCACCGAGCTGCTCCATCTGACCCGCGATGTGCTGGACATCGAGGCCCTGGGCTGGCAGCTGACGGGCAACCTGTTACAGCACGACTACCAGCTGAAGGACGATCAGGGGCAGCTGCTGGCCCAGACCCACAGGAAATGGCTGTCCCTCCACGACACCTACGAGGTGGACGTTGTGGACGAGGAGCGGATGGATCTGATCGTGGCGGTGCTGGTGGCGCTGGACAAGATCATGGCGGATCGGCAGCTGGTGGCAAACGCCTCCGACGACGCCGCCCGGATCAGCAAGCAAAACTGACCGCCGCCCCCATCTCAAAACAGGAGTTGAATGACCGTGCCACCTTCCCGTTCCGGCGTCCGGCCGGTCTCCCGGCCCGGGCGCCGGCTCCGCAAGCGGCGGCCTGATCCGCTGATCCGGATCATTGTGGCGCTGCTGTGCGTCAGCCTGATTCTTGTCCTCATCGCCGTGGGCGCCATCCTCTGGCGCTTTGCCGACCGGAATGCCCCGGCCTCCGGCCAACCGCCGGCGGCGGAGACGGCGTCTCCCGCACCGTCCCCGGCCGTTTCTGCCGCCCCCACCCTCCGGCCCGCCCTGGTGACCGGCCCGCCCCTGTCCCAGCCCCCGGAGGAATCCCCGCCGGGGCCGTCGGTGGATCCGGACGTGTGGCTCGCCGACGCCGTGTTCATCGGGGACTCCCGCACCGACGGCCTGCGGCTGTACGGCGGGATCGCCGACGTCGCCACCTTTCTGTGCCAGACCGGCCTGTCCGTCTACAAGGTGGAGCAGAACCAGGCCGTGATCCGCCAGGGGGAGAACCGGGTGTCCGTGCTGGACGCCCTGGGCAGAGGGAGCTACGGCAAGGTGTACCTGTCCCTGGGGCTGAACGAGCTGGGCTATTTCAACCCCGCCGGATACGCGGAGACCTACGGCCGGGTCATCGACGCCGTGGCCGAGCGCCAGCCCGACGCCCGGATCTACGTCCAGCTCATCATCCCGGTGAACGACGCCCGGTGCCGGGCCAGCGGCACCCCCTACTACATCACCAACCAGGCCGTGTCCGACTACAACGCGGCGCTGACCAGGCTGTGCGCGGACAAGGACGTGACCCTGCTGGCCGCCCCGCCGGAGCTGCTGGATGAGACCGGGCAGCTGCGGGAGGACATCACCACCGACGGCGCCCACTTCCGGCCGGAGGGCTACGCCCTGTGGCGGGACTACCTGCTGGCCCACACCGAGGGCTGAGGCCCTCCAAAAAACTGTTCAAGTGACTGAGGAGGGACGCGAATGGAGCGTACTTCGGACAAAAAACGGGAGCTGTACCTCCTCCTGCTGCTGTTTGTGGCAGGGGGCGTGTTCGGCTTCCTCTACGAGGAGCTGTTTTACCTCATCGACCTGGGGCATCTGATCAAGCGGGGCAGCACCTTCGGCCCCTGGATCCAGATCTACGGCTTCGGGGCGGTGTTCATCGCGGTGACCACCAAACGGCTGCGGGACAGGCCCTGGCTGGTGTTTCTGGCCTCGGGGCTGGTGTGCGGCGTGCTGGAGTATTTCACAGGGCTGGTGTTCGACCGCTGCTTCCACATCCGCTCCTGGGATTACAACGTGGAGATCTGGAACTGGGGCAACATCGACGGCTACGTCTGCGCCCGTTCGGTGCTGTTCTTCGCCCTGTCCGGGCTGTTTCTCCAGTACGTGCTCCGGCCCCTGCTGGAGCGGTACGCCGATTGGGTCAAGCCCAAGACCCTGGCCCTCACCGCCGTCATCCCGGCGGCGGTGTGCATACTGGATATGATCGTCAGCACCCTTTACGACACCTTTTTCCGAACCTAAAAACAGGAGGAATTGCTCATGGCGTTTGTGTTGGATCTGCTGCGGCAGGCCGGCGATGTGCTGATCACCGCCTAGCTGGCGGTGGTGGTGGTGAGCGCGATTCTGGGCGCGCTGGCCATGTTCTTTGTGATGTGCTACATCTTCGAGGTGGTGGCCTGCTGGCGGGTCTTCAAGAAGGCGGGGCAGGGGGGCTGAAAAAGCCTGATCCCGGTATACAGCAATTATGTCCGCTACCGGATCTCCTGGCGGCCCCTGTGGTTCTGGGTGAGCGCCCTGCTGCTGGTTGCCTCCACCGCCCTGGGCCATTTCTCGGGCCAGAACGCGGTGGCGGACGGCGCCTCCATTGTGGTGGGCGTGGCGGGCTTTCTGGTTCACATGGCGGGCCGCTGGAACCTGGCCCGGGCCTTTGGCCGGGGACCGCTGTTCTCCCTGGGCATGATCCTGTTCCCCCCGCTGTTTACCCTGATCCTGGGACTGGGCGGCTCGGAGTACCAGGGCCCCCGGGCGGCGCAGAGGGGGTGAGGCGCTTGAAGCGGCACATCCTGCCCCTGCGCCTGGGCTGCGCCCTGCTGGCGGCGGTTCTGCTGTGGGGGACGGTTCCCCCCGCCCGGGCCGCCGATCCGGACGTGGCCTGGCTCACCGGGAAATTTGACTCCCCCGCCTATCCGGGGCGGGAGCTGTCCTACCAGTTCCCCTATCGGGACGACTACTTTGCCATACCCGCCACCGACTACCAGCACCCCCTGGCCCAGTGCACCCTGGGGCTGGCGGTGTCCGCCTTCCGGGCTGCCGATCTGGAGCTGGATCGGAAGGACGAGTACATCCGGGACTATCTGGGCCAGGCGGGCTTCGGCGACATGGTGAGCCACCAGTTCGACCAGGAGCCCAGCGCCGACACCATCGCCACCCTCATGGCCTCCAAGCCCCTCCGGGACGAGGAGGGGGAGTTCCTGCTGGTGGCGGTGGCGGTGAGCGGCGGGGGCTATGAGGACGAGTGGCTGAGCAACTTCTCCTTTGGGGACGACGTGGTGCACCAGGGCTTTTTCAGCGCCGCCTTCACCGTGTTTGAGCGGGTGTTTGACTACGTGGACGAGCACGCCGGCGGAGGGCGGTTCAAGATCTGGATGGGGGGCTACAGCCGGGCGGCGGCGGTGAGCAACATGGCGGCGGCCCTGGCCCTGACGGCGGAGCAGGTGGACAGCGAGGATCTGTACGTCTACACCTTCGCCACCCCCAACAACATCCGGCTGGAGAGCGGCGATTTTGATCTGGACGGGGACTACGGCAGCATTTATAATGTGGTTGGGATGTTCGACCCGGTGCCCTCCATCCCCTTCCAGGAGTGGGGCTACGGCAAGCTGGGCACCACCTTCCACCTCCCCGCCCAGGAGACCACCCCGGACTACGCGGCCCGGCGGGAGCCGGTGGCGGAGATCTACCGGGCCATCACCGACACGCCCTACAGCAACAACCCGGAGGCCAACTGGTTCATCCAGAAGCTCTATCAGCTCATCTACGACATGGCCCGCACCGCCGGGAGCTATCAGGAGGCGCTGGAGGGCGTGATCCAGGAGGCGTGGGTGAACCGCTCCAGCGCCTTCCAGCTGCTGCGCTCCCTGTGCGGGGCGCTGAGCCGGAACGGGGAGGCGGACGCCATGCTGCTGGGGGAGGCCCCCAAGGCGGACACCCTGCTGTCGGTGTTCCTCTACGATCTGGCCATGGAGGAGCTGGGCCTGCGGCCCAGCAGCTGGAACGACCTGAACCTGATGATGCAGCTGTTCTATGAGCACTGCCCGGAGGTTTACATCTCCTGGATGATGTCCCAGAGCGATCCCGCCCACCTGTTCGTGGCGGACACCGCCTACCGCCGGATCTTCCTGGACAGCCGGGTGGACTACGCCCTGCTGGACGAGGATCGCCAGCCGGTGGACGCCGTCTGCGCGGCCAGCCTGGGCCGGACGGTGATGATCACCGTCCCCTCCAGCCGCACGTACACCCTGGCCCTGTCCGCCGGCAAGGGCGGGGAGCGGGTGAAGGTGGTGGAGTACGCCGCGGGCTCCCTCCACTACGCCTACCAGCTCTACGAGCTGGACAGCGGTGGAACCTATGAGCTCACCCTGCCCATGGAATTTTGGGCGGACTGGGACGACGGGGGGCTGATCCGCGTGCCGGATCGGGAGCAGGTGGCCCCGTCCGTCCAGGCCCTGGAGCGATCCCAGGTGCACCCCAGCGCTGTCTTTGAGATCGAGGACAGCGGCTTCGTCGCCTCTTGCGCGCTGAACATCGCGCTGGGCGCTGTCATCGTGCTGCTGCTGGCCGTTGTGATCCTGCTGGTGGTGATCCTGCGGCTGGTGTGGAGGCGGACAAAGCAAAACGTCCCGGCACAAAAAAGTGAGAACGGAGGAAGTTCCCATGAGTGACAAACAAGCGCAGGAGCAGAACCAGGAACAAACACAGAACCAGGAGCCGAGGCAGGAGCAGGCGGCCAAGGCCGCCCCCGCGCCGTCCCCCGCCCCGCAGGAGAAGGTCTTTGCCCAGGGCTGGTGCTTTGTGAAAATCTTCGTGTTTTTCGTCCTGGGCTGTATCATCGGCACCTATTACGAGGAGATCCTGTGGTTCATCCGCTTCCACGAGCGGGTGAACCGGCAGGGTATCTTCTACGGCCCCTTCAGCCCCATCTATGGCCTGGGTATCAGCATCTTCGTGATCTTCCTGGGCCGGAACGCGGAAAAGCGATCCTGGCTGAAAACCTGGGCCTGGTCGGCCCTCATCGGCGGGTGCACCGAGTACGCCACCAGCCTCATCGCCGAGAAGATCTTCGGCTCCACCATCTGGGACTATTCCAATGTCCCCACCAACATCAACGGCCGCACCACCCTCCTGTTCATGATCTTCTGGGGGCTGGGGGGCATGGTGCTGATGAAGCTGGTGTATCCCTTCATCTCCAAGTGGATCGAGAAGATCCCCTACAAGATCGGCCAGCCGGTGTTCTGCATCGCGCTGGCTCTGATGATCGTGGATCTGGTGCTGTCCTACGGGGCCATGGGCCGCCGGGCCATGCGGGATCAGGGGATGCCCCCCCAGACCTTCATCGGCCAGTTCTTCGACCGGGTGTATCCGGACGAGTACATCGACGAAAAGATCCCGGCCATGGTGTTCAAGCAGGAGGAGTAGAACCGCGGAAGCGGAAAAGGCCGGGCAGATTGCCCGGCCTTCTCTCATTTTTCCCGAAACTTTTCGGGAAGCTCTTTACTTTTTCTCCGTCCTGTTATACAATGCCATTATAGAACCTGCACAAGACAGGAAAGAGAATCGAGGTGCCTTTTGATGAAATTGACCTTTTTCGGCGCGGCCAAGGCGGTTACCGGCAGCTGTCACTGCGTGGAGGCCAACGGCCACAAGGTGCTGGTGGACTGCGGCCTTCAGCAGGGCCGGGACGAGCGGGACAACGCCGAGCTGGATTTCGCCCCCTCCCTCATCGACGACATGGTGGTCACACACGCCCACATCGATCACTCGGGGCGCATCCCTCTGCTGGTGAAGGAGGGCTTCCGGGGCAATATCTACTGCACCCGGCTGACGGCCCAGCTGCTGGACATCATGCTCCGGGACTCCGCCCACATCCAGGAGAGCGACGCCGCCTGGGAGAATCAGAAGGGCCAGCGGGCGGGCAAGCCCCCCGTGGAGCCGCTGTACACCATCGTGGACGTGGAGCGGGCCCTGCGGCACGTGGTCACCATGGAGTACGAGCAGGAGTTCCAGATCTCCGACGGCATCCGGGCCCGGTTCATCGACGCGGGCCACCTGCTGGGCTCCGCCTGCGCGGAGCTGTGGCTCACCGAGGGGGAAGAGACCCGGAAGATCGTGTTTTCCGGCGACATCGGCAATCGGAAAACCCCCATCATCCGCGCCCCCCAGTACATCACGGACGCCGACTATGTGGTGACGGAGAGCACCTACGGCGACCGGCTCCACAACGTGAAGGAAAAGCCCAACTACGCCGACGATCTGGCCCGGGTCATTGACGAGACCATGGCCGAGGGGGGCAACCTGATCATCCCCTCCTTCGCCGTGGGCCGCACCCAGGAGCTGCTGTACTTCATCCGCCAGATCAAGGAGGAGGGGCTGGTGAAGCACAACCCCGATTTCCAGGTGTATGTGGACTCCCCCCTGGCGGGGGCGGCCACCGAGATCTTCTCCGGCGATCTCACCGGCTACCTGGACGAGGACGCCATCGAGCACCTGCGGGGCGGGGCGCTGTTCCGCTTCCCGGGGCTGAACATCACCGAGGGCACCGAGGAATCCCGGGGGCTGAACACCGACCCCACCCCCAAGGTGATCATCTCCGCCTCCGGTATGTGCGACGCGGGCCGCATCCGGCACCACCTGAAGCACAACCTGTGGCGGCCGGAGTGCACCATCCTCTTTGTGGGCTATCAGGCGGACGGCTCCCTGGGCCGCCGGATCCTGGACGGGGCCCAGCGGGTGCGGCTGTTCGGGGAGGAGGTGGCCGTCCGGGCGCGGATCGTCCGCTTCCACGGCCTGAGCTCCCACGCCGACCGGGACGGGCTGGTGCGCTGGATCAATGCCTTCAGCCCCAAGCCCAAGCAGGTGTTCGTGGTGCACGGCGAGGCCCGGGCCGCGGAGAACTACACCCAGACCCTGAAGGAGATGGGCTTTGCCGTCCACGCCCCCGACTACGAGGAGGTCTACGACCTGCTGGACAACCGCATGATCGCCCCGGGCATCGTGCTGGAGCCCAAGGTGCCGGCGGCCCCCATGGGCTCTCCGGCCTACCGCCGGCTGGAGGATATGGGCCAGAAGCTGCTGGAGGTCATCGCCCACAACCGGGGCGGCTCCAACAAGGATCTGGGCAAGTTCGAGGATCAGATCCGGGCGCTTATTGCCAAGTGGGATCGCTGACGTACGTTGGAATAGAAGAAACGCCCCGGAGAGGTTTTCTCCGGGGCGCTTTTCAATACCCGGCCAAAGCCCAGCGCAGCGGGTTTGGCCGGGAGAGGAGGAGCAAGGAAGCGGGATGAGGAATGCCCGTCAGGGCGTTCCGAATCAGAGCGGACTTTGCTCCGACGAATGTCCCTGGGCGATGATCACGTCTACTACACGTTGTGCGAGGCTCTGGCACTGGCCCTTTTCCGGGGCCTCCACCATCACCCGCACCAGCGGCTCGGTGCCCGACTCCCGCACCAGGATCCGGCCCGTGTCCCCCAGCTCGTCGGCCACGGCCTGTACCGCCGTCTGGACGGCGGGATCGTCCTGGGCGGTCTTTTTGTCCTTCACCCGCACGTTGATCAACACCTGCGGGTAAATCGTCACCGGCTCCGCCAGACGGCTCAGCGTCTCCTTCTTGGCCATCATCACCTCCATCACCTTCAGGGCGGTGAGGATGCCGTCCCCCGTCCGGGCGTACTTGGAGAAGATGATGTGCCCCGACTGCTCGCCGCCTAAACGGCGGCCGTTCTTCACCATGTCCTCGTAGACGTACTTATCCCCCACGGCGGTCTTGACGTAGCCGATGCCCGCCGCGTCCAGCGCCTTGTACAGCCCAAAGTTGGACATGACGGTGGTCACCACCGTGTTGGTGAGCAGCTTGCCCCGCTCCTTCATATACAGGCCATACAGGTACATAATCTGGTCGCCGTCCACCAGGCTGCCGTTTTCGTCCACGGCAAGGCACCGATCCGCATCCCCGTCGAAGGCGAAGCCCGCGTCGCAGCCGTGCTCCTTCACGTACTTCCTCAGCCCGTCGATATGGGTGGAGCCCGCGTCCTGGTTGATGTTCAGCCCGTCCGGGCGGTCGTTGATCACGTACACGTCCGCGCCCAGGGAGCGGAACACGTTGGGGGCGATGCTCCAGGCGGAGCCGTTGGCGCAGTCCAGGGCGATCTTCTTCCCCCGGAAGGAGTACACCGCCAGCGAGATCAGGTAGCCCATATAGCGGTTGCGGCCCGCGGCGTGATCCACGATGCTGCCGATCCCCTCGCCGGTGGCGAAGGGCAGCTTGGGCAGGGCCTGGCCGTCCACCTCCAGCCGGCCGTCCAGATAGTCCTCCACCAGCCGGATGGTGCCCTCGTCCATCTTCTCCCCCTCCCGGTTCATCAGCTTGATGCCGTTGTCGTAGTAGGGGTTGTGGGAGGCGGAGATCATCACGCCGCAGTCGAACCCGTCCGTCCGGGTGACGTAGGACACGGAGGGGGTGGTGGTGACGTGGAGCAGGTACACGTCCGCCCCGGAGGCGGCCATGCCCGCGCTGATGGCGTACTCCAGCATATAGCTGGAGCGGCGGGTGTCCTTGCCCACCACGATCCGAGCCCGGTGCTCCCTGCCGTAGTACCAGCCCAGGAAGCGGCCCACCTCATAGGCGTGATGGGCGGTGAGCTCCACGTTGGCCTTCCCCCGGAAGCCGTCGGTGCCGAAATATTTTCCCATAGTCAGTCTCCCTTCCGCTTGGGGACGACGACGCCCCCGGTCTTATAGATGCTGTCCGCCGGGACGGCGCCCCGGACGCAGGACAGGGGATAGACGTTGCTGTGGGGCCCGATGACCGTGCCCGGGTTGAGCACGCTATTGCAGCCAACCTCCACCCAGTCGCCCAGGATGGCCCCGAACTTCTTCCGGCCCGTCTCCATGGCCTCCCCCTCGTTTTTCACGGTGACGAGGGTTTTGTCCGACTTCACGTTGGAGGTGATGGAGCCCGCCCCCATGTGGCTCTTATAGCCCAGGATGGAGTCGCCCACGTAGTTGTAGTGGGGCACCTGGACGCTGTCGAACAGGATCACGTTTTTCAGCTCCACCGAGTTGCCGACGACACACCCCGCCCCCACCAGGGCGGAGCCCCGGATAAAGGCGCAGTGGCGCACCTCGGTGTCGGGGCCGATGATGCAGGGCGCGCCCAGGAAGGCGGTGGGGGCGATTTTGGCCGTCTCATGCACCCACACCTGGGGGGCGCGCTCCTGGTAGTCGTCCCCCAGGGCGGGGCCCAGAGTGAGGATCAGCTCCTTGATGCCGTCCAGGGCCTGCCAGGGGTATGCAAAGCGGGCCAGATAGTCCCCAGCCAGGGTGTGGCTCAGGTCAAACAGCCCGGTTGTGTTCAAATTCATGGAAAATACCTCCTCATTTTTGATCCGGCACCCGCTTCACCAGTATCCCGGACACGATCCCGATCAGCACCCCGGCGATGGTGCCCGAGATCCACAGCACCGGCAGATACCACGCCAGCCGGGAGGTCTCCAGCATGGCCATGGCCACTAAAATCTGCCCCGCGTTGTGGGCCACGCCCCCCGCCACGCTGACGCCCACGGAGGAGAACTTCCCCGTCCGCTTCAGCAGGCCCATGAGGGACAGGCTCAGCGCCGCCCCGGCCACACTGTAGGCCAGCGCCGCCCCGTTGCCGAACAGCAGGGCCACCAGCACCACCCGCACCAGCGAGATCACGCAGGCGTCCCGCCAGCCCAGCCGGTACAGGGCGAACACGATGGCCAGGTTGGGCAGGCCCAGCTTCACCCCCGGCACCCACAGGGGGGGCACCAGCGACTCCAGATAGGACAGCACCAGGGCCAGGGCGGTCAACAGCCCGTACTGGGCCACTTTTGACGCTTTCATTCTACACCCCTAACCCGTGGAGCCGTCCACGCCGTTTTCCACGCCCCCCTCGATGGAGACGATGAGCCTATGGGGCAGGCAGACGATGGACTCCCCGTTGTAGCGCACCGCCCCCTGGCGCACGCACACCTGGTCGGGGCAGTCCGCCCGCTCCACCCGGGCCGTGCCGTTCTCAATGATCAGCAGGTTGCCGTGGCCCGGCTCGCCTAACTCCACCCGGGCGTCCTGGCTGAGGGGCAGCTCCAGCACTGTCTCGCCGTCGATCTGCACACGGGCCACGCCCCCCGCCCGCCGGGTGAGCCCCAGCCACAGGGCCAGCACGCCTGCCACCAGCAGCAGGGCGGCAATCAGTATAGCATCATTCCGATGGGTTTTCAACCACTCCACAAAATTCCTCCAAAACCGCAACGGAGGGAGGGCCTCGCGGCCTTCCCCCGTCCATGCTTCGGGGCACGGCGGGCTATGGCCCGCCGTGCCTCCGATTTCCTCTTATCAGCCGTTGACGACCTCGGCCTTGGTGATGTTCAGCGCCACCAGGCACCCGGCCTTGCACACCTCGATGCACTTGCCGCAGCCGTCGCACTTGGCGTAGTCGATGCTCGCCAGGTTGTCGGTGACGGTGATGGCCCCGGTGTGGCAGTTCTTCTCGCACAGATGGCAGCCGATACAGCCCGCGGTGCAGCTCTTGCGGGTGCCCGCGCCCTTCTGGCGGCTGTTGCAGTCCACCACCATGTGGGCATCGGCGGGACGCATGGCGATGACGTCGTTGGGGCAGGTCTTGGCGCACAGGCCGCAGCCGATGCACACGGAGGCGTCCACCCGGGCCAGCCCGCCGTTGATGTGGATGGCGGACACGGGGCATACCTGGGCGCAGTCGCCCAGGCCGATGCAGCCGTAGACGCACTTGCCCGTGCCGCCGAACAGCAGCTTGGCGGCGGCGCAGCTCTCCAGGCCCTTGTAGTCCATCTTCACGGAGGTAGCCTCGCAGGTGCCGGAGCAGCGCACCTCAGCCACCTGCTTGGCCACGTCGCCGGCCTCCCGGCCCAGCACCTTGCCGATGCTCTCGGCGGCGCCGGCGCCGCCGGGGACGCACAGGCTGACGGACAGCTCGGGATCCTCCACCAGGGCGGCGGCGTACCCGTCGCACCCGGCGAAGCCGCAGGCGCCGCAGTTGGCGCCGGGCAGGCACTCGCGCACCATGGGGATGCGCTCGTCCACCTCCACCGCCATGAACTTGGAGGCGATGGTCAGCATCACGGCGCACAGCAGGCCGATGACGGCCACCACGATCACTGCGATTACAATCGGATTCATACGCTTCCCCTCCTTAACCCAACAGGTTTTCCACGAGGCCGGCGAAGCCCATGAAGGACACGGACACGATGGCCGCGGAGATCAGGGTGATGGGCATCCCCTTGAAGCACTCGGGGCACTTGCACTTGTCCACCCGGCTGCGAACGCCGGAGAACAGCACCATGGCCAGCAGGAAGCCCAGGCCGGAGCCCAGGGCGTTGAACAGCGCCTGGACGAAGGAGCCGCCAAAGGCGGTGACGCCCATGTAGTTGTCCACGTTGCTGATGCACACGCCCAGCACCGCGCAGTTGGTGGTGATCAGGGGCAGGTACACGCCCAGGGCGGCGTGGAGGGAGGGGATGTACTTCTTCAGCACGATCTCCACCAGCTGCACCAGGGCGGCGATCACCAGGATAAACACGATAGTCTGGAGGTAGCCCAGCCCGTTTTGATCCAGCACATAATGCTGGATGGGGTAGGTGACGGCGGTGGCCAGCACCATGACGAAGATGACGGCCACGCTCATACCGGCGGCCTGATCCAGCTTCTTGGACACGCCCAGGAAGGGGCAGATGCCCAAAAACTGGGCCAGCACGTAGTTGTTTACCAGAACGGCCGCCATGACAATGGCTAATAACTCTTTCATTTCGCGGCAGCCTCCTTCTTCTCAGCGCAGTTCTGCCCGTTGCACGCGGCGGCGCTGGGGCAGCCCTCGCAGCTGAAGTCCTTTTTCTTGATGGCCTTGCCGTTGCTGGCCTTGTTGATGATGGCGATCAGGATGCCGAAGATGGCGAAGCCGCCGGGGGCCATGGTCATGATGGAGATGTTGTTGTCGATCAGCACGGGCAGCTCAATGCCAAACCAGGTGCCCGCGCCGAAGATCTCACGGATGGAGGCCATGGCCAGCATGGCCAGGGTGTAGCCCACGCCCATGCCGATGGCGTCCAGGGCGGAGTCCAGCGGGTTGTTCTTGTTGGCGAACATCTCCGCCCGGCCCAGGATGATGCAGTTCACCACGATGAGGGGCAGGTACAGGCCCAGGGCCTTGTCCAGGTCGGGCAGGTAGGCCTTGACGATCATCTGCACCAGGGTGACGAAGGAGGCGATCACCACGATGTAGCAGGGGATACGCACCTTGTCGGAGATCACCTTACGCAGCAGGGAGATCATGATGTTGGAGCACAGCAGCACGAAGGTGACCGCCGCGCCCATGCCGATGGCGTTGGACGCCTGGGTGGTGACCGCCAGGAAGGGGCAGGTACCCAGGATGAGCACCAGGATGGGGTTTTCCTTGATGATGCCGTTGGTCAGGATTTTCAGCTTGTTGTTTTTCATATCCATGTGCCTCCCTTCCTCAGCCGTTCACCAGGTCGAACGCGGTGTAGGCGTCCGCGATGGCGGCCCGGAAATAGTTGGAGGAGAAGGTCGCGCCCGAGATGTTGTCCACGCCCTCCAGCCCCCGATCCTTGCCGGGGAACTGGCCCTGGAAGGCGTCGGTGGTGATCTTGGAGCCCAGACCCGCCGTCTCCTTGTGATCCAGCACCTTCGTCCCGGTGATCTTGCCGTCCATGTCGATGCCCACGGCCATCTTCAGGGTGTTCTTGCCGCCGTAGCCCTGGGCGGTGATGGAGAAGGTGTAGCCCGCGCCGTTCTCGGCCTGGAACACCTCGGTGACGGAGGCGGGCAGGCCCGCGATCTCCACCTGAAGGAAGCTGTCGGCCTCGGGGAGCACCTCCATCCGGGCCTCCTCCTTGGCCTTGGCCTCGGCGGCGGCGATGATGGGGGCGGTGGCGTCGTTGGTGAGGGCCAGCAGGCAGCTCATCACCGCGCAGATGATCACCAGCACGGCGATGGGGGCCACAAAGTCGCTGACCACGTTGGATTTCGCTTTCGTCATGCCTGCACACCTCCAAACGGTTTGGTTTTCGTCCACTCACAGATGTACGGATTCAGGATGTTCATCAGCAGGATGGAGAAGGACACGCCCTCCGGGTAGTTGCCCCAGACGCGGATGAGCACGGTGATCAGGCCGCAGCCCAGGCCGAAGATCAGCTTGCCGGCGGGGGTGGGGGGGGAGGTGGTGTAGTCGGTGGCCATGAAGATGGCGCCGATGAACAGGCCGCCCGCCATCACCTGATACAGGGGCTGCTGGCCCAGCAGGGCGGTGCACACCAGCACGGTGCCGATGAAGGCCACGGGGGTGTGCCAGGTGATGACCCTGCGGTAGACCAGGTAGATTCCGCCCAGCAGCAGGGCCAGGCAGGAGGTCTCGCCCATGGAGCCGCCCCGGGCGCCCAGGAACATCTGCCCCAGGGTGGGCAGCTCCTCCAGGCTCCCCGCCGCGATGAGGGACAGGGGGGTGGCGGCGGAGGTGGCGTCGGTAAAGGCGGGGATGGCCCAGGCGGTCATGGTGCCGGAGAAGGCCACCAGCATGATGACGCGGGCGGTGATGGCGGGGTTGGCGAAGTTCTGGCCGATGCCGCCGAAGAACTGCTTGATCACCACGATGGCCACGAAGGCGCCGAAGGCGGCCTGCCACAGGGGGATGTCCACCGGCAGGTTCAGGGCCAGCAGCAGGCCGGTGACGGCGGCGGACAGGTCGGTGACGGTGAGGGGCCGGCGGGTGATCTTCTCAAAGGCCCACTCGCACAGCACGGCCACCGCCACGCACACCACTTCCACCAGCAGGGCCTTGATGCCGAAGAACACGATGGACGCGATGACGGCGGGGAACAGGGCGATGAGCACGTCCCGCATGATAGTCTGGGTGGTTTGCGCCGCGTAGATATGGGGGTTGACGGAGACGACCATGTTCTTATTCATCTCAGACCGCCTCCTTTTCTTTTTCCTTGGCGGCTTTCTTCTCCGCCGCCGCCTTCTGCTCGGCGTTGTACTTGTTCAGCACGGCCTTGGCCAGCTTGTTCACCTGCACCAGGGGCCGGCGGGCGGGGCAGCTGAAGGAGCAGCAGCCGCACTCCATGCACAGGTTCACCTTGAGGGCCTTGAGCTTCTCCGGCTCATTGTTGTTGTAGGCGCTCTCAATGGCGGCGGGCATCAGGTTGAAGGGGCAGTGGGCCACGCACCGCCCGCAGCGGATGCAGGCGGAGGGCACGGGATCCTCGGCGTCCTTCTCGTCGAAGGCGATGATGGCGTTGGTGTTCTTCATGATGGGGGCGTCCAGGGAGGGGACGGAAATGCCCATCATGGGGCCGCCGTACAGCACCTTCTTGGCCTCGCACTTCAGGCCCACGAAATCCAGCAGGTTCTGGATGGGGGTGCCCACCGGGACGATGACGTTCTGGGGATTGGCGATGGCGGAGCCGTCCACGGTGACCACCTTCTCCACCAGGGGCATCCCGGTGCGGATGTACTTGGCGATGACCGCCAGGGTGGTGCAGTTGATCACAATCGCGCCCACGTCGATGGGCAGCTTGCCCTCGGGCACCACCTCGCCGGTGGTGTTGTAGATCAGCACCTTCTCGCCGCCCTGGGGGTACAGGGCCGGCAGGGAGGCCACCTCGAAGCCGGGCACGCCCTTGCCCGCCTCCTCCATGATCTTCACGCACTGGGGCTTGTTGTCCTCAATGCCGATGACGATCCGGTCGGCGGTGTAGTACTTCTGGAGGAGCTGGGCGCCGTAGATCACGTCGTCGGCGTTGTCGATCATGGTGCGGGTGTCGGAGGTGATGTAGGGCTCGCACTCCGCGCCGTTGATGATGATATTGTGCACCCGGTCGGGATCCACGTTCAGCTTGACGGACGTGGGGAAGCCCGCGCCGCCCAGACCCACGCAGCCGCACTGGCGCACCGCCTCCACAAAGCTGTCCTTATCGGTAACCACGGGGGGCTTGACGCCCTCCCACACCGCCTGCTCGCCGTCGGTCTCGATGACGATGACGGTGTCGAACCGGCCGTTGGAGCCCACGATCTCGTCCAGCCGCTTCACCTTGCCGGACACGCCGGAATAGATGGGCGCGGACATAAAGCCCCCGGCCTCGGCGATCAACTGCCCCACCTTCACCGTGTCGTTCACCTTTACCACCGGCTTGGCCGGGGCCCCGATGTTCATGGACATGGGGACGGTGATCACCGCGGGCACCGGCATACGCGCCGGCGCGCAGTCCACAGTGTTCTTCCTGTGGGGGGCATGGATGCCATGCAATTTGCCCTTAAACACAGAACTTCCTCCTCAATCGTAATTTCTCCTTGCGTTGCGCGGCCTGCCCCGGGCGGCGGGGCCCGGAACAGGCAGACGGCGTCCCCCGCCGGCGGCGAATCGAACCTGCCAAACAGCGGGAGACGCCTGCTCACGTACTGACTATTATATCACGTCTCATTTCAAACGCAAGGGAAAATCTATTCCTTTTTTATAGTTTTTATGCAAAGAACCATGCCTTATACCTCCCGGTTGTAGAGGGCGGCCACCTCCCGGCGGCGCCGGAAGATAAACAGCCAGGTTGCCGCCAGCCCCACCGCGCTGAACAGCAGGATCACCGCCCGCTCGGGCAGGCGTTCCGCCAGCACCCCCGCCGTAAGGGTGCCGCACAGCGAGCCCAGGGAGGTGAGCATCTGGAAGGAGCCGTTGAACCGGGCCCGCTTGCCGTCGGGCAGGTAGGACTGGGTGGCGGCGATGCGGATGTTGTAGGAGGTCACCCCCAGCACCCCGTAGAGGAAAAACACCGCCGCCATGGCAGGGACGGGCAGAAACAGCAGAACCCCGTACAGGACGGGCAGGGTTGTGTAGACCGCCATGGCCACGGGAAACCTGTTCGCCGCCGGGAGCCGGAAGCGGTAGTGGAGCAGCCCGCCCGCCACCCGGCCTGCCTCGGAGCAGGTGGACACGATGGCGCCCAGGGTCACCGCCGCCACCGGCCAGGCGGCAAACAGGGCGCCGTGGTTCCGGAAAAAGGGCAGAAACATTTGATCCGAGCCCACCCCGGCGAAGTTGGAGAACATAAAGTACAGGGTGACGGCCAGCAGGCCCTTCTCCCCGGCGATGTAGTCCACCCCCTCCCGGAGATCCCGGCCGAAGCGTTTCAGCGCCCCCAGGCCGTCCGGCGGCGGGGCGGCGTCCATGTGGGTCTCCACGTGGCGGACGCACCGCTCAAAGCAGGCGGCGGCGAAGAAGCACACCGCGTTGATGGCAAACAGCGGCTCCACGCCGCCCAGCGTCTCGTAGGCCAGCGCCCCCAGGGGGTAGGCCATCAGCATGATGGATTGCAGCATCCCGGAGATGGAGTAGGCCTTGGACAGGTTTCCCTCCTCCACCAGGTTGGGGTAGAGGCTGTCGTAGGCCACCATGTACACGCTGTCCACGCCCCCCCGGATCAGGTTGAAGCACAGCAGGGCCGGGAAGCTGAACCAGCCCGTCCGCAGCAGCAGGGCCAGCCCCGCGAACATCCCGGCGGACAGGAAGTCCAGCCGGTAGATCACCTTTTTCCGGCTCATCCGATCCAGGTAGGGCCCCGCTAAAACGGGGCACGCCAGCACGGGGATCTGGTAGGCGGCGTTGAACAGGGCGTAGAGGAACACCGAGCCGGTGTAGTCCAGCACCATGATGCTCATGGCGAAGGTGGACAGCACACCGCCGATGAGGGAGATGACGCTGCCCACGGTGATGATGGTAAAATCCCAAGTCCAAAGCCCTTGGGAAGGCTTTTTCGTATCCATAATAAACATCCTTTCTCAATGAAGCGCCAAACACAAAGGGGCCGCACCCCGTCCGGGGTGCGGCCCGTAAAAAAGCGCAGCGCATGACCGGCCGCCCGCCGGTTCACGGCAGGGGCCGGGAGGTCATGGAGGCACTTCAGCTCAGTTGCGGGCCATTTTTGCACACACAAAACCAAGCCCGCTCAATGGCGTGCCTGTTCTGCCTGTGTGCGAAAAGGATCCTAATGCCGTCGCAAGCTGTAGCAGCTGAAGTAAGACATTGCCTCCGGTTACCTCCTTTTTGAGAAAGTAGCATCAGTATACCACCCCTTTCCGCCCCCGTCAAGCCCTTCCCTTTTTCCGGCGAACGTGGTATACTCTCCCCAAACGCCGGAAGGAGGAGCCGCCCTGGAAGGAAAAAAGTACACTGCCGCGTTCCTGGCGGCGGAGGGGGCGCTGTACGCCGCCTTCCTCGCCCTGGATCTCACCGGCCGGGGCGGACTGTCCGTCCCCATCAAATACGCGGGGATCCTGCTGTGCCTGGGCTTCTCCCTGCTGGCCTGCGTCAACTGGGGCGGCGACCGGCTGGTTCCCGTCGCCCTGACCCTCACCGCCGGGGCGGACTGGTTCCTGCTGGTGCGAAACGATCACTACGCCGCGGGCATCGCCCTGTTTTTGTGCGTCCAGACGGCCTATTACCTCCGCCTGCGCCGTATGGGGGCGGACAGCGGCTGGCCCCTGCGCTCCGCCCTGGCCCTGGGGGCGGGGCTGGGGCTGTACGCCCTGGAGCTTGCCTCGCCGGTGAACCTGCTGGCGGGGCTGTACTTCTCCCAGCTTCTGTCCAACACGGTTTTGGCCTGGACGGGCCGGGGCCGTCCCCGGCGGCTGTTCGCCGTCGGCCTCACCCTGTTTGTGGGGTGCGACCTGTGCGTGGGGCTGTTCAACGCCCTGACCGCCGCCGCCCCGCTGTATCCCGTCGTGTCGGTGGGGATGTGGCTGTTCTATCTCCCCTCCCAGGTGCTCATCACCCTGTCCGCCCTGCCCGAAAAGGAGGATGCCCCATGAAGGAAAGCAAGCCCCTGTGCGCCCTGATGGCCGTCTGCACGGCCCTGGCGCTGCTCACCGCGTCCATCGCCGCCCCCATCCTGTGCCGCCCCTTCTACTACGCCCACATCGGCCCCATGGAGCTGGAGGAGCGCACCGGCCTCACCCGGGCGCAGATCCAGACCGCCTTCGACGAGATGCTGGACTACTGCCTGGGGGCGGAGGAATTCTCCACCGGCGTGCTGAAGTGGTCGGAGGAGGGCAAAGCCCACTTCACCGATGTGCGGGGGCTGTTCCTGCTGGATCTGCGGGTGCTGGGGGCGTCCCTGGGCCTGCTGGCGGCGGTTTTGCTGTACGCCCGCTTCACCGGACGCAGGCCCGCCCGGCCGCGGGGCCGCGGCCCCGGCTTCTGGGCGGGGGCGGGGCTGGGGGGTGCGTTCCTGCTGGTGGGGGCGCTGGCGGCGCTGGACTTCAACCGGGCCTTCGTGGTGTTCCACGCCCTGTTTTTCCCCGGCAAGGACAACTGGCTCTTTGACCCGGCGGAGGATCAGATCATCAACATCCTGCCCCAGGAGTTCTTCCGCAACTGCGCCCTTCTCATTCTGGCGCTGCTGGTGCTGGGCTGCGCCGCCCTGATTCTGTTCGACCTGCGGCGGGGCCGGGGGAAGCGGTGACGGGCCGTTTTCAGGTTTTTTTCAGGGTAAATTCAAAATCATTTCGACCCTGCGACATAATTTGGACACAATTATGGGGTATTGTATCCTCAGCGGCGGACGAGAGGGCCCCAACGGCCCCCCGCCTTTGAAGCAGCTTTCCATGACGGAATTTGAAAGGAGCAATTCCCATGTATGATCAAAACGGTTTTGACGGCAGCGGCAATTACCGCTACAACTACACCCAGCCCCAGCCCCAGCAGAGCGGCGACCCCTGGGATCGCCCCCAGTCCCCCATCCCGCCCCAGCCCCCCAAGAAGAAGGGCGGCGCGGGCAAGGCGGTGGCCCTGGTGCTGTGTTGCGCCCTGGTGGGGGGCGGCGCGGGCGTGGGCGGCGCGGCGGCCTACAGCCACCTGAACCGGGCTCCCCAGAATGAGACCACCATCTACCGCAACGAGGTGGATCCCACGGCGGTGAATGTGAAGCAGGCCGACGGCCTCACCCCCATGAGCCTGTCCGAGATCTACGCCGCCTACGCCGACTCCAGCGTGTGCATCTCGGTGACGGGCGTGGCCACCAACGGCTGGTATCAGCAGCCCATCACCCTGACCGGCTCCGGCTTCATCATCAGTGAGGACGGCTACATCGTCACCAACTACCACGTCATCGACGGGGCCAACACCATCAAGGTGACGCTGAACAACGGCGACACCTATGACGCCAAGCTGGTGGGCGGCGAGGAGCTCAACGACGTGGCGGTGCTGAAAATCGACGGCGTGTCCGGCCTGAAGCCCGTGGTGCTGGGCGACTCCGACGATCTGGTGGTGGGCGAGCAGGTGTGCACCATCGGCAACGCCCTGGGCACCCTGTCCTTCTCCCAGACCTCGGGCAACGTGTCCTCCACCGGCCGCTCCATCACCATGAGCGACGGCACCGTGATGAACAACATGATCCAGACCAACTGCACCATCAACTCCGGCAACTCCGGCGGCCCGCTGTTCGACAGCTACGGCCGGGTGGTGGGCATCACCTCCGCCAAGCTCAGCAACAACGGCCAGTCCTCCCAGGCGTCCATTGAGGGCATCGGCTTCGCCATCCCCATCAACGACGTCATCGGCATCATCACCGACTATATGCAGTACGGCTACGTCACCGGCCGGCCCAGCATGGGCGTCGAGGTGCGCGCCGTGAGCGACGAATGGCAGGAGGTGTTCGGCTGGCCCGCCGGGCTGTATGTGGCCACGGTAAACCCCGGCTCCTGCGCCGAGAAGGCGGGGCTGAAGCAGGGGGACATCATCACCAAACTGGGTGATATCGAGGTATCCAACATCAACGAGCTCACCGCCGCCAAGAACCGCTTCAAGGCGGGCCAGACCGCCCAGCTCTCCGTGTTCCGCTCCGGAGAGGAGCTCACCCTGTCCATCACCTTCGACGAGCAGGAGAACAACACCGTGGAGGACGGCTCCGGGAACCAAGGCCAGGTTGTCCCCGGCAACCCCAACCCCCAGCCCACCTCCAGCGGAAACTACGGCGGCCAGTACCCCTACGGCGGGGACGGCGGCGACTTCTTCAACAACTTCCCCTGGGGCTATTTCTTCGGGCGGTAAGCCCTTCTCCTCAAAGCGCCCCCGCGATTCCGGGCGCCGGCTGGCAAAAGACGGAAAAATCTCCTGGTTCCCGACGGAACCAGGAGATTTTTTGCCCCGAACGCACACAAAAATCTCCTCTGGCCAGTGGACAATTCTTTATTTTAATGGTAAAATATAAGGTGCTATGTTGGGAGGTTATCGCATGAAACGCAGGGTAGTAAGCTTTATCACCATGTTAGCGCTGTTCCTGAACCTGTGCCCCATCTGGGCGCTGGCCGCCGAGCCTCAGGAAACCGTAACGCTGATTGAGAACACGGTTTTTGAGAAGCCATATGTGGTGTCTAAGACGGTGAAGCTGGATACAACCGCTCAGTACACCCTCACTGGGACGGACTCCGCCGCCATCCAGGTCACCGGAACCGGTGTGCTCACCCTCAGCGGAACGGTTGTCTCCGAGAACGGCGCCGGCGTGGAGGTTCAGTCCGGCGGCCAGCTGTACCTTGAGGAGCCCATCAATATCACCGGCGCCACCTATGCCCTGGATATCGCCGAGGGAGCAACGGTTCGGCTTGCTCCCGGCACCTATTCCGGGACAGCAGCCGCCATCCGTATGGCGAGCGGCAATTATGCCGATCTGCTGGGGACAGGCTACGCTTTTTTGGGCGGCGACGGCAACCCGATCTCCCCGGAACTCCTGGCCAACGCCACAACGCTCACCGTTGGCCAGTGCACGAAACACAGTACGGATCACACCAGCAGGATCTACGCCTGCGAACCCGGCAAAACCACCCACACCTGGACTTGCAAGTACTGCAAGGCGACTGGGTCGGAACCGTGTACCTTCAGCTTTGTTCAGGACGGAGACGGAACGGGTACCTGCGCGGACTGCGGCAACGGACTTGCCATCGACGTGAACCAGGACGATCTGTCCAACCTGGTCTATGACGGCACCGTCAAGCCGGAGCAGGTAAGGGTCACTGTCACTCTGACCGACGGCACGGTACTGACGAAGGGCACGGATTTCAACGTGAACATTGAGAAAATCACCAACGCCGGTCAGGCCACCGTGACCGTCACCGGCATCACCTTCAACGGCACCTTTGTCAAGACCTACACCGTGGAGCAGGCCCAGCCGGGAATTAGCTGGGACAACACCTCCTATACCACAAACTATGACGGCAGCGCGGTTACCGCCGGTGAGCTGCCCCAGATCAACATTACCATTAACACATCGACCGGCGAGGATCTGCATCCACTTCTGAAGTACCAGTACCAAAAAGACGGCGACACTGGTTTCACCGACGGTCTGCCCACAAACGCCGGAACCTATCAGGTCAAGGCTTACCTGGAGGAGAGCCAGAACTACGAAGCGGCGGAGACAAACCCGCTTCTGACGCTGACCATCAACCCGATCAACCCCATCACGGTTGCCCCCCGTGCCACAACGCCGACGTACAACCGCACCGCCCAGGAGCTGGTCACGGCGGGCACGCTGGATCCCGTGGCTGAGCGCGACGGCCTGACCATTGAATTCGCGACAAGTGAGAACGGCCCCTGGTCTACCGATATCCCCACCGGTACCAACGCATACGATAGCTACCGCGTCTGGTACACAGTAATGGTGCCCGCGGATGTCGCCGGAAACTATAATGCGCTGGACTCCTACCCGGCGGAGATCGCCAACGTAAAGATCCAGCGCAAATCCATCACGCCCGTAGTCACCCTGTCGCAGTACAGCTACCTGTACGACAGCGGGTACCATGAGCCCACGGTCACGGTCATAGACGACGAAGATGGGCATTACGTGATCAACCCGTTGGACAACGAGTACACGGTGTCGTATGAAAATAACCGGGACGTGAGCACCGACGACAAGCCGGCCAAGGTGGTGGTGACCGACAAACCCCTAACGGAGGCAACTACGACCTTGATACGGTGACGGTCGAGTTCAAGATCACCAGCAAGACCCAGGACACCCTGTCCATCACCAACAAGCCCGACACCTTCACCTACGGGGATAAGTTTACCCTGCAAACCTCCGGCGGCTCGGGCAACGGCGACGTCACCTGGGAGATCACCAACGGCAAAGACACCATTGCAACCGTTGACGCAACCAGCGGCCAGGTCACTATCACCGGCCACGGCTCCGTCACCGTGAAGGCGACAAAATCCGGCGCAGACCCCGATAGCGGCGTGGTGAACTACGAGGACGCCACCGCCGTCTGGACGTTCACGGCGGACAAGAAGCCGGTCACCGCCACGGTGACGGCGGAGGACAAGGACTATGACGGCAACGCAACCGCCACGATCCACGCTGTGGTGAAGGACGGCGACTTGGCCTTCCCCGGGGACAAGATCACCATCACCGGCCTGACCGGCACGTTTGACGATGAAAACGCCGGTGTGGGCAAGACGGTGACTGTGGTCACCACGGGCGCAACGATTACTGGTAACCATTCCGAGCACTACGACGTCTCCTACTCCGCCACCACCGTCCAGGCCACCATCCGCAAGGCGGTGGCAGAGATCACGACCGCGCCGGTTCCCGCGAACTTGATCTACAACGGCACGGCCCAGGCGCTGATCGCCACTGGGGCGGTGGTTGACCCTGCCGATGTTCCGGTGGAATACTCCCTGAGCGAAACCGGAACCTACTCCACCGACTTCCCGGAGGGCACCAACGCGGGCACCTACACCGTCTGGTATCGCGTTCAGGAAACCCCCAATTACACCGGTCTGGCTCCGGCCAGCGTGAACGTGACGATCGACAAAAAGTCTGTGAATCCCACCATCACGTTGGATCAGGATACCTTCACCTACGATGGCGCGCCCAAGGAGCCGGTTGTCACCCTCTACGAGGCCGACGGGGCGACACTGATCCCCGCCGGAGAGTACACGGTGGCCTACAGCGGCAACGTCAACGTGGGCACCGCCACCGTAACCGCCACGGCGAAGGCCGACGGCAACTACACGTTTGCAAACGCCCCTGTTACGGCAACCTTCACTATCGAGAAGGAACAGGCCAAGGTACTCACCGCTCCGAAGGCGGCGGGCCTTCCGCTGGTGTTCAGTACCTATGCCCAGGAGCTGGTGACGGCGGGCACAGCCTCCGGCGGCACCATGGTCTATTCCACGGATGGCGAGAGCGGGCCCTATTCCGAGAATATCCCCACCAAGACCGACGCCGGAACCTACAACGTATATTATAAGGTGCAGGGCGACAGCAACCACAGCGATTCTGACGTATGTGCGGTGCCTGTGACCGTCACCATCGCCCCCAAGACGGTGAAGGATCCCACCATCGAGTTGTACCAGGACGATGGCACTACCCCGCTGGCCAGCTACACCTATGACGGCAACCCCAAAGAACCCAATGTCGTGGTCAAGGATGGCAGCGATATCATAGCCGCAACGGAATACAATGTCGTCTACAGCGACAACACCGACGCTGGCCACGGCACGGTGAACATCACCGACAAGCCGGGCGGCAACTACACCGTGACGGGCTCCGCCACCTTTGTTATCAACAAGGCGAATATCGTATTCGATCCGGTCCCCACGGCGGCCACCCTCACCTATAACGGCACGGCCCAGGAGCTGCTGGTTCCCGGCACCACCACCGGCGGCACGGTTCAGTACGCGCTGAACAGCGCCACCTCCACCTACTCCGACGCCATCCCCACGGGCGTCAACGCGGGGACATACAACGTCTATTATAAGGTGACCGGGGACAAGAACCACAACGACCTCCCGGTGCAGGGGCCTGTGGCCGTAACCATCGCCCGTAAGCAACTGACCGACATCACCATCGAGCTGACGCCCAATAGCTTTGCCTACGATGGCACGGTGCATCTGCCCATGGTCACCGTCAAGGACGGGGACACGGTGCTGCCCGTCGGCGAGTATACCTGGAAATGCACTGACGATGCGGCGAATGAGGTTACCACCCCCACCCAGGGCGGTACTTACACCATCACCGTCTCCGACAAGACCGGCGGCAACTACGACCTGACCAACGCGGCCCCCAAGACCGCGGACTTCATCATCGGCAAGGCCGCCCAGGCGGAGCTGGTGATCGAGGACATCCCGGCCACCACCTTCTACGGCGACACGTTTACCCTGAAAGCCACCGGCGGCTCCGGCGACGGTGCTTTGAAGTGGAGCGCGACAGGCCCGGCCACTATGAATGATGGCACATTGACTATCACCGGCGTGGGCACTGTCAACGTCACGGTGATCAAGGAGGGAAACACAAACTATCAGGAAACCTCCGCCCACTGGACGTTTACCGCCGCGCCCAAGCCGGTGACGGCTTCCATCGTGGTTGACAATAAGGACTATGACGGCACCACCGCCGCCACGGTGGCCTCCGCCGATATCACCGCCGACCTGGTGACCGTAAATGGCACAACTGACACGGTGACGATTGACCCAACCAGCATTACCGCTGCCTTTGACACCCCCAATGCGGGCACGGGCAAGACGGTCACGCTGGACACCAGCAAGGTGAACGTAGCCGGTGACGCGGCCAGCAAGTACGCCATCAGCTACCCCGCCACGGTGACGGCGGACATCACCCGGGCGACCACAACGATCACCAGCACCCCCGCGGCCATCCCCCTGCTGACCTACAGCGGACAGCCCCAGGCGCTGGTGACGGCGGGCCAGACCAACGTGGGCTTCCTGGTGTACTCTCTGGACGGCACCAATTTCTCCCGGGAGATCCCCACCGGTACCAACGCCAGAACCTACAATGTCTATTATAAGGTAGACGGAACCGCCGACTACACCGGCGTGGCCGCGAACACGACGCCCATTTCTGTAACCATCGTCCCCAAGAATATCACGCCGAAGATTGAGCTGTCGGAGACCTCCTACAAGTACGACGGAACCCAAAAAGCGCCGAAGGTCACCCTCAAAGACGGCGACACCGTGATCCATGAGAACCAGTACACCGTCACGTGGGAGGGCACCAAGTCGCAGACGGAAGCCGATATGCTGCGGGTCGCCGACACCTATAAGGCCACCATCACAAACGTGGCCAATGGAAACTACACGTTCAATGTAACCGCCTCGGTGGAGATCACCCCGGCGGAGCAGGCCGCCCTGCATATCACCGGCCAGCCCGAGCACGTCTACTACGGCAACGTGATCACCACCCTGGGCACTGAAGGCGGCACCGGGGACACTAAGGACGACACGGTGAAGTGGAGCGTTACGTCGAACGGAAACAACGCCACCATCGAGGAGAGCACCGGTAAGCTCACCATCACAGGCACCGGGGCCGTCACGGTGCGGGCGGAGCGTACCGTTCCCAACTACGGCACCGTAGGGGACAACTGGAACTTTACCGTGGAGCCCAAGCCGGTGACGGCGGAAGTGTCCGTTGCGTCGAAAACCTACGACGGCACCACCAGCATTGCCGCTGGAGATATTACGGCAAACGTGAAGGCCGCCGATCTGGTGGGCACCGATACCGTCACACTCACCGGCCTGAAGGGCACCTATGCCGACCCCAACGTAGGCACCGGCAAGACGATCACGCTGGACAGCACCAACGCGACTGCGGATAATACCGATAAGTACGCTGTTAGCTACCCCGCCACCGTCAAAGGCGATATCACGCCGAAGGGCGTCAACGTGACGGTGACCTTGTCCGACTATGACTTGAAGACGGATACCTCTGTAACACCCAATGTCTCCTACTACGAGTACGACGGCACGGCGAAGGAGCCCAAGGTCACAGTCAAATACACCGAGGACAGCACGGACAAAGTGATCCCGGCCAGCAACTACACGGTGGAGTACAGCAACAACAAGAACGTCAGCACCAGCACCGAAAAGGCCGCTGTCACCGTCACGGCCAAGGACGGCGGCAACTACACCTTTACCGCCGCGCCGGTGAACTTTGAGATCCGCAGCGCCGCCGCGGTGCTGACCTCCAGCCCCCAGGCCAAGGATCTGACCTACGAGAAAGGGACGGAACAAGAGCTGGTGACGGTAGGCACAGCCTCCGGTGGTACGGTGATGTATAAGCTGAGCACCGCCACCGACAGCGACCCCAACGCCGAGTCCGGCTACGGTACGGCCATCCCGAAAGCTGAGAACGCGGGCACCTACACGGTCTATTATAAGGTGCAGGGCGATGACAACCACAACGACACCGCCCCCGGCCAAGTGCCCGTCACCATCAAGCCCAAGGAGATCACCCCCGCCATCACGCTGAGCACCACTTCCTATGTCTATGACGGCACCGCAAAAAGGCCCGATGTCACCGTCAAGGACGGCAACGACGAGATATCTGGCACCGAGTACAGCGTATCCTACCGGGACAACGTGAACGCCGGCACGGCCACGGTGACCGTCAGCGACGCCAACGGCGGCAACTACATCGTGAACGGCTCGGTGACCTTTGAGATCACAAAGGCGACTCCCACCGTTACGGCTCCCACGGCGATTGACGGCTTGCAGTACAACGGCGAGCTCCAGGACCTGGTCACAGCGGGCGTCACCAGCGAGGGCACCGTGGTCTATTCGGTGAACGGCGGGAACTACTCCTCCGCCATCCCCACGGCCTCCGCGGAGGGCACCTATACCATTAACTGGAAGGTGCAGGGCGACGCCAACCACAGCGACACGGCCCCGGCAACCCTGAGCGTGGAGATTGCGAAAAACACGGTAAACAACCCCACCATCACCCTGTCCTCGGATCAGTTCAAGTACAACGGCAGCCAGCAAAAGCCCACCATCACCGTCAGCGACGACCACAGCCGTGTGATCCCGGAGCATGAGTACACGGTGAGCATTACCGGTACAAACGGCAATGTCGGTATGGTGGACGTGGACACCTACACCATCAAGATTACGACGCCTGCGACCTCCAATTACGTCATAGCGGACGATGGCACAGTCAACAACACCCGGACATTTAAGATCGTCCCGGCGGATCAGGAGACCATCTCCATCACGGGCACCCCGGCCCAGGTTCGCTACGGCGACGCCATCCAACTGGGCGTCTCGGGCGGCACCGGCAGCGGGACGGTGACCTGGACGGTCGCGGCAAAGGACGGCAGCACTACCATCACCACCGGCATCAGCTCCACCGGCCTGCTCACCGTGAAGGATGTGAACACGCCCATCACGGTAACCGTGACCCGCACCAAGCCCAATTACGGCGACGTATCCGCCACCTGGGAGTTCACCGCCGCCAAGAAGCCGGTGACGGCGGAGGTGACCGTGGCGGCGAAGAACTGGGACGGCACCACGGGCGTTGACAACACCGCCATCACGGCCACCGTGAAAGCGGCTGACCTGGCCTTCACCGGCGACAACATCACCATCACCGACCTGACAGGCGCCTATGACAACACCAACGTGGGCACAGGTAAGACGGTCACCCTGACCGGCGGAACGGTGGGCGGCACCAACGCGGATAAGTACGATGTGACAATCCCCGCCACCGCCACCGCGTCCATCCTGGCGGTGGCCGCGACGGTGGATACAGAACCGGCGGCGAACACCCTGACCTACGACGCCAGCCAGGCCCAGGAGCTGCTGGACAAAAACAATCCTGGACGCGCCACCGGCGGCACCATGGCCTACTCCCTGGACGGCAACAATTTCACGCCTGCCATCCCCAAGGCCAAGGACGCCGGCACGTACACGGTCTACTACAAGGCCCAGGGCGACCAGAACCACACGGACAGCGCGGTGGACACTGTGAATGTGACCATTGCCCAGCAGTCCGTAACACCGCAGATCGAGCTGTCGCCCCCCAGCGGCCAGTACGACGGAACCGTGCAGCAGCCCTCCGTCACGGTTCGGGACGGCGCGAACAACGTGATCCCCGCCAGCGAATATAAGGTGACCTACGTCACCGACGGCAGTAAGAACTGGAAGGATCGGGGCACGTACACGGTCAAGGTGGAGAACATCACCGGCGGCAACTATGAGATCAAAACGGCCACGAAAGATTTTACCATCAGCACCTCGGCCCAGGCCCCGCTGGAGATCGTCAACAAGCCCGGCCAGGTCTACTACGGCGACACCTTCACCCTCAGCGCCACCGGCGGCTCCAGCAACGAAACCGTCACATGGAGCAGCAGCGATGAAAACATCGCTCACATCGACGACAACGGGTTTGTCACCATCAAGGGCACAGGCCCCGCCACCATCACCGCCACCAAGGCGGGCGGCGGCAACTATGACGAGACCAAGGCCACCTATCCCCTCAACGCGCATAAGAAGCCGGTCACGGTGACGGTCACCGCCGACGACAGGGAGTACAAAGAGAACGATGTCTCTGCTACGATCCACTTCACCTGGAACGGCCTGGTGGGGACGGATAAAATTGACACAAAGGACTTGGTGGGAACATTTGATACCGAGAATGTGGGCACGGGCAAGACGGTAACGGTTGGGCCCAAAGCGGGTGCTTCGCTGCCCACCAGCGACAAGTACGACTTTACCATCCCGGCCACCACCACCGCGTCCATTACCAAGGCGGTTGCGGCAGCGCCCAGCGTGACGGCGGTGGAAAACCTGGAATACAATCGCGCGGCCCAGGCCCTTGTGAAAGACGGTGACGCCAACACCCTCTACTCCGCCTCCAGAGACGGTGTGTATTCTTCGACCGTTCCCACCGGAACCAACGCGGGGACTTACACCGTCTGGTACAAGGCGCAGGGGGACGTCAATCATAACGACTCCGAGCCGCAGTCCATTTCGGTGACCATCAGCCCCAAGCCGCTGACTGTGGACGCTTCCAATGTCGAGCTGTCCGGCAACGACCTCAAGACGGATACCTCCGGTACGGGCAAAGTCTACTACTATGAGTACGATGGCACCGAGAAAACACCCACTGTTGTCATCAAGGACGGCTCGGCGGTAATTCCCGCCAGCGAGTACACGGTCACCTACAGCAACAACAAGAACGCAACCACTGCCGACAAAAAGGCCACCGTCACCATCACGGACAAAGAGGGCAGCAACTACGTGATCAGCGTCACCGGCACGGTGAGCTTTGAGATCCACAGCGTCGCCGCCGTGCTGACCGGCGCGCCCCAGGATCGGAACCTGACCTACAACGGAGCGGCCCAGCAGCTGGTGACCGTGGGCACCGCCACCGGCGGACACATCGAGTACGCGCTGACAAGCGCCCCCGCAGGTGAACCTGCCACTGGCAGCGACTTCAGCGCGACCATCCCGACGGGCACCAACGCGGGCACCTACACGGTGGACTACCAGGTGGTGGGTGAGGGCAGCTACTCGGACGGCCCCACCGGCTCGGTGACGGTGACCATCCAGCCCAAGACGGTGATCAGCCCGAAGATCACGGTGACAGGCGGCCCATTCACCTACAATGATGACGGTACGGCGCATACCCCGACTGTCACGGTCGAGGACGGCGGCACGACCATCGACGCCAGCGAGTACACCCTGTCCTACCAGAACAACGTCAACGCCGGCATCGCCACGGTGATCGTCGCCGACAACAACGGCGGCAACTACACCGTCAACGGCACGGCCACCTTCCAGATCGGCAAGGCCGCCGCGACAGTTGGCACGCCCCCCGCGGGAAAAACCGGCCTGAAGTACAACGGCTCCGCCCAGGAGCTGATCACGGCGGGCAGCTCGTCCGATGGGACGATGGTGTATTCGCTGGACAAGGACGGCGAGTATTCCGCCGCCATCCCCACCGGGAAAGGCGTGGACACCTACACCGTCTGGTACAAGGTGCAGGGCGACGGCAACCACGAGGATACCGAAGCGCAGCCGTTGACTGTTTCCATCGCCGTCAACGACGTGACCAACCCCATCATTCAGGTGACCCCGGCCTCCGTGAAGTACACCGGGGAAAAACAGGAGCCTGCCATCACCGTCAAGGACGACAACGGCCTGTTAATCGACGGCAGTGAGTACGAAGTGACGTATAAGGATACCACAAACAATAATACGGATCTGACTGCCGTGGGCACCTACACCGTGACCGTTACCGGTAAGAATACCAACTACTCGTTCAGCAAGACCGCCACCTTCACCATCACCCAGGCGGATCAGACGCCCCTGACCATCACCGGCACCTGGGAGCGGGTCTATTACGGCGACACCATCCAGCTGGGCACCACAGGCGGCATTGACGGCGGAACCGTGACCTGGAAGGTGACTGACGGCTCGCCCGCCAGCATTGACACCAACGGGCTGCTCAAGATCACCGGCGTGGGCTCGGTCACGGTGACGGCCACCAGCACGGACGGCAACTACAAACCCCAGACCGCCACCTGGAACCTCTACGCGGACAAAAAGCCGGTGACCGCCGTTGTGACGGCGAAGGCGAAGGACTATGACGGCACTGAGGCTGCCACGGTAACCGCTACACTGCAAGACAGCGACTTCGTGGGCACCGACAGCTTTACCATCACCCTGACCGCCTGCACCTTTGAGGATGCCAACGCCGGGGCGGACAAGAAGGTGACTGTGGTCAGCACCAACCCGACCTTCACGCCCGACACGGGGAATCATGAGAACTACGCCATCAGCTACCCCAACACCGTTACCGCATCCATTACCAAGGCAAACGTGGACGAAACAAAGGTGACCGCTCCCGAGGCAGTGGACGATCTGAAGTACACCGGCCTGCCCCTGGCTCTGGTCACGGAGGGTTCCACGCCGGACGGCACCATGGAGTATTCGCTGGACGGCAGAACGTATTCCGCCAGCCTCCCCACCGGCACCAACGCGGGCAATTATGACGTCTGGTACCGTGTGAAGGGCGACGGCAACCACAACGACGCGGCACCCGTGAAGCTGACCGAAACCAATAAGGTGACTATTGCCCCGCAGGAAGTGGACGCGGATAAACTTACCATCGAGTTCACACCCAGCGGCGCGTCCTACGACGGCCAGGAGCACAAGCCGGAGGTCATAGTGAAGGACTCCAATGGCCGGGTGATCCCGGCGGCGGAGTACACCGTCGGTTACGGCAGCACGAACTGGAAGGACGTGGGAGACCACACGGTCACGATCACCGGCAAGACAGACGGCAACTACAGCATCACCGGGACGCCCACCGAGACATTTGCCATCCTCCCGGCGGGGCAGAGCCCGTTGTCCATCGTGGGCCAGCCCGGCACGGTTCAGTACGGCGATGTCTTTACCCTCAGCGCCAACGGCGGCTCGGGAACGGGGGCCGTGACCTGGGAGAGCAGTGACAGCACAGTCGCCTTCGTCAACAGCCAGAACGGCCGGGTGGAGATCAAGAAGGCCGGCGGGCCGGTCACCATCACGGTGAGAAAAGCCGCCGGCGGCGGCTACGCCGAAACCACGGCCACCTGGACGTTCAGCGCGGAGAAGCGGCCCGCCACGGCCATTGTGACCGCCCGGAACAAGCCCTATGACGGCAATACCACGGCCACGGTGGACGTCACCTGGAAGGACGGCGACCTGCTGAACGGCGACACCATCACGCTGAGCCTGACCGGCGCGTTTGACGACGCCAACGTGGGCACAGACAAGATCGTCCGGATTACCGGCACGGCCCCCGCAAGCGACAAGTATGCGGTCACCTTCAACAACACGACCACTGCCTCCATCACCGCCACACAGGCCACGGTGTCCGGCGTGCAGTCGGGGCCGTGGACCTACAACGGCAGCGGGATATCCCTGCTCCAGGGCGGCTCGGCAACGCACGGCACCATCGTCTACTCCCGGAACGGGGTAGACTTCATGGAGACCTCCCCCACGGAGACAAACGCGGGCAAGTACACAGTCTACTACAAGGCCCGGGGCAACACGAACTACGCCGACAGCGACGTGCGTATGGTGGAGGTGACCATCCAGCCCAAGACGGTGAGCAGCCCCACCATCGATCTGGCGTCTGACAGCGTTGAGTACGACGGTACCGTGAAGGAGCCCGACGTGGTGCGCGTCCTGGACGGCGCCAACGTGATCCCCGCCGGCGAATACACGGTGAGCTACAGCAACAACATCAATGTGGGCACGACCGCCAAGGTCACCATCACCGACGTGGCCGGCGGCAACTACACCGTCAGCGGAAGCAGGAACTTCGCCATCACGGCGGGGGCCGCATCTCTGACCAATGCACCGCAGCCGAATAACCGTACCTACGACGGCTCGGCTCAGCCTCTGGTGACGGCGGGCTCCGCGGTCAACGGCAAGGTGGTGTACTCCCTGACACAGGGGAGCGGCTACAGCACGTCGATTCCTGTGAAGACAGACGCGGACACTTACACAGTCTGGTACAAGGTGCAGGGCGAAAACGGCGCGGCCGATACCACGGAGGCTTATGTGACGGTGACGATTGCGCGCAAGCCGGTCACGCCCACTATCCTGGTGGGGGGACAGTCCCCCTACTCGGTGACCTACACCGGAAGCGCCCAGACGCCCGCTGTGACCGTAATTGTAGATGGTAAGCCGCTTACGCAAAACGTTGATTACACAGCCCTCTACAGCAACAATATCAACGTAGGCACCGCGACGGTCACAGTTCAGAGCACAGGCGGCAATCACCAGTTCTATGTGCCTGTGACGTTTGAGATCACAAAGGATAAGGCCACGTTTACGCGGGAACCGCTGCCCCCGTTAGACGACCTGTATTACACCGGGGAGCCTCAGGAGTTGGTTAGAAGGGGAACCGCAAATAACGGCGGTATCGTGCTCTATTCGCTGGACAACGTCGCGTATTCCACCGCGATCCCCAAGGGGACTGAGCGGGGCGCCTACACGGTCTACGCCAAGATTCAGGCCAGCGAACTGTATGCCGAGAGCGACGTTGTGATCCTCGACGTGGAGATCGGCAAGAACGTGGTGACAGATACTCCAGATTATGATCTGTCGGCTACGAACTTCCCCTACACTGGAAGCGAGGTGCAGCCCACCGTTACCCTATGGGACGATGATGGCTATGAGATTGACAGCAGCGAGTATACGCTGCGGTACAGCAACAACATCGCGGTGGGCACCGCCACCATCAAGGTCACTTGTAAGAGAAACGGCAACTACAGCTTCAATCAGTTCAGCATAACTTTCCAGATCGTTGACGCCACCCAGACCCCGCTGGCCATCACCGGCAAGCAGGACGCCGTGTACTACGGCGACACCCTCAGCCTGGGCGCCAGCGGCGGCGGCAGCGGCACAGTGACGTGGAGCAGCAGCGACTCGAACATTGCCGACATCGGCCAGACCACCGGCGTGGTGTCGATCAAGAAGTCGGGCAGCGTCACCATCACGGCCACCAAGGGCAGCAGCACCGACACCTGGACGTTTGTTGCCAATCCCAAGCCGGTTACGGCCACGGTGTATGCGGCGGATAAGGTCTACGACGGCGATAACACCGCCACACTGACCGTTGCCCTCAGCGGACTGCTTCCCGACGACAGCGTCAGCCTGACCGCCAGCGGCAGCTTCATTGACGAGAAGGCCGGGGCGAACAAGAACGTCCTCATTACCGGCTTGAACGTCTCAGATGATGTCCGCGCCAAGTACGACATCAGCTACAACAGCACGACCACGGCGTCCATCACGCCGAAGCCCGCCAGCGTGTCGGACACAGGCAAACCGATACTGGCCGGATCCCTGACCTACAACGGCGGCGCCCAGCCCCTGCTGACAAGCGGCGGCACGGCGGAGGGCGGCAACCTGATGTATTCGCTGGACGGCCAGGACTACCGCTACAAGATCCCCACGGGGACGGACGCGGATACCTACACGGTCTGGTACAAGGTCGAAGCCAGTGATGAGAACCACAAGGACAGCGCACCCGTGAAGCTGGGGGATGTGATAATCAGCGCCGACCCCAATACGCCCACGGTTCAGTGCAATCCGAGCTCGTTCCCCTATGACGGGACAGAGAAGACGCCCACCATTGTCGTCCTGGACAGCACCGGGCAGCACATCATCCCAGAGAGCGAGTACACTGTGGTCTTCCCCACCAACGCCATCGACAAGGGTAGTTACACCGTCACCGTCAAGGATAAAACGGGTGGAAACTACAGCTTCACCAATCCCGTGACCGCAACCTTCGAGATTGTGGCATCCAGCCAGGCTCCCCTGTCCATCACCGACAAGCCCGCCCATGTCTACTACGGCGATACCTTCTATCTCAGTGCCTTGGGCGGCACTGGCAGCGGCGCAATCAAGTGGAGCATCGCAGAGGACAGCATCGCAACCATCAATGACAGCGGCGCAGTGACCGTAAAGAACATCGGCAGCTTCACCGTGAAGGCCTACCGGGCGGCGTCGGGCGGCTATAGCGATTCCAACACGGACAGCGTGACCTTTGTGGCCCAGCCCAAGCCCGTGACCCCGGTGGTGACTGCCAAAGACAAGTCCTACAACGGGAACACTGATGCGACTTTGACCGCTTCCATAAGACCCAGCGACAAAGTAAATGCTTCGGATGACATCACCCTCACCGTACAAGGCGTGTTCGCGTCGGCTGACGCGGGCGTCGGCAAGCGGGTGGAGTTGACCGGACACACCGTCGGAGGCAATGACGCGGCCAAGTACACCATCAACTGGCCTGATTACGTCACGGCCACCATCAACCGGGTGGATGCGAAGATCTCCGCCGTGCCGACGGGCAAGACGCTGACCTACAACGGAGAAGCGCAGGAGCTGGTCAGCGCCGGTACAACGGTCAACGGCATCGGCACCGTCGTGTACAGCCTGAATGACCAGAACGCCTATTCCGCCGACATCCCCAAAGCCACCGCTGTGGGCACCTACACCGTCTGGTACAAGGTGGCGGACAGCGTGAACTACAACGGCGTCCCCGCCGCGTCGGTCACGGCGGAGATTCAAGCGAGTGGGTCTGTGGCGGACACCCCGGACACAGACAACACACCCACCCTGCCCGACAGCGCCTCGCTCCAGACCACCATCCGGGACGGCACGGCCAACACCGTGCTGAGCTCCGCGGGCGGCAGCCGGCTGGTGCAGGAGGCGGTGGCAAATCAGAGTCAAAACATCGTGATCCAGCCGGAGATCACCGGCAGCGTCACCAAGACGGCGGTGTCCATCCCGGCCTCCACCGTGAGCCAGATCAACAGCCAGACCGACGCGGCCCTCATCGTGGCCTCTCCCATCGCCGACGTGACCATCCCCAATGAGGCGCTGGACACCCTGGGCAGCGCGGGCGGCGCCGTGAACGTCGTCACCGAGCAGGTGGACGGCGCGGTGGCGCTGACGCTCACCGCCGGCGGTAAGACCGTGGACAGCGTGCCCGGTGGCGTGACCCTCACCGTCCCGGCGGAGGACGCCGGACCCGGCACCGTAGCGGTGCGGGTCAACCAAGACGGCACCCGGGAGACGATTCAGAAGAGCGTCGTGAAAGACGGCGCGCTGGCCATACCGCTGGACGGCTCCGCCACCGTGGAGATCGTGGACAACAGCAAGGACTTCGACGACGTGTCGCCCACGGACTGGGAGGCCGACGCGGTGGCCTTCGCCAGCGCCCACGAGCTGTTCGGCGGCACCAGCGACACCACCTTCAGCCCGGATCAGGAGATGAGCCGGGGTATGCTGGCCACCGTGCTCTACCGCCTGGAGGGCCTGCCCGATCAGGACACGGCGGTTCTGTTTGAAGACGTGGACAGCGACGCCTGGTACACGGACGGCGTCGTCTGGGCCGCGGAGAACGGCATCGTAAACGGCTACGGAGAGGGGCAGTTCCGCCCCAACGACAGCATCACCCGGGAGCAGTTCGCGGTCATGCTCTGGCGATATGCGGGAAGCCCCGAAGCCGGCAGCGATCAGGGCCTGGCCTTCACCGACGCGGATCAGGCCAGCGGCTATGCCCAGCAGGCCCTGCGCTGGGCTGTGTCCAACGGCATCATCAGCGGCTATCCCAACGGTCAGCTGAACCCCCGCGGGACGGCCACCCGTGCTCAGGCGGCCCAGATGCTGAAGAACTTCATGGAGAACACCTGAGCCCTGCCAAAACCGCCCTGTGCCGAACCGGCACAGGGCGGTTTCTCTGTTCTTACGCGGTCATGAGGGCGATCTCCTGCTCCGCCTCCCCCCGGGTATCGGCGGAAAAGCAGAACGCGCCGTCCAGGTAGACCTCCACGTGGCCTCTCACAAATTCGATCTCGTACATATGGGACGCTCCTTTCCTTCGGGGGGTGCCCTCCCCTGTGTTCTGAGAACAGGATACCCCATAAGCAGTCCCATAAACCGGCATGATATAAAGCAAGGCGGCGTGGCGGCCTTGCTACGGGCAAAATCACAGGGGGCGGCAGCCGCCGCCCCCTGGTTCCAGGTTTTCTTTACTTTACCATCTCGCCCCGGGCCTTCTTCTCCTCGATCTCCCGGAGGGCGTCCTTGTAGGACAGGTTGACCCGGCCCTTCTCGTCGATGTCGGTGACCTTCACCCAGATCATGTCGCCGATGTTGATCACGTCCTCCACCTTGGCCACCCGGTGGTTGGCCAGCTTGGAGATGTGCACCATGCCGTCCTTGCCGGGGGCCAGCTCCACGAAGGCGCCGAACTGGAGGATGCGAACCACCTTGCCGTAGTACAGCGAGCCCACCTCGGGCACAAACACGATGGTGTCGATCATCTTCTTGGCGATCTCGCAGGCCTCGGCGTTGGGGGAGGCGATGTGGATGGTGCCGTCGTCCTCGATGTCGATCTGGGCGCCGGACTCGGCGGTGATCTTCTGGATCACGGAGCCGCCCTTGCCGATGACCTCCCGGATCTTGTCCGGGTCGATCTTCACGGTGATCATCTTGGGGGCGTACTTGCTCACCTCGGGCCGGGGCTGGGCGATGCAGGGCAGCATGATCTCGTCCAGAATGGCGAACCGGGCGTCCCGGGTGATCTCCAGCGCCTCCTTGATGATGGCGTGGGACAGGCCGTCGTTCTTCAGATCCATCTGGATGGCGGTGATGCCCTTCTTGGTGCCCGCCACCTTGAAGTCCATCTCGCCGTGGAAGTCCTCCACGCCCTGGATATCAATGAAGGTGGTGAAGGAGCCGTCGTCGTCCTGGATGAGACCGCAGGAGATGCCGGCCACCGGGGCCTTGATGGGCACGCCGGCGTCCATGAGGGCCAGGGTGGATCCGCAGATGGAGCCCTGGGACGTGGAGCCGTTGGAGGAGAGCACCTCGCTCACCACCCGGATGGCATAGGGGAACTCGTCCACCGAGGGGATCACGGGCTCCAGGGCCCGCTCGGCCAGGGCGCCGTGGCCCTTCTCCCGGCGGTTGACGGAGCGGGCGCCCCGGGCCTCGCCCACGGAGTAGGCGGGGAAGTTGTAGTGGTGCATATACCGCTTCTCGGTCTCCTCCCAGATGGTGTCCAGCTTCTGGGCGGCGGACAGGGTGTTCAGGGTGCACACGCTCAAAACCTGGGTCTGGCCGCGGGTAAACAGGCCGGAACCGTGCACCCGGGGCAGCACGCCCACCTCGGCGGCCAGGGGCCGGATCTCGTTTTTGGCGCGGCCGTCCACCCGGTGGCCCTCCAGCAGCCAGGCCTTGACAATCTTCTTCTGGAACTTGTAGGTGAACTCCTCCAGGTACTTGTCCATGTCGGGGTACTGCTCCAGGTACTTCTCGTGCCAGTGGTCGATCATGGCGTTCCAGCGCTGCTCCCGCACATTCTTGTCGTCGGTGTCCATGGCGGCCTTGGCCTCGTCCAGGAAGTTGGCCACGATGTCGTCAAACAGCTCCTGGTTGAAGTCGGCGTGCTCATATTCGAACTTGGGCTTGCCGATCTCGGCCACGATCTGGTTGATAAAGGCCACCTGCTTCTTGATCTCCTCGTGGGCCTCCACAATGCCCTCATACATGATCTCGTCGGGGATCTCCTTGGCCCCGGCCTCGATCATCACCACCTTGTCCATGGTGGCCGCCACGGTCACGTCCATCTGGGAGGTTTTCTTCTGCTCCTGGTCGGGGTTCATGACGATCTTCCCGTCGCAGTACCCCACCTCCATGCAGCCGATGGGGCCGGCCCAGGGGATGTCGGAGTAGCTCAAACAGGCGGACACGCCGATCATGGCGGTGACCTCGGGGGAGCAGTCGTAGTCCACGCTCATGACGGTGCAGGTCACCACCACGTCGTTACGCAGGTCGGAGGGGAACAGGGGCCGGATGGGCCGGTCGATGAGGCGGCTGGCCAGCACGGCCGGCAGAGAGGGCTGGCCCTCCCGGCGCATGAAGGATCCGGGAATGCGGCCCACGGCGTACAGCTTCTCCTCGAAGTCCACGGACAGGGGGAAGAAGTCGATGCCGTCCCGGGGGCGGGCGGAGGCGGTGACCGCCACCATCACGGTGGTGTCGCCGTACTTCACCAGGGCGGAGGCGTTGGCCAGCTCCGCCACCTTGCCCACCTCGATGGACAGGGGACGGCCCGCCACGGTGGTCTTGTACACCTTGTGGTTGACAAACTGCTTGTGCTTAATGACGGTTGACATTGGGTGATTGCTCCTTTCGTATTTTAAAATTTCCCGGGGAGCCACCCTTTAGCACTTGAACACAGGCCCAGCCTATTGGCAAGACCCATGTTCAACTGCTAAAAGCATAGCTCCAAGGGTGGAGTATGCGGGGAAGGGGTGGTGCGGTTTTCGCACCACCCCTCTTGTTTGGCTTACTTACGGATGCCCAGCTTGGCGATGACGGCGCGGTAGCGCTCGATGTCCTTCTTGGCCAGGTAGTCCAGCAGCTTGCGGCGCTTACCGATCATCTTGTACAGGCCGCGGCGGCTGTGGTTGTCGTGGATGTGCACCCGCAGGTGCTCGGTGAGCTCCTGGATGCGGGCGGTGAGAATGGCGATCTGCACCTCGGGGGAGCCGGTGTCGGTCTCGTGGGTGCGGTTGGCCTCGATGACGGAGGTCTTCTGATCTTTGCGGATCATGGGGGTTCCACCTTTCTGTTTTGATTGCCCTGCCGCTGGGTCATGGGTGGGTGAAATGCCGCGGTTCGCGGCGTTGTCCCAGGACTAAGCCGGCGGGCGCCCACTGCGGGGCGTACTTTGGAAGCATATCATATTTATTCCCATTTGTAAAGCGGAAATTACCCGGTTCGCCTGTTTTCTTGCAGAATTTATAAAAGCGGGCCGGTTTCCCGGCCCGCTCTCCATTTTTAATTCCGTTTTCCCGCGCTCAAAGGGCCAGTACCCGCAGGATCATCACCAGCGTCAGCCCCAGCACGGACAGCGTGGCCGCCAGCTCTCCCAGGGCCAGGGCCGCCTGGTGCTTCTCCCGGGGGCGGCGGTGCAGCTCCCGGCCCTCGTAGGAGGCCAAACCGCTCTCCTGCTCCTGGCCGGCGTCCTCCAGTCCGTCCAGCTCCACCAGGTTCTCCGCCTTCCACGCGGTGAGATCCACCACCCGGCCCGCCGGGGCCGTTGCCCCCAGCCAGCTGCGGGATACTCCACCCTCGCCGCCGGATACCCGCTCCAGGTGCCGCCCCGCGGCCTCGTTTTGCCACAGGCTCTCATCGGTCAGGTAGATGGTTTTTTTCATTGCAAAAGCCTCCTCGTTCTGTTTGGCCTTAGCATACCGCGCTTTCTGTCCCATATTCCGGGATGTTTTGTGACACGCCCCCTGTCAAGTAGACATTTTTTGAGGACACCTGTTATGCAGCATAAGCATAACGGACTTCCATCGGGGTTTGTCCTGTCTTGAGCTGTATTCTTCAGCATGCTGAAGAAGTTTTCGGCGCAGGCGTTGTCGTAAGGGCACCCCACCGATGACATAGACGGTTTAATACCGTTTGCTTTGGCAACGTTGTAATATGCCTGGGAGGTGTATTGAAATCCATTGTCACTATGCAGGATAAGCCCTCCGGAGGGCTTGGCGTTTTTCACTGCTGCACGTACCGTTTCAATCACCAGGCTTGCCGGCATTTGCGTTGCATATTTGTAACCCACAATACTGTTGTCATACAAATCCTTGATCATCGAAAGATACAAGAATCCCTGTTTTGTTTGTATGTAGGAGATATCTGTTACCCATTTTTCATTGGGCTTTGTCGCCTTAAAGTTGCGCATCAATTCATTGTTGTAATGGGTATAGGTGTTGCAATCATAATGACGAAACCGTTTGCGTTTTCGTATAGCCAACAGATTATATTTGCGCATAATTCGCAAAACTGCTTTGTGGTTGATCACAAGTCCCGTTTCTCTCAGCAACCATATCTTAACACGGCGATAGCCATAAGTTCTATGTGCTTTCTTGTGGCATTCCACGATTAAATCTGCAATCACTTTGTCCTTGTCGGGTTCGTCTTTTCGATTCAACCATTTGTAATATCCGCTACGGGATACTTCAAGCAACTTGCAGAGTTCTTCCACCGTGAAACGATCTCTAAACCGATGAATTACTTTGTACCGGAGTTCTTTGCATCCCACCTTTCGCATTCTTCCCGAAAAGCCCGTAATACCTCGTTTTCCATTTCTAATTGGCGTATCTTCTCTTCTGGTGTATTCGGCTGTGGCTTTCTCGGTCTACCTCTTTTGCGGGTGCTTAGTCCTTCTTCTCCACGCTTTTGGTAGTCCTCAAACCACTGCTTGAGCATACGGTATTGGATACCGGTTTCTCTCGTCAGATCAGCAACGGATATACCATCCTCAAAGTGGCGTTTAATTACTTTTAGCTTGTATTCTGCGGAGTAATACCTTGTATTCTTCAACGATTCCTTGCCGTTCTCTCGGTAGTCTCTCAGTATGTAGCACAGATAACTCTTGCTGATGTCATATTCCTCGCAGATTGCTTTCAGTGTCTTATGGTTTTCCTCATGCTCTCTGATGATGGTAATCTTTTCTTCGTAACTGAATTGGTATTTTCCCATTTTTCTTCAACTCCTTGACTCTTTTATTATACATCAAGGTGTCCTATATTTTAATGTCTACTTTATTGGTATCATATCA
>SFVC01000084.1 GCA_004560375.1 bacterium
CCGGCAATTCCAACCCCAAGCTGGCGGGAGATATTTGCAAACTCATGGGCACCAAGCTGGGCGAGTCGGAGGTCGGCACCTTCTCTGATGGCGAGATCTTTTCCTCCCTGTATGAGACCGTCCGAGGCAGCGACGTGTTCGTGGTGCAGTCCACCTGCACTCCCGTCAACAACAATCTGATGGAGCTGCTCATCATGATTGACGCCCTGAAGCGCGCCTCCGCCGGCCGCATCACCGCCGTCATCCCCTACTTCGGCTATGCCCGGCAGGACCGTAAGGCCAAGGCCCGCGATCCTATCACCGCCAAGTTGGTGGCCAATATGATCACCGCCGCCGGCGCTGACCGTGTGCTGACCATGGATCTCCACGCCGCCCAGATCCAGGGCTTCTTTGACATCCCCGTGGACAACCTGGCCGGCAACCCCATCTTCGTGGATTATTACGCCAAGAAGTTCGGTGACCGCTGCGAGGATATGGTGGTCGTCTCTCCCGATGTGGGCTCCGTGGCCCGTGCCCGCGCCTTCGCCCAGAAGCTGCACATGAACCTCGCCATCGTGGATAAGCGCCGCCAGAAGGCCAACCAGTGCGAGGTCATGAATGTCATCGGCGACGTGAAGGACAAGGACTGCATCCTGTTTGACGACCTGGTGGATACCGCCGGCAGCCTGTGCAACGCCGCCAAGGCCATCGTGGAAGTGGGCGGCGCCAATCATGTCTATGCCTGTGCCTCTCACGGCGTGCTGTCCGGCCCTGCCATTGAGCGTGTCAACAACAGCGCCATTCAGGAGCTGGCTCTGCTGGACACCATCCCCGCCATCGATCCCTCTCTCAGCAGCAAGATCAAGTACCTCCCCGTGGCCCCCATGTTTGCCGAGGCCATCGAGCGCATCTATCAGGAGGTTTCCATTTCCAAGCTGTTCCGCTGAGAAAGCGCCCCCCACACCCTCAAATATGTTTACAAAGGCGGGAAAGACTTCTTTCCCGCCTTTGTGGGCTGTATCAACCCAACACAAAGGAGAATTCCCCCTATGCTGTTCGGAAACAAATCCTCGGCCGTGGACTGGCTCATCGTGGGCCTGGGCAATCCCGGCCAGAAATATGAGCACACCCGCCACAACATGGGCTTTCTCACCGTGGACCTGCTGGCGGAAAAGGCCGGTGTGAAGCTGAACAAGGTGAAATTCAAGTCCGCCTTCAACATTCTGAGCTTCGCCGGGTGCAAATGCCTGGTGATGAAGCCCCAGACCTATATGAACCTCTCCGGCGAGGCGGTACGGGAAGCGGCCCAGTTCTACAAGGTCCCCGCCGACCATGTGCTGGTCATCTATGACGACGTATCCCTGCCCGTGGGCAAGTTGCGGGTCCGGCCCACCGGCTCCGCCGGCGGCCACAACGGCATCAAGAACATCATCGCCCACCTGGGCACCCAGGACTTCCCCCGCATCAAGATCGGCACCGGCGCCCCCGGCGAGGGCGGCGACATGATCGACTGGGTCATCGGCGTGCCCTCCCAGGCGGAGCGGAAGGTGCTGGTGGAGAGCTTTGAAAAAGCCATCCAGGCGGCGGAGTGCATCATTGAGCACGGCTGCCAGAAGGCGATGAACGATTACAACTGAGGTGTCCCCCGTCCCCGCCCCGTGGACGGTCCTCCCTCCATCCCCGCAACTTCCATATTTTAACAAGAAAGGCGTCCTATGGAACACTTCCTGCAACAACTGCAAACCATTCCGGAGGTGGCGGAGCTCATCCGCCGGGTAGAGGACGGCGGATGCCCCGCGGCGGTCACCGGGCTCCAGCCGGTGCAGCGGGCCTGCGTAGGCGCCGCCGTGGCCCGGGCGGCGCACCGTCCCGCCGTGTTCGTCTGTGGTGACGACCGGGAAGCCCGTCAGCTCACCGCCGACCTCACCGCCCTCACCGGGCGGTCCCCGGTACTGCTTTTGAGCCGGGAGTGGCAGTTCCGCCCCGGCGCCGTCAGCTCCCGGGACTGGGAGCGCAGCCGCCTGGCGGCGCTTTACGCCCTGGCAAATGGCAGCGCCCCCGTCACCGTCGCCACCGCTGACGCCCTGATGGCCCGAACCCTGCCGCCGGATCTGCTGACCTCTCTGTCCATGACGCTGGAAGTCGGCGGACAAACCGACCTGAAGCAGCTGACAGATCGCCTCCTGGCGGCGGGCTATACCCGCTGCGACCAGGTGGAGGGCGTGGGCCAGTTCGCCCTGCGGGGCGGCATCCTGGATGTGTTCTCCCCGTTGATGGACCAGCCTGTCCGCTGCGAGTTTTTCGACGACGAGATCGACTCCATGGGCACCTTCGACCCTGCCAACCAGCGCCGGACGGCCAATGTGACCTCCGCCCTGCTGCTGCCCGCCGCCGAGGTGCTGCCCCGCAGCGCCGAGGGCGGTCTGGAGGGCCTGGGCGAGGCCCTGCTCCGCCTGGCCGACAAGCTGGCGAAGAAGCAGAATACCGAGGCCACCGTGGCGAGATTGCGGG
>SFVC01000085.1 GCA_004560375.1 bacterium
ATACGTGGTGGTCATCTTATCCTTTTGCTCCCGATACTCGCTGCTGTAAACGCCGTCGGGCAGCTGGTCATAGTTGACCACCGTCATAGTCACCGCGTCCCCCGCCACCGTGTAGACGATATTCACCGGCGTGCTCAATCCGGCGAACTGCACTGTCATCGTGCCTTCCGCCTGATCCCGCTCACCGTTGCCCATGTAAGAGCCCATTCCCTCAAATGTGTTCGTGCCCTTGGTCAGCGCAAAGCTCCTGCGGTCATAGGTATCCGTATAGACGTTCTCCACCGTGGTGTTGACGATCGTTTTGCTCCCCCCGGTCACATCCGTCACTCCGGCCCAGGCCAGGCTCATGAGCATCACCGTGCCCAGCGCCGCCGCCAGTACCGCTCGCAGCGTCTTTTTTCCGTTTCCTTTCTTCATGTGTTGCCCTCCTTGCTATCGGCTGCGCCGCAGCCAGTTTATACCAGTGATTATTATACCTGTTTTCCGCCCCCGGTGGAACAGCGCTTTCCACCCCGGCAATAGCCATAGCGGAAAATAAATTCCCCACCCGTCTTTTCCTTTTCTCCGGCTTGGTGTATAATGAGGGAAATCATCCGGGAGGACATCCTTATGCGCTTTTGTGACCAACTGAACGAATACATCGCCGCTCTGGGCTGCTCCGCCCAGGAGCTGTGCGCCGCCGCCAATATCTCCCCCGCCGCCCTCAGCCGCTATCGCGGCGGCAGCCGCATCCCCGACCTCCACGGCGAGCCCTTCGCCCGCCTGTGTGAGGCCATCGCCGCCCAGTCCCAAAGCATGACCGCCGAGGACGTGCGCCGATCGTTTCTCGCCTGTCAGGACTGCGACACCGTGGACAAGGAGCGCCTGCGGCAGAATTTCAACACGCTGGTGTCCGTCCTCCGTCTCAGCATCCCCCGCCTGAGCCAGCACACCAACTACGATGCCTCCACCCTCTTCCGCTTCCGCAGCGGCGCACGCCAGCCCGCCGAGCCGGTGCAGTTCGCCGCTGCTGTAGCCAACCACGTGGCCGCCGAGGTCAACGACCCGGACCGCTGCGCCGTCCTGGCCGAGCTGCTGGACTGCGCCCCGGAGAGCATCGCCGACCCGGAGCAGTGCCGCCGGCGCGTCAAGACCTGGCTGCTGGACGGTCATGGCCGCCCGGAGAACGATGTATCCTCTTTTCTCACCAAGCTGGACGAGTTCGACCTGAACGAGTATATCCGCTCCATCCGCTTCGACGAGCTGAAGATCCCCACCCTTCCCTTCCAGCTCCCCACCAGCCGCACCGTCACCGGCCTGCGGGCCATGATGGACGCGGAGCTGGACTTTCTCAAGACCACCGCTCTCTCCCGCTCCGCCGAGGCGGTCATCCTGTATAGCGATATGCCCATGACCGAGATGGCCCGCGACCCGGATTTTCCCAAAAAGTGGATGTTCGGCATGGCCGCCCTGCTGAAAAAGGGTCTCCACCTCCACATCATCCACAATCTGGACCGCTCCTTCTCCGAGATGATGCTGGGCCTGGAGAGCCACATCCCCATGTATATGACCGGCCAGATCTCCCCCTACTACCTGAAAAACGCCCAAAACAGCGTGTTCCACCACTTCCTCAAGGTCTCCGGCTCGGTGGCCCTGTCCGGCGAAGCCATTGTGGGGCACCACGCCGAGGGACGCTACCACCTGACCAGCGTCAAGTCCGACGTGGAGTATTACACCCGCCGGGCCAACGACCTGCTCCGCTGCGCCAAGCCCCTGATGGACATCTACCGCGAGGACAGCGCCCAGCGTCTCCGCGCCTTCCTGCTCTCCGATGCCGCACTCCCCGGCCCGCGCCGGAATATCCTGTCCGCCCCGCCCATCTATACGCTGGACGAGATGTTTCTCCGGGACTTCCTGGCCCGCCATCACGTCTCCGATGAAGACTGCGCCCTGATCCTGGACTACGCCCGCTGCCGCCGTGACATGGCGGAGGCCATCCTGTCCCACGACCCGGTGGAGGATCGCCTGCCCCTCCTGTCCCGCCAGGAGTTTGAGGACTATCCCCTGTCCCTGCCCCTTTCCGGCCTGTTCTATCCCCGGGATCTGCACTACACCTACGAGGACTACCAGTCCCACCTGGACCAGACCCGCCGCTTCGCCGAGACCCACCCCGGCTACACGGCCACTCTCTCCGCCAGCCACACCTTCCGCAACCTGGACATACAGATGCACCTGGGCAAGTGGGCTATGGTGTCCAAGGGCCGCAGCCCCGCCATCCACTTCGTCATCCACCACCCCAAGCTCCGCGCCGCCATCGAGGACTTCGTCCCCCCGGTGGTGGAGTCCTGATACGCAAAAAAGGGCCGCCTCCCGGCGGCCCTTTCAGCTTGTCGATAAACCCTCTTTATGCGGCAAGCAGTTCCTTTACGCAGGGGGAGCTCGAGGGGGCAAAGCCCGCCTCGAATCAGATCAAATGTCGCGCAAAGCCTTGCCTTGCAAG
>SFVC01000020.1 GCA_004560375.1 bacterium
CAAATGGGGGCGTTGCCCCCTTTGGAAACCCCCACAAGAAAAGGCGGTACGCTACCCCTCCACGGGGCGCATACCGCCTTTTCTTGTTATCCAGCCCTCTGGCTGTATCGGTTGAGCAAAAGTCAGCGTGGGATTATTGATGTGGTATCTTTATCTAAGTGAACCCCCCGTCTCCCACTTGGAGACGGTCTGGCGGCTCACCCCCAGCTTCTCCGCCACCGCCTCCTGGGACAGGCCGGACTTCCTCCGGGCGGCGGACAGGCTGCTTCCCAAGTTCATAAAACCAGCTCCTTTCCTGTGGCCTATTATAGCCCCGGGGGGCGGGGAAGTCCAGCAACAGGGGACGGCAGTTTCGCCCGGGATTTGTCCACCTGCGGGCGGGCAGGGGAGGGGAGGGACAGCCCTCACTCCAGCCGCTTTTGGAGCCACGCGATCTTCTCCGCGTCCGTCATCTCCTCCTCGAACACCACGCCGCGCACCTCCTGCAGCGTCCATTCCGCCCGGTTCTCTATGGCCTGGCGCAGCTGATCCATGTCCAGATCCGGGGTCTCCACCGTCACGGTGCCGTTTTTGATCAGGGTTGAGAGCACAAATTGCAGTGTTGTCATCGGCTTTCTCACTCCCTTCGTAAACAATTGTTATACCGTTGTCATACACAATTATAGCACGTATTGCATTACATTGTAAAGTACATAATGTAATGCGTGGTGAATGACATGAGAAAATTTAAAGTGCCTGTAATCCCTCCAACCACCCCAAAATCCATCCGCTTCCCCAACGATATCATCGACGAGGTAGAGGAAGCCATCCGGGGCACCGGGGCCACCTTTTCCGCCTTTGTCATCGAGGCCACCCGGGTGGCCCTGGAGAGCCTGAAGGAGGACGCGGAAGCGGAAAACAATGCCCAGCCATAAAAATGCCGGGGCGCTTTGTGCTTGACAAAACGCCCCGGTGCTGTATAATAATGATAAGGGCGCTGTCGGTAAGCGGTTAGCCCGGTTTTGTGAGTTTAGTTCCTATTTATGCAACAGGAAACCGTCACTTGGCCGAGTGGCGGTTTCTGCATCTTACTTGAACCGTAATTGCCCATTTGTGGACATAAAACGTCACAGTAATCAGCATTGCTCTACACCCCCTTTCGGGGCTATGTAGCCAACCGCCTACCGTTTTCACGACAGCGCCGTTTTTATCTTAACCTTCCAGGGACAATTTGTCAACGAACTCCAGGAGCGCAAGGGAATCCGGCGTGGAAATCCGCCGATTCTCCATTGCGCTCCCGCTTTTTCTGTGGTACAATGACACAACGCTTTCCCCCACACTACCGCGAAGGAGATCTGCCTTATGCGTTCCGACAACGTGAAAAAGGGCGTCCCCACCGCCCCCAACCGCTCCCTGTTCTACGCCCTGGGCTATACCAGGGAGGAGCTGGAGCGCCCCCTCATCGGCGTGGTGTGCTCCTATAATGAGATCGTCCCCGGCCACATGAACCTGGACAAGATCGCCGAAGCGGTCAAGGCGGGCATCCGGGCCGCCGGGGGTACCCCCGTGGAGTTCCCCGCCATCGCCGTGTGCGACGGCATCGCCATGGGCCACGTGGGCATGAAGTACTCCCTGGTCACCCGGGATCTCATCGCCGACTCCACCGAGGCCATGGCCATGGCCCACCAGTTCGACGGGCTGGTGATGATCCCCAACTGCGACAAAAACGTGCCGGGGCTGCTGATGGCCGCCGCCCGGGTGAATATCCCCACCATCTTCTGCTCCGGCGGGCCCATGCTGGCCGGAAGGCTCAACGACGGGCGGCGCACCTGCCTGTCCCATATGTTTGAGGCGGTGGGGGGCTACTACGCCGGCAAGCTGGACGAGGCGGGGGTGGAGGAGTACGAGGAGAACGCCTGCCCCACCTGCGGCTCCTGCTCCGGTATGTACACCGCCAACTCCATGAACTGCCTCACCGAGGCCATCGGCATGGGGCTGAAGGGCAACGGCACCATCCCCGCCGTGTGGTCGGCCCGGCTGCGGCTGGCCAAGCACGCCGGGATGCAGATCATGGAGCTGGTGAAGCGGGACATCCGCCCCCGGGACATCATGACGGAGGCCGCCTTCCACAACGCCGAGACAGTGGACATGGCCCTGGGCTGCTCCACCAACACCATGCTCCACCTGCCCGCCATCGCCCACGAGTGCGGCATCGAGCTGGATCTGGACATGAGCAACGAGATCTCCAGTAAAACCCCCAACCTGTGCCACCTGGCCCCCGCCGGGGACACCTACATGGAGGATCTGGAGGGCGCGGGGGGCGTCCACGCCGTCATGGCGGAGCTGAACAAGAAGGGCCTGCTGGACACCAGCGTCATGACCTGCACCGGCAAGACCCTGGCCGAGAACTTAGAGGGCGTGGTCAACCGGAACCCAGAGCTGATCCGGCCCATCGACAACCCCTATTCCGCCGACGGCGGCATCGCCGTCCTCAAGGGCAACCTGGCCCCGGAGGGCTGTGTGGTGAAGCGTTCCGCCGTGGCCCCCGAGATGATGCGGCATGAGGGCCCCGCCCGGGTGTTCAACTCCGAGGAGGAGGCCATCGAGGCCATCTACGCCGGCAAGATCGTGGCGGGGGACGTGGTGGTCATCCGCTGCGAGGGCCCCAAGGGCGGGCCCGGGATGCGGGAGATGCTCAACCCCACCTCCGCCATCTGCGGCATGGGCCTGGGGGAGTCCGTGGCCCTGATCACGGACGGGCGGTTCTCCGGGGCCACCCGGGGGGCCTCCATCGGCCACGTCTGTCCCGAGGCCGCCCAGGGCGGGCCCATCGCCTTCGTGGAGGAGGGCGACCGGATCGCCATCGACATCCCCGCCTGCAGGATCCAGCTGCTGGTGGACGGGGACACCCTGGCCAAGCGGCGCGCCGCCTGGACGTGCCCCGAGCCCAAGATCAAGACCGGCTACCTGGCCCGGTACGCCAAGCTGGTCACCTCCGCCGCCCGGGGGGCGGTGTTAGAGTAATCCACTCCATTTCCCGCAGGGCGGCCTTCCCGGCCGCTTTGCGGGATTTGGCCGCGTTTTCCCGATTTTTTAAGGAATCGAGCTGATCGCTTTGAATATCATCATTGCCGGGGCGGGCAAGGTGGGCGGCACCGTGGCCGAGCACCTGTCCGGCGAGGGGCACAGCGTCACCATTGTGGACAAGACGGACGCCGTGTTGAACCGACTGTCCAACCAGCTGGACGTGATGTGCCTGAAGGGGAACTGCGCCTCCCGGGATCTGCTGCTGGAGGCGGGGGCCCGGGAGTGCGACGTGCTCATCGCCGCCACCGCCTCCGACGAGATCAACCTGCTGTGCTGCCACTGCGCCCACAACTTGGGGGTGCCCTATACGGTGGCCCGGGTGCGGGGCACGGAGTACGCCAACGATCTGGACACCCTGAAGCGGGACTTGGGCATCACCATGCTCATCAACCCGGAGCTGGCCTCGGCGGTGGAGATCTCCCGGCTGCTGCGCTTCCCCTCCGCCGCCAACATCGACACCTTTGCCCGGGGCCGGGTGGAGCTCATCTCCTTCCACATCCAGGAGACGGACTTCCTGGCGGGCCGCTCCCTGGCCTCCCTGTCCTCCAAGATCCAGGATCTGCCCGTGCTGTTCTGCGCCGTGGAGCGGGGGGACGACGTGTTCATCCCCAACGGCTCCACCGTCCTGGCCCGGGAGGATCGGGTGTACGTGGCGGGCACTCCCAACGGCGTCCACCAGTTCTTCAAGCTGCTGGGCCGGCAGACCCACCGCATACGGGAGGTGTTCATCATCGGCGGCGGCCGCATCGCCTTCTATCTGCTGGTGCAGCTGGAGCGGCTGGGCATGAGCTGCAAGGTGGTGGAACGGGATCCGGCCCGCTGCCGCGCCCTGGCCGAGGGGTTCCCCCACAGCCTGATCATCCAGGGGGACGGCACCGACCCGGAGCTGCTGGAGGAGGAGCGCATGGCCGCCAGCGACGCCTTCATCGCCCTCACCGACCGGGACGAGGACAACCTGATCATCTCCCTCTACGCCCATCAGGCGGGGGTGTCCAAGGTGGTGGCCAAGTCCAACCGGCAGAACTACACCTCCATCGCCCACTCCGCCGGGGTGGAGTCGGTGGTGTCCCCCAAGCTGACCACCGCGGGGCAGATCCTGCGGATGATCCGGGGGCTGCAAAACTCCAAGGGCAGCGCCATGATCGCCCTGTACCGCATCGCGGAGGGCCGGGCGGAGGCCATGGAGTTCGTGGCGGCCCCCACCACCCAGCATCTGGGGGTGCCGCTGAAGGATCTGAAGCTGAAAAAGGGCGTGCTCATCGCCGTCATCGTCCGGGGGGCGAAGGTGATCATCCCCGAGGGCTCCACCACCCTGGAGAGCGGGGACAACGTGATCGTGGTGGCCCGGGACAGCGGCATCCTGGATCTCAACGACATCTACGAGGGCGGCGGCCTATGAATTTTAAATTGGTGCTGCGTATCACCGGCTTCACCCTGCTCATCGAGGCGGCGGCCATGCTGCTGCCCCTGGGGGTGGCCCTGCTCTACGGGGAGAGCCCCGTGCCCTTCCTGTCCTCCATCCTGATCATCCTGGCGGCGGCCTGTGTGCCCGTGTTCCTCCTCAAGCCCAAGAAGGACTTCTTCGCCCGGGAGGGTTTCTTCACCGTGGGCCTGATCTGGGTGCTGTTCGGGGCCTTCGGGGCGCTGCCCTTCTGGTTCTCCGGGCAGTTTGGGCCCTATGTGGACTGTTTTTTTGAGACGATTTCCGGCTTCACCACCACCGGGGCCACCATTTTGACCGAGATCGAGGGCCTTCCCATGGGCCTGCTGTTCTGGCGCTCCTTTACCCATTGGCTGGGGGGGATGGGGGTGCTGGTGCTCACCGCCGCCCTGCTGCCCTTTTTGGGCATCAGCTCCAACTTCCTCATCCGGGCGGAGAGCCCCGGGCCGGTGAAAAGCAAGCTCATGCCCCGGGCCTCCCAATCGTCCAAGGTGCTGTACGCCATCTATCTGGCCCTGACGGTGCTGGAGACCCTGTGCCTGCGGCTGGCCGGCCTCAACTGGTACGACGCCGTCACCCACGCCATGTCCACCGCCGGCACCGGCGGCTTTTCCCGCATGAACGCCTCGGTGGGCTCCTTCGGCAATCCGGCGGCGGAGATCATCATCACCGTCTTTATGCTGCTGTTCTCGGTGAACTTCGCCGTCTATTTCCTCATCCTCACCGGCAAGGCGAAGCAGGCCCTGAAAAGCGACGAGCTGCGGTTCTTCCTCATCATGGTGGCCGTGTCCACCGCCGCCATCGCCTGGAACATCCGGGATCTGTACAACGGCGTGGGGGAGTGCGTGCGGTACGCCGCCTTCCAGGTGGCGTCCATCGTGTCCACCACCGGCTTCTCCTCCGCCAACTACGATCTGTGGCCTGAGTTCTCCAAGGTGCTGCTGGTGGTGCTCACCTTCATCGGGGCCTGCGCCGGATCCACCGGCGGCGGCATCAAGTGCAGCCGGATCCTGATCCTGATCCGCTCCGCCCGCCGGGAGGTGCGCTCCATCATCCATCCCCGGGCCGTGTCGGTGGTGCGGTTGGACGGTGCGCCCCTGCCCGAGGCCACCCTCCACACCACCCAGTGCTACTTCATCATCAACCTGTTCCTGGTGTTCGGCATGGCCGTGGTGGTGGGGCTGGACAACTTCTCCTTCGGCACCACCCTCACCGCCGTCATCACCTGCATCAGCAACGTGGGGCCAGGGCTGGAACTGGTGGGCCCGGCGGGCAATTTCGCCGCCTTTTCCGTGCTGAGCAAGCTGGTTTTGTCCTTCCTGATGGTGCTGGGGCGGCTGGAGATGTTCCCCATTCTGGTGCTGTTCAGCCGCAGCGCCTGGCGTCGTTCCTGAGGAATTGTTAAAAAAATATCGTTCTTTTGTGTGCGTCTTTTCATTTTTCAGGTGAAAAGACGCATTTTTTTCTTGCAAAACAAATCCAGCTTGTGTAAAATACAGGATAGAAAAACGCCGACCCGGCCGCGCCGCCGGCGGCTACGAGAGGAGCAATGTCGTTTTGGGTACGCAGCAATTATTCTGGCTGGGCCTGGCGGCGGGGGTTCTCGCCCTGCTGTTCGCCATCTTCCAGGCCAAGCGGGTGCTGTCCTTTTCCGAGGGCAACGACGCCATGAAAAAAATCGCCTCCGCCATCCGGGAGGGGGCCAACGCCTACCTGCGCCACCAGTACGCCACTGTGTTTAAAGTGTTTCTGGTGGTCTTTGTCGTTCTGTTGATCCTGTGCTGGCGCAGGCTGTTGGGCAACTGGTTCATCCCCTTCGCCTTCCTCACCGGCGGGGTGTACTCCGCCCTGGCCGGCTTTGTGGGCATGAAGGTGGCCACCGCCGCCAACGCCCGCACCGCCCAGGCCGCCTCCGAGAGCCTGAACCGGGGGCTCAGCGTGGCCTTCTCCGCCGGCTCCGTCATGGGCTTCACGGTGGTGGGGCTGGGCCTGCTGGACGTGTCCATCTGGTTCCACATCCTGAAGTACATCGCGGGCTATGACGCCCCCCAGATTGCCCAGACCATGGTGATGTTCGGCATGGGCGCCTCCTTCATGGCCCTGTTCGCCCGGGTGGGCGGCGGCATCTTCACCAAGGCCGCCGACGTGGGCGCCGACCTGGTGGGTAAGGTGGAGGCGGGTATCCCCGAGGACGACCCCCGGAACCCTGCCACCATCGCCGACAACGTGGGCGACAACGTGGGTGACGTGGCCGGCATGGGGGCCGACCTGTACGAGTCCTACGTGGGCTCCATCCTGGCCACCTTCGCCCTGGGCGTGGCGGCCTACTCCGGCTCCGGCAAGGCGTGGGAGGCCATGCTGCTGCCCATCCTGCTGGCCGCGGTGGGCATCGTGTGCTCCATCCTGGGCTCCTTCCTCATTAAGACAAAAGAAGGCGCCACCCAGCGGGAGCTGCTGGGCACCCTCCGGAAGGGCACCTACACCGCCGCCGTCCTGGCCGCCATCGCCGCCGCCCCGCTGACCTGGTTCCTGCTGGGCAACTGGGGCGTGTATGTCGCCATCCTGTGCGGGCTCATCGGCGGCTGCGCCATCGGCTACTTCACCGAGTACTACACCTCCGACACCTATAAGCCCACCAAGGGGCTGGCGGACGCCACCGAGACCGGGGCGGCCACCACCATCATCGGCGGGCTGTCCCTGGGGATGCTGTCCACCATCGCCCCCATTCTCATCGTGGGCGTGGCGGTCATCGTGTCCTTCATCGCCGCCGGCGGCTCCCTGGCCACCGCCTCCGATCACTACGCCGCCAGCTTCTCCCAGGGGCTGTACGGCATCGGCATCGCCGCGGTGGGGATGCTGTCCACCCTGGGCATCACCCTGGCCACCGACGCCTACGGCCCCGTGGCGGACAACGCCGGCGGCATCGCCGAGATGTCCGGTTTAGGCGAGGAGGTGCGGGAGCGCACCGACGCCCTGGACTCCCTGGGCAACACCACCGCCGCCACCGGCAAGGGCTTCGCCATCGGCTCCGCCGCCCTCACCGCCCTGGCCCTGCTGGTGAGCTATGTGGACATCGTGTCCGCCAAGGCGGAGGCCATCGACCTGTCCCTCACCAACCCGGCGGTGCTGGTGGGGCTGTTCATCGGGGCCATGCTCACCTTCGTGTTCGCCGCCTTCACCATGAGCGCGGTGCAGCGGGCCGCCCAGTCCATCGTGGTGGAGGTGCGCCGCCAGTTCCGGGAGATCACCGGCATCATGGACGGCTCCGCCGACCCGGACTACGCCTCCTGCGTGGCCCTGTGCACCAAGGGGGCCCTGCGGGAGATGGTGAAGCCCTCCCTGCTGGCCATCATCGTGCCCATCGTCACCGGCCTGATTTTAGGGGTTGAGGGCGTGGTGGGCCTGCTGGGCGGGGTCTCCGTCACCGGCTTCGCCGTGGCGGTGTTCATGTCCAACGCCGGCGGCGCCTGGGACAACGCCAAGAAGTACATCGAGTCCGGCCACCACGGCGGCAAGGGCTCCGAGTGCCACAAGGCCGCCGTCATCGGCGACACCGTGGGCGACCCCTTCAAGGACACCTCCGGCCCCGCGCTGAACATACTCATCAAGCTGGTGTCCACCGTGTCCATCGTGTTCTCCGGGCTGGTGGTCAGCTTCCACCTGCTGTAAGTTCATTGGAAAGGGTTTTCCGCCGCTATGAAGTATGATTTTACCTCCATTCTGGATCGCCATGGCCGGGACGCCATCGCCCTGGACGGCATCGGCCAGCCCGGCCGCCCCGGCGCCCCCCGGGAGGGCTTCGACGCCATCCCCATGTGGGTGGCGGACATGAACTTCCCCACCTTTCCCGGCATACCCGCCGCCATGATAGAGCGGGCCCAACACCCCGCCTTCGGCTACTTCTCCCCCACGGACGGGTACTATGACGCCATCCTCCGCTGGCAGCGGGAGCGCAACGGGGTGACGGGGCTGGAGCGGGCGCACATCGGGTACGAGAACGGCGTGCTGGGCGGGGTGGTTTCCGCGCTGAACGTGTTGTGCTCCCGGGGGGACAATGTGCTGCTCCACTCCCCCACCTATATCGGCTTTACCCACGCCCTCACCGACAACGGCTACCACATCGTCCACAGCCCCCTGGCGCTGGACGGGGACAACGTGTGGCGGATGGACTTTGACGACATGGAGCGGAAGATCGTGGAACACCACATCCACGCCGCCGTGTTCTGCTCCCCCCACAACCCCTGCGGCCGGGTGTGGGAGCGGTGGGAGCTGGAGCGGGCCATGGAGCTGTTCCGCAAGCACAACGTGTACGTGGTGTCCGACGAGATCTGGTCGGATCTGACCCTGGAGGGCTGCCGGCATATCCCCACCCAGAGCGTCAGCGAGGACGCGCGGCAGCGCACGGTGGCCCTGTACGCCCCCTCCAAGACCTTCAATTTAGCGGGGCTGGTGGGAAGCTACCACGTGATCTACAACCCCTGGCTGCGGGAGCGGGTGGAGAAGGAATCCTCCCTGTGCCACTACAACGAGATGAACGTGCTGTCCATGCACGCCCTCACCGCCGCCTACGCCCCAGAGGGGCAGGTGTGGCTGGACGAGCTGCGGCAGGTGCTCACCGGCAACGTGGACTTTGCCTGCCAGTATATCGCAAAGCACTTCCAGGGCGTGAAGGTGTCCAAGCCCCAGGGCACCTATATGCTGTTCCTGGACTGCACGGACTGGTGCGCCGCCCACGGCAAAACCATCGACCAGCTGGAGCGGATGGGCTGGGACGTGGGGGTGGCCTGGCAGGACGGGCGGATGTTCCACGGCCCCTGTCACATCCGGGTAAACCTGGCCCTGCCTCTCTCCCGGGTGGAGGAGGCGTTCCGCCGGCTGGATCAGTACGTGTTCAACGCCTGACAGATAAAAACCAGCCGTCCGCGGTGCGGACGGCTGGTTTTTTACGCCTTGCCCTTGGCCTGGGCCCGGGCCAGGAACTTTTCGGGCTTGATGATAAACCGCTCATGGGTTCCGCCGCCGATCTGCTCCCGCTCGTCGTAGGCGGCCACGGCAAAGGTGAGCTTCCGGCCCTCCACCGCCGTCAGCTCCGCCTCCGCCCACACCTTCAGGCCGATGGGGGTGGCGGCGTCGTGGGTCACGTCCAGCCGGGTGCCCACCGTGCCCTCGTCTGGGGCCAGGGCGGCCTGCACCGCGTTGACGGCGGCGTTTTCCATCAGGGCGATCATATACGGCGTGGCGAACACGGGCACCAGCCCGGAGCCCACCGCCTGGGCGGTGTTATCCGGGGTGACGGTGGTCTCGGCGCGGCCCTTCAGGCCGATGTTCAGTTCCATTACAATTCCTCCAATCCTTGGGTTGAAGATAGTTTATACCATTTCCCCCGTTCCGGCAAGTCAAAAATGGGGGACAGCGCCTCTTTTCATTCTATCCTGGGCGTGCTATAATAGAAAAAACGCGCCGGAGTCGTGCTGCGCCTGTTCGCGACGGCTCCGCAACCTGTGTCTTGAGGTGGAACGATGGAAAACGTCCAAAAATCGGCCCTGTTTGAAACCATGCCCATCCCCCGGGCGGTGCTGTCCCTGTCGGTGCCCACCGTCCTCAGCTCGCTGGTGATGGTGCTGTATAATCTGGCGGACACCTATTTCGTGGGGATGCTCAACGACCCCGTGCAGAACTCCGCCGTCACCCTGGCGTCCCCGGTGCTGCTGGCCTTCAACGCCATAAACAACCTGTTCGGCGTGGGCGCCAGCAGCATGATGAGCCGCGCCCTGGGCTCCAAGGACTTCGACACCGTGCGGCGCAGCTCCGCCTTCGGGTTCTACTGCGCCCTGATCTGCGGGGCGCTGTTCTCGGTGGCGGCCACCCTGTTCCGCCCCGCCCTTTTGGTGCTGCTGGGGGCGGACGCGGTCACCACCCAGGCCACCCGGCAGTACCTGTTCTGGACGGTGACCTGCGGGGCGGCCCCCGCCATCCTCAACGTGGTGCTGGCCTACCTGGTGCGGGCGGAGGGGGCCACCCTCCACGCCAGCATCGGCACCATGAGCGGCTGCCTGCTGAACATCGTGCTGGATCCCATCTTCATCCTGCCCTGGGGCCTCAACATGGGGGCGGCGGGGGCGGGCTGCGCCACCTTCCTGTCCAACTGCGTGGCCTGCCTGTATTTCTTCGTGCTCCTGTTTGTCCGGCGGGGCAGAACCTATGTGTGCCTGAACCCCGCCCTGGCCCGGCCCCGGGGAGACATCGCCAGGGGCGTGTTCGGCGTTGGCATTCCCGCCTCTATCCAAAACCTGCTGAACGTGACGGGCATGACGGTGCTGAACAACTTCACCGCCGCCTTCGGGCCGGACGCCATCGCCGCCATGGACATTGCCTACAAGATCAGCATGATCCCCCTGTACGTCGCCATGGGCGTGTCCCAGGGCCTGATGCCGCTGGTGAGCTACAACTACGGGGCGGGGAACGTGCCCCGGCTGAAGCGGGCCGTCCTGTTCGCCGCAAAGATCTCGCTGGCCTTCATGGCGGTGGTGACGGTGTGCTATTTCTTCGGCTCCGGCACGCTGGTGAGCCTGTTCATGAAGACGGAGGCGGTGGTGGCCTACGGCTCCCGGCTGCTGCGGTATATGTGTCTGGCCCAGCCCTTCCTGTGCCTGGACTTTTTGGCGGTGGGCGTGTTCCAGGCCTGCGGGCTGGGGCGGTACTCGCTGCTCTTTGCCGTGCTGCGAAAGATTGTGCTGGAGATCCCCGCCCTCTATATCCTGAACCGCCTGTTCCCGCTGTATGGGCTGGCCTGTGCCCAGCCGGTGGCGGAAGTGGTGCTGGCCGGGGCGGCGGTGATCATCCTGGCGCGGCTGTTCCGGCGGATGGACGCGGAGGGAACCCCGCTGGCCCAAATGGGGCGCTGAACGGTTCAAACCTCACAAATTTTTCCTGCAGCCCTTTCCCGGAGCCCCGTTTCTGCCGATAAACAGGGTAGATGCAGAAAGGAAAGGGGGTGTCCCGGTTGAGTGCTGCGCCCATATCCGCCGTCTCCCGCGAGGATCAGGTGACCCTCGGCCAGCAGGAGGAGGACTATTTCGGCTACTCCGATCCGCTGGCCCAGTCCATGAAGAAGCAGCAGCGGGAAGAGGGCTCCACCCTCACCGAGATGCTCCGGGACGCCCGGGAGAAGGCGGACGCCCATCAGAAAGAACTTGACAAGCTGAAGCAGATCAATCCCCGGTACGGGGACGCGCCGCTGGAGGCCTACGCCCGGATCAGCCGGGCCCGCACCCCGGCCCAGGCGGGCTCCGCCGCGGGGTACGCCCGCCGCAGGGCCATGCAGCTCAGGGCCGCCCAGCGCACCGACCCGGAGCACGCCGACCAGATCAAGGCCGCCGCCGGACAGCTGGAGAAGGCGGCGGTTCGGGCCAACCGGAAGAAGCTGGAGCTGAACCGGGAGCAGCTGTCCCGGGCGCGGATGAAGCGGATGGTGAAGGAGAACCGCCGCCGGGAGGAGCAGCGCATCCGCCAGGAGCTTCGCAAAAGCCAGACCATGCGGGCCATCCGGGAGTCGGGCTACTTCAAGGAGACGGAGATCGCCAACCGTCAGGCAGATCAGCTCACCGCCACCAAAATGGAGCTGAAGGCCCAGGCGGAGCAGCTGGGCGCGGTGTCCCAGCGGGACATCGACGCCGCTATTCAGGGATACTCCGAGGGCACCCAGCTGGCCACCGTGGACGTGGACGCCCCCATGCAGTTCCCCCAGGTGGACGTACAGGCATAAATGCTTTGTTTGAAAAGAGGGTCTGCCGCGATGCGGCAGACCCTCTGAATCATTCCGGGAAACGGGCTTACGCCCCCCAGACCTTGGCCGCGTTCTCCTCGGCAAACTGCTTGCTGTAGAGGTCGTGATAATAGCCGTGGGCCCGCAGCAGCGCCTCATGGGTGCCCTGCTCCACGATCTTGCCGTCCCGCACCACCAGGATCAGGTCCGCCTTGCGGATGGTGGACAGGCGGTGGGCGATCAGGAACGAGGTGCGATCCTTCAGCAGGTGATCGATGGCCTGTTGGATGAGCTGCTCGGTCTGGGTGTCGATGGAGGAGGTGGCCTCGTCCAGCACGAAGATCCGCGGGTCGGCCAGCACCGCCCGGGCAAAGGAGATGAGCTGCTTCTCGCCGGTAGACAGGCGGTCGCCCCCCTCGCCCACGCTGCTGTCCCAGCCCTGCTCCAGCTTGGCCACCACCGTGTCGGCGGAGACGGCCTTCGCCGCCGCCTCGATTTCACTGTCGGTGGCGTCCAAGCGGCCGTAGCGGATGTTTTCCCGGACCGTGCCGGAGAACAGATGGGGGCTTTGCAGCACATAGCCGATGGAGGAGTGGAGCCACAGCTGGCTGCGCTCCCGGTAGTCCCGGCCGTCGATGAGGATCCGGCCCTCGGTGGGCTCGAAGAAGCGGCAGGCCAGGTTCACCAGGGTGGACTTGCCCGCCCCCGTCTCGCCCACGATGGCCACCGTGGTGCCGGCGGGAATGTTCAGGTTGAAGTGCTCCAGCACGTTGTCCCCGCCGTCGGGGTAGCGGAAGGTCACGTCGTCAAACTCGATATCCCCCCGGATGGGCTCCCAGTTCTCCCGCTTGGGGTGGAAGGCGTCGCCGTACTTCGCCACCACCTCGGGGGTGTCGGTGATCTGGGGCGCCTCGTCCAGCAAGCCGGTGACCCGCTCCACGGAGGCCTGGACGGCGATGAATTCCGCCAGGTTGGCCGTCATGGCCTGGATGGGCTCGAAGATGTTCATGGCGTAGGAGATGAAGGCGGACAGGGTGGCGATGTCCAGCGCCTGCCCCACCGTCAGGTAGCCGCCCCGCAGCAGCACGATGGCCACCGTCAGGGACGAGAAGAACAGCGTCACGGGGATATAGACCGCGTTGAGCCGGGCGGCCCGCACCGCGGAGCGGTTCATCTCGTCCGTGAGCCCCCGGAAGCCGTGGATGCTCTGATCCTCGATAACCAGGGTTTTGGAGGTCTTGGCCCCGCTGATGCCCTCGTTGAAGGCCCCGGTGATCTTGGAGTTGATCTTCCGCACCTTCCGGTTCCAGTGGAGGATGCGGGGCTGGAAATATCCCGTCAGCACCGCCACAAAGGGCACCACCAGCACCACCACCAGGGCCAGCCGCCAGTTGAGGGTGAACATGATGGCAAAGGAGCTGATCACGTACACCGTCACATCCACCATGTCGTTCAGCGTCCAGGCCAGGTTGCCCGCGATGCGGTTGGTGTCGTTGGTGATTCGGGTGAGCAGATAGCCCACCGGGGTGACGTTGTAGAAGGACAGGGACAGGGTTTGCAGATGCTCAAACAGATCCCGGCGCAGATCCCGGCCCAGGTACATCTCAATGTGCATGGTCTGCCGGGTGCTGGCCACCACCAGCAGGCCCAGCGCCGCGATGGCCAGCAGGTAGGCCGCCGTGAAGGGGACAAGGCCCTCCAGGGTGCCCGCCTGGATGAAGTGGCTGATGGCGTACAGCTGGAACAGGGGCAGCAGGGAGTCCACCAGATCGGCGCAGGTGGTGAACCCGATGAGCTTGAAGTAGCGCCCCTTGAACCGCGCCAGGATGGGCAGCAACCGCTTCCAGATGGACAGGTCAAAGGACTGGGTATATTCTTTTTCGTCAAAGGCGGCCATTACGGGTTCCCCCTTTCCTCCACCAGAGCCCGGTCGTCGCTGCTCATCTGGATGTCATAGATCTCCTTGTAAATGCCCGGGCGGGAGATGAGCTCCCCGTGGGTACCCACGTCCGCCACCCGCCCGCCGTCCAGCACCAGGATCCGGTCGGCCTGCATCAGGGTGGTGACCCGGTGGGAAATCAGAATCACGGTGGCGTCCGCCATCCGCTCCTTCAAAGCGGCCCGGATCCGGGCGTCCGTCTCGGCGTCCACGGCGGACAGGGAGTCGTCGAACACCATCACCGGGGCGTTTTGCAGCAGCATCCGGGCGATGGCCACCCGCTGCTTCTGGCCGCCGGACAGGGTGACTCCCCGCTCGCCCACCACCGTCTCCCAGCCGTTGGCCAGATCCGCGATGGCCTCGTCCACGCAGGCCACCCGGGCGCAGGCGCGCAGCTCCTCCTCGGTGGCGTCGGGACGGGTGGCGGCGATGTTCTCCCGGATGGTCTGGGAAAACAGGAAGGGCTCCTGGAGCACCAGGCCGATCTGGCGGCGCAGATCCTCCCGGCGTATGTCCCGCAGATCCACCCCGCCGACGGTGATCCTGCCCTGGCCCTCCTTCAGGTCGTAGAGGCGATCCAGCAGGTGCACCAGGGTGGACTTGCCCGAGCCGGTGCCCCCCAGGATGGCGAAGGTGCCGCCCCAGGGGATGGTGAAGGACACGTCCCGGAGCACCTCCTGGCCGCCGTAGCCAAAGGTGACGTGGTCGAACACGATGTCGCCCGCCAGCTTGACGTTCTGGGCGGAGGGGCGGTCGTCCTCCTCCGAGGACTTGATGATGTAGCCCACCCGATCCAGGGACACCCCGGCCTTGCTCATCTCGGACAGCACCCGGCCCAGGGAACGCACCGGCCAGGCCATGGCGCTGTTGTACAGGATGAACACCTGGAATTCCCCCAGGGTGAGGGAGCCGTTCACCACCGCCGCCGTCCCGGCCACGATGACCGCCATGATTTGCAGGCACACCAGGAACACGCCGGAGGCCCAGTACACGCTGAGCACCTTGCCCAGCTCCACCCATAAAGCGGAAAAGCGGTCGTTTTTCTGAGCGAAGCGGTCGATCTCAAACCGCTCCCGGCCGAAGGCCCGCACCACCCGCACGCCGGTGAGGTTCTCCTGGGCGCAGGTGGTCAGCTCCCCCTCCGCCTCGTCCGCCGCCTGGAAGCGGGTGGAGATCTTGCCGTAAAACACCCCGGAGGCCAGCCCCGTGATGGGGATGAAGGCCAGGGGCACCAGGGCCAGCCGCCAGTTCATCACCAGCATGATGCCGGTGTACAGCACAATGAGAAACACGGTACGCAGCACCTCCATGAGCTGGTTGCACACGAAGGTGCGGATCACCTCCACGTCGGAGGTGCACCGCTGGATGATGTCGCCGGTGGCGTGGGCGGTGTGCCAGTCAAAGCTCAGGCGCAGGATGTGGCTGTACAGATCGTCCCGGATCTTTTTCACAAAGCCCTCCGAGCCCCGGGCCAGGTTGATCCGCATCCCGTAGATGCACACGCCCCGCACCGCCGCCGCCAGGGCCACCGCCCCCGCCGCCATCCACAGGGCCTTCAGCGGGTCGGCCCGCAGCGCCTCCAGCGGCAGCAGCCGCAGCAGGACGGCAGGCAGGCCGGGCTCCCCGTCGGCCAGCACCGAGTCCACCGTCACCCGGATGATCTGGGGGATGACGGCGTTGCAGATGGTGTTGCCGTAGGCCAGGGCGATGGCCGCGGCGAAAAAGCCCCAGTTCCCCCGCAAGTAGCGCAGGATGATGCCGGTTTTTTCCCGCCCCGGCAGCTTGGCTTCCGTCTCCATAAAAGCTCCTCCCTTCCACCTATGGGCACGAAAAAAGCGCCCCTCCACAAGAGGGACGCCGCAGCCCAAATCATCGCTTGAAGCGGGCGATCAGCCCACCTCAAGGGCGCGCAAAAGTCCCTCGCGGTACAAATTAAACTTCTTGTTGTCGCCAAACAGTGCGATCTTGAACATCATGCGCGCCTCCTTTCGTTGTTAAATGCCTGTTCAGTATATCCTCTTTGGGGCGGGTTGTCAACCTTTTTTTGCCGGGGATGGAAAAAGCCTGGTTTTGCGGGAAAACCGCCCTTTGCGCGGGGCCCGGAAAAAGGCGGAGGCGGGGCCGCCCTTTGGCAGCTCCGCCTCCGCTCCGCATGATTCCGGGCTTGCCGGGGTATGCTTACTTCAGGCCGTTCTCGTAGGCCTCGATCATCTTCTTGACCATCTGGCCGCCCACGGAGCCGGCCTGCTTGCTGGTCAGGTCGCCGTTGTAGCCCTGCTTCAGGTTGACGCCCACCTCGTTGGCCGCCTCCATCTTGAACTTGTCCATGGCCTCGCGGGCGCCGGGAACCACCAGCCGGTTGGAATTATTCGTGTTAGACATATCCTTCATTCTCCTTTTTGAATCGTTGTCGTTTGTTTTCTCTTGGATCGGGAATCCGAGCATAGTTTGAGCCGCCCGCGTTTTTCTATGCGGGCGGCCCTCTGGTAAGTTCAGGAACCTGTCATTCAATTTTTCCGCCCCAGGCGTCAGCCCAGCAGCAGCTTGTCGTCCGCCATGCCCCACCCGGCAGGCCGGGCGGGGGCCCCGCGGGCATTTGAATCCTCGGGCGGAGTGAATCCGCCCTGCGGAAATTCTCCGCTTCGCTGCGAATTTGCGGCGCCAGCGCCGTCCCCGCCGTGCGGGTGCCTGGACGAGGCGTCAGCCCAGCAGCAGCTTGTCGTCCGCCTCGTCGGAGCCGGTGGCCTGGCCGAACCGGGCCAGCAGATCCTCCACGGTGAGCTTCTTCTTGTCCTCCCCGGCGATGTCCAGGGCGACGCGCCCCTCGTACATCATGATCAGCCGGTTGCCGTGGACGATGGCGTCCTTCATGTTGTGGGTGATCATCAGGGTGGTGAGCTTATCCTTCTGGACAATGCGCTCGGTGGCCTCCAGCACCTTGGCCGCCGTCTTGGGATCCAGCGCCGCGGTGTGCTCGTCCAGCAGCAGCAGGTCGGGCTTTTGCAGGGTGGCCATCAGCAGGGTGAGGGCCTGCCGCTGCCCGCCGGACAGCAGCCCCACCTTGGAGGTGAGCCGATCCTCCAGCCCCAGATCCAGAATTTTGAGCACCTCCCGGTAGTGCTCCCGCTCGTCCCGGGTGATGCCGGGGCGGAGGGTGCGGCCCCGTCCCCGGCGGGAGGCCAGGGCCAGGTTCTCCTCAATCTGCATGGTGGCGGCGGTGCCCATCATGGGATCCTGGAACACCCGGCCGATATACTTGGCCCGCTTGTGCTCGGGCAGCTTGGTCACGTCCGTGCCGCCGATGGAGATCCGCCCGGAGTCCACCGGCCACACCCCCGCCACCGCGTTGAGCAGGGTGGACTTGCCCGCCCCGTTGCCGCCGATGACGGTGACGAAATCCCCGTCGTTCAGGGTGAGGGACACCCCGTTCAGCGCCGTCTTTTCGTTGACGGTGCCGGGGTTGAAGGTCTTGTAGATGTTCTGCACGTCAAGCATGGGCGCCGCCCCCCTTTCCCGCGGGGATCACCTTTTTGGCAAAGTACCGCCCCTTCCAGTGGGGCACCGCCAGGAACAGGGCCACCACCAGGGCGGTGAGCAGCTTCAGATCGTCGGTGGACAGCCCCAGCCGCAGCACAAACTGGATCACGATATAGTAGATCACCGCGCCGATGGCGCAGGCCAGCAGCTTCAGCGCGAAGTTGCGGAACACCCTGGAGAACAGCACCTCGCCGATGATGACGGCGGCCAGGCCAATGACGATGGCGCCCCGGCCCATGTTCACGTCGGCAAAGCCCTGGTACTGGGCCAGCAGCGCCCCGGCCAGCGCCACCAGGGCGTTGGACACCATCAGCCCCAGCACCTTGCACAGGTTGGTGCTGATGCCCTGGGCCCGGGCCATATTGCCGTTGGAGCCGGTGGCCCGCAGGGAGCAGCCCAGCTCGGTGCCGAAGAACCAGTACAGCACGGCGATAACCACCACCGTAAAGACAGCCAGCGGGATCAGCGGGTTGTTCAGGGTCAAATCCCGCACATAGCGGGCGGACACCAGCAGGCCGTACTTGTCCACGCTGATGGGCAGGTTGGCCTTGCCGCCCCCGGTGCCCCAGCCCATAATCCGCAGGTTCACGGAGTACAGGGCCAGCTGGGTCAGGATGCCGGACAGGATGGCGGGGATGCCGCACACCGTATGGAGCAGGCCGGTGACCAGCCCCGCCAGCAGCCCCGCCAGCACGGCGCACACCATGGCCACGCCCACCGGCGCCCCGTTGAGGGTGAGCAGGACGCACACGGCCGCCCCGGTGCCCAGGGATCCGTCCACCGTCAGGTCGGCGATGTCCATAATCTTATAGGTAATATACACGCCGATGGCCATCACGCCCCAGGCGAGGCCCTGGGCCGCGGCCCCGGGCATGGAGTTGAGCAGAGAAGTCAGGAAAGCCACAAGTTTCCCCCCGGTTTCAATCTAAAGTTTTGGAAACAGCACAAAGACGGCAAAGGCCGGGAACAGGCGGGAAAGGGAGCTCCCCTTCCCGCCCCGCCCCAGCTGGCCGGTTTGGATGATTGGCGCGTCATTCCGCCGCAACGGCCTCATAGCCCTCGGGGGCGGCAATGCCCAGGGCCTCGCAGTTGGCGGCATTGTACTTCTTCACCACCTGGGGGGCGGACTTCACCGGCATGGTGGACACGTCCGCGCCGTTCACCAGGATGTCGCAGGCCATCTCGCCGGCGATGTGGCCGATGTCGTAGTAGCTGATGGTCAGGGTCACCACGCCGCAGCCCTTGCACAGGCCCTCCTCGCCGGTCACCACGGGCACCTTGGCGGGCAGCACCACGTTGGCGATGGCCTCGGTGTTGTCGGCGGCGGTGTTGTCGGTGGGGATATAGATCACGTCGCTGCCCTCGCAGGCGGTCTGGGTGACGGAGGCCACGTCGTTGGTGTCGTTGAAGGCGAACCGCTTGACCTCATAGCCCATACCCTTCAGGTGGCCCTCGATCACGTCGCACTGATAGGCGGAGTTGGGCTCGCCGGAGCAGTAGAGCAGGCCCACGGTCTGGGCGTCGGGGAAGATCTCCTGGATCATGGCGGCCTGCTGATCCAGGGGGGCCAGGTCGGAGGTGCCGGACACGTTGGTGCCCACAGTGCCGTTCCAGTCGCTGATCTCCAGGGCGGTGGCGTAGTCGGTGACGGAGGTGCCCAGCACGGGGATGGTGCTGGTGGCGGAGGCGGCGGCCTGGAGGGGAGCGGTGGCATTGGCCAGGATCAGATCCACCTTCTTGGACACGAAGCCGTCAATGATGGTGGGGCACAGGCTGGAGTCGCCGCTGGCGTTGCCCTCCTCGAACTTCACGTTACCCTCGCCCAGCTTCTCGATGAGGGCGTCCTTAAAGCCCTGGGTGGCGGCGTCCAGCGCCTCGTGGGGGGCCAGCTGGCAGATGCCCACGGTGTAGGTCTTGCCGTCGCCGGCGGGCTCGCCCTGGGAGTCTTTGGTCTCGGCGGGCTGGGTATCGGCCGCGCCGGGGTTGTTGGAGCAGGCGGCCAGAGACAGGGCCATGGTCAGCGCCAGCAGCAGCGCGGTGAGTTTGGACAGTTTTTTCATTCTGAATTCCTCCATTTGGGTTGCTTTACTGCTTTTAGCCGTCAAAGTGCCGGCGGCAAAAGGCCGGGCCCGGAGGCCCACGCCTGACAGTATACCGCTTTCCTGGGCCGGTGTCAAGAAAAAATCGCCCCGGCCCGCCATTTTTCCCGTCGGCCCCTGAGCTCCGGACAGGAGGCCGGGTGCACTGCGGCCCGGACCGCCGAAAAACGCCCTGAGCCGGAAGTTAATTGCTTCCGGATCAGGGTGTTTTTTCCGTGTTCCGCAGATACTCCGGCACTATGGGGCCTCTTTTATACTTCTACCGCCTTCCCCACGCTGAAGAACCACAGGCACTTCCGGCCCACCGTCACCCCCGCCGCCTGGGACAGGGCCCTGCTGTACGCCTCCAGCTGGGGGCGGTAGTCCGACCCCCGGGCGTCCACCTGATCCGGCCCCACCCGGTCGGTCTTGAAGTCCAGCACGGTGGCCGTGCCGTCCTCCTCCACAAACCAGCAGTCCACCACCCCTTGCAGCAGCACCTCCTCCCCCGGTTCCGCTTCAGGGTAGTAGTCCGCCGCGGGGCACAGCAGGGAGAATTTGAACTCCCGCTCCACCCGGGGGGAGCGCCGCAGCCGCAGGCCCAGCTCCGACCGGAAGAAGGCCAGAATGTCCGCCGGGTTCACCGCGTTCCCCTGCTGGGGGGTGATGTACTGGCCCTCCACCAGCCGGGTGATCTCGTCGGCGATGTCGGCGAAGCTGCCCGTCCGGCCATAGTCCAGGTACTGCATCACCATGTGCAGGGCGGTGCCCTTCTGGGCGGGGGTGAGGGGCCGCTCCCCCTGGAACACCGGGCGGCGCAGGACGGTCTGGGGCGGGGCGGGGGACAGCTCCACCCCGTGTTCCGCCGCCTCGCTGTCCTTCTCCCGCCCCTTGAGCTGGGTGGCGGTGAGTTTGGAGGGGATGTCCGCGCAGGCCAGGTGGGGATACCGCCACCCCAGCCGCTCCCCCAGCTCCGGCCGGATGGGCGCGGTCTCCCCGGCCCGAACCGTCTCCCCGCCGGCCAGCCCCCCGGGGGCCAGGAAGGCCCCGGCGGACAGCAGCCGCATCTCCCAGGGCAGGCCCTCCTCCGCCGGGGGCAGGGGGCGGGGGGCGTCCAGCCCCGCCCACAGGGGGGCGCTGTCCCGCCGGCACAGCGCCGGGGCCAGCACCCACTCCGCCATGGAGCGGGCGGAGGCCATCTGCCGGGGGGGCGGCGGGCACTGGGCCTGGGCCGCCAGCCCCGCCAGCTGCCCGCCCCGGCCGTTGACGGCGGCAAACAAAATCAGCTTGTGCTCCGCCCGGGTCATGGCCACGTAGAGCAGCCGCAGCTCCTCCGAGCGCAGCTCCCGCCGGAGCCGCAGGGCCAGGGCGTCCCGGGCGATGGTGGTGTACCGCAGGCCCCGCTGCCGATCCACCCGCTTGGGGCCCAGCCCCAGCTCCGGGTGGAACAGGATGGGAGCCTTGGCGTCCGCCTCGTTGAACTGCCTGTCCAGGCCGCACAGCAGCACCACCGGGAACTCCAGCCCCTTGGAGCGGTGGATGGACAGCAGGCGCACCCCGCCCCCCTCCCCGCCGGGGACGGGCACGGGGATGCCGTTCTCCGCCATCCGGCTCAGGTGGAGCAGGAAGGCCATCAGCCCCCGGTGGCCCCCGCTCTCAAACCGGGCGGCCTCGTCGTACAGGGCCATCAGGTTGGCCCGCCGCCGCTCCCCGTCGGGCAGGGCGGCGAACACCGCGGGCACGTCCAGCCGCCCGTAGAGCCGCCACAGCAGCCGGTGGCTGCCCTCCTCCGCCGCCAGCTCCCGCAGCTCGGCCAGCAGGGAGAGGAACTGGGCGCAGTCCCGCTCCCCCCGCTCCGCCCCGGCGCACAGGCAGTCGTACACCGAGCCCTCCCCCAGTGTGCGCAGCGCCGCCAGCCGGTCGGGGGGGAAGTCGAACAGGGGAGAGCGCAGCGCCGCCAGCAGGGCCACGTCCTGCCGGGGGTTGTCCAGCACCTGGAGCAGGGCCACGGCCACCGAGATCTCGGTGGTGCCGAAGAACTCCTGCCCTCCCTCGGCACTCCAGGGGACGCCCTGCTCGTCCAGGGCGGCGGCGTAGTACCGCAGCACCGGGCCGGGGGAGCGCAGCAGGATCACGATGTCCTCCGGCCGCACCGGCCTGTCCCCCACGGGCAGGCCCGACGCCAGCAGCTCCCGGACACGCCGGGCGGCGGCCCGGGCGGTGAGCAGATCCTTGTCCGGCCGCTCCTCCTCCCCGGCCTCCTCCGACCGGTCGGGCAGGGCGGACAGATCCACGCAGTTCAGCTCTACGGCGTACCGGGGGTCGGGGGTCAGCTCCGCCCGCCCGGGCCGCAGGGCCTCCGCGTCTGTATAGTCCAGCTCCCCCACCGCCCGGGTCATCACGTTCCGGAAGATGAAGTTCACCCCGCTGAGCACCTCGGGCCGGGAGCGGAAGTTGTCCGACAGCAGGATCTTCCGCCCCTGACCGGGGGCGGCCTCCTCCACCCGGGGGTACTGCTCGTACTTTTGCAGGAAGATCCCCGGCTCCGCCAGCCGGAAGCGGTAGATGGACTGCTTCACGTCCCCCACCAGGAACAGGTTGTCCCCGCTGGACAGCGCCCCAAAGATGGCGTTCTGCACGGCGTTGGTGTCCTGGTACTCATCCACCATGATCTCCCGGTACTGCCGCCCCACGTCCCGGGCCAGGGGGGAGGGGGCGCCGTCCTCCCCGGTGAGCAGGGCGGCGGTGAGGTGCTCGCCGTCGGCGAAGTCGATGAGGCGGCGGCGACCCTTCAGGGCGGTAAAGGCCCGGTCAAACTCCGCCGTCACGTCCAGCAGGGCCTCCATGGCGGGGCCCATGGCCCGCAGATCCTCCATGGCCTCGTCCCCGCCCACGTCGAACCGCTCCCCCAGCTTTTTGAGCTGCTTCCTGCACTCGTCCCGCTGGGCGGTCATCCGGGCCTTCAGGGCCTCGTCGTGCTCGCCCCGCTTCAGCCCCGGCCGGGGGAAGGGGATGGGGAAGCAGGCCGCCGCCCCGTCCCAGCCCTGGCCCAGGGCGTCCCGCAGCCCCTCCAGCCCGGCGATGGTGTCCTCCAGGGTGGGGCCGTAGTTTTTGTCCAGCAGGGCGTCCCAGGCGATCTCGTCCCGCAGGGCGGACAGCGCCCCCAGCCAGTAGCTTGTCAGCTCCTCCGCGTCCGCCAGCAGGGCCCGGCCCCAGGGGGTGTCCCCCGGATCCATACCGGGGGGGAGGAGGTAGTCCCGCTTCCGCCTCCGCAGCCAGCCCGCCGGATCCGCCTGGGCTTGCACCCGGCGGTGGATGTCTAAAATCACGTCCTCCAGGGTCTGGTCGTCCCGCTCCCCCGCCAGGGCGTCCACCAGGGCGGCGAAGGCCGGGTCGCCCTCGATGCCGGCGTACCGCTCCTCCAGCACCTCCTCCAGGGCCTGCCGGCGCAGCTCGTCCCCCTCCGCCTCGTCGCACAGGCGGAAGTCGGGATCCAAATCCGCCAGGTGGCCCCACTGGCGCAGGAAGTCCAGGCAGAAGGCGTCGATGGTGCAGATGGGGGCCTTGTACACCAGGGTGGCGTTGCGCCGCAGGTGCCGATCCCCTGGCCTCTGGGCCAGGCGGGCGTGTATCCCCGCCGAGATCCGATCCCGCAGCTCCGCCGCCGCCGCGTTGGTGAAGGTGATCACCAGGAAGCGGTCGATATCCTCCCCCCGCTCCACCCAGCCCATCAGCCGCTCCACCAGCACCCGGGTCTTGCCCGAGCCCGCCGCCGCCGACACCAGCAGGTTTCCCCCCCGGTTGTCCACCGCCGCCCGCTGTTCCCTTGTCAGCTCAATGGCCATCCTGTCCGTCCTCCTCCCGTTGGGCCAGCCACGCCCAGAATTCCGCCGCCCGCACCCCGCGGCGGTACCGCCGCCTGTCCCCGCAGCCCTCCTCGAAGTGGCAGGCCGCCCGGTAGTCGCACCAGCGGCAGGGATTTTTGTCCGCGTTGTGCCAGTAGGGATCCGCGTCGATGTTGCCCGCCGCCAGCTCCCCGGCGGCCCGCTTCAGGGCGGCGGTGATGTAGCCGTCCAGCGCGTTTAGCTGCTCCCCGGTGGCCAGGGCGTCCCCGCCCCCCCGGCCCGTCCCCACGGGCAGGAAGCGGAAGTCTCCGGCGGCGTGCTCCATGGCGGACAGCACCTCGGGATCGTCCAGCACCAGCCCCTGCCGCAGCAGCAGCCTGTCCCGGCTTACCTGGATCTCCTCCTCGGTCATGCCCCGCTCGCCGTCCACCAGGGGTGTCCGGGCGGGCACGTACAGCACCCCGGCGGGGGCGATCTCCCCAGGGCCCAGCACCCGCTCCCCCTCCCGGGTGAGGGCGAACAGGTAGAGCAGCATCTGCAGCCCCCGGCCGTCCTCCACGTCGGAGAAGTCGAAGCTCTTTTTCCCCGTCTTGTAGTCCACCACCCGGAGGTAGCGCGTCCCGTTGTGCTCCCACTGATCCACCCGATCCACGAAGCCGGACAGCCGCAGCCGCACCCCCTGCTCCACCTCCACCGGGGGCAGCTCCCGGCCCGGGCCGAAGCCCAGCTCGAAGGCGGCGGGGGTGAAGTCGGACACGGCCAGCTCCGCGCACACGCTGCGGGCCACCGCCAGCGCCGCCTGCTTCATCCGGGCAAAGAGGTGGCGGAACCGGGCCGTCTCCCCCTCCAGCCCCGCCAGCACCTCCCGCTCATAGCGATCCGCCGCCGCCCGGGACAGCCGCTCCACCGCCGCCCCGTCGCCCAGGGGGACGTTCTCCTCCCGGGCCGCCCGGAGGGTGTCCTCCAACACGGCGTGGACGAAGGTGCCGTAGTCGGTGGCCCGGAAGGCCGCCCGCTGCCGGGGCTTGGCGTCCAGCCCGAACCGAAGAAAGTAGTTGAAGTGGCAGGAGTTCACCAGATCCAGCTTGGTGGCGGACATGGGCACCACGCTGCCGAACAGGGCGTCCACCGCCGCCCGGGACAGCCGCCCCCGCCGCCAGCCCGCCGCGCCCTCGATGCGCGCCACCCGCTCCCCCAGGCCGGGGATCTCCCGCAGCGCCGCCGCCACGGCCGGATCCCGGCCCGCCAGCTCCAGCGCCGCGTCCGGGGCGGACAGGCGGGCCAGGGGGTCGGCCCCGTCCCGCACCGGCTCCTCCGGGAACAGCGCCCCAATCCGCTCCCACAGGAAGCAGGGGGTTTTCCGGTTGTCCCCCGTCCCGGCGGAAAAGCTGACATACAGCCGCCGGGAGGGGCGGCAGCAGGTCTCATAGGCGATGGTCATCTCCCGGCGCAGCTTGTCCTCCTGCCGGGGGGCCAGCTCCACCTCCATCGCCGCCAGCGCGTCCCGATCCTGGTCGGTGAACAGCCCCGGCGACAGGGCGCAGTCGGGGATGGAGCCGCTGTCCGCGCCTAAGAGGAACAGCGCCTTGACCTCCTTGTGGGCCATGCGGGGGGCGTCCCCCACCGTCACCGCGTCCAGCGACACGGGGATGGCCCCCACGTCGTACTGGCTGAGCACCAGGGAGAACAGCCGGGAGAACTCGTCCAGCTCCAGCTCCCTGTCCCCCAGCAGCAGGGCGCACTGCTCCAGCCCCCCCACCAGGATGTCCCACAGCTGGCGGTACTGGGCGGCGGTGTTCCGATCCCCCCGCCGCTCCAGCCCGTCCGCCCGCTGGGCCAGCCGGGTGGGCAGGTCGATGTCCTCTAAGAATTGGTACAGGGCCAGGGCCCGTCCCCGCCCCGTCTTGTCCGGGTTCTTCCGCAGCCCCTCCAGGGGGGCGATGACCCGGCGGCGCAGGCCGTCCAGCCAGGCCACATGGGCCCTGTCCTCCTCGGAAAACTCCTGGCCGTAGCCCTCCGGGTGCATCTCCCAGGGCTTTTTCCGCGTCCAGGCCGAGCCCTTCAGATCCCAGGTGAGCACGTAGTTCTCCAGCAGATCCCGCTCCTCCTCCGAGATCCCCGTCAGCCCGGTTTTCAGGTAGCGGAACAGCTCCTCGTAGGGGTAGTCCGACCCCGCCGCGGCCAGGGCGGAGGTCACCAGGGCCAGCACCGGCTTTTCCAGGATGTCCTCCATGGCGGAGCGGAACACTGGCACCCCGTATCGCTCAAACACGCTGTCGATGAGCTCCCCGAAGCCGTCCATCCTCCGGGCGCACACAGCGATGTCCCGGCAGCGGTAGCCCTCCTCCCGGAGCAGGCGCAGGATCTCCGCCGCGCACCACTCCGCCTCCTGCCGGGGATCCCCGGCGGCAATCCGGACGACCGCACAGTCCCCCGCCCAGGGCTTGTCCGGCAGGGGGCCGAACAGGCGCTCCTCCAAAAAGGCCAGGGAGGGGTGGCGGGGCAGGGGGCGGGCCAGCGTCTCCCGGCGGACGGGGAGGTTATTGGCCTTCGCCAGCCGCTCCAGCCGCCCGGCGGCCCGGAGGGCGGGCTGGAAGATACCGGCCGGATCGTCCCCGGGGTCGCACACAAAGGCGGCGGTGAGCTCCCCCTGGGCCATGAGGGCGGACAGCACCCCCTCCTCCTGGGGGGTGAAGTCGGTGAAGCCGTAGACGTAGAAGGCCATCCCCGCCCCCCACCGGGTCTCCTCCAGCTGGCGGGCCAGCCGGTCGAGGCGGCCCCGGGGATCGGCGTGCCCCTCCGCCTCCAGGGCCCGGTAGGCGGCGTAGATGAGGCCTAAATCCCGCAGCTTGTCCCCCTGACGGCCCCCCAGCTCCTCCCCAGCGGCCAGGAGGGCTTCCGGCTCCACCCGGTAGGCGCGGCACTCGTCCACCGTGGCCAGCAGGCCGGTGAGAAAGGCGGGCTTCCGGGAGGGGGATCGGTAGGTGGACAGCGCGTCGGCCACCTGACGCAGGGCCGCGTACATCAGCAGCATCCGCCCGCCCCCGTCCAGCATGGGGGCGGCCCCGCCTCCGGCGGCGTCGGTGAGCCGCCCGGCTAAGCGGGTGAAGGACAGCACCTCGCAGTCCAGCAGCGCCCCGGCGGGGAGGGCGGCGCACATGGCCCGCTCGCTCTCGTGGGAATACTGCTCGGGCACAATGAGCAGCCGGCGGCGGGCGGGGGAGGCCCCCATCCGCTCCAGCAGCTCCCCCCGGATATCCTGCCCTGCCCGGGCGTACAGCAGCGTCAGCATGGCAAGGCCCCCTTTCGCATAAAACGCATAAAATATGGTAGGGGCGGGTATTACCCGCCCACTGTGCCGCAGTCCTTCGGGCGGATGATATCCGCCCCTACATTGTATCAAAAACCGATATGGAAAAAAAGCGGTTGACAAACCGCGCCCCATCTGATATGATACTTGGGCAAAAGGAAGCAGGAACGGCGCCGCCGTCCTCACCTCCCGCCGCGGGCGAAGGGGTTAACATGGTGAGCTCTCCACAGGACTGGTGGGGGCTTGTTGTGGACGTGGGCGCCTTCGCGCTCACGTTTTGACGTTTTTGAGGAGGTGCGTGACCATAGCAAGTACGGCTCATCAGATCAACGAGGAAATCCGCGACCGGGAGGTGCGGCTCATCGGCGCCGACGGCGCCCAGCTGGGCGTCATGTCCGCCCGGGAGGCCCAGGCACGCGCCGACGAGGCCGGGCTGGACCTGGTGAAGATCTCCCCCACCGCCACCCCCCCCGTGTGCAAGCTCATGGACTACGGCAAGTTCAAGTTCGAGCAGGCCAAGCGGGAGAAAGAGGCCAAGAAGAACCAGCACGTGGTGGAGGTCAAGGAGGTGCGGATGTCCCCCGGCATCGACATCGGCGACTTCAATACCAAGCTGCGAAACGCCCAGAAGTTCTTGGGCGAGGGGAACCGGGTGAAGGTCACCGTCCGCTTCCGGGGCCGGGAGATGGCCCACACCGACATCGGCCGGAAGCTGCTGCTGGACTTCGCCGAGCAGTGCGGCGAGCTGGCGGTGCTGGACAAGGAGCCCAAGCTGGAGGGCCGGCACATGAGCATCTTCCTGTCCGCCAAGAGCGCTAAGACAAATAAGTAATCCCCTGCGGCATACGCCGCGTATCAACTTACGAAAAGGAGACAACCGCCATGCCTAAAGTCAAAACCCACAGCGGCGCCAAGAAGCGCTTCAAGCTGACCAAGAACGGCCAGGTCAAACGGGCCCACGCCAACAAGAGCCACCTGCTCAACGGCCACGGCAAGACCCGCAAGCTCAAGAGGAGCCTCCGCAAGGCCGGCTACGCCGACGTCACCAACGCGGCCACCATCAAGCGCATGATCCCCTATAAATAAGGGACGGAACGAGATTTTTACTTTCACTCAACTATAGGAGGCTGAACAACAATGGCAAGAGTCAAAGGCGCGATGATGACGCGCAAGAGAAGGAATAAGATCCTCAAGCTGGCCAAGGGCTACTGGGGCGCCAAGAGCAAGCACTTCAAGATGGCCAACGAGCAGGTGATGAAGTCCCTGCAGTACGCCTACGTGGGCCGCCGGCTGAAGAAGCGCGACTTCCGTCAGCTGTGGATCGCCCGGATCAGCGCCGGCTGCAAGATGAACGGCATGAACTACTCCACCTTCATGCACGGCCTGAAGCTGGCCAACGTGGAGATCAACCGCAAGATGCTGGCCGAGCTGGCCGTCAACGACAAGGCCGCCTTCACCCAGCTCACCGAGCTGGCCAAGGGCAAGCTGGCCTGACAACGAAACACCGAAGCGCCCGGTCGAATGACCGGGCGCTTTTTCGCCGTTCCGCCTTAGATCCGGGCGGAAAAACGCCCCTGATTTCCTCGGAAATCAGGGGCGTCTGCCTTGATTAGCTTACGGCCACCACCGCGCCGCCATAGGTCTTCTGGATGAAGTCCTTGACCTGCTGGGACTGGAGGGCCTTCACCAGGGCCTGGATGGCCTCGTCCTTCTCCCGTCCCTCCTTGACGGCCAGCACGTTGACATAGGCGGTGCCCGCGGTGCCCTGGGCGGACTCGATGGCCAGGGCGTCGTCGATCTTCAGGCCCGCGTCAATGGCGTAGTTGCCGTTGATCACCGCGATGTCCAGGCTGTCCAGGGAGCGGGGCAGCTGGGCCGCCTCCAGCTCCTCGATCCGGTAGTTGTGGGGGTTGTCCGCGATGTCCAGCTTGGTGGGCTCCAGGCCCACGTTGTCCGCCAGCTTGATCAGCCCCTGCTCCTGGAGCAGCAGCAGGGCCCGGCCGCCGTTGGTGGGGTCGTTGGGAATGCCGATCTGGGCGCCGTCGGGCAGGCTGGCCAGGTCGGCCACCTTGCCGGCGTAGATGCCGAAGGGCTCGTAGTGGATCTCGGCCACGCTGACCAGATGGGTGCCGTGCTCCTGGTTGAAGTTGTTCATGTAGGTGATGTGCTGGAAGTAGTTGGCGTCGTTCTCGCCGGATTCCACCGCCTCGTTGGGCACAATATAGTCATTGTACTCCACGATCTCCAGGGTGATGCCCTGCTCCGCCAGGATCTCCTTGGCGATCTCCAGGATCTCGGCGTGGGGGGCGGGGGAGGCGCCCACCTTCAGGGTGGTGTTCTGCTTGCCGCCGCAGGCGGACAGCAGGGTCAGGCACAGCGCCGCGGCCAGAGCCAGGGCCAAAGCCAGAGCTTTCTTCTTCATATCCGTATCTCCTTTTCGCTTTCAATGATATGTGAACCGCTCCCGCGGGATTCACCGGATCCAGGTTCCCAAGGCACAAAAAAACGCCCCTGACAGATTGTCAAGGACGAGAGCGGCCTGACCGCTTCGTGGTACCACCTTGCTTCACCCGCCCCTCGCGGGGCTGGGCCTTACCGGGTGCCGACACACCCTGGCGCTGTGACGGGCGCTCCCGTCGCGGCCTATGGCTGGGGTACAGCGGTCGGCCGCGCGGCTCCGAGGCCATGTTCAGCGCGGCCCTCCGTACCCGTTTCCAGCTCCCCGGGCTCTCTGTGCCGTATCTCCGCGCCTACTCTCCCCATCATTGCCTTTTGTCCATTATTTGAATTGTGATGTTAGTTTAACGCATTGAAGCGCCTTTGTCAACCAACATCCTGCACAGAGAAAAAACGGACAAAGCGGCCCCGCTTTGTCCGTTTTCACAAGAACCGGTCACATGGCCCCGGGGATTTGCTTATTCCGCTGGATCTGCTTTTTGAACGCCCTCCGGCCGCCGGAGGTTAGCCGCTTGTCCAGCCGAGCCGCCAGGCGGGAGCCGATGGACTGGAAGATCTGCACCAGGATGACGATCAGCACCACCGCCACCAGCATGACAGCGTAGTTATAGCGGTTATAGCCATAATTGATGGCGATTTTGCCCAGCCCGCCGCCGCCGATGGCCCCCGCCATGGCGCCGTAGCCCAGGATGGTGATGAACGCGGTGGTGAAGCTGGAGATCAGGGAGGGCAGGCACTCCGGCACCATCACCTTGGAGACGATCTGCCAGGTGGTGCAGCCCATGGCCTGGGCGGCCTCCAGCACGCCCTTGTCCAGCTCCCGCAGGGAGGTCTCCACCAGCCGGGCGATAAAGGGCGCCGCGGCGATGATGAGAGGCGGGATGGAGGCGGGGGTGCCGATTTTGGTGCCCAGCAGCACCATGCTCAGGGGCAACACGCACAGCATGAGAATCAGGAAGGGCACCGAGCGCACAATGTTGATGACAAAGTTCAGTACCTTCATCAGAGGGCCGGGCAGGGGCCGTATGCCGCCCCGCTCCCCCATGATCAGCAGCACCCCCAGCACCAGGCCCAGCAGATAGGCCACCGCGGTGGCGATCACGGTGGAGTACAGCGTCTCCCAGATGCCAAACGCGAACTCATTGAAATACTTGGGGTTGGCCAGCATTTCGGAAAAGTCGGCGAAAAATTTATCCATGGTAATCCCGCACCTCCTCCATGGTGATGTTGGGCTGGTTTTTCAGGTAGGCCACCGCCTTGGCGGCCTCCGGCGGATCCTCCGGCAGGCCCAGCAGCATGGTGCCAAAGGCCTGGCCGTTCACGTTCCGGGTGTCCGCCCCCAGGATGTTCACCTTCACGCCGCAGTCGATGGCCAGGGACGCGATGAGGGGCTCGTAGCTGGAGCCGCCGTTGAAGGCGATGCGGATCACCTTGGCGGCGGGGAGCTGGGCGATATGTACCCCGTCGGGGTAGACGAGGCGGCGGCCCGCCTCGGTCTGGGGGTTGGAGAAAACCTCCTCCACCGTGCCCGTCTCCATCACCCGGCCGTGATCCAGGATGGCCACGTGGGTGCAGATCTCCTCCACCACCGCCATCTCGTGGGTGATCACCACCACGGTGATGCCCAGCCGCTTGTTGATGTCCTTGATGAGCCGCAGGATGTCCCGGGTGGTTTTGGGATCCAGGGCGGAGGTGGCCTCGTCGCACAGCAGGATCCTGGGGTCGCAGGCCAGGGCCCGGGCGATGGCCACCCGCTGCTTCTGCCCGCCGGACAGCTGGGCGGGGTAGGCGTCCGCCTTGTCGGGCAGGCCCACCACGTCCAGCAGCTCCCGGGCCCGCTTCTCCGCGTCCGCCCTTTTTACCTTGGCGATCTCCATGGGGAAGCAGATGTTTTTCAGGCAGGTGCGCTGCATGAGCAGGTTGAACTGCTGGAAGATCATGCTGATGGAACGCCGCTGGGCGATGAGGCCCTTCTGATCCATGGCGCACAGATCCGCGCCGTCGACGAGCACCTGGCCGGAGGTGGGCCGCTCCAGCAGGTTGATGCACCGCACCAGGGTGGACTTGCCCGCGCCGCTCATGCCCACGATGCCGTACACGTCGCCGTCGCCGATGGTGAGGGTCACGTCCGTCAGGGCGTGGAGCTCCCCCTCGGCGGTGGGGAACACCTTGGAGATGTTTTTCAGTTCAATCATGGGGTTCTCCCCCCTTTCTGTCGTCGAAGCAAAGTCCGCTCTACTCCGTTTCCGCCTGCGGCGAAAACTGCGTTCGCTCCCTTGCTTCTCCTCTCCCCACAAAGCCAAAGAGCGGCTTTGCGGGGGCCCCTTGGGGTTCCTTGTAATGACCTTTATTGTATGCCGAAACCGGGAGGTTGTCAAGAACCTCCCGGTTTCTCAGAACGGGGTGCCCCTATCCCTCCGCGTACCATTTCAGCACCTCGGTGCTGCCCGTCCGCCGCAGGGCCGCGCAGGACACCAGACTGTCCGCCGCCAACACAATAAAAGCCGGGGGCGCCAGCCAGGCCGGGATCCGGGCCACCACCCCCGCCGCCAGGGGGTGAACCCCGTACACCAGCAGCAGGGCCAGCGCCGTCCAGCACAGGGAGAACGCCGGACATACCAGCCCCCCCAGGCTGCCGGGGATGCCCTCGTAGTCCCAGAATTTCACCCCCAGAACATAGCGGTAGAAGGCCCCCAGAATCAGTTCCGTCCCGGTGGCCGCCAGCCCCCCGGACAGCGCCACCCACAGGGGGCCGTTCCCCAGCGGGGCCAGCCCCAGGATCAGGCAGGCCCCCAGGCCGTACACCGGGCACAGGGGCAGGAGGATCAGGCACTTCCGATCCCGCTTGGGGTGGCCGGAGGCCCGGGCGAAGGCCACCTCCAGCAGGAAGCCCAAAAAGCTGTACAGATAAAAATACCAGAGCCACCGCGCCATCAAAATTCCGCCCCCTCCTGTCGTCTTGAAGGTTAGGATGGATCGGGGCCGGCGTTTCATGCGGGGAACTTTTTGGGAACCGATTGAATCCCGGCAAAATTTATGATATTCTATAAGGTACTATCCTTCCCGGAGGGGGGCTGCCCATGAAACCGAACATCCTGGTAATCTGCGGCCCCACCGCCTCCGCCAAGACCTCCCTGGCCGTGGAGCTGGCCCTCCGCTTCGGCGGGGAGGTGGTATCCGCCGACTCCATGCAGATCTACCGCCGCATGGACATCGGCACCGCCAAGCCCACCCCCCAGGAGACCCGGGGCGTCCCCCACCACATGATCGACGTGGCCGATCCCGGGGAGAACTACTCCGTGGCCCGGTACGTCCAGGAGGCCGTGCCCATCGTGGACGGTATTCTGGCCCGGGGCAGGCTGCCCATCGTGGCCGGGGGAACGGGGCTTTACATCGACCACCTCATCGCGGGCCGGCGGTTCGCCCCCTTCACGCCGGACAGCGGCCTGCGGGAGGAGCTTCAGGCCCAGGCGAAAACAGACGGCCTGCCCGCCCTGTACGCCCGGCTGGAGCGGGCGGATCCCCAGGCCGCCGCCCGCGTCCACCCCAACGACGAGAAGAGGATCATCCGGGCGCTGGAGGTGTTTTTATCCACCGGCAAGCCCCTGTCCCAGTTTGACGCGGAGAGCCGCGCCCTGCCCAACCGCTACACGCCGCTGACCGTCGCATTGAACTTCCGGGAGCGCCCCTGGCTGTGGGAGCGCATCGACCGCCGGGTGGACGAGATGATGGCCCGGGGGCTGGAAGGGGAGGTGCGCGCCCTGCTGGCGGACGGGATCCCCCCGGACTGCACCGCCATGCAGGCCATCGGCTACAAGGAGATGGCCGCCGCCATTTTGGAGGGCCGCCCCGTCCGGTCGGGGGCGGAGGAGGTCAAGCTCCGATCCCGGCAGTACGCCAAGCGGCAGATCACCTGGTTCCGCCGGAACCGGGAGGCCCACTGGTTTGAATGGAAAAAAATACCAAACATTTCTGCCGCCCTCTCTTTTTCGACAGAACTTATTAGGGACTCTGGTCTACAATAAATGCGCTGGAACTAAATAAACAGAGGAGTGCATTACCATGAGTCTTACATCCACCATTTCCGTCAACAAGCAGCCCAACATCCAGGACGCCTTCCTGTCCGCCGCCCGCCGCGCCGCCGCCCGGGTCACCGTCTTTCTGATGAACGGCTACCAGCTCCGGGGGGTGATCACCGCCTTCGACCCCTACGTGGTGGTGGTGGTGTCCGACGGCAAGCAGCAGGTCATCTACAAGCACGCCATCTCCACCATTGCCCCGGAGCATCCTGTGGAGCTGGAGGGGTAGGGGGGCGCCCCCGGGGGGTGGCAGGGGGGCGCCCCTGCTTGACCTCGCCCGGGTGCCCCCGGGGGGGCCGCCCCACACCCGGCCGGTGTGCCGCCCACCCCCGCAGGGGGGTTCAGGGGGCGCAGCCCCAGAGAAAGAAAGGAACCATACTATGAGAGAAAGCACCCTTGCCACCAAGGTGATGATCGCCATCCTCTGCCTGGGGGTGGCGGTCTACCTGGCCGTCTACTTCGTCCGGGGCTGGGAGGAGCCCCTGGTCACCACCCGGGCCTACGCCTATACCCAGGACGTGGGCATGGAGGCCAGCGGTATCCTGGTGCGGGACGAGATGATCCTGCCCGACGCCGGGGGCAGCTATGTGGATCACATCCTGGGGGAGGGGGAAAAGGCCTCCGCCGGACAGGCCGCCGCCCTGCTGTACACCGATTCCGCCGTCCTCACCACCCGGCAGTCCATCCGCACCCTCACCGCCGAGATCGAGCAGCTCCAGTATGCCCTGGACGACCGCACCCAGACGGGGGACGCCTCCCGGCTGGACAGCCAGGTGCTCGCCTCCATCACCGCCCTGCGCTCCCTCACGGCCCAGGGGGATCTCACCACCCTGGAGGACTGCGCCCTCAACCTGCGAACCATGGTGTTCAAGCGGGACTTCGCCTACGGCGACGGCAGCGCCGCCGGACAGCTCAGCCAGCTCATCCAGAGCAAGCAGGAGCAGCTGGCCCAGCTCAACGCCTCCCTGAACCAGGTGGCCCAGGTGGTGTACGCCCCCGCCGCCGGGGTGTTCTCCGGCACGGTGGACGGCTGGGAGGGTCTCATCACCCCGGACAAGCTGGACGAGCTCACCGCCCAGTCCCTGTCCGCCCTGCTCTCCCAGACCCCCGCCCCTGTCTCTGGCCCGGTGGGCAAGTTGATCACCGGCTCCACCTGGTACTTCGCCGCCCTGCTCCCCGGCACCGACACCGGGCTGCAGTCCGGCAAAACCTACTCCCTCACCTTCTCCGGCGACTACTACGGCCAGATCCCCATGGAGCTGGAGCGGGTGTCCCTGGAGGGGGAGCAGACCCTGGCCATCTTCTCCTGCCGCACCCATCTGTCCGACACCACCCTGCTTCGGGTGCAGACGGTGGACGTGGTGATCCACCACCTGGAGGGCATCCGCATCCCCCGAAAGGCCCTCCGGGTGGAGACGGTGGAGGAGCCGCTGGAGAGCGGGGATCCGGAGGGCGCCGCCCGGCAGGTGAACCGCTACAAGGTGTACACCGTGGAGCGCTCCCAGTCCTGGGGCCGGGAGGTGGACATACTGTACACCGACGAGAACTTCTACCTGGTGCGCCCGGTGGATCCCTCCGCCGCCAAGCGGCTGCGGGCCGGGGACGAGGTGATCCTGAACTCCTCCGACATCTACGACGGCAAGGTGGTGCGCTGAGTTCCTTTTTCTCGAGAGAAAAAGGACCCAAAAAGAGCTTGGGTTCGCTGACGGCCGTAACTCCAGATCGGTTCGCCGCCGCCCGGTAACGGCACGTCCCCTTGGATTGGAGGCTTGTGACATGGGATTAGAAGAACATATAAAGCACGTACAGGCGGGCATCGCGGAGGCCGCCCGGGCCGCGGGCCGGGATCCGGCGTCCGTCACCCTGCTGGCCGCCACCAAGACCCAGAGCTCGGACACCATCCGGGCCGCCATCGCCGCCGGGATCACCGCCTGCGGGGAGAACCGGGTGCAGGAGCTCACCGCCCACCTGGCGGAGGACGCCTACCGGGGCGCGGAGCTTCACTTCATCGGCCACCTCCAGACCAACAAGGTGAAGTACGTGGTGGGAAAGGTGGCGCTGATCCACTCCGTGTCCTCGGACAAGCTGCTCCGGGCCATCGCCGCCCAGGCGGACAAGCTGGGGCTTGTCCAGGACATTCTGCTGGAGATCAACCTGGCGGGGGAGGCGTCCAAGTCCGGATTTGCCCCCGAGGAGGCCCCGGCCGCCGCCCGGCTGGCCGCCGCCCTGGGGGGCGTGCGGCTCCGGGGGCTGATGTGTATTCCCCCCGTCGCCCGACATTCCGGGGAGAATTTCCACCATTTCAGGGCTTTGCGTCAATTAGCTGTTGACATAAGACGGGAAATGGTGGATAATAATAGAGATATGGACGTGCTGTCCATGGGCATGAGCGGCGACTACAGGGACGCGGTCGCCGCGGGCTCCACCTGTGTCCGGGTGGGTTCGGCGCTGTTTGGCCCCCGCCCGTCTGTTCCGCCGGAGGGCTGATCCGCCCCCCGTTACCCTCTCGATTGGAAGGAGATCCGTCAATGAGCATTTTGGATGAACTGAAGCGTCTGGCCCGCCCCTATGAGGACGAGGAGGACGACGGCTATGAGGAGGAGTTCGCCCCGGTGGGCAGCGCCGTCCGGGAACCCGCCAGGGATCGGGATCGGGATCGCGACCGAGATCGGGATCTGGATCGCCGCAGCAACAAAGTGGTGAATATCCACCCGCCGCCTCATCGACTTTTTGTCCGGCGTGGCCTACGCCAACGAGGGCACCATCAAAAAGGTAGCTCTGTCCACCTACATCATCACCCCCTACAATGTGGAGATCCTGGGCGATCTCATCGACGAGCTGGAAAACAACGGGCTCTACTTCTGAGAGAAAACATAAGGGGGATTGGATGCTATGCTGACACCGCAGGAAGTGGCCAGCCGCTCCTTTGCCAAGGCCACCCTGGGCGGATATAATCTGGCCCAGGTGGACGAGTTTCTGGACACGCTCACCGACGACTATACGGCGCTCTACAACGAGAACACCATTTTGAAGAACAAGCTGAAGGTGCTCTCCGACACGGTGGAGGAGTACCGCGCCACCGACGACGCCATGCGGAAAACCCTGCTGGCCGCCCAGAAGATGGCGGACGACCTGGTGGATCAGGCCAAGAAAAAGCAGGCCCAGCTCATGGGCGACGCGGAGAAGGACGCCCGCAAGCGGGTCGAGGAGCTGGAGAAGTCCGTGGCCGCCGAGGAGTACCGGCTGAAGAAGGCCCAGGAGTCCACCGCCGCCTATGTGCGCCGGCTGGCGGAGTTCCACGACAAGGAGATGGAGTTCCTGTCCGGCCTGGGGGAGCTGGTGCCCCCTGAGCTGGCCCAGCAGGCGGAGGACGACCCCTCCGCCGAGATTGAGGCCGCGGTGGCCGCCCAGGTGTTCACCGAGACGGCGCCTCCCCCCCAGGAGGAGGACAAGCCCGCCCCCCGGCTGGTGGCGGTGGGCCCGGACGACGACGTGCCCCCCATGCCCGACGACCTGCTGCCCGGCATGGACGACGGGGAGCTGGACGCCGACGCCACCCGGCGGTTCTCCGATATGCAGTTCGGCAAGGACTATAAAATCGAGTGACAGCACAAATAAAAAGCCCGCACGGTTCTCACCGTGCGGGCTTTTTGTACCGGTAACGGGTTTGGATTACTTGTGATCCACGCCGTTCATGTGGCGGATCAGATCCAGCACCTTGTTGGAGTAGCCCATCTCGTTGTCGTACCAGGACACGACCTTCACGAAGGTGTCGGTCAGCGCAATCCCGGCGCCCTTGTCGAAGATGGAGGTGCGGGGGTCGCCCAGGAAGTCGGAGGACACCACGGCGTCCTCGGTGTAGCCCAGGATGCCCTTCAGCTCGCCCTCGCTGGCCTTCTTCATGGCGGCGCAGATCTCGTCATACTTGGCGGGCTTGGCCAGGTTGACGGTCAGGTCAACCACGGACACGTCCAGGGTGGGCACCCGCATGGACATACCGGTCAGCTTGCCGTTCAGCTCGGGAATGACCTTGCCCACGGCCTTGGCCGCGCCGGTGGAGGAGGGGATGATGTTGCCGGAGGCCGCGCGGCCGCCGCGCCAGTCCTTCTTGGAGGGGCCGTCAACGGTCTTCTGGGTGGCGGTGGTGGAGTGCACGGTGGTCATCAGGCCGTCCTTGATGCCCCAGTTGTCATTGAGCACCTTGGCGATGGGGGCCAGGCAGTTGGTGGTGCAGGAGGCGTTGGACACGAAGGTCATGTCGGGGGTGTACTTGTCCAGGTTGACGCCGCACACGAACATGGGGGTGTCGTCCTTGGAGGGGCCGGTCATGACCACCTTCTTGGCGCCGCCGTCAATGTGGCCCTGGGCCTTCTCCTTGGTGAGGAACAGGCCGGTGGCCTCCACCACGTACTCCACGCCCAGCTGGCCCCAGGGCAGCTCAGAGGGGTTCATCTTCGCGTACACCATGACCTTCTTGCCGTTGACGGTGATGGACTCGTCGTCCCAGCTGATGTCGCCGTCGAACTTGCCCTGCATGGTATCGTAGCGGAGCATATAGGCCATATAGTCGGGGGTCATGCCGGGGTCGTTGATGCCCAGGAACTCGATGTCGCTGCTGTTGATGCCGGCGCGGAAGACCAGGCGGCCGATGCGGCCAAACCCGTTAATACCTACTTTGATGCTCATTGGTACCACTCCTTCAATATGATTAGGGGATTGCGCGGATCTATTATACTCTATCCCGTCCCCAAAGGGAAGGGGATTTGTGAAAAAATTTTCAATCTTTTTGGGCAAATTTTTGGCCGTTTACTCTATGGTGAGCTGGATATTTTTGGCGCTGGCGTCAAATTCCTTGAGAACGGCCTTGTCGTTGGTGTTGTAGGAGAAGGCGTAGGTCTTGTCCGCGTTGATGGACACCAGGATCTGGGTCACCTGCCGGCCCTCCCACTCCAGGACATAGCTGTACTGGTAGGCGGGCAGGCCGCACACAGGATCCCTGGTGAAGTAGCGGTCGGTGAGGACGGGCCGGGCGCCGTAGCTCTCCTCCCAGGCGGACAGGAAGGTGTCCCGGGCGACGTCGGCGGTGATGTTCTGAAAGGCATCGTCGGTGGCGCCGGTCTTGGCCGTGAGCTTCAGGTTGACCTTGGAGGTCTGCCCGGCGTTGGCCCAGCAGGCGTCCACCCCCTCCATCTCGATCTCCTCAAAGCCGGCGGGCAGGTCGATGTGGTAGTCCGTCACATGGTCGTTGAGCCTGGGGCCGCAGCCCGCCAGCAGCACCGCCACCAGGGCAAGCAGGGGCAGAAGCTTCTTCTTCATTGCGCTGTCTCCTTTCCGGCACATTGTCCGGCCTGGGGCCGCTGTGCTGTCAGTATACCATCCCCCGATGCGGGGCGCAACCCCTTGACAGGGCTGGTATGATAGAATCGGCAAAAAAAGAAGGATCCTGTTTGAGAAGCGGGGGAAACCTATGGGAGCGAAACTGAAAGACCGGATACTGGCGGCGGGGCCCTCCGTCCGGGCTCTGGCCCAGTGGCTGCTACTGGCGGGGCTGACGGGGCTGGCCTGCGCTCTGGCGGGGGCGGCCTTCACCTGGTGCGTGGCCCAGGCCACCGCCCTGCGGGGGGCCCACCCGTGGCTGCTGTACGGTATGCCCCTGGCGGGCCTTGTTATCGTGTTCAGCTACCGGGTCTGGGGCATGGAAAACGATAGCGGCACCAATCAGATCATCGCCAGCGTCCGGGGGGAAACCCGGCCCCCGGTGCGGCTAGCGCCGCTGATCTTCCTGGGCTCGGTACTCACCCACCTCACCGGCGGCAGCGCGGGCCGGGAGGGAGCTGCCCTCCAGATCGGCGGCAGCATCTCCGCCGGCATCGGGCGGCTGCTCCGGCTGGGGGAGCGCAGCGTCAACACCATCATCCAGTGCGGCATGGCGGGGCTGTTCTCCGCCCTGTTCGGCACCCCCGTCACCGCCACCGTCTTCGCCCTGGAGGTGGTGAACGTGGGTCAGTTCCGATACGCGGCGCTGTTCCCCTGCCTGCTTTCCGCCCTCATCGCCGACGCCATCCCCCGCTCTCTGGGACTGCCCGCCGAGGCGTACCGCCTGGAGGGACTGCCCCAAATGAACCCTGTCTCCCTGCTCCAGTGCGGCGGCCTGGCCTTGCTGGCGGCGCTGGTGTCCATCGCCTTCTGCGTGCTGATGCACGGAACAGGCCGCCTCTACAAAAAGTACCTCCCCAACCAGTACTTGCGGGTGCTGGCGGGGGCGGCGCTGGTCATCGCCCTCACCCTGATTGAGGGCAGCGGCGACTACAACGGCGCGGGGGGCCATATCATTGAGCTGGCGGTGGAGGGCCAGATCCGCGTGCCCTGGGCCTTCGCGCTGAAGATGCTGTTCACCGCCCTCACCCTGGGGGCGGGCTTCCGGGGCGGGGAGATTGTGCCAACTTTATTCATCGGCTCCACCTTCGGCTGCGCCGCCGCCCCGCTGCTGGGGCTGGAGCCCTCCTTCGGGGCGGCGGTGGGCATGATCGCCCTGTTTTGCGGGGTGACCAACTGCCCCCTGGCCTCCCTCTTTCTGGCCGTGGAGCTGTTCGGCGGCGGGGCGCTGCCCTTCTTCGCCCTGGCCTGCGCCCTGGCCTTCCTGCTCAGCGGGCGGTACTCGCTGTATTCCAGCCAGCACCTGGTTTACTCCAAGCTGGAGGCCCGGCTGGACGAGCAATATCAGAAGGACAAAGAAGCGGAGCTGTCCCACTTCGGGCACTCCTGAGCATGGAAAATCGGAGCCTGTCCGAATGGTCAGGCTCCGGTTCAACTCAGCAGTTCTTCTGTGGACACGCCCAGCACCTCCGCCAGCTTTTGCAATTCGATGTCCGTCACAAACCGCTCTCCGCTCTCAATCCGCTGGACGGCGTTTTTCTCCAGATCTAACCCTGCCAGCTGGAGCATACCTGCCAGCTTGTTCTGCGATACCTTCGGCCTCATAGCCATCCGCACCCGGGCCACATTTTTTCCGCACAGGTTTAGTGTACCGTCCGGATTCTTGTTTTTGAACATATCCTCATCCTCTTTGACATTTAGTAGTTGTCAACAGAAAGAGTTTATGCTATACTGGGTATAAGTTGACATGAACTAAAGGTCATTTCGAGGAGAGACTGTCATGCGAATCTGGAACGGCACGGAACAGCTCCTGTACGACGCCAGCCGGGAGCGGGAGCTGATGGACATTTTGGGCATACAGAGCATGGACGAGGTCACCATCATCCCGTGGCGTTCCCCCGACACACCGCCCCGGGGCGCCCGGTACGTCCTGCTCAAATTTTACGATCCCGTCCTGGAGGAGACAGCCTTCGACTTCTTCTCTTATGAAAACGGCGTCTATTCCCACCCGAATGGGGACGGCACCTGGCTGGACTTTCCCAAAGATCGGATCCTGGGCTGGGCCTACCCCATCAGCGATCCCAAAACAGATTAAAAACCGCCGGAGGAGGATCCCCCGGCGGTTTCTCAATGCTGGTACTCAAACTCCAGGTTGTAGAGGCACACCACGTCCCCGTCCTGGATGCCCCTGTCCTCTAGCTGCTGGTACACCCCCGCGTCCCGCAGCCGCCGCTCGAACCAGTTGCGGCTCTCGTAGTCGCCGAAGTTCACGTTGGCCATGAGCTGGCGCAGCCAGGGCCCGTCCACCAGCCAGGTGCCGTCCGGCTCCCGCTGTATGTCCAGGGCGGCGGATGTGTCCACCTCGGGGGGCCGCTCCACGTAGGTGGGCTCGAACACGATCACCGGCGGCAGGTCGGACAGCTCCCGGGAGGCGGCGTACATCAGCTCCTTCGTCCCCTGGTGGGTGGCGGCGGACAGCTCGAACAGGGGGCAGCCCTTGGCCTCCACATGGGCGCGGAGCTTTTGGAGCAGCTCGGGATCCTCCATGATGTCCACCTTGTTGGCCGCCACCAGCATCCGCCGGGAGGCCAGCTCGGGGGACCAGCGCTGGAGCTCCTCGCAGATGGCGTCGAAGTCGGCCACCGGATCCCGGCCCTCGCTGCCGGACACGTCCACCACGTGGATGAGCAGGCGGCACCGATCCACATGGCGCAGGAAGTCGTGGCCCAGCCCCGCGCCGTCGGCGGCGCCCTCGATGATGCCGGGGATGTCGGCCAGCACGAAGGAGGTGTCCTCGTCCACCGCCACCACGCCTAAATTGGGGAACAGGGTGGTGAAGTGGTAGTTGGCGATCTTGGGCTGGGCCCGGGTCACCACGCTGAGCAGGGTGGACTTGCCCACGTTGGGGAAGCCCACCAGCCCCACGTCCGCCAGCAGCTTCAGCTCCAGCAGCACCTCCCGGGCCTGCCCCGGCAGGCCCGCCTTGGCGAACCGGGGGCACTGGCGGGTGGGGGTGGCGAAGTGCTGGTTGCCCCAGCCGCCGTTGCCCCCCCGGGCCAGCACGAAGTCCTGATCCCCGGACATATCGCAGATGATCTCCTTCGTCTCCAGATCCCGCACCACGGTGCCCCTGGGGACACGGATCACCAGATCATTGCCGTCCTTGCCGGAGCACCGCTTGCCCTGGCCCTCCTTGCCGTTCTCCGCCACGTATTTGCGCTTGTAGCGGAAGTCCATCAGGGTGGACATATGGGGGTCCACCCGCAGGATGATGTCCCCGCCCCGGCCGCCGTCCCCGCCGTCGGGGCCGCCTGCGGCCACGTACTTCTCCCGGTGGAAGGCCACGGCCCCGCCGCCGCCGTCCCCGGCCCGGACGGTGATCCGGGCGGTGTCGATGAATTGATTGGCCATAAAATACCTCTTTCGTCAACGTAAAAACATATCCCGAACAGCACGCTGTCCGGGATATGTCATGTGCTCTTACTGCGCGATTTCTACGATAACACGCGACGGCAATGTCCCATTGCCGTGTTCCGCAAAGCGGAACCTGCGCGGCACCGCCGCGCACAGCGCGTGTTGTCGCAACGCTCGTGCTTTTACAGCAAAGCTGTAAAAGCCTGCGGCAAAGCCGCAGGGCAGTAAATCCGTAGGATTTACTGCTCGAGCGTTACGATAGAAACCTGCTTGCGATCCTTGCCCAGGCGCTCGAACTTCACCTTGCCGTCCTTCAGGGCGAACAGGGTGTCGTCGCTGCCCTTGCCCACGTTGACGCCGGGGTGGATGTGGGTGCCGCGCTGGCGCACGATGATGTTGCCCGCCAGCACGAACTGGCCGTCGCTGCGCTTCACGCCCAGCCGCTTGGCGTTGGAGTCGCGGCCGTTCTTGGTGGAGCCGCCGCCCTTTTTATGGGCGAAAAACTGGATATTGAGCTTCAGCATTGTCGTTTCCGTCCTTTCTGTCAAAGGTTAAGGATTTCCATCCTTGTCGTCCTCGTCATCTAACATGACGGTGAGATTGTCGGGGTATTCCTCCCCCATGGCCTGGAGGTACACCAGCAGGCCGGTGAGCAGCGACTGGCACAGGCTGTCGCTGGCCTCGTTCAGCTTGGGGGGGAGCTTGAGGGAGATGCGGGCGCTGCCCTCCCTGGCCTTCACCGGGGCGCCCAGGCCCATCACCTCGTTGATGGTGCACTCGGTGAGCCCCACGGCGGCGGAGATGGCGGCGCACACGATGTCCGCGCCCGCCTCGGCGTACCCGCTGTGGCCCTCCACCACGAAGCCGTCCAGACGGCTGTCGGCGCTGTGGAAGGTGACGGTGGTCATAATCTCAGCCCTCTCAGGCGTTGACCTTGGTGATCTCCACCTTGGTATAGGGCTGACGATGGCCCTGACGGCGGCGGTAGTTCTTCTTGGGCTTGTACTTGAACACCAGAATCTTCTTGCCCTTGCCGTTCTTCACCACGTTGGCGGTGACGGAGGCGCCGTCCACGGTGGGGGCGCCGAACCTGGCGTTGTCGCCGTCCACGACGGCCAGCACCTTGTCGAAGGTGACGGAATCGCCGGCCTCCACGTTCAGCTTCTCGATGTAGAGGGTGTCGCCCTCGGCCACCTTATACTGCTTGCCGCCGGTCTCGATGATCGCGTGCATATCTGCACTCCTTTCCTTTATTACGGGCTCGCTGTCGGGGGCGGGGAATATTCCCACTTGTTGTCGCGCTGTGCCTGTTCTCAAGAGACATTTCGTAGGGGAGGGGCTTGCCCCTCCCCTGCAGCGCGTCTTCACCCGGTCAATGCGGCTTTAGTAGTATATCAGTGGAAATTTGGAATGTCAAGGGGTTTCCCCCGGCTTTTTCGAAAAATTGTGTTGACAGACGAAAAAAAACAGGTTATACTTTTTGGTACGCGATTCTACGCGTATGGTTTGCCAACCGCGCCCCCACGGGGGCGTTGTGGAGGGCCGCGCTCCGGCGCGCGCCAACATGATACAGGAGGTGTTCCCGCATGGTTCGTACCTATCAGCCCAAGAAGCGCCAGCGCTCCAAGGTGCATGGCTTCCGCAAGCGCATGGCTACCGCCAACGGCCGGAAGGTTCTGGCCCGCCGCCGCGCGAAGGGCCGCGCCCGCCTGAGCCATTGATGGCGCACACATCGGGATAGACATACACCACCGGGGCGCGGGAGATTTCCCTCGCCCCTAAGTGCATTTGGCCTGTCCCAACGGAGGTCGTATGAAAAACACCGTTTCGCTGAAGGAAAACCACCTGTTCCGCCGGGCCTACAGCCGGGGCAAGACCGCCGCCGACGGCCGGCTGGCCCTCTACGTCCGCCGGAACGGCGGCCGGGGCAGCCGCCTGGGCCTCACCGTGTCCACCAAGGTGGGCTGCGCCGTGGTTCGCAACCGGGTGCGCCGTCGCCTGCGGGAGATCTACCGGCTCAACGAGGGCAGGCTGATCACCGGCTGCGACGTGGTGGTGGTGGCCCGTGTAAGGGCGGCGGAGAGCAACTACCGGCAGCTGGAAAAGTCCTTCCTCCGGCTGGCGGACAAGCTGGCCCTGCTGAGGAAGGAGCCGGAGGCATGAAGCGCCTGATGCTGGCCCTGATCCGGTGGTACAGGCGGGACATCTCCCCCTGCCGGCCCCCCTGCTGCCGGTTCATCCCCTCCTGCTCCGCCTACGCCCTGGAGGCGGTGGAGGTGCACGGGGCGGTGAAGGGCGGGCTGCTGGCCCTGTGGCGGATTTTGCGCTGCCACCCCCTGCACCGGCAGGAGAGCTTTGTCTACGACCCCGTCCCACCCAAGAAAATCCGAAAACTGTAGGAGGCCAAACATGGATATTTGGCAAATACTCATGACGCCGTTCAGCTGGCTGCTGAAGCTGTTCTGCCAGGTGTTCAACAGCTACGGCATCGCCCTGTTCCTGTTCACCATCGTGATCAAGGTCATCCTGTTCCCCCTGAACCTGAAGGGGAAAAAGAGCATGATCAAGATGAACATCGTGAACGCCCAGGTGCAGGAGATCCAGAAGCGGTGCGGCAACGACAAGGAGCGCTATAACCAGGAGCTTCAGAAATTCTACGCCGAAAACGGCGTCAATCCTCTGGGGGGCTGCGGCTGGTCCATGATCCCGCTGGTCATCCTGTACCCCCTGTACGCCATCATCCGCCGCCCGCTGAAGTACATGATGTGGCTCTCCGAGGAGGCCGTCATCGCCGTGGCCCACGCCCTGGGCTGGGCGGACTTCCAGATCGGCGGCTACAACGAGCTGACCCTGGGCGCCATGATGAACGCGGGCAACCTGGAGACCGCCAAGGCCGCCGTGGGCGCGTCCGCCGCCAGCCTGTTCGTCATCAACTTTAATTTCTTCGGCATCGACCTGTCCCAGATCCCCCAGCTCAAGTTCTGGGAGAACGGGATCACCTGGGGCAGCGTGGGGCTGTTCCTGCTGCCCCTGATCTCCGCGGCCCTGTCTCTGGCGTCCATGTTCGTGTCCCAGAAAACCAACCAGATGAACAAGGATCAGCAGGTGAAGATGAACTTCACCATGATCCTCATGGGCCCGCTCATCTCCCTGTGGATCGGCTTTGCCATGCCCGCCGGCCTGTGTATCTACTGGATCGCCAACTCCCTGCTGGGCATGGTGCAGGAGGTCATCTGCGGCCAAATGCTCCGCAAGGACTACGAGGCCGCCCAGCGGGAGATCGAGGAGCAGAAGAAGAAGGCCAAGGAGGCCGAGAAGGAGCGCCGCCGCGCCGCCGCCGAGAGAAAGGCCGCCGCCATCGCCGCCGGCAAGTCCGGCAAGAAGCAGCCCCAGGCCAAGCACAAGGGCGTGGATCTGTCCGCCAGCCGGGAGGGCCTTCGCACCTACGCCCGGGGCCGGGCCTACGACCCCAACCGCTACCCCACCACCCCCTACCGGGATCCCAACGGCCCCACCCAGCCCGTGGAGGAGGTGCCCCGTGAGCTCACCGAGGAGGACAAGGCCATCCTGGCGGAGACCAACCCTGAGCTGATGGCCCAGGCGGAGCAGGCCGCCGAGACCGATTTGACGTTCGTCCCCCTCGAAGAGAAGATCATCATTGAAGCCGCGCCCAGCGACGGCCAGCCCCCGGAGGACGAGGAGGAGGGCTACGAGGAGGCCTATTCCGACGAGGACGAGGAGCGGTAACCATCAACAAAAAAGGAGTGCGTTTCCTGTGTTGAAGTATATCGAAGTCACCGGCAAAACCGAGGACGAGGCCGTCGCCAAAGGTCTGGCCCAGCTGGGTCTGGAGCGGGACGACGTGTCTCTGGAGATCCTGGAGCGGGGCAGAACCGGCTTTCTGGGCATCGGCTCCGTCCCCGCCAAGGTCAAGCTGACCTACGAGGCCCCGGACGCACCTGCGGTGACACCGGAGCCTGAGCCTATCCCTATTCCTCCCGTGGAGGAGGTCAAACCCCAGCCGAAACCCCAGGCCAAGCCCAAGCCCGCGCCCAGGGCGGAGGCCCAGTCTCAGACTGTTCCGCCCCAGGCTGCCGCCCCCGCTCCGGAGCGGGCCCAGGCCCCCGCCGCGGACGACGACGTGGCCGCGGCCATTGTCAAGTTCCAGACCGGGCTGTTTGAGCACATGGGCGTGGCCGCCACCCCCGTTGTCACCCGGGACGGGGACACCTATCAGGTGGTGCTGGAGGGGGAGAACATGGGCGCCCTCATCGGCCACCGGGGGGAGACCCTGGACGCCATCCAGCAGCTCACCGGCTACGCCGTCAACAAGGGCCGCAGCCGCCGCGTCCGCATCCACGTGGACGCCGAGGGCTACCGGGCCCGCCGGGAGGAGTCGCTGAACCGCCTGGCCCGCAAGACGGCGGGCAAGGTGGTGAAGTACCGCCGGAACATCACCCTGGAGGCCATGAACGCCTACGAGCGGCACGTGATCCACACCGCCCTGCAGGACTACCCCGGCGTCACCACCTACTCCACCGGCACCGAGCCCAACCGCCGGACGGTGGTGGCCTACGACCCCAGCAAGCAGTAAATTTTTTAGGAGGGAGCAGCCCGGCGCGTTTGCGCCGGGCTGTTTTTATATTTACAAACAGGCCAAAATATCGTATGATACAGAATATAGAACCTATTTTGTATCCCGTCCATTCTATTTTGAGGTGATTCTATGGAAATCAACGTCCTCCCCCTGGGCCAGCTTGGCACCAACTGCTATATCTTCCACCAGAAGGGCAACTCCAAATGCGGCGTTGTGGATCCCGGCGGCCAGGGGGAACAGCTGGCCCAATGGCTGAAAAACAGGAGCCTGGAGCCGGAGGCCATCCTGCTCACCCACGGACACTTCGACCATGTTCTGGGCATACCCGGCCTGTGGGCGGCGTGGCCGGAGTTGCCCATCTATTGCCACCCCGCCGATCTGGGGGAGGCGGACACTGTCAGCCTGTTCGGGCAGCCCTTTCCCTCCGTGCGCTCCTTTGGGAACACCATCCCCTACCGGGAGGGGGATCGGATCACCGTGGCGGGGGTGGAGCTGGAAGTTTTGGAGACCCCGGGCCACACCCCCGGCTCGGTGACGCTGCGGGCGGAGGACGTGCTGTTCACCGGGGACACCCTGTTCGCCGGCTCCATGGGCCGCACCGACTTTGAGGGCGGGGACGAGAGGGCCATGATGGCCTCCCTCCGGCGGCTGGCAGAGCTGGAGGGGGACTACCAGGTGCTCCCCGGCCACGAGGGGCAGTCCACCCTGGAGCAGGAGCGGAACACCAACTACTGCATCCACATGGCCATGAGGGGCTGAGATGAAGATCTGGCTGACCTCGGACAATGTGGACTGGGACACCCGGCGCTACCGCTACCCCACGGAGCAGATGCTGCTCACCCTGTTCCCCGGCGAGCGGCCGGAGTACCCCGAAGATCCTGCCCCCACCGCTCTGGACGTAGAGCGCAACGCCGTGATCATCACCCTCCACCGGGGAAAGAAGCTCACCAATCTGAGCGCCCTGCTCCTGCAGGATGGCAGATGGAACAACGGAGTGGTGCGCTTCCCGTCGGACAAGCTGGACGAGCCCGACGAGCAGGTGTACCACACCGTCTCGCACGCCCTGAAGCAGGCGTTTTATAAGGCCGGGACGGCCCTGCTGGGCCATGACCTGCCCTGGGGCTCGCTGACGGGGGTGCGGCCGGTGAAGCTGCCCACCCGGGCCATGCTGGCGGGAAACACGGCCAAACAGGCCCAGCGGGAGCTGGAGCGGGACTACCACGTGTCCGCCCCCCGGGCGGCGCTGGCGGTGGAGTGCGCCCAGGCGGCGCTGGACGTATACCAGGGGCTGTCCCGGGACGGGATGGCGCTGTACCTCGGTGTGCCCTTCTGCCCCACCCGGTGCGCCTACTGCTCCTTTATCTCCGCCGACGTGAAGGGCTCCCTGGCGCTGGTGGAGCCCTACGTGGACGCCCTGTGCCGGGAGATCGAGCTGGCGGGTACGCTTTTGCGGGAGCGGGGGCTGGGGATCTCCTGCGCCTACATGGGGGGAGGCACCCCCACCACCCTGTCTGCGGAGCAGCTGGATCGGGTGCTGGCCGCGGTGGAGCGCTGCCTGCCCATGGAGAGCTGCGGGGAATTCACCGTGGAGGCGGGCCGGCCGGACACCATCACCGCGGACAAGCTGGAGGTGCTGCGCGCCCACGGGATCCAGCGCATCTCCATCAACCCCCAGACCATGGAGGACGGCGTGCTCAAGGCCATTGGACGGGCCCACACCTCCGATCAGATCGAGCAGGCCATGGCCCTGGCGGCGGATCGTTTCGGGGGGCTGGTGAACATGGATCTCATCGCGGGCCTGCCCACGGACACGCTGGAGGGCTTTGCGCGCACCCTGGACAGGGTGCTGGCCATGGCCCCGGCCAATATCACCGTCCACACCCTGGCGCTGAAAAAGGGCGCCCGGCTCACGGAAGAAGGAGGGGCGGCCTGCGCGCAGGAAACGGTGGAGGCCATGCTCACCTTGGCGTCCCAGCGGCTGCGGGGGGCGGGGTACGCGCCCTATTACCTCTACCGGCAGAAATATATGTCCGGCTCCTTTGAGAACGTAGGCTGGGCCAGGCCGGGGTCGGTGTGCGCCTACAACATCGTAATGATGGAGGAGCTGCAAAGCGTGCTGTCCCTGGGGGCGGGGGGGATCACCAAGCTGGTGGATCCGGACAGGCGAAAGATCGTCCGGCTGAACAACCCCAAGTACGCCAGGGAATACCTGGATCGCTGGGAGAACGTGGCCGCAGACAAGCGGGCCGCCGCCGATTTCCAGGCGGGATTATCTCTATGACAGACACGGCCCCGGCTTGGTTGCCGGGGTTGTCTTTTTCTGTCTTTTCCGAAAAAATTGCAGGGGAGGGGACGGTGAGCGCCGGCGGCGCTCGTCCACCGCACGACCGCGCCGAAGGCGAGACCCTTGCCCCTCCTGTGGGAAAGGGTTTCTGCCCCTTCAAGACGGGAGGGGCAAGCCCCTCCCCTACATTATTAAAAAAGAATTGTGGAAAACGGCTTGTGTCATACGCCGTTTTCTGGTATAATAGGTTAGTTGACACGCTACATTTTTGAGGAGGCCCCGCCCATGAAATCCGCCGCCGACGTCTGGGAAAAAGTTAAGAGCCTGATGGAGGGGACAATGACCGCCGTGGCCATTGAAACCTGGTTTGGCGACATGGAGGCGGTGGCCCTGGAGGACACCCGGCTGGTGCTGTGCGTCCCCACCGACTTTAAGCGGAACATCATCCGCACCCGCTTCCAGCCCAACCTGGAGCAGGCCCTCCGGGAGCTGTTCTCCTTCGACGTGGACGTGGCCCTGCTGCTCCCCGAGGAGCGGGACGCCTACCTGGACCGGGCCGCCGCCCCCACTCCTGTGGGCGGGGAGGGCGCCGAGCGGTACACTTTTGAGCGGTTCGTGGTGGGCTCCACCAACCGCTTCGCCTACACCGCCGCCAAGAAGGTGGCGGATCAGCCGGGGGGGGCCTATAACCCCCTGTTCATCTACGGCCAGTCGGGGCTGGGCAAGACCCATCTGCTCCACGCCATCGCCAACCAGGTGCGGCACGACCATCCCGGCTTCCGGATCCTGTACGTCCAGAGCGAGGACTTCGTCAACGAGCTCATCGGCAACCTGCGCCGGGGCATTGATATGCAGGGCTTCCGAGACAAATACCGGAACGTGGATCTGTTTCTCATGGACGACGTGCAGTTCATCGCCGGCAAGGACTCCAGCGAGGAGGAGCTGTTCCACACCTTCAACACCCTGTACGAGCAGAAGAAACAGATCGTGTTCACCTCCGACCGGCCCCCCCACGAGATGCTCCGGCTGGAGCAGCGGCTGAAAACCCGGTTTGAGCAGGGCCTCCCTGCCGACATCCAGCCCCCGGACTATGAGACCAGGGTGGCCCTGCTGAAGAATAAGGCGGTGGAACGGGGGATTTCCCTGCCCGACCCGGTGCTGTCCTACGTGGCGGAGAACATCACCTCCAACGTGCGGCAGATTGAGGGCGTAGTCAACAAGATCATGGCCTTCCAGGAGCTGATGGGGGAGCAGTTGGACGTGGAAACCACCGTGCGGGCGGTGCGGGACATTCTTCGGGACAAGGAGAACTTCCTCCCCTCGGCGGACACCATCATTCAGGAGGTGGCCCGGTTCTACGAGCTGGACGGCGCCGCTCTCCGGGGCCAGAGCCAGAACAAGGAGATCAGCACCGCCCGGAACGTGGCCATGTATATCATCCGGGAGATGACCCAGCTGTCCCTGGCCGAGATCGGCCAGCAGTTCAGCGGACGGCACCACTCCACGGTGCTCAACTCCATCAATCGGGTGGAGAAGATGATGAAGGCCCAGCCGGAGCTGTCCGAGATCATCCGGGATATCACCAACGCGGTGAATTCGGCCTATTGACGCTCCCAGCTTCCACAAGTTTGCGGGCTGTGGTGTGGAAGGCTGTGGAAGGGTTTCCGGCCTGTTTCTGAGCTGTGCGGGGTGTGGAAGTTCTGCGGATCCCGCTGTGGAGGGCAAAACCCTTGGTATATCCGGAAATGCGGAGTTTTCCACAGATTCCGCAGCCCCTGCGATCTACTACGAATTTTAAAATCCCTCCCGCTCCTGCGGAGGGGGGAGAAAGGATGTTTCCTATGAAATTTTCCTGTGAGAAGGCGATCCTGCAAACCGCCGTCACCACCGCCGGCCGGGTAGTGGCCGCCAAGAGCACCATCCAGGCGTTGGAGGGCGTCCTGCTGGAGGCGGAGGGAGACGGCCTGCAGATCAGCGGCTATAACCTGGAGACAGGGATCGTCACCCAGGTGGAGGCCGCTGTGGCCGAGCCCGGGGCCATCGTGCTGTCCGCCCGGTTGCTGGGCGAGATCCTGCGGCGGATGCCGGACGACGCGGTGTCCCTGTCCGCCGGGGCGGATCTGTCCGTCCATATCCAGTGTGGCCCCACCTCCTTCGACATCATGGGCAGTAGCGATGAGGAATTTCCGGAACTGCCCTCCGTCAGCGAGGGGAAGGGGCTGGCCATTGCCCAGGGGGAGCTGCGCTCCATGATTGCCCAGACCATTTTCGCCGTCAGCGATAACGAAAGCCGGCCTATCCACACCGGGGCCCTGTTTGAGACGGAGGGGGACAAGCTCAACATGGTGGCGGTGGACGGCTACCGGTTGGCCCTGCGCCGGGGGAAACTGGCCCAGGAAGGCCCGGAGGCCCTGTCCTTCGTGGTGCCCGGGGCGGCCCTCAACGAGGTGGAAAAGATCTGCGCCGACAGCGACGCCCCCGTGGCCATCACCCAGGGGGAGCGGCACGTCACCTTTGAGATCGGCGGCACCCTGCTGGTGGCCCGCCGGCTGGAGGGGGAATTCCTCAACTACCGGCAGACCATCCCCCGCAACAACGCCATCGTGCTGGAGGCCAGCACCGCAGACCTTCAGCGCTCCATCGACCGGGCGTCCCTGATCATCGACGCCAAGCTGAAAAAGCCCCTGCGCTGCAAATTTGAGGACGGTTCGCTGTCCATTCGATCCAATACCGCCATCGGTTCCGCCTTTGACCGCTGCCCCATCTCCGGGGACGGCAAAGGGTTGGAGATCGGATTCAACAACCGATTTCTCATGGACGCGGTGAAGGCGGCCCCCACCCAACAGGTGCGGCTGGAATTGAATACCCCCACCTCTCCTTGCCTGATCCTGCCGCCGGAGGGGGAGGAGGATAACTTCCTGTATATGGTTCTGCCCGTCCGCCTGTAAGCCGGAGAAGGGGCGGTGTGCGCCGGTGGCGCTCGCCTATCGCCGACCAGGACGAAGACGAGAACCATCCCCAATCATGTAGGGGAGGGGCAAGTTTCTCCCCTACAACGGATGAAATGAAGGAGATCAAGATGGGAGAGGAGCGCGTCAAAATTGAAACCCCGTTTATCAAGCTCCAGGATCTGTTGAAGTTCGCCGGAGCGGTGGAGACCGGCGGGGAGGCCAAGATCCGCATACAGGAGGGCGAGGTCAAAGTCAACGGCCAGATTTGCACCATGCGGGGCAAGAAGCTCTACCCTGGGGACTGGGCGGAGCTGGATGGCCGCCGGTTTGTGGTGGAATGACCGTCGATCGGATCAGCCTGGACTTTTTCCGGAACTACGTCCACGGGGAGGCGGACTTCCACCCCGGAGTGAACGTCATCGCCGGGGAGAACGCCCAGGGCAAGACCAACCTGCTGGAGGCGGTGGCCTACCTGTCCTCCGCCTCCTCCCACCGGGCCCGGTTTGACCGGGAGCTGATCCGCCATGGGGTGGATCATGCCTTTATCAAGGCCGGGATCACCAGCCGGGGGCGGCAGCTGATCCTGGAGGCGGATCTCCACCGGGGTCAGCGGCGGCAGCTGCGGTGCAACGGGGTGCGGCTGAAGACGGCGGGGGAGCTGTCCGGCCTGCTGCGGACGGTGCTGTTCTGCCCGGAGGATCTGTACCTGATCCGGGAGGGGGCGGAGGCCCGGCGGCGGTTTTTAGACGGCTGCATCTGCCAGCTCCGGCCCCGGTACGCCCAGGCCCTGGCGGAGTACAAGCGGCTGTACCAGCATAAGACCCGGATTTTGAAGGACGCCGAGGAGCACCCCGCCCTGCTGGATACGCTGGACGACTTCTCCCTGCGAATGGCCCAGTGCGGGGCGATCCTCATCCACTACCGGGCCCACTTCATCCGCCGCCTTCATGACGCCGCCCCGGAGATTCACCGGGACTGCTCGGGGGGGCGGGAGAAGCTGGGGCTGCGGTATGAGACGGTGTCCACCGTCACCGACCCGGAGGCAGCGCCCAAGGCCCTTCTGCCCCAGCTGCTGGCCCATCAGGAGGCCCACCGGAGGGCGGAGATCGAGTCCCGCTCCTGCCTGTCCGGCCCCCACAAAGACGAGCTGGCGGTGGAGATCGACGGCGCCCCGGCGAAAAGCTACGCCTCCCAGGGCCAGACCAGGACGGCGGCGCTGGCCCTGAAGCTGGCGGCCCGGGACATTTTCTACCACGACTCGGAGGAGTGGCCGGTGCTTTTGCTGGACGACGTGCTCAGCGAACTGGATCCTCGGCGGCAGGAGTTCGTGCTCAACCGGATCACCTCCGGGCAGGTGTTCATCACCTGCTGCGAGGAGGAGAAGCTCACCCGGCTTCGGGAGGGTAGGGCCTTCCGGGTGGAAGGTGGAAGGCTTATCCCCTCATAGGGGGTGGGGGCAGGGCCCCCCGAGGGCGGCAACCCTCAGAAAGGAGTCCTGCAGGTGTATCTGCATTTAGGGCAAAACGTCATGGTGCGAAACCAGGATGTGATCGGTATCTTTGATCTGGATAATACCACATGGTCTTTCCGCACCCGCCGCTTTCTGGAACAGGCGGAGCGGGAGGGCAGGGTGATTCCTCTGGGGGAGGATCTGCCCCGCTCCTTCGTCCTGGCGGACGGAAGGGACGGAATCCCTGTGGTCTATCTGATTCCCCTGTCCCCGGCGGCGCTGTCCGCCCGGGCTGAGCGGAATCTGCCCGTATAGGGAAACGAAAAAAGGAGGCTTGTTTCTATGGAGTCCATCGAATACCTGTGGAGGGATCGCAAGCGCCGCCTGGGGCTGCCCCTGTCCTTTACCCGGTATGCCCTCAGCGAGGATCGGCTGTTTTGCGAGACCGGGTTTCTGAACCTGAAGTCCGACGAGGTGCTGCTCTACCGGGTGCAGGATCTGGAGCTCACTATGACCCTGGGCCAGCGGATATTCGGGGTAGGCACTGTGTGCGTCCATTCGTCGGATAAGAGTATGCCCCACCTGGATCTGAAAAACGTGAAGCACCCCCGGGAGGTGAAAGAGCTCATCCACCGGAACGTGGAGGAGGCCAAGAACCGCCGGCGGATGCGGGCCACGGAGCTGCTGAGCCAGGACGACGGGCCGTCCTATCACGACGGGGACGAGCTGGACTTTGACGACGACGGGTGCGACGCCGACTGAGCTGGCGGCGTGCCCAAAAGATGTACAGATTAGCGGAGGAAGATCATGGCTGAAGAACGCAATGAGTTAAACGAACTGAACACCACCCAGACCGATCACGAGTACGGCGCCTCTGAGATCCAGGTGCTGGAGGGGCTGGAGGCCGTCCGGAAGCGTCCGGGTATGTATATCGGCTCCACGTCCAGCTCCGGGCTCCACCATCTGGTGTATGAGATCGTGGACAACGCCATCGACGAGGCGCTGGCCGGGTACTGCGACTCCATCACCGTGGAGATTTTGCCCGACGACGTGATCCGGGTCACCGACAACGGACGGGGCGTCCCGGTGGACATACAGCCCCAGACCGGCCGGCCCGCTCTGGAGGTGGTGTATACCGTCCTCCACGCCGGCGGCAAGTTCGGCGGCGGCGGATACAAGGTGTCCGGCGGCCTCCACGGCGTGGGCGGCAGCGTGGTAAACGCTCTGTCCGAATGGATGGAGGTGCGCGTCCACAAGAACGGGCAGATCTACGAGGTGAAGTTCTCCCGGGGTAACATGACCCAGGAGATGACCGTCGTGGGCAAGACGGACAAAACCGGCACCGAGGTGGTGTTCAAGCCGGACCCGGAGATGTTTGACGACACGGTGTACGACTACGAGACCCTCCATCGCCGGATGCGGGAGCAGGCCTTCCTCAACGCCGGGGTGCGGATCCTCATGGCCGACCGCCGCCCGGGGCAGGAGGCGGAGGAGTCCATGCGCTACGAGGGGGGCATCCGGGAGTTTGTCACCTTCATTAACCGGAACAAGACTCCGCTTCATGAGGGCGTGATCTATATGTCCGGCTCCCGGGACGACTCCATGGCCGAGATCGCCATGCAGTATTGCGAGGACAGCTACAACGAGGTGATCGTGTCCTTTGCCAACAACGTCCACACCCCGGAGGGCGGGATGCACGAGGAGGGGCTGAAGCGGGCCCTCACCAACGTGCTCAACGCCTACGGCAAGAAGGCGGGCATATTCAAGGGGGAGGAAAAGGTGTCCGGCGACGACTGCCGGGAGGGTTTGACCTGCGTGATCTCCGTCAAGCTCACCGAGGCCCAGTTCGAGGGCCAGACCAAGGCCAAGCTGGGCAACAGCGAAATGCGTACCCTGGTGAACGCCGTGGTGTCCGACAAGCTGGAGCAGTACCTGGACGAGAATCCCGCCGTGGGCAAGGCTATTCTGGACAAGGCCCTCATGGCCAACCGGGCCCGGGAGGCCGCCAGGAAGGCCCGGGAGAACATCCGCCGGAAGAACGCCCTGGAGGGCTCCACCCTCCCGGGCAAGCTGTCCGACTGCAACGAGCGCGACCCGGCGCTGACTGAAATTTATATCGTGGAGGGCGACTCCGCAGGCGGCTCCGCCAAGCAGGGCCGGGACAGCCGGTTCCAGGCCATCCTCCCCCTGTGGGGCAAGATGCTCAACGTGGAGAAGGCCCGGGCGGACAAGATCTACGGCAACGATAAGCTCCAGCCCGTCATCACCGCCCTGGGGGCGGGCCTGGGCGAGGACTTCGACGAGAGCAAGCTGCGCTATCACAAGGTGGTCATCATGGCGGACGCCGATGTGGACGGATCCCATATCCGCACCCTGCTGCTCACCTTCTTCTTCCGGTTTATGCGCCCCCTCATTGAGCGGGGCTACGTCTACGCCGCGGTGCCCCCCCTGTTTAAGCTGGTGCGGGGCAAGACGGTGCGGGTGGCCTTCTCCGAGGAGGAGCGGGACAAGATCTCCGCCGAACTGCGGGAGGGCAACCCCAACGCGAAGGTGGACATCAGCCGCTTCAAGGGCCTGGGCGAGATGGACTACGAGGAGCTGTGGGAGACCACCATGGATCCGGAGCGCCGCACCCTCAAGCGGATCACCATGGAGGACGCGGTGAAGGCGGACGAGATCTTCACCCTGCTCATGGGCGAAAAGGTGGAGCCCCGGCGGGAGTATATCGAGCAGAACGCCCTCAAGGCCGTGAATTTGGACTATTAAGCAGGAGGATCCTGTAGCATGGCAAAGAATGATGAATATATGACCAGGGATATCTCCTATCCCAACCAGAAGATCGTGGAGATAAACCTGGAGCACGAGATGCAGACCGCCTATATCGAATACGCCATGTCGGTGATCAAGGGCCGGGCCCTGCCCGACGTGCGGGACGGCCTGAAGCCCGTCCACCGCCGTATTCTGTACTCCATGTACGACACCGGCTTGACCTCGGACAAGCCCTTCAAGAAGTCCGCCACCTGCGTGGGCGAGGTGCTGGGCAAGTACCACCCCCACGGCGACCAGAGTGTGTACGACGCCCTGGTGCGGCTGGCCCAGGACTTCTCCATGCGCTATATGCTGGTGGACGGCCACGGCAACTTCGGCTCCGTGGACGGCGACCCCCCCGCGGCCTACCGGTATACCGAGGCCCGTATGTCCAAGATCGCCAACGAGATGCTGCGGGACATCGACAAGGACACCGTGGACTGGGATCCCAACTTCGACGAGTCCCTGAAGGAGCCCCGGGTGCTGCCCAGCCGGTTCCCCAACCTGCTGGTGAACGGCTCCTCCGGTATCGCCGTGGGCATGACCACCAACATCCCCCCCCACAACCTGCGGGAGGTCATTGACGCGGTGATCTGCGTGCTGGACAATGAGCACGCCACCCTGGACGATCTGATGGAGCACATCAAGGGCCCGGATTTCCCCACCAAGGGCATCATCCTGGGCCGCTCCGGCATCCGGGCGGCCTACGCCACCGGCCGGGGGAAGATCCAGGTCAGGGCCCGGACGGAGATGGAGGAGTTCGGCCAGGGCCGCACCCGGATCATCGTCACCGAGCTGCCCTATCAGGTGAACAAGTCCCGGCTGGTGGAGGCCATCGCCGAGCAGGTGAAGGACAAGCGGCTGGAGGGCGTGTCCGGCCTGCGGGACGAGTCCGACGGCAAAAAGGGGATGCGGATCGTCATCGAGCTGAAGAAGGACGCCAATCCCCAGGTGACGCTGAACCGGCTGTTCGCCCAGACCCAGATGCAGATCACCTTCGGCGTGATCCTGCTGGCCCTGGTGGACAACCAGAAGCAGCCCCGGATCCTCACCCTGCGCCAGATCCTGGACGAGTACATCGCCTTCCAGGAGGAGGTGCTCACCCGGCGCACCCGGTTCGATCTGAAAAAGGCCCAGGAGCGGGCCCACCTGTTGGAGGGCTTGCTCATCGCCCAGGACAACATCGACGAGGTTATCCGCATCATCCGTTCCAGCTACGACAACGCCAAGGAGCGGCTGATGGAGCGGTTCGGGCTGGACGAGATCCAGGCCCAGGCCATCCTGGAAATGCAGCTGCGCCGCTTGCAGGGTCTTGACCGGGAGAAGCTGGAAAACGAGTACAAGGAGCTGGAGGAGCGGATCGCCTATTTCAACGCTTTGCTGGCCGACGAGGGCAAGCTCCGGGGCGTGCTCAAGGACGAGCTCATCGAGATCCGGGACAAGTACGGCGACGAGCGCAAAACCGAGATCGGCTTCGCCGAGAACGACATCGACATCGAGGATCTGATTGAGGAGGAGCAGTCCGTCTTTACCATGACGGCCAACGGCTATATCAAGCGCACCTCCGCCAGCGAGTACGCCGCCCAGGGCAAGGGGGGCGTGGGCCGCAAGGGTATGACCGCCCGGGAGGAGGACTATGTGAACACCGTGTTCACCGCCTCCACCCACGATTATATCCTGTTCTTCACCGACAGGGGACGGGTGTTCCGCAAGAAGGGCTACCAGATCCCGGAGGCGGGCCGCACCGCAAAGGGCACGAACATCGTCAACGTGCTCCAGGTGGAGGCGGGGGAGAAGGTGGCCGTCATGATCCACACCCGGGACATCAGCGAGGGGGAGAACCCCCGCTACCTCACCATGTTCACCCGGCGGGGCACCGTGAAGCGGCTGGACGCCTCGGCGCTGAAGAACCTGCGGAACAACGGCCTGCGGGTGATCACCCTGGAGGAGGGCGACGAGCTCATCGAGGTGCGGGAGACGGACGGCAAGCAAAACCTGCTCATCGCCACCCACGACGGCATGGCGGCCTGCTTCCCCGAGGAAGAGATCCGCACCACCGGCCGCCATTCCATGGGCGTCATCGGCATCCGCCTGCGGGAGGGGGACTACGTGGTGGCCGCCGCCCGGGCCAAGCCGGGGAAGGCGGTGCTCACCATCACGGAGCACGGATACGGCAAGCGCTCTCCGGTGGAGGACTACCGGATCACCAAGCGGGGGGCCCACGGCATCAAGAATTACGCGCTCAGTGAGAAGACCGGCCCGGTGGCCGGGGTGAAGGTGGTGGACGGCAGCGAGGATCTGCTGCTGGTCACCCAGTCGGGCACCATTATCCGGATGGATGTGGACGAGATCCGGCTCATGAGCCGCTCCACCCAGGGCGTCATTGTCATGAGGTTCAAGGAGGAGGGGGATCGGGTGATCGCCCTGTCCCTGGCGGAGAAGGAGCCGGAGGAGGAGTAAGGGGGAGTACCCCCTTCCCCGGTTTCCCCCGGGGGGCGCCCCTGCGGGGGGCGTTACTTTCTCTCACGCGAGAGAAAGTAACCAAAGAGCGCGCTTAGGGGGTGGCCTCCGGCGGACGCTTGCGC
>SFVC01000086.1 GCA_004560375.1 bacterium
GCCCGCGGGCAGGCGCTTGTCGTTCATAGGGGAGGCGTTGGGCGACTCATGGATCTCCACGCCCACGCCGTGTCCGAAGCTATGGCCGAAATAGTCTCCATATCCGGCGGCGTCAATGACTGCCCGGGCAGCGCCGTCCACCTCCCGTCCGGTGACTCCGGCCCTGGCAGCGGCGATACCCGCCTTCTGGGCGGACAGCACGGTGTTGTAGACCGTCTGCATCTCCTCCGTGGCGAAGCCCACCGCCACGGTGCGGGTCATGTCGGAGCAGTAGCCCTGATAGATGCAGCCGAAGTCCATGGTCACGAAGTCGCCGTCCTGGATCTTCCGGTCGGTGGGCACGGCGTGGGGCATACTGCCGTTGGGACCGCTGGCCACGATGGGGTCAAAGGACATATTCTCCGCGCCTCCGGCCAGCATCAGGTACTGCAGCCGGGCGGCGATCTCCTTCTCGGTGACGCCGGGCCTGATCTCCTTGACGATCTGGTCCAGAGCGGCCTCGGCGATGCGCTGGGCGGCGATCATCCGCTGGATCTCCTCCTCGTCCTTGCTCTGGCGCAGGGAGATCAGCAACTCCGTGGCGGGCACCAGCTGGCAGTGCAGCTTCTCGGAATAGTGGCGATAGTCCGCCACGGTCATGTACGCATCCTCGAAGCCCAGCTTCTGCACATGGGTCTTTTCCATGGCGGCGTTGATCAGGTCCACATAGGGGTGGGCGGCATCGGTCATGGCGATCTCGGCGTCCTGCACCTTGTTGTGGGCGGCCTCGATATAGCGGGAGTCGGTGAAATAGAAGTTCCCCTCCCGGGTCACCAGGGCCACGCCGTCGGTGCCGGTGGAGTGGAAGCCGGAGGCATAGAAGCGGTTGGCCTCGCAGGTCAGCAGCATACCGTCCAGCTCATAGGCAGACAGCTTTTCCGCGATTTTCGCAAAATGGTTCATAATCAAAACTCCTTTCAGATCCGGTGAACGCCACCGGCTAAATACTTCCAGGGGGCCTGGAGGGCATGCAGCACCTTCTGCCACGGGGTCCTGGCCCCGCCGGCCGGTTCCACCATCAGGGCCGTGACGCCGCTGAGGTTGGCCCCCAGCATATCCGTCAGCAGCTTATCCCCCAGCATGGCCGTGTGGGCGGGGTCGGTCCCCGCCTGGTCCATGGCCCGGCGAAAACCCGCCGTCTGCGGCTTTTTGGCGTGGCCCACATAGGTGATCCCCAGGTCGCGGCAGAACTGCTCCACCCGCCGGGGGCTGCGGTTGTTGGACAGGATCATCACCCGGATCCCCGCCGCCTGTAAGCGGCCGAGCCAATCGCGCACCGCCTGGTCGGGGCGGGACACGCTTTTGGGGGCCAGGGTATAGTCCAGATCGCTGAGCAGCAGCCGGATGCCCCTGCTCTGCAGCAGCTCCGGCGTGATCTGTTGATAGCTTTCGTATACCCCGTCCGGCACCAGAGAAATGCGCATACACCAGTTCCCTTTCTCATAGCTTTGGCTATAGTGTAGCATTTTTTTCATGGGAACGCAAGGGGGGATCTCCATGCCGCTGTATCTTGCCGCCACACCGGACCGTCTGACCCGGGCCCGGGCCGTGACGCCGCGCCTGGCCCATGTGGCCTATCGTCTGGGCCCCGGCTCGGAGCTGCTGGCCGCGCCGCTTCCGCCCGCTCTGCGGGGCGGGCTGATGGTGCTGTCGGACTGGGACTGTCCGCCGGTGGAGGAACCGGACCGCCTGGCCCGGCAGATCGCCCGAACCTGCCTGCGGCGGGGCTACGCCGGGGCGGCGGCGGACTTTGACCCGCCTGCCCGGCCGGGCCGACTGGCCCTGCTAGAGGCGCTTTCTCCCCTGCTGGCCTCCTGCGGCCGGACCCTGTATGTCCCGGAGCACTACCCCGTCGCCGGGGCGACGATACTGTTGTGCACCGCCCTGTCCGGCGGAACGCTGGAGGGCCGGCTGACCCAGGCGGTGGACCAATACGGGGCGGAGCACCTGGCCCTGGACCTGCAGCGGCTGACCATTGACTTCCCCCTCCCCTGCCCCGGGGGCCAGGGCACGCCCCTGACCCTGCCCCAGCTGGAGGCCCTGGCCGCAGGCCGCCCCACCTTCTATTCCGACGCCCTGTGCGCCCGGTATTTCACCCTGACCCGGCAGGGGCAGACCCACTTCGTCCTTTTTGACGACGCCCGGACCCTCCGGCGGAAGCTGGAGCTGGCCCGTCAGCTGGGCATCCGGGACGCCCTGGTGATGCTGCCGGAGGTGGAGGACCTTCTGGAGCCGCTGTTCGCCGGGGAGACATGAGCCGCGGCCTTCCCGAT
>SFVC01000087.1 GCA_004560375.1 bacterium
ACGAATGGTAAGCATAGCTGTCTCCTCCTCAAAAGTCATGTTGTAATGCGCTGAGCTTATAACCGACAACCCTATGGTAAGGCTTTTTTTCTGCGTTGTCAACCAAAAAACCCGGAAAAAATTCCCGCTCTGTCTCTCAGAGCGGGAATTTGGTCATTTTTGCCCAGCGCCGGGGGTATTGGGCGGGGGTGGGGCCGCTCTTGCGCAGCAAAACGGCGCTGTGTACGGCGTCGGTGCCCGGGACGGCGTATTTCACCACGCGCTCCACTTCCGCGCCCAGCGTGCGGATGGCGTGCGCGGCCTCCTCCAGCTCCTCCTCGGGGGCGGGGCCCTTCATGGCCACGAACAGTCCGCCCTTTTTCACCATGGGCAGGCAAAGCTCGCAGAGGAGGTTCAGCCGGGCCACCGCCCGGGAGGTGACAACGTCAAACCGCCCGCGCAGCTCCGCGCTCTCCTCGGCCCGGCCCTGCAAACAGCGGCAATCCAGTCCCAGCGCCACGCAGACCTCCTGCTGGAAGTCCACCCGCTTGCGCTGACTGTCCAGCATGGTCAGCTCCAGCGTGGGTTCGAGGATCTTCAGCACGATCCCGGGAAAGCCCGCGCCGCTGCCCACATCCAGACAGCGCCTGCCGCGGAGATCCGCCGCGCCCAGCAGCGCCCCGCAGTCGAGAAAGTGCAGCCTTGCACAGTCCTCCTCCCCGGTGATGGCGGTGAGGTTCATGACTTTGTTTCGCTCCTCCAGTATTTCCCAGTAGCGCCGCAGCTGAGCCGCCGCGCCTTCGGGCATGGCCACGCCCAGCGCGGCAAGGCCCTCGCGCAAAATCTCTTCCATGCTCTTCCTCCCCCGTGCTTTCTCCCGGCATCTTATCACGGCCCCTCCACCTCCGTCAAGGGGGGGCATAAGCCGGGGCGCGGGGGCATAGTCTGCTCCGAGGGGGTGAGGCGTTGAAGAAGAACTTTGTGGGAATGCTGCTGCTGTGTCTGTGCCTCCGGCTCTGGAGCTGGGGGGAGCAGGGGGGAGCGCCGCGGGTGGACAGCGGCGCGGTGGGCTCGCGCATCGTCACGGCGGAGCTGGGCTGGCGGTACGAGAGGGCGGAGGAGGCAGAGGCGGCCGCGCCGGGGGAGGACATGCCCTGCCTTCCGGCAGAGACGGCCACGCCCGCGTCCCCGGCGGAGACCCCCGCGCCCCCGGAGCCGTCCCCGGCCCCGGACGAGCCCGCGCCCACGCCCCTCCCCACGGAGTCTCCGGCGGAGGCGGCGGAGGAGACGCTCTCCCCGGCCCCCACGCCCCGGGCGCTGAGCTTTTCCAAAGACACCGTCACCAACCGTACCGCCCAGACGCTGGATCTGGAGGCGCTCCGCCGCGAGAGTTTGAGCCAGCGCCTGCCCGCCGGGGAGGCGCAGATCCTGATCCTCCACACCCACGGCACGGAGGCCTATACCATGGATCCCGGGCACACCTATGCCGAGAGCGACGCCTACCGCAGCACCGACACGGCCTGCAACGTGGTGCGGGTGGGGGACGAGCTGGCGGCGGCGCTCAGCGAACAGGGGCTGCGGGTGATCCACGACCGCACCCTCTATGACTATCCCTCCTATACCGCCTCCTACGCCCGGAGCGCCGCGGCGGTGGAGCAGTGGCTGCGGCTCTACCCCCGCATCGCCGTGGTGATCGATGTGCACCGGGACGCGCTGGGGGAGGGGGAGACGGTGTACAAGACCCGCTGGGAGACGGACGGGGAGAGCGCCGCCCAGGTGATGATCCTCATCGGCACCGGGGAGAACGGCCTGGCCCACCCTCTCTGGCGGGAAAATTTCAAGCTGGCGCTGCGGCTCCAGGACGCCATGAACGCCGCCTGTCCGGGCCTGGCGCGGCCCATCGACCTGGTGCGAGAGCGTTACAATCAGCACTACACCACCGGCTCCATGATCCTGGAAGTGGGCAGCAGCGGCAACACCCTGCCCGAAGCGCTGCGGGCGGTGCGGAGCTTCGGAGAGAGCGCGGCGCCGGTGCTGCTGGGGCTGCGGGAGGGATAGAAGCTATTGACTTTCCCGGGAAAAAGTGGTATATAAAACAGGGAATTGCTCCATCTTTTTCTTGTTTTTACTTTATTTTCAGGAGGGTATATAGCTATGGCAAAGTGGGTATGCAGCGTTTGCGGTTATGTGTACGAAGGAGAAAATCCCCCCGAGAGTTGCCCCCAGTGCAAGGTTCCCGCCGACAAGTTCATCAAGCAGGACACCCAGGAGATGACCTGGGCCGCCGAGCACGTGGTGGGCGTGGCCAAGGGCG
>SFVC01000088.1 GCA_004560375.1 bacterium
CGGAGAGCTTCAGCCCCTCCAGCACGTCGGAGATCTCCTTATAACTGAGCTTGCCGTTTTTCTTGCCCTTCTGGATCAGCTCCAGCAGCCTCTCCTCCTTGCTCTTCTGGGGGGCGGCCTCCTTGGCTTTTTTGCCCTTCTTGCCCCGGGCGGGAAGTTCTTCTTCCTCCATCTCCTCCTCAATGTACTCGTCCCCGTCCATGTCGTCGTCGCCCAGAATGGCGCTGGTCAGCGCCATCAGCGCTTCCTGTTCGCTCACCGCGGCCTTATCCTCTTTTCCCCCGGTCAGCTCCGTCTTTTCTTTCATCATGTCGTCCATATGTGCCTCCCTGCCCTGTTATTCCTTTTCACGGTTGTATTTTGTCTGTTTATTGCGCAGCCGCTCCGCCAGCACCCGGAGGTCTTCTCCCTCCGCGCTGTCCCTTTGCAGCCCGATGACCTCTATGTAATCCCGCAGCGCCTGCCGCCCCCGGCTCAGCTCCTCCGGCTCGGCAATGATCCGGGTGAAGTGGCTCAGCTCCGCGCTGTCGAACTCCCCGGAGAGCACCGCCAGCGACACAGGCTGCTTCTCCCGCTCCCGCCGCAGCAGCGCGCCGTAGAGCCGTCCCAGCACCGGGGAGGAGAAGCTCTCCGGAGGCGGCAGCGCGGGCTCGTCCGAGAGCGACGGATCCAGATAGAGCAGCCGGATCAGCCCCTCCTCCGCCCGGGCGCTCCGGGGGTTGTCGTAGCGCAGCTCCCGCTCGGGGGGCTGGATGCTCCTCGTGGGGGAGGCGGCGCTCTGGTTTTGCCGCTTCTTCTCCTCCCGTGCCCGGGCCTTCCGCAGCCGCGCCACCTCGCTGAGCACCGCCTCTTTGGAAACGCCGCCCTTTTCCGCCACCTGCACGGCGTAGACCTCCCGCTCCACCTGCCCGCCGAGGGTGGCCAGCAGCCGGGCGGCCTCCTTCAGGTAGTTCACCCGCCCTTCGTCGGTGGTGGGGGAGTACTGCTCCTCCACCGCTTTCAGCCGGTAGGCCACCTGTCCGGCGCTGCCCTCCAGCAGATTTCGGAAAGCGTCGGCGCCGTTGGCGCGGATATACTCGTCGGGGTCCTTGGCCCCCTTCATCTCCAGCACCCGCACCTTCATATCCAGCTTCTGCAAAATGCCGATGGCCCGCTCGGTGGCCTTGCGCCCGGCGGTGTCGTTGTCGTAGCAGAGTACCACCTCGCTCACATAGCGGCTGATGAGCCGGGCTTGCTCGTCGGTAAAGCTGGTGCCCAGGGACGCCACGGCGGAGTCAAAGCCCGCCTGGTGGAGCGCCACCACGTCGATATTGCCCTCTGTGAGGATAATGTATCCGCTTTTGGTCTTTTTAGCCAGATTGAGGGCAAAAAGGTTGCTCCTCTTGCTGAACACCAGCGATTCGGGGCTGTTGAGATACTTGGGCTCCCCCTCGCCGATGATGCGCCCGGAGAAGCCGATGACGCTGCCCCGCACGTCGATCACCGGGAACATGAGCCGGCCGCGAAAGGCGTCGTAGCCGCCCCGGCCGCTCTTGCCCCGCTTCATGAGCCCCGTGTCGAAAAGCTCCTTCTCCGTGTAGCCCCTGGCGGTCATGGCGTCGATGAGGCTGCTCCAGCTGTCCGGGGCGTAGCCCAGCCCGAAACGGTTGACCATGGCCATGGAGATGCCCCGCTCCAGCACATAGTTCTGCCCGGGCAGGCCCTTGTCCGAGAAGAGCTGGGCGCGGAAAAACCGCGCCGCGTCCCGGTTCAGCTCCAGCAGCCGCTTCCGCCGGGAGCCCTCGCCGCCGCTTCTCTCCTCGGGCAGCGGCATATTGGCCCGCCGGGCCAGAAACTCCACCGCCTCCGGGAAGGAGAGGCCCTCGATCTCCATGATAAAGGAGATCACCCCGCCGCCCTTGCCGCAGCCGAAGCAGTGGTAGATCTGCTTATCCGGGGCCACGGAGAAGGAGGGCGTCTTTTCGCTGTGGAACGGGCAGAGGCCGAAGAGGTTGGCGCCGCTGCGCTTTGTCAAATTCACATAGGAGGAGACCACGTCCACGATGTCGTTGCGCCGGGCCAGCTCCTCCAGATAGGCGTCGGAAAACTCCATGTTCTCTCCTCTCCTCCGCCCCCTCAGCGGACGCTCCACGCCGCGGGGATGAACAGTTCGCCGTACTGATAGATGGCGTAGTCGTCGCTCATGCCGGAGACATAGTCCGTAACGGCCCGCTCCAGCCCGTCCCGCTCCGCGATCAGGCGGTATTCGCGGGGGAGGCGAT
>SFVC01000021.1 GCA_004560375.1 bacterium
ATTTGCGTGTTCAATGACTTCACCTCATTTCTGAATTGTTCTATGGCTTCTGGAAATAGAAAAAGCCGCCACTTCAAAAATTGAAAGTGACGGCCTTTTCTTATCCCGGAATGAAATTCCCCGGAAACGCAAAAAGCGCCCAGTAGAAAATACTGAGCGCTTGGCGATTAGATTTATTCTCTTTTGTTCAAATTAGGTCAAATTCAGACAAACCGTTTTCACGAAAAAGGTCTCTTGGAGATGTATAAATAAACATCCCCTTGGCATCCCAAAATCGCGTCTCGGTTGTCCTATTTTTTAACCCATAAGCCCTCTTTTTGGGGTGGTTGTCCACCATTTAACCCATAGAAAACGGGTTAAAAGAGGCTTCGTTCTGTCAAATTGCGTCAAACCATTTGAAAAGGAAAAACCCCGGAAACCGCGTAGTTCCGGGGTTTTTGACCACTTTTGATAAAGTTTAGCGCTTGCTGAACTGCGGAGCGCGACGGGCAGCCTTGAGGCCGTACTTCTTACGCTCCTTCATGCGCGGATCGCGGGTGAGGAACCCGGCGGCCTTCAGGGCGGGGCGGAACTCGGGATCCATCTCCAGCAGGGCGCGGGAGATGCCGTGGCGCAGGGCGCCGGCCTGACCGGTGACGCCGCCGCCGGTGACGGTGGCGGTGATGTCCACCTTGCCCAGGGTGCCGGTGGTGTTCAGGGGCTGGCGCACCACCATCTTCAGGGTCTCCAGACCGAAATACTCCTCGATGTCCCGGCCGTTGATGGTGATGGCGCCGGTGCCGCCGGGGAACAGATGGACGCGGGCCACGGAGGACTTCCGGCGGCCGGTGCCGTAATGATAAGGCTTCTTGCTCTTGTACATATTCCGTTACCTCCTTAGTCCACGGCCCAGGGCTCGGGCTTCTGGGCGGCGTGGGGATGGCTGTCGCCGCGGTAGATCTTCAGGCGGGTCAGCGAGTCCTTGGTGACGATGTTCCGGGGCATCATGCCGCGGACGGCCAGGCGCATGGCCAGCTCGGGTTTGCTCTGCATCAGCAGGCGGTACTTGGTCTCCTTGAGGCCGCCCACCCAGCCGGAGTGGGTGCGGTAATACTTCTGCTCCAGCTTCTTGCCGGTGAGCACCGCCTTGTCCGCGTTGATGACGATGACGAAGTCGCCGCAGTCGGCGTGGGGGGTGTACTCGGGCTTATGCTTGCCCCGCAGGATGGTGGCCGCCGTGACGGCCGTCTTGCCCAGAGGCTTGCCGGCAGCGTCCAGCACGTACCACTTGCGCTGGATGTTACCCTTGTTTGCCATAAAGGTAGACATTTCTGGTTTCCTCCATTTATCTCAAATTTGTATGAAGCATGGGAATGCTCCCCTTTACAACGGGGAGCATGGTGTATTATAATGCGGGAAAGCGGATCTGTCAACCGGAATATCCGGATTTTTTCAGATATTTTTTAAATGCTTATCTATACACCGTTAATCTTTGAAAATCTTCAATATTCTCATTTTGATATTTTCTTTGTGCTCGCCGGGGAAGCCCGCTCCCCGGCCGTCGCTTTGATTTGGGAGGTAGACGCCATGCAGCATATCCTGTCCTATCTGCGCCGGTGCGTGGAGGACTACGACATGATTCAGCCGGGGGATCGGATCGCCGTGGGGGTGTCCGGCGGGAAGGACTCGCTGGTGCTGCTGTACGCCATGGCCAAGCTGAGCCGGTTCTACCCCGCGCCCTTTGAGCTCCACGCCGTCACCGTCCACCCCGGCGCGCCCGGGATGGACTTCGGCCCGGTGGCGGCGTTCTGTCAGGAGCTGGAGGTGCCCTACCACCTGATTGAGACGGAGATCTTCCACATCATCTTCGACGTGCGGCGGGAGAAGAACCCCTGCTCCATGTGCGCCAAGATGCGCCGGGGGGCCATGCACAACGCCCTGAAGGAGCTGGGGATTGACAAGGTGGCCCTGGGGCACCACCGGGACGACGCGGTGGAGACCTTTTTCCTGTCCCTGTTCTATGAGGGGCGGCTGTCCTGCTTCCAGCCGGTGACCTACCTGGATCGGATGGGGATCACCCAGATCCGCCCCCTGCTGTACTGCGGGGAGGGGATGGTGCGGGGAGCGGCGAAGCGGCACAACCTGCCGGTGGTGCACAACCCCTGTCCCGCCGACGGGAACACCCGGCGGCAGGAGGTGAAGGAGCTGGTGGCCCGGCTGTCCAGGGACTACCCCCGTCTGAAGGACTACGTGTTCGGCTCCATGCAGCGCCTGCCCCTGCCCCAGTGGGGGCCGGTGGGAGGCGGACGGCGGCTGCGCCGCCGGGGAAGGGAGGACGGAGATGCTGAATAAGATCTTCAATCCGGAAAACGGATTCTGGAAGCTCTTGGGCATTTTGGCGGACGTGCTGGCCTTCAGCGTGCTGTGGCTGCTGTGCGCGGTGACGCTGGTGGGGCTGGGCCCGGGCACCACCGCCCTGTACGACGCCATGGCCCACTGTCTGCGGAAGGGGAAGCCGGGGGGCTATCTGCGGTTCTGGACGTCGCTGAAGGACAACTTCAAGGTGGCCCTCCCCGCCGGGCTGGTGGTGCTGGCAGCGGGGTGGGGCATGGGAAAGCTCCACGGCGCTTTGTACGCCGGGGCGCTGACGGGGGATCAGACGCTGTTTCTCTGCTACGCCGCCTACTGGGTGTTTTTTGTGGTGGTGTGCGGGATCGCCGCCTACATTTTCCCCGTGCTGTCCCGGTTCACCTTCGGGGTGGGGGGGCTGCTGGCTGCCAGCGTGAAGCTGGCCCTGGCCCACCCGCTGACCACGCTGCTGCTGGGCCTGCTCACCGGGGGCTGCATTCTGCTGTGTGTGGAGTTCTGGATGTGGATGGTGTGGCTGGTGCTGCCCTATGTGTGGGCGTGGCTGGCCAGCCTGCTGCTGGAGCGGGTGTTCCGGCCCTTTATGGAGGGGCAGGGGGAGGCAGAGGGCGCCGCCCCCGAACCGGACGATGAGGAGGAGTGACCGTGGGAATTTATCAGATCAATTCCTCAAATGCCGCCGCAGTGGCGGAGCTCATGGCCGCCATCAAACCGGACTGGTGGGACTTTGAGGGGGCGAGCCAGCAGCTTTTGGAGGTGTCCGCGCTGGCAAAGCTGGTGGGCTGGTATATGGGGGAGCCGACAGCCCCCAAGGGGTGGATCCTGTGCGCGGAATACGAGGGCTACTCCTATTTGAGCATCGAGTGCCTGGGATACGACGACAACGGGAGCTTTGCCATGGAGGGGCAGCTGGAGCCGCTGCTGAGGCAGGCGGAGGCCCACGCGAGGGAGAAGGGCTTCCGCAATTTGAAGTATGTGATCAGCTCCCCTGGGCTGTCCTGCCACGGCAGGCCGCTGGCGAACTATGCGGACGAGCTGAGGGCGCTGGCTTCTCACGGCAGAGCGCATTTTGACTATTTTGTGGACTATGGATTTACTCCGGCGGGCCTGATCCCCAACTGCTACGGGATTCACTGTCATGGGATCATCATGATAAAGCCGCTGGTGTGAGCGTTCAGGAAGCAAGGAGCGGTACGGCCACCGGCCGTACCGCTCCTGTTTTGCGTTGTATCGCTCAGGGCACCAGCGTGGGTACCAGCGCCGCCAGCTTGTCCGCCAGCTGGGCGTGGCCCTTCCTCGTCAGGTGCATATGGTCGATCTGGTTGAACTCGCACTCCGCCGCATCCAGGAAGTGGGCCCCCACCAGCTTGGCGGTGGCCTCGTAGTAGGCGGGCAGCTCCCGGGTCTTGACGTCGCAGCCCTTCCCCATGGCCGGGTCGGCCATCTCGGGGTGGATGGGGGGCGGGCAGACGATGAGGATGTTGGGGGCGTGATCTCCCCAGCAGTCCACGCTCTGGGCCTTCCGCACCAGCCGCTCCATGCCGATGGAGATGCAGGCGGCGTTGGCCCCCAGCCGCTCCTTGGCGTCGTTGGTGCCCAGCATGATGATCAGCAGGTCGATGACCTCGTGGCTTTTCAGCAGGGAGTAGAGGACGGGGAGGGCGTCCATGCTCTCGTGGAGGGGATCAGGGAACACGGTGGTGCGGCCGGACAGGCCCTCCTCCGTCACCAGGTAGTCCGGCCCCAGGGCGGCCTGGAGGCGGCAGGTCCACCGCTCGTCCTCGTTGAAGCGGATGCCGCCGTCGGCGCAGTCGGCGGGGTCGGCGCAGTAGCCGTGGGTGTTGGAGTCGCCCAGGCAGAGAATGTGCTTTTTCATGGTAAAGACCTCACAGATAACAGAATGTGTAGGGGCCGATGCCCTCATCGGCCTTGCCAATCAGCGTTACCCGGGGCCGGTGGGGACACCGGCCCCTGCGGTTTATTTTCTCAGCTCGGGCAGGGAGGCGGCGGCCACGGACTGGCCCACCCGGCGGGCCTTCTCGTCGGGCAGGGAGGCGTCGATGGCCTTTGCCACCTCGGGGTACTCATCGGCCAGCACCGCTTTTGCAGTATCAAGAATAATGTCACCGCCCCGGCCGGACATCACCCGGCCCTGGAGCTGGGCGTACTTGAAGCCGTAGTAGCCGTGGTACAGGGCCAGGGAGTGGCCCAGGTACACGCCGATGGACTGGTAGACCTTCTCGGCGGCCTCGCTGCCCTCGTCCAGCAGCTTCTGCACCACCTTCAGCTTCTCGGCGGGGGAGAGGGACTCGTCCAGCTCAATGCCCGCCCGGGGGGCCAGCTTGATGACGCCGTCCTGGGAGAAGTACTTCACGCCGCAGCCGATGTCGCCGCTCCACTCGTCCCGCATGGCCTCGGGGTTGGCGTCCACCGGCACGAAGGCCAGCTCGTTGAGCCAGCCGGTGACCCGGCCCTGGGCGTCCACGTAGCCCACCGCCTCGCTGGTGCCCATGGCGATGCCCAGCACGTTGTTCTCGCCCAAATTCATGGCTCCCGCCAGGGCGGACACGTCGCCGTCGTTGGCCACGATGTAGGGCACGTCGCCGAAGGTGTCGGTGATGGCCCGGATGTAGATGTCCTTCACCTTGGCGTCAAAGAGATCCTTGGGCACCTGGAGGAACAGGGAGGCGTTCATAGTGCGGTTGTCGATGTACACGCCGGCGGAGGACACGCCCACCGCGTCCACCCGGGGCATATGCTCGGCGGCGGCCTTCAGGGCGGCCACGATGCCGTCGTAGTGGTAGTCGGGGTCGGAGTTGATCTTGGGGAACCAGACCACCTCCTCGGAGAACACGGGCTCGCCGTTGACCACGGCGGACACCTTCCGGTCGGAGCCGCCCGCGTCAAAGCCGATGCGGCAGCCGTCCAGGTGGCGGCCGATGGCCTTGGGGTCGCTGCTCTCCGCGGGCACCTTGTCGCAGGAGACGATCTCGAAGGGGTGCTCGAACACATTGGCCATGTAGTCCCAGTCGAAGGCCTGGCGGCCCTGGGCGGAGTAGTGGCCCTTCATCTTTTCCGCCAGCTCGGGGCTGCCCGCCAGGTAGACCCGGAAGCCGCCGTACATCCACAGCATGGTTTTGATGACCCGCTCCACATAGTACTCATCGGCGGCGGCCATGTCCGGCGTGCCGTGAATCTTCACGTGCCACACGGCCACCTGGCCGTTGGAGCGCTCCACGGCCACGTCCAGGGGCTTGTCCGCCCCGGCCAGGAAGGCGCGGTTGAACTGGGCCAGCGGGATGAAGCCGGGATCCAGCTCCGGAACATTTTTTACAGATACTTCAATGCCGAGATGATTCATGACAGTCGTCCTCCATTTCAATCCATAGAAGTAACGGATGCGGGCAAAATGCGGGCTGGACGGAAGAAATTTCCCGTTTTTTGTGACAGTAGCCAAAAAACGCCCAGTATCCATACTATAAGCCTATCAGTTTTCCGCAAAAAGTCAAGCATTTTTTGGGCGAAATGAAAATTATTTTCTTTCTCACCCTTGACGCGGCCCCTCCGGGCGGGTATCATATGGATAGTTGAAGCGAAACTGATTTTCAGAAAGGTGGAACGCGCTATGGATGTGAAACGTATGAAGGGCCATCAGCAGTGGCTCAGGGAGGAGCTGGATCGCTGTGTGGCGTTCTGGCTGAAAAACGGCATGGATCCGGTGCACGGCGGGGTGTACACCTGCCTGGATCGGGAGGGGAAGGTGTTCTCCACCGACAAGAGCGTGTGGATGCAGGGGCGCTGCGGCTGGATTTTCGCCTACCTGTGCCACCTCTACGGGCCCAAGGACGAGTGGCTGGCCGCCAGCAAGAGCTGCCTGGACTTCCTGGAGGAGCACTGCATCAACCATGAGGCGGGCGGGCGGCTGTACTTCACCGTCACCGAGGACGGCAAGCCCCTGCGCCAGCGGCGCTACTGCTTCTCCGAGGCGTTCTACGCCCTGGCCAACGCGGAGTATTACGGCGTGGCCGGCGGGGAGGAGCATCTGGAGCGGGCCCGCCGGGCCTACGACCTCTACTGGGATCTGAACCACGGCATGAAGGATCCCACCGGACTGGGCCCCAAGACCATCCCCGAGACCCGCACCGGCCGGGCCTTCGGCACCCCCATGATCATCCTGAACGTCACCGGCACCCTGCTGCGGGTGGATCCGGAGCGCAAGGAGCTGTATGAGCAGCGGGCCCAGCAGTGTGTGGACGAGATTTTCAAATACCACGTCCACCCCGAGCTGAAGTGCGTGTTGGAGAACGTGGGCCCGGAGGGCGAGGCCCGGCTCAACTACACCGAGGGCCGCGTCGTCAACCCCGGCCACGATATCGAGGGCGTGTGGTTCCTGCTGGAGCACGCCCAGCGCACCGGCGACCAGGAGCTGGTGAAGAAGGCCGCCCAGATCTTCGACTGGGCCATCGATCTGGGCTGGGACAACGAGTACGGCGGTCTGCTGTACTTCGTGGACTGCCTGGGCAGGCCCCCCGAGGCCTATGAGCACGACATGAAGCTGTGGTGGCCCCACGACGAGATCCTCATTGCCAGCCTGATGCTCTACCGGGACACCGGGGAGGAGAAGTATCTGGACTGGTTCGAGAAGACGCTGGACTACTGCAAGACCTACTTCTCCGATCCCGAATACGGCGAGTGGTACGGCTATCTCCGCCGGGACGGGAAGCCCACCCAACCCCCCTGCAAGGGGAGCACGTTTAAGGGCCCCTTCCATCTGCCCCGGATGCTCAGTATGTGCGAGCGGATGATGGACGGGCTGTTGAACGGGCAGTAAGGGGGCCGATATGCCTTACGGCGACGTATTCACCAGAATCAACCGGGAATATTATCAGCTCACCAGCGCGGAAAAGAAGATCGCGGACTATATGCTCCTTCAGCGCCAGGAGTGCCAGTATATGTCCATCTCCGAGATGGCGGAGGTGGCGGACGTGGCGGAGGCCACCGTCTCCCGCTTCTGCCGCCGCCTGGGCTACAAGGGCTACAGCGCCTTCAAGCTGGCGGTGGCGGGCTCCGGCTCCGCCCAGCGGCCCATGAGCCCCCTGTATGGCGAGATCCAGGCCGAGGACAGCCTGGGCGATATGTGCCAGAAGATCTACGCCGCCGATGTGGACGCCATCACCCAGACCCTGTCCCTCATCAACCCCGGGGCGGTGACCCGGGCGGCGGATCTGATCCTGTCCGCCGACCGGGTGCTGTGCATGGGGCTGGGCGGCTCCATGGTGATCGCCCAGGAGGCGGCCCACCTGTTCTCCACGGCCCTGTCCAACTTCTACGCTGTGGAGGACTCCCACTTCCAGGCCATCCGCTGCGCCCTGCTGACCTCCCGGGACGTGGTGATGTACTTCTCCTACTCCGGCTCCACCCGGGATGTGGTGGACGTGATGAAGAGCGTCCAGGAGCGGGGGGCAAAGACCATCCTCATCACCCGCTTCCCCAAGTCCCCCGGCGCCTCCTGCGCCGACGTGGTGCTGGAGTGCGGCGCCCGGGAGGGGCCCCTCCAGATGGGCTCGGTGGCCGCCCGGATGGGCCAGCTCTACCTCATCGACGTGCTGTTCAACGAGGTGTGCCGCCGGGATATGGAGACCTGCCGGGAGCGGCGCAAGCGGGTGGCGGACGCCCTGGCGGACAAGCACCTGTGAGACAAAAAAGAAAATATTTTCCCGCAAAAGAAAATTTGCGAAATTATTTTCAAATAGTATTGACAAACCGGCGGAAAGATTATACAATCTGAACAAGAGCCTGCGGTGTTGGCAGGCGGAGAATTATTAAATATGAGGAGGAACACAGAATGAAGACGATTCGCAAGGTTCTGGCCCTGGTGCTGGCGCTGTGCATGGTTCTGGCTCTGGCCGCGTGCGCCGGTACGCCCGCGGAGACCAAGGCCCCCGAGAGCCAGGCTCCCGCTTCCCAGGCCCCCGAGGAGACCAAGACCCCCGATGAGCCCGGCACCGACGTGGCCAAGGAGATCAGCGTGTGGGTTTACCCCGTGGGCGGCTGGGGCGACGAGGCCAAGGTGAAGCCCCTGATCGACAAATTCACCAACGACACCGGCATCAAGGTCAACATGGAGTGGCTGGCCTACGCCGACGGCGACGATAAGGTCAACTCCGCCATCACCGGCGGCAACCAGCCCGACGTCATCATGGAAGGCCCCGAGCGCCTGGTGGCCAACTGGGGCGTCAACGGCCACATGGTTGACCTGGCCGACATGATCGATGACGAGGATCGCTCCGAGATCCTGCCCGCCGCTCTGGCGGCCGGCACCTCCACCGACGGCAAGATCTACCTCTACCCCATGTTCAACGTGGCCCACTGCATGGCCGTGAACTACACCGCCGTGAAGGAAGCCGGCGCCGAGGCCAACATCGACCTGGACACCCGCCTGTGGACCGTGGAGCAGTTTGACGCCACTGTGAAGGCGCTGTACGAGAAGTTCGGCGGCACCGTGGCCGCGGTCTTCTGCGCCGGCCAGGGCGGCGACCAGGGCACCCGTGAGCTGATCCGCAACCGCTACGGCACCAAGCTGACCAATGCCGACCACACCGCTTACACCTGGAACACCCCCGAGGTGATCAACGCCCTCACCGATCTCAAGAACATGGACGGCATTGAGTTTGACGCCTCCCTCCAGGGCGGCGACGAGATCGCCAAGTTCTACCAGGGCGTGCTGAAGATGGCTTTCTGCTGGAACGCCGCTCAGCAGCTGGATCCCAACTCCGCCGGCACCGGCGAGGGCAAGACCCTGACCGGCGACGAGATCGTTTACATGACCTTCCCCACCCAGGAGGGCAAGGCTCCTGAGGAGGGCTCCGGCGTTTGGGGTCTGGGCGCTTTCGACACCGGGAACGAGGCCCGCATCGCCGCTGCCAAGCAGTTCATCAAGTATATGTGCGACTCCGAGCACTGCTCCGAGGCCGGCGACATCTCCAACTTCTTCTCCTGCCGCTCCAAGGCCGAGGGCGTGGAGATCAAGTCCAGCAACCCCCTGCTGGTGGAGTACTACGGCAAGATGATGCCCTACATGGGTGAGTACTACCAGATCACCAAGGGCTGGGCCGGCGCCCGGACCGAGTGGTGGAATATGCTCCAGCGCGTGGGCGCCGGCGATGATATCGCCGAGACCGTGGCCAAGTACGAGGCCAACGCCAACAAGGCTGCCGCGGGCTGATTCCATCCCCTGTAAGCTTCTGTAAGGGTTTGCGCCCCCCTCCCGCATGGCGCGGGAGGGGGGCGAATCTCTATTTGGCTGGCTTTCCGCGCAATGTTGAGAAAGGAGAGTGTTATCCTTGGCAAATCTTTCCCAGCCCAAGATGAGCAGGGCGCTGCAGCGCCGGGAGAACGTCGCCGGCTATCTGTTCATGCTGCCCAGCCTGATCTTCTTCATCGGCTTTGTGGTAGTCCCCATGCTGATCTGCATTGGCTACAGCTTTACCGATGCGAACATGAACTCCAAAACGGTGGCCACCACTTTTGTGGGACTCAAGAACTTTATCGAGCTCTGGCAGGATGAGAAGTTCCTGGAGGCGCTGAAAAACACCCTCGTCATCGTGTTTGTCAGCGTGCCCGCGGTGTGTCTGTTCTCCCTGTGGGTGAGCTCGTCCATCTATCACCTGGGGGGCGCCGCCCTGTCCGCGTTCCGCATCATCTTCTACCTCCCCGTGATCACCGGCTCCGTGGCCGTCACCGTGGTGTGGAAATGGATCTATGACAACTACACCGGTATTTTGAACTACGTTCTGAAGGGAACAGGATTGATAGAAAATAACATCAACTTCCTGGGCGACGAACGCTTCGCCCTCTGGTGTATCATTCTGATCCTGTTTACCACCTCGGTGGGCCAGCCCATCGTGCTGTACGTCTCCGCCCTGGGCAATGTGGATCAGACCCTGGTGGAGGCCGCCCAGGTGGACGGAGCCAACGACATCCAGGTATTCTGGAAGGTGAAGTGGCCCCAGATCATGCCCACCACCCTGTATATCCTGGTGATCACCACCATCAACTCCTTCCAGTGCTTTGCGCTGATCCAGCTGCTGACCCAGGGAGGCTCCGGCACCAACACCATCATGTACTACATCTACTTTACCGCCTTCAAGCTCACCGAGCAGGCGGGGCACTTCGGCTATGCCAACGCCATGGGCGTGATGCTGGCCATCTTTATCGGTATCCTGTCCGCCATCCAGTTCAAGCTGGGCAAAGAAAAGTAAGGAGGTGGGACTATGAAATCAGGCGTGAAACACATTACCCCGTATCGTGTCCTCTGCGTCATCCTGCTGGTGATCCTGGCGCTGCTGTTCCTGTTCCCGCTGTACTGGATCATCACCGGCTCCCTGAAGCCGGTTACGGAGATCCTCAACCCGACGCCCTCCTTCTTCCCGAAAGAGTTCACCATGAACAACTTCGAGCGCCTGCTGAACAAGCGTTCCGCCCCCCTGTGGGAGCTGGCGGTTCCCTTCAGCAGTCAGTTCTCGGCTGACCACAAGCCCATCTACTTCTCCGTCGGCCCCGTGGTTCCCGCCGCTTTCCGGTGGCTGGTGAACACGGTGTTCATGGCGGTGGCGGCCATGATCCTGACCTGCATCACCGCAGCCCTGGCGGGTTACGCCCTGGCGAAGAAGCGCTTCCGCGGCCGCGGGGTGCTGTTCGCCCTGATCGTGTGCGCCATGGCCCTGCCCAAGCAGGTCATCCTGATCCCCCTGATCAAAGAGATATCCGCCCTCTTTATGTGGGACAATCTCTGGGCGGTCATTGTGCCCACGGTGGGCTGGCCCTTCGGCGTGTTCCTGATGAAGCAGTTCTCCGAGGGCATCCCCGGCGAGATTTTGGAGGCTGCCCGCATCGACGGGGCCAGTGAGCTGAAGACCTTCACCACCGTAGTGCTGCCCATCGTCAAGCCGGGCATTGGCGCGCTGGCCATCTTTACCTTCATCAACTCCTGGAACGACTACTTCCTCCAGCTGATTATGTTGGGCAGCGGCAGCAACTACACCATCTCTCTGGGTATCGCCACCCTCCAGTCGGAGACCAGCATTGACCTGGGCATCCTGATGGCGGGCGCGGCCCTGGCGGCGCTTCCCATCATCATCGTGTTCCTGATCTTCCAGAAGTACTTCACCAAGGGCATCACCATGGGCGCGGTCAAGGGCTGAGTTCCCTGCTGTCCCGGTGACCATGTGAAGCTCCGCAATCCCGCGGGGGCCGCCCATGCGGTTGGTTCGCGCGGGATTGCCCAGCCAATTATGAGTAAGGAGTGAGCAGCATGAAAGACTGCGCCAAGTACGCGGGCATCATCCCCGCGTTTTACGCCTGCTACGGCAAGGACGGGCAGATCAGCCCCCAGGGCGTCCGGGCCATGGCCCGCTACCTGAAGGAGAAGGGGGTTAAGGGCCTGTATGTGGGCGGTTCCTCCGGCGAGTGCATCTACCAGAGCGTGGCTGAGCGCAAGCTGGTGCTGGAGAACGTGATGGCCGAGGTGGGCAAGGATCTCACCGTCATCGCCCACGTGGCCTGCAACAACACCGCGGACAGCCGGGAGCTGGCCGCCCATGCCCAGTCCCTGGGCGTGGACGCCATCGCCGCCATCCCGCCCATCTACTTCCACCTGCCCCCCGCCGGCATCGCCAAGTACTGGAACGACATCTCCGCCGCCGCGCCGGACACCGACTTCGTGATCTACAACATCCCCCAGCTGGCCGGGGTGGCCCTGACGGTGCCCCTGCTGAAGGAGATGCTGAAGAACCCCCGGGTCATCGGCGTGAAGAACTCCTCCATGCCGGTGCAGGACATCCAGATGTGGAAGGACGAGGGGGCCGTGGTGTTCAACGGGCCCGACGAGCAGCTGCTGTCCGGCCTGGCCGCCGGGGCCACCGGCGGCATCGGCGGCACCTACGCCGCCATGCCCGAGCTGTACCTGGCCATCTTCCGCCTGTTCCACGAGGGCAAGATGGAGCAGGGCCGGGAGATCCAGAACGAGTGCTGCCGCATCATCTACAAGATGTGCTCCGCCACGGGCAATATGTACGCCGTGATCAAGGAGATCATCCGCCTCCAGGGCGGCCCGGACGCGGGCAGCGTCCGCGCCCCGCTGCTGGAGCTGGCCCCCGGCGACGAGGCCGTGGTGAAGGAGAGCGCGGACATGATCGCCGCCGCGATCAAGAAGTACTGCTAATTGCGCTTAGGCGCGATACGATATGCTTGAGGTGATTTGATATGAGAATTTATTGTGAGAAGGACTACAACGCCATGAGCCGCCGGGCCGCGGCCATCATCGCCGCCCAGGTGGTGGCCAAGCCGGACTGCGTGCTGGGCCTGGCCACCGGCTCCACCCCCATCGGCGCCTACCAGCAGCTGGTGGAGTGGTACAAGAGCGGGGATCTGAGCTTTGCCCAGGTGCGCTCGGTGAACCTGGACGAGTACGTGGGGCTGGCCCCCACCCACGACCAGAGCTACCGGTACTTCATGCAGCACAACCTGTTTGACCACGTGGACATCGTGCCCGAGAACACCAACGTGCCCAGCGGCCTGGCCCCCGACGCGGCGGCGGAGTGCGCCCGGTATGAGGACGTGGTGAAGGCCCTGGGCTACGCGGATTTGCAGCTGCTGGGCCTGGGCCGCAACGGCCACATCGGCTTCAACGAGCCCTGCGACCACTTCCCCGTGGCCACCCATCTGGTGGATCTGACCCAGAGCACCATCGAGGCCAACGCCCGCTTCTTCGCCAGCGCCGACGACGTGCCCAAGCAGGCCCTCACCATGGGCATTGGCACCATCATGCACGCCCGGAGCATCCTGGTGGTGGCCAGCGGCGCGGACAAGGCGGAGGCGGTGGCCAAGACCGTGGCGGGCCCTGTCACCCCGAATGTGCCCGCCTCCATCCTCCAGCTCCACCCCAACGTCACCATCATCGGCGACGAGGCGGCCCTCAGCGGCCTGAAGTGAGGGGCAGCGTATGAAGATTACAGGCGGTAAGGTATTCGATCTGGAGCGGGGCTTTGTGGAGCGGGACGTGTGCTTTGACGGCGCCCTGCTCACCCCGGACAGCCAGGACGGGCAGAGCTACGACGCGTCGGGGTGCTATGTGATCCCCGGCCTGACGGACGTGCACTTCCACGGCTGCCGGGGGGCGGATCTGTCCGACGGCGACCCGGACGGCCTCCAGACCATGGCGGAGTACGAGCTGTCCCGGGGCGTGACCCAGATCTGCCCCGCGGGCATGACCCTGCTGGAGGAGCAGCTTGTCAAGGTGTGCAAGACGGCGGCGGCCCACAAGCGGGCGGGCAGGCCCGGCGCGGATCTGGTGGGCGTCAACCTGGAGGGGCCCTTCCTGTCCTATGCCAAGAAGGGCGCCCAGAACGGCGACTGGCTCCACGCCCCCGACGTGGCCATGCTGCGCCGGCTGGAGGAGGCGTCCGAGGGGCTGGTGAAGCTGGTGTCCGTGGCCCCGGAGGAGCCGGGGGCGCTGGACTTCATCAAGGCGGTGGCGGAGGAGGTCAACGTGTCCGTGGCCCACACCACCGCGGACTATGACACCGCCCTGGCGGCGTTCCGGGCGGGCGCCCGGGAGGTCACCCACCTCTTTAACGCCATGCCCGCCTTCACCCACCGGGCCCCCGGCGTGGTGGGCGCGGCGCTGGACTCCCCCTGGAGCCGGGTGGAGCTCATCTCCGACGGTATCCACATCCACCCCAGCGTGGTGCGGGCCACCTTCCGGATGTTCGGCCCCGACCGGGTGGTGCTCATCTCCGACACCATGCGGGCCGCCGGTATGTCCGACGGCGAGTACGACCTGGGCGGCCAGAACGTCATCGTCAAGGGCCCCTTGGCCACCCTGGCGGACGGCACCATTGCCGGCTCGGTGACGGATCTGATGGCGTGCATGAAGACCGCCGTCTCCTTCGGCATCCCCCTGGCGGATGCGGTGCGGGCGGCGGCGGTGAACCCCGCCAAGGCCATCGGCATCTTCGACCGGGTGGGCAGCCTGGAGCCGGGCAAGCGGGCCAACGTGGCCGTGCTGGGCCCGGATCTGGAGCTGAAGGCCGTGTTCTTCCATGGGAATAAGGTGGTTTAACGCAGCAAAACAGCAGGGGAGACGCGGATGCGTCTCCCCTGTGCGCTACATCTGCTAAACCAGCTCCCCGAAGGCGGGGGCGGGGGACGGGGAGGCGGAGGGCTGGGCCCCGCTGTCTCCAACCCCCGGCATGGCCAGCCCGTGGAGGAAGCTGCCCGAGGCGGACTGGATCTGCCCGCCCACCACCTTGTCCTTGTAGATCAGCAGGGCGATCTGCACCGGCTCGGCCTGGGAGGGGTAGTTGGTGAGCTGGTAGGTATACCGCTTCACCCGCTTGCCGCAGTACCGGCTCAGGTCGAAGCCCTGATCCTGCTGGAGCTTGAGATAGCCCGCGTAGCTGTCGTCAAACTCCTCCGGGATGAGCAGCTCCTCGGTGGCGATGGGCTGGGGGGACACCTGCCAGCCCAGCCCGCCCAGGTAGGCCAGACGGTCATCGTTGGTGCGGATGTGCTTCACCTCCGCCGAGGCGGCGACGGCCCGCCCGCCCAGGGTGACAAGAAGGGCGGCGGCCACCACCGCGCAGCAGCAAAGGGCGGTGATCCCACCCGCCAGCAGCCGTCTCTTTGGTACCCGTGCGGTGACGATGATCATGCTATCAATCCTTCCCATGGTTTCTCAGGAAATAGTATGAAGCGATTTCCCACAATATGATACCGTCAGGCAGGGCGCCGGCGGCGGGCAGAAGGAGGCGGACGGCATGGAACGGCTGGACAAGCGGCTGGCCAACACAGGGAAGTGGAGCCGGAAGGAGGCCCGGGAGCTGATCCGGGCGGGCCGGGTGCAGGTGGAGGGCGCGGTGTGCCGCGTACCGGAGCAGAAGGTGGAGGAGACCGCCAACCTCACCGTGGACGGGGAGGCCATCGGCGGCAGCGGGCCGGTGTACCTGATGCTGAACAAGCCGGCGGGGGTGGTGTCGTCCACCGACGAGCCGGGGGCGCGCACTGTCCTGGATCTGCTGGGGGAGGAGTGGCGGAACCGGGGCCTGTTCCCGGCGGGGCGGCTGGACAAGGACACGGAGGGCCTGCTGCTGCTTACCAACGACGGCCCCCTGGCCCACCGGCTGCTGGCCCCCAAGCGCCACGTGGACAAGGTGTACTACGTGGAGGTGGACGGGACGCTGGATCCGGAGGACGCGGAGGCGGTGCGGGCGGGGATCGTGCTGGGGGACGGCACGGTATGCCGGCCCGGGGAGCTGGAGCTTCTGGGGGAGGGCCGCGCCCGGATCACCATCCACGAGGGGAAGTACCACCAGGTGAAACGGATGCTGGCCGCCCGGGGCAAGCCGGTGCGCTATCTCCGCCGGGAGCGGTTCGGGCCGCTGGCGTTAGACCAGAATCTTCCAAAAGGTGGGTGGAGAGCACTAACGGAGGGGGAGATTCGGGCGCTTTTCCGTCAATGAGACGAAAATTTTGGCAGATTTCACAAACATTTTTTGAAAAACTATTGAAATCGGCAATGAAACCCGATATAATGGACTCCGTTGAGACTTGAATCAGAGAGTGCGGCAGACACAGGGCCGCATCGCACAGCTCCCGTGCCAAAAAACGGGATCTGTGCGACGCCGCCCTGTTGGCGGTCGCGGAGAAAGGAGAAACGCGCAATGTTCAGCCGGATCTTCCAAAGCGTCGTGCTTCAGATGAAAGACTGCTGTGACCGGGCCGTAGGGGTCATTGACGAGCAAGGGACGGTGGTGGCCTGCAACGAGTTGAGCTGCATCGGGGAGAAGTGGGGAAACGCCGCCGCCCTGCTGGCCGCGGAGCAGGACGCCCTGGTGGTGAGCAACGGCTTCACCTTCAAGTCCCTGCCCGGCTGGAACGGCCAGACGGACTATGCCGCCTTCGCCCGGGGGGAGGACGAGCGGGCCGCTCTGGTGTGCTCCATGGCCGTCATCGCCCTGAACGGGGCCAAGACCTACTATGAGGAGAAAAACGACAAGGCCACCTTTGTCAAGAACATCCTGTGCGACAACATCCTGTTGGGGGACATCTATGTCCGGGCCAAGGAGCTGCACTTCCTGTCGGAGGCCCCCCGGGCGGTGATCCTGATCCGGCAGCTGGGCGCTCCGGACGTGTCGGCGGTGGACGTGGTGTCCGGCCTGTACCCCGACAAGCAGACAGACTTCGTGCTGTCCATCAGCGAGACGGACGTGGCCCTGGTGAAGCAGCTGGGAGAGAACGCCGACATCCGGGAGGTGCAAAAGATCGCCCAGAACGTCCAGGAGGCCCTCACCCGGGAGCTGGGCATCAAGACCGTGGTGGGCGTGGGCACCATTGTGGGCCACATCCGGGATCTGGCCCGTACCTACAAGGAGGCCCAGGTGGCCATCGACGTGGGCAAGGTGTTCGACACGGAGCGCTCCATCATCAGCTATGAGAACCTGGGCATTGGGCGGCTGATCTACCAGCTCCCCACCACCCTGTGCGAGATGTTCCTGCGGGAGGTCTTTAAGAAGAACCCCATCGACGCCCTGGATCAGGAGACACTGTTCACCATCAACAAGTTCTTTGAGAACAACCTGAACGTGTCCGAGACGGCCCGGAAGCTGTTCGTCCACCGGAACACCCTGGTGTACCGGCTGGAGAAGATCAAGAAGCTCACCGGCCTGGATCTGCGGGAGTTTGACGACGCCATCACCTTTAAGGTGGCGCTGATGGTCAAGAAGTACCTGGTGAGCCGGGGCATCGAGTCCTGATCGCCGGAGGAGCAACCTGGAAAGCCGCCCGTCCGGGCGGCTTTCTTTCGCGGCCGGCCGGGTTGACAGCGTGGACAGTTTGTAAATTTTCCTGCCGAATGCTGGGAAAGGGTTCCACCCGGTTGACAGCGCCCCCGATAGTCGATATAATAAAAAAGATTACAATGGGGAGGCCGCCCATGATATGATACGACTGATCGATGTATATAAAGAGTACGACAACGGCACCAAGGCGTTGAGGGGGATCGATCTGCGGATTGAGGACGGGGAGTTTGTCTTCCTGGTGGGGCCCTCCGGGTCGGGCAAGTCCACCATTGTCAAGCTGCTCACCGCTGAAGCCACCGCGACCAGGGGCCGGGTGATCGTCAACGGATACAACCTGAACAACATCCGCCGCTGGCAGATCCCCCATATGCGGCGCACCCTTGGGGTCATCTTCCAGGATTTCCGCCTCATCGAGAAAAAGACGGTGCAGGGGAACCTGGAATTTGCCATGAGAACCATCGGGGCCAGCGGGCGGGAGATGGGCAAGCGCATCCCCTATGTGCTGGATCTGGTGGGCCTCAACGGCAAGGCGGAGGCGTACCCCAACGAGATGAGCGGCGGGGAGCAGCAGCGGGTGGCCATCGCCCGGGCGCTGGTGAACAACCCCCGCATGATTATTGCCGACGAGCCCACCGGAAACCTGGATCCCAAGCGTTCCCTGGAGATCATGACGCTGCTGGAGCGGATCAACTCCATGGGCACCACCGTGCTGGTGGTCACCCATGAGAAGGATCTGGTCAACCGCTTCTCCAAGCGGGTGGTGGCCATCAAGGACGGGGAGCTGGTGCGGGACGGTCAGGGAGGCTACTACAGGGTATGAAACGGATTAACATAGGGTATTTCATCAAGGAAGGATTCCTGAGCGTGTTCTCCCACGGGCTGATGTCCTTTGCGGCGGTGTGCATGATCGTGGCCTGCCTGCTGATCATGGGCTCCTTCTCCCTGCTGGCCATGAACGTGGACGAGAACCTGAAAAAGCTGGAGGATGACAACGAGTTTCTGGCCTATATCGACGAGAACTATACCGACGCCCAGATTCAGGATCTGATCGCGCGGGTGAAGGCCGTGGACAACGTGGACGCGGGTTCGGTGAAGTTCGTCACCAGGGAGGAGGCCAAGGCCGCCTACCTGGAGGGACACGAGGGGGAGGGGCTGTACGTCAATATGCCCGACGAGGTGTTCCGGGATCGCCTGTCCATCCACGTGGTGGATCTGACCCGGTTCAACGAGACGGTGGAGGCGGTGGAGGCCCTGCCCGGCGTGGACGGCCACCGGGCGGAGGGTGAGCTGGCCGAGGGCTTTGTGGCGGTGCGAAACGCGGTGACCGCCCTGGCCTGGGTGCTGGTGGCCATCCTGGCGGCGGTGTCCCTGTTCATCATCGCCAACACCATCCGGCTGGCCACCTTTACCCGGCGGGAGGAGATCGCCATCATGAAGATGTGCGGCGCCACCGACGGCTTCGTCCGGGGGCCCTTCATCGTGGAGGGGCTGATTTTGGGGCTCATGGGGGCGCTGGTGGCCTTCTTTCTCCAGTGGGCGGTGTACGGCGCGGTGTGCCGGGCCATCATCGGCAGCGGGGCGCTGACTCTGTTTCAGCTGCTGGAGTTCAAGGACATTTGGAACCGGGTGCTGTGGGTGTTCCTGGCGGCGGGGGCGGCCATCGGAGCGGTGGGCTCCGGGTTCGCCATCCGGCGGTTCCTTCAGGTTTGATTGCATGGGAGGCGCGGTATGAATAAAAAGACACAGCGGATCATAGTTATCGTGGTGGCGGCGGCGCTGCTGCTGACGGTGCTGGTGCCGGCGCTGAGCGTGCTGGCCTACGGCACGGTGACCAAGAGCGACATCCAGGGCATCAAGGACGAGCTCAGCGACATCAAGGAGCAGAAGAAGGAGGCGGAGGCCAGACTGGCCGCCATCCGGAACGATCTGTCCAAGGCCAAGGAGCAGATGGAGCTGATCCAGGGCCAGGTGGTGCTCACCGAGTCCCAGATCAACGCCAGCCAGCAGCTGCTGGATCAGTACGACGGGGACATCGCCGCCAAGGAGGCGGAGATCGCGGATCTGGAGGTGCAGGAGCAGGAGCAGCTCCAGGAGTTCTACCGCCAGACGCGCTGGATGGAGGAGACGGGCAGCGTGTCCTACCTGTCCATCCTGTTCCAGGCGTCCTCCTTCTCCGAGCTGCTGGACTATGCCGACCTCATCACCAACATCATGGAATATTCCAACCGGATCATCGACCGGCTGGAGAACACCCAGCGGCAGATCGGCGAGGCCCGGGACGCGGTGCAGGCCGTCCGAAACGAGGAGGCCGCCGTCAAGGAGGAGCTGGAGGGTCAGAAAGCCGAGCTGGAGGCCAAGCGGGCGGAGCAGGATAAGCTGCTGAAGCAGATCGCCGCGTCGGAGAGCGAGGCGGCGGAGGAGGCCAAGAAGCTGGCGGAGAGCGAGGCCCGGATCAACAAGGAGCTGAAGGACGCCGAGCGAAAGTACGCCCAGCAGCTGGCCGAGCTGGAGCGCCAGAACCAGCAGAACAACAACAACATCAACATGACCAGCGGCAACTGGTACTGGCCGCTGCCGGGGCGGTATAAGCTCTCATCCCTGTTCGGCAGCCGGATCGATCCCATCAACGGCCGGCGCTCCAACCACACCGGCACCGACATACCCGCCCCCTCCGGCACGCCCATATACGCCGCCCAGGGCGGGGTGGTGACCACGGTGAACCGGAACAAGAACTCCTCGTCCTATGGCTACTACTGCATCATCAGCCACGGCAACGGCTACGCCACCCTGTATGCCCACCAGTGCCAGGTGCCACCGGTGACCGAGGGACAGACGGTGAGCAAGGGCCAGGTCATCGGCTACGTGGGCACCACGGGCCGCTCCACCGGCAACCACCTGCACTTTGAGGTGCGGGTGAACGGGGTGCGGGGGGACGTGCTGCGGCTGTATCCCGGCATGACCTTTACCTCTCCCGCCGGAGGAACCATCCAGGGCGGCTGAGCGGCGCAAACTTCCATAGAACAGCCCAGGGGCGCGGGGAAAACCCGCGCCCCTGTCATTTATTTCCCGGGCGATTGATTGCGATTTGTAATCTTCCGGGAAAAAACCTCAAAACGTAAAAAGGAGGCCGAACCATGAGGGAACAGGGGACACAGGCGGCGGAGAAGGCCAAGCGGAAGTGGTGGAAGCCCACCGGCCCCGCCAAGATCGCCATCGCGGTGATCCTGACCCTGCTGCTGTCCACGGGGCTGTGGTGCCTGGCGCTGGGGGGCAGCGGCGTGGCCATGGTGCAGACCTATCTGCTGGCCCGGTTCGCCTTCGTGGAGACGGACGCGGATTTGGACGGGGCCACGGACAAGGCCCTGTCCGCCTTTGTGGACGGGCTGGGGGATCGGTGGTCGTACTACCTCAGCGCCGAGGATCACCAGGCCACCATGGAGCGGCGGGCCAACAACTACGTGGGCATCGGCGTGACGGTGGACAGCGCCGCCCGGGAGGAGGGCCTGCTGGTGCAGTCCGTCACCGAGGACGGCCCCGCGGACAAGGCGGGGGTGCTGGTGGGGGACGTGATCACCGCCGTGGACGGCGTGTCCATCGCCGGGGACGGCCGGCAGGAGGGCTCCGACCGGATCCGGGGGGAGGCGGGCACCCAGGTCACCCTCACCCTCCTGGGGGAGGACGGGGCCAGCCGGGACGTGGCCTGCACCCGGGCCACCCTCCGCAGCGCTTCCGCCCAGGGCAGGATGCTGGAAAACAAGGTGGGCTATGTGCAGCTGAGCAACTTCTATTCCGGTTCGGCGGACAGCTTCAAAAAAGAGGTGGACGCCCTGGTGGAGCAGGGGGCGGAGCGCCTGCTCATCGACGTGCGCGGCGATCCCGGCGGCTACGTGGCGGAGCTGGAGAAGATTCTGGACTACCTGCTGCCCGAGGGCCCGGTGTTCACCCACAAGCCCCGGTGGTGGTTTAAATCGGTGTACCAGTCGGACGGGGACTGCGTGGATCTGCCCATGGCGGTGCTGGTGAATGAGCACAGCTACTCGGCGGCGGAGCTGCTGGCGGCCCAGCTCCGGGAGAGCGCCGGCGCCCCCATCGTAGGGGAGCGCACCAGCGGCAAGGGCTACTCCCAGGTGACCTTCCCCCTGGCCAACGGCGGCGGGGCGGGCCTGTCCACCGCGGCCTACTGCACGGGCAGCGGCCACTCCCTGATTGGGGAGGGGATCACCCCCGACGTGGAGCTGTCCCTGCCCGAGGGGGCGGCCCTGGGCGGGGAGGACGACGTACAGCTCCAGGCGGCCCTGGAGCTGCTGACCCAATAACGGGAGCCCCACATCCCGGGCCTTTTACCCGGAGAACAGACGAGCAGGGCGTGCCTCAGCTGCGTCGGCGTACACAGAGAAAGGCAGGATGATCGGCATGAACAAAAACAAGAAAATCTTCGTGGCTGCGGTGGCCGTAGTGGCACTCATCGCCATCCTTTTGGGCGTCTGGTTCGTCACCCGCTCCGCCGCCGCCCAGGGATCCAAAACCATCACGGTAGAGGTGGTGCACAAGGACGGCTCGGAGAAGGAATTCACCTGCCGCACCGACGAGGCGTATCTGGGCCCGGTGCTGGAGGCCGAGGGCATCGCCCAGGGCGAAGAGGGGCCCTACGGGCTGTTTATCACCGTTGTGGATGGCGAGCGGGCGGTCTATGAGGAGGACGGGGCCTACTGGGCGGTGATGCAGGGCGGGGAGTTTACCCCCCTTGGCGTGGATGAGACCCCCATCCAGGACGGCGATGCGTTCTCCCTGGTGTATACCCGTGCCTGAGCAGTCCCGCCGGATTTCCCTGGGGGAGGTGGCCCTGTTCGGCGTGCTGGGGGGGATGACCTTTGCGGCCAAGGTGGGGATGGCGGGGCTGCCCAACGTGGAGCCCGTGTCCCTGATGGTGATGCTGTTTGCCGTCACCTTCGGTTGGAAGGCGGTTTTTCCCATCTATATCTATGTGCTGCTGGAGTTCGCCCTCTATGGGCTCCAGCTCTGGTCTGTCAACTACCTCTATGTCTGGATGGTGCTGGCCGGGGCCGCGTGGCTGCTGCGGGGGATGGACGGTCCGGTGGGCTGGGCACTTCTGTCCGGGGTCTTTGGGCTGCTGTTTGGGCTGCTGTGCGCGCCGGTGTATCTGTTCACCCTGGGGCTCCACGGCGCCATCGTCTGGTGGGTCAACGGCATCCCCTTCGATATCCTCCACTGTGCCGGAAATTTTGTCCTTGCCCTGGGGCTGTTTTGCCCCCTGCGGAAGCTGTTGGAGCGGCGGTATCGGGAACTGCTGGGCCGGCACGGCGGCGGCAGTCCGCCCCCGGGGCTTCCCCCGCCCATCTGAATCCTCTGTGAGGCCCTGTGATACCGATCACGGGGCCTGTGCTCCGCGTGTTGAAAAAGTCTTTTCGCCACGCGGAGCGCGAATTTTTGGAACAAAGAGCGGCTTTTTCGACAGTCTCGTGCTGTCCTTCGTCCGCCAACCGAAATTATGTCAAATAAACCGCCGCTTTCGCATGAAAAAGAAGTCCAGTTTCAGAATTGTAAGTTTCTTCCATATCCTTCAAAAGCCTTGAAAGAACTCCCTTCCGGCTGTTGAAAACTGTGTGGAAGTTGTGGATAACTTTCCGTATCTGCATAGATATGCAATATTATGGAAACCGAATTTGGCGGGTGAGCCGCCCCCGAACCCCTTGAAAACTCACAGGCGAACCACCGCCGTTCCCCGCCCCGGCCCAAGCTCGACCGGGGACTATACGGAGCGTATAGCCCCTTGACTTCAACCCGTCCCCCATGGTACACTGTATTTGCCGTACCGCTGACGGAAGTGGAGCGCAGATGGAGTACGGCGGCGCGATTGCGTCTGACTGCCCACCGTCTGGGCGCGCTGATCTGACTCGGTGCGCCCAGTTTCCTTTGGAGGCGCCCAATCAAAGGAGGACATCAGGATGAAAACCGACATTGAGATCGCCCAGAGCGCGGCGATGCTGCCCATCAGCCAGGTGGCGGCCAAGGCCGGCATCGACGAGGAGCTGCTGGAGCACTACGGCCGGGTGAAGGCCAAGATCGACATCGGCCCCCTGCGGGACAGGCCCCGGAAGGGCAAGCTGATCCTGGTCACCGCCATCAATCCCACCCCCGCCGGGGAGGGCAAAACCACCACCAGCGTGGGGCTGGTGGACGCGCTGAACCGGCTGGACAAGAACGTGCTGCTGTGCCTGCGGGAGCCCTCCCTGGGCCCGGTGTTCGGGGTGAAGGGGGGCGCGGCCGGGGGCGGCTACGCCCAGGTGGTGCCCATGGAGGACATCAATCTCCATTTCACCGGCGACTTCCACGCCATCGGCGCGGCCAATAACCTGCTGGCCGCCATGCTGGACAACCACATCCAGCAGGGCAACGCCCTGGGCATCGACACGAAGAAGATCACCTGGCGGCGCTGCGTGGACATGAACGACCGGCAGCTGCGGAACATCGTGGACGGGCTGGGGGGCCGGATGCAGGGGGTGCCCCGGGAGGACGGCTTTGATATCACCGTGGCCTCCGAGATCATGGCGGTGCTGTGCCTGGCCACCGATCTGAAGGATCTGAAGGAGCGGCTGGCCCGGATCATCGTGGGCTACACCTATGACGATAAGCCCGTCACCGCCGCCGACCTGAAGGCCCAGGGGGCCATGGCGGCCCTGCTGAAGGACGCCATCAAGCCCAACCTGGTGCAGACCCTGGAGAACACCCCGGCGCTGGTGCACGGCGGGCCCTTTGCCAACATCGCCCACGGCTGCAACTCCGTGTCCGCCACCGACACCGCCCTGAAGCTGGCGGACTACGTGGTGACGGAGGCGGGCTTCGGCGCAGATTTAGGCGCGGAGAAGTTTTTGGATATCAAGTGCCGGGCCGCGGGGCTGGAGCCCAGCGCGGTGGTGATCGTGGCCACCGTCAAGGCGCTGAAATACAACGGCGGCGTGGCCAAGGCGGATCTGGGGACGGAAAACCTGGAGGCGCTGGAGCGGGGCCTGCCCAACCTGCTCAAGCACGTGGAGAACATCACCCAGGTGTACGGCCTGCCCTGCGTGGTGGCCATCAACCGGTTCGTCAACGACACCGATGCCGAACTGGCCCTGATCGCCGGCAAGTGCAAGGCGCTGGGGGTGAACGTGGCCCTGTCCGAGGTGTGGGGCCAGGGCGGCCAGGGCGGTATTGCGCTGGCAGAGGAGGTGCTCCGGCTGTGCGAGCAGCCCCACGAGTTCCGGTTCGCCTATGAGCTGGATCGGCCCTTGCGGGACAAGATCGAGATCATTGTCCGCCGTGTGTACGGCGGGGCCGGGGTGAGTTATTCCGCCGCCGCCTCCAGGGAGCTGGAGCGGCTGGAGGCCATGGGCTTCGGCGGTCTGCCGGTGTGTATGGCCAAGACCCAGTATTCCCTGTCCGACGACCAGACCAAGCTGGGCCGCCCGGAGGGCTTCACCGTCACGGTGTCCAAGGTGAAGGTGAGCGCCGGGGCGGGCTTTGTGGTGGTGCAGACCGGCGACATCATGACCATGCCCGGCTTGCCGAAGGTTCCCGCCGCGGAACAGATCGACGTGGACGAAAACGGCGTGATCAGCGGCCTGTTCTGAAAGGAGAATTTATTATGACCGCACCTGTCCCCGTGAAGCTGCTGGATCCCCGGGCCAAGCTGCCCTCCTACGGCTCGGCCGACGCCGCCGGAGCCGACCTGTACGCCCTTACCGACGGCCCGGTGACCGTCGCCCCGGGGGAGAGCGTCAAGCTGCGTACCGGGCTGGCGGTGGCTATCCCCCAGGGGTACGTGGGGCTGGTGTTCGCCCGGTCGGGCCTGGCCTGCAAGGGCGGGCTGGCCCCGGCCAACAAGGTGGGCGTCATCGACGCCGACTACCGGGGGGAGCTGATGGTGTTCCTCCACAACCACGGTTCGGAATCCCAGATGGTGGAGGACGGCGACCGGATCGCCCAGCTGGCCATCGTGCCCTATCTCACCGCCCAATTCGCCCCGGCGGAGGAGCTGGACGGTACGGAGCGGGGCCAGGGGGGCTTTGGCTCCACCGGGCGCAGGTAGCCGCCCGACTGAAATCGACGATCCGGCGTCCTGCCGGATGGGAACCAAGTGCCGGAGGAGGTTTGTGCTATGCCCGGAAACACCCTGTATATTGTGGTGCCCTGCTATAACGAGGAGGAGGTGCTCCCCGAGACCGCCCGCCGCCTGGGGGACAAGCTCCGCGCCCTGATGGCGGCGGGGAAGATCGGCCCCCGTAGCCGGGTGCTGTTTGTCAACGACGGCTCCAAGGACAAGACCTGGGAGATCATTGAGCGGCTCCACCAGGAGGACGGGCTGATGTGCGGGGTGGATCTGACCCGGAACCGGGGGCACCAGAACGCCCTGCTGGCGGGCCTCATGACCGCCAAGGATCGGGCGGATATGGTGATCTCCATGGACGCCGACCTCCAGGACGACGTGGACGCGGCGGACGCCATGGTGGACAAGTACCTGGACGGGGTGGACATCGTGTACGGCGTGCGCTCCTCCCGGAAGAAGGACACCTTCTTCAAGCGCACCACCGCCGAGGGCTTCTACCGGATGATGGATCTGCTGGGGGCGGAGACGGTGTTCAACCACGCAGACTATCGGCTCATGTCCAAGCGGGCGCTGGAGGGGCTGGCCCAGTTCACCGAGGTGAACCTGTTCCTCCGGGGCATCGTGCCCATGATCGGCTACCGCACCGACACCGTGGAGTACGAGCGGGGGGAGCGGTTCGCCGGGGAGAGCAAGTACCCGCTGAAGAAGATGCTGGCCTTTGCTTTGGAGGGGGTCACCTCCCTGTCCGTGCGGCCCCTGCGGATGATCACGGGGCTGGGCTTCCTGGTGTTCCTGGTTTCGTTGGTGATGATTGTCTATAACGTGGTGCGGTGGGCCATGGGGAACACGGTGGCGGGCTGGGCCAGCCTGGCCTGCTCGGTGTGGTTCATCGGGGGGCTGATCCTGCTGTCCCTGGGGGTCATCGGGGAGTATCTGGGCAAGCTCTATCTGGAGAGCAAGGACAGGCCCCGGTTCCTGATCCGGGAGGTGCTGGACGGGGAGACGGATCAGAAGGACGGCCAATAGCCCCCGATCCCCTTGTCAAAGGGGAAAGATTGTTAAACCTTTATAAATATTCGCGAAAGGCCCTTGCAATTTGGGCCCGCTGGGCCTAAAATGAAATACGTGGAAAATGAGGCGGCGCCGGGCAGCGCCGCTGGGCGGCCCACACATTTTAAACAGGAGGGATTCCCCATGAGCATTGATTTTGAAAGCCTGAAGGACAAAGCTGTGGTTCTCGCCCAGACCGGCGTGACCAAAGCCAAGGAGCTCACCGAGACCGGCGTGGCCAAGGCCAAGGAGCTCACCGAGATCGGCAAGCTGAAGGTGCAGAACTCCACCGAGCAGGAGGCCATCCGCAAGGCCTATTCCGAGCTGGGCAAGCTGTACTACGCCGAGCGGGGCTCCGCCCCCGAGGCGGCCTACGCCGACCTGTGCCAGCGCATCACCGACGCCCTGGCCCGCATCTCCTACAACAACGAGCGCATCGCCGACATCAAGGCGGCGGGCCAGATGTCCGACGAGGAAGTGGACGCGGTAGAGCCGGTGGACGAGGAGCCCTCCTGCTGCTGCGGCGGCGAGCCCGAGGCGGAGGACGACAAGCCCGAGGAGTAATGGAAAAAATGAAGGAAGCCCCGCGGCCTATGGCCGCGGGGCTTTTTGACCTACGTTACAGCGAGAGAACGAATTGCAGCGCCGTCCGGGGGGTCTGGGCGCCGTGGAACCGCTCCCAGGCCACCGCCTGCCGGTGGAGCTCCTCCGGGGGCAGGGCCACGCCGCGCTGGGCCGCCAGCAGATCCACCAGGGCCAGGAAGCCCGCCTTGTCCAGCCCCTGGAACAGCACCCGCACCCCGAACCGATCCGCCAGCGAGGTCTTTTCCCGGATGGTCTCCGAGCGATCCATCTCGTCCCCCGCCCGCTCGGAGATGGTCTGCCGCACCAGATGGCGGCGATTGGAGGTGGCGTACACCGCCACGTTCCGGGGCCGGGACTCCACGCCCCCCTCCAGGATGGTTTTCAGGATGGAGTAGGTGGGGTCGTCCCGGTCGAAGGTGAGGTCGTCGATGAACACGATGAACTTCTGCCGCCGCCCGTCCAGGGTGCGGATGAGGGCGGGCAGGCCCCCCAGGTTCTCCTTGTCCGCCTCGATGATCCGCAGCTCCTCCAGCCCCGGCAGGGTGAGCAGGTGCTTCACCGTGGCCGACTTGCCCGTGCCGCTCTCGCCGTACAGCAGCACGTTGTTCACCGCGCGGCCCTCCACCAGAGCCCGGGTGTTGCGCTCCACCTCCGCCCGCTGCTCGTCGTAGCCCAACAGCTGGCTGCTGTCCGGGCTGTCCGGATGGGCCACGGGGATCAGGTCGCCGCTGTCCCACACGAAGGCCCGGTAGCGGGCGAACCGGCCCGCCCCCTCCCGGCAGTAGGCCTCCGTCAGCGTGTCGAAGGAGAAGGGGACGCCGGCCTGCCACCGGGGCAGGCCGGTGAGCACCCCCTGGTAGTCGCTGTCCAGCAGCCGGCCCAGCTGGGTCAGCCAGCGGTCGCAGTCCACCCCGGCCAGCAGGGCGAAGGCGGACAGATCCAGCCGTGCCGCCTGCTCCAGGGCCGGATCCCGATCCCCCCGCTCGGCCAGCAGGGGATAGGGGCCCTCCGACCAGCGCAGGGCGTCCCCCAGCCACTGGCCCAGCCCGGGGAAGCCCTCCACCCGGAGTTGGTAGAACAGGTCGGTGTATGCCTCCAGCCCGCCCAGGCCGTCCCCGTGGGCGGCGCAGGCCACCAGCCGAAGGGCCCGTTCCATCACCGGGCGGGCCAGGATGTCCTTATAGGCCGTGACTCCCTGGAGGGCGGCCAGCATGGTTTTCAGGTTCATGGGGTTCCCTCCTCGGGTCAGTCCGGGGTGATGGGCCGGATGGTGAGATCGCCGTCCCAGGACACCGGGGCGTGGGCGGCAAGGCTGGCGGGGACGTTCAAAACTCGCTGGTTGGAGGAGCCTCGGAAGCGCAGGTTCAGATCCTTTTTCGCCTCCACGAAGGGGCCGTCCACCAGCACGTCTAGGAGGGAGAGCAGCTCGTCGGTGCATTCGCACCGGGCGCGGCTGTCCTTCCACAGCTCCTCGTCCAGGAGATAGCCGGAATAGCACCAGATCTCCTTGTGCGGGTATGCCTCCTTCACCCGCCGCAGGAAGGGCAGCAGAGCCCGCTGGTTGTCCGGCTCCAAGGGCTCGCCGCCCAGCAGGGACAGGCCCTTGATGTGGGCGGGGGAGAGGGCGGCCAGAATCTTGTCCTCCTCAACCTTGGTGAAGGGCTGGCCGTAGGCGAAGTCCTGGGCCTCCGGGTTGAAGCAGCCGGGGCAGCGGTGGGTGCAGCCCGACACGAACAGGGACACCCGGACGCCGGGGCCGTTGGCCACGTCGGCCCATTTTATTGTCGCGTAATTCATAGCAGTCTCCTTTTCAGCGGTGTGGGGCACAGAGGGCGAAAGCCGGGGCGGTTGGTGAACCGCCCCGGCTGCGTTTTGTTTATAGGTGCAGAACGCGGGACGCGATCTCCTTGGTCTTGCCCTCGTTCCAGAAGTTCTCGCCCAGGTAGCCGCAGGTGCGCCTGGTGACATTCATCTTGGCGTGATCCTTGTTGTGGCAGCAGGGGCACTCCCACTCGTTGTCCTCGTTGACGACGATCTCCCCGTCGTAGCCGCACACCTGGCAGTAGTCGCTCTTGGTGTTGAACTCGGCGTACTGGATGTTGTCGTAGATGAACCGCACCACGTCCTTCAGAGCCTCCAGGTTGTGGCGCATATTGGGGATCTCCACGTAGGAGATGCACCCGCCGCTGGAGATCTTCTGGAACTGGCTCTCGAAGGTGAACTTGGAGAAGGCGTCGATGTCCTCCCGCACGTCCACGTGGTAGCTGTTGGTGTAGTAGCCCTTGTCGGTGATGTCGGGGATGGTGCCGAACCGCTCCTTGTCGATGCGGGCGAAGCGGTAGCACAGGCTCTCCGCCGGGGTGCCGTACAGGGCGAAGCCGATGTTGGTCTCGCGGCGCCACCGGTCGGTGGTCTCCCGCAGGTGCTTCATCAGCCGCAGGGCAAAGTCCTCCCCCTCCGGCTCGGTCTGGGAGCAGCCCTTCACCAGCTTGGTGACCTCGTACAGGCCGATGTAGCCCAGGGAGATGGAGGAGTAGCCGCCGTACAGCAGCTTGTCGATGGTCTCGCCCTTGTCCAGCCGGGCCACGGCGCCGTACTGCCAGTGGATGGGGGACACGTCGGAGCGGATACCCTTCAGGGCGTTGTGGCGGCACATCAGGGCCTCGAAGCACAGCTCCAGCCGCTCCTCCAGCAGGGGCCAGAACTTGTCCTCGTCCTGGCCGGAGAGGATGCCGATCTGGGGCAGGTTGAGGGACACCACGCCCTGGTTAAACCGGCCCTCGAACTTGTAGTTGCCGTTCTCGTCCTTCCAGGGGGACAGGAAGGAGCGGCAGCCCATGGGGGAGAACACGTTGCCCTCGTAGTGTTCCCGCATCTTCTTGGCGGAGATGTAGTCGGGGTACATCCGCTTGGCGGAGCACTTGACGGCCAGCTCCGTGAGGTAGTCGTACTCCCCGCCGGTGAGGTTGTTGCACTCGTCCAGCACGTACACCAGCTTGGGGAAGGCGGGGGTGATGTACACGCCCTTCTCGTTCTTGATGCCCTCCAGCCGCTGGGTGAGGATCTCCTTGATGATGGCGGCGTTCTCCTGGATGTAGGGGTCGCCCTCCCGCAGCACCAGGAACAGGGTGACGAAGGGGGACTGGCCGTTGGTGGTCATCAGGGTGTTGATCTGGTACTGGATGGTCTGCACGCCGCTTTTGAGCTCGTCCCGGGTGCGGGCCCGGGCCAGCTTTTCGATGGTGGCGTCGTCCAGCTCGGGGGCGGCCTCCCGGGTCTTGCGAAGGTACTTCTCATAGGTGAGCCGCAGGTACTTGCCCAGGTGGCTCATCTCCACCGACTGGCCGCCGTACTGGTTGGAGGCCACGCAGGAGATGATCTGGGTGACAACGGTGCAGGCCACCTGGAAGCTCTTGGGGGACTCGATGAGCTTGCCGTTGATCATGGTGCCGTTGTCCAGCATATCGCCGATGTTCACCAGGCAGCAGTTGAAGATGTGCTGCACGAAATAGTCCGCGTCGTGGAAGTGGAGCACGCCCTCGTCATGGGCCTTGGAGATGTGCTCGGGCAGCAGGATGCGGCGGGTCAGATCCCGGCTCACCTCGCCGGCGATGTAGTCCCGCTGAGTGGAGGCGATGGCGGTGTTCTTGTTGGCGTTCTCTTCCGCCAGCTCCTTGTTGTCGTTGCGGATGAGGGACAGGATGGACTCGTCGGTGGTGTTGGCCTTGCGTACCAGGGCCCGGGTGTAGCGGTAGATGATGTACGCCTTGGCCAGCTCGTACTTGCCGGCGGCCATCAGCTTGGTCTCCACCATATCTTGTATATCCTCCACCAGCAGGCGCTTGCGGCCCTTTGTGGCGGCCACCGCGTCGGCGATGACGTCGATGGAGCCCTCGTCGATGCGGTAGGGCTCATCCACCGCCTGGTTGGCCTTCTGGATGGCGGCGACAATCTTGGAACGGTCGAACTCGACGACGGAATCGTCTCTCTTGATGACTTTCATTGGTAGCTCCCCTTCTCAGCGGCTGAACTGCTGTATATCGTCGTTCCCGGAGGGCGGGCGGGAGCCGGATCCGGCCCGCTCTGGAATCCCATCCCATTGGGAGGCGCTCCACCATAATACTATATCTTGTGGTGTATGTCAAGCTGTTCCGGAAAAATTTCGCAAATATTGTGGGCGCTTTTTGAAACCCCTTGCCTTCCAAGGCATTTGGGGGCCTGTGTCCGCCCGTCCGGGGCCGGCATAGACTGGAGTGCACCCAGGCGGGGATTGCGCCCGCGCCTCCGCGCCCGACTCCGGCCCCGGCGGGGGCCGCGGGATCCCCCTGGGCCGGGGCCGGTGAAAGGAGCGTATTCATGAGTCAACTCTATTGGAATGAGCCCTCCCGGGGCTATGCCATGACCGCGGAGGAGTTCGCCGCCGGGGCCTGTCGGCAGGCCGACCACCAGTCCGGCTGTGACCGCGACCGCGACTGCGGCTGCGGGGACAGCGGCTGCTGCCAGCCCATGGTGTGCTGCTGCCGCCCCGCCCAGGGGCACAAGCCCAAGCCCCCCCACGTGGAGGAGGGCTGCTGCTGCAAGCAGAGCTTCCGGGCGGCCCTGGGCCTGCTGTGCGACGAGCGGATCTCCAGCCTGCTGGACTTCGACGCGGCGGCGTTTGTCACCGAAACCTATACCGCCGGGGCCGCCCTGAAGGGCGGAAAGCCCCACGGCAGGGCTGCCGCCGTCCAGGCGGACGATGAGGAGGAGGGCTGCGGCTCCGGCTCCAGGGGTAAGCCCACCCCGCCCCCGAAGCCCTGCCCCTGTCCCGGTGGCCAGTCCGACAACCTGGGAACCCTGTCGGGCAGCTTCCGGCGGTTCGCCCCGTGCACCTGCGACCTGCTGGACATCGACGCCCAGCTCTATACCCAGGGCTCCAAGAGCTGCGGCTTTACCGCCAGCCAGGTGAACCTGTGCGAGCTGGACGCGGTGGTGATCCAGGGCGCGGAGGCCTGCCCCGAGGGCGACCTCACCGCCGACGAGGTGGCGGCCCGGAACTTCCGGTGCCTGCGCCAGATGCTGGCCCAGCGGCTGAATCCCTGCGGCGATCCCTGCAGCCCGGAGTGCTGCTCCTGCGCCTGCGATGGCCGGGACTGCTGCTGCGCGGCGGGGCTGCTGGCCACTCTGGCCCAGAACAACCTGCGGCGCCGGGTGTCCCTGGCGGCGGGACTGCTGCTGCTCCAGAACGTGCAGCTGCTGGGCAGCGTGGGCAACGTGCTGGTGCTGGCCAACGAGACCGACAAGCGGCTGTATTTTGTGTGTGTCAACAGCGTGCAGTTTATCGGGTAAACCACAGCCCCTCCGTGGAAGCGGAGGGGCTGTGGTTTACTGATTATATTTGAAATAGAACAAGTGTTTGACAAAGCGGGAGGAACGGGGTATAATGTTCCTGAAAGGGGGCGGGCCCATGGAGCGGGTCATCTATCACTGCGATTGCAACAGCTTTTACTGCTCGGTGGAGCTGCTGTCCCACCCGGAGCTGCGGGACGTACCCGCGGCGGTGTGCGGCGATCCCACCAGCCGCCACGGCATCATCCTGGCCAAAAACGAGCCTGCCAAAAAGTGCGGCGTGCGTACTGCCGAGACCATCTGGCAGGCCCGGCAGAAGTGCCCGGATCTGGTGCTCCTGCCCGCCCATCACGGGCTATACCGGGAATACTCCAAAAAGGTGAACGCCATCTATGACCGTTTCACCGACCTCATCGAGCCCTTCGGCATCGACGAGAGCTGGCTGGACGTGACGGGCACGCTCCACCTGTTCGGCGGCGACCCAAAGACCCTGGCAGATCGGATCCGGCACACCGTCCGGGAGGAGCTGGGACTGACCATCTCGGTGGGGGTGTCCTTTAATAAGGTGTTCGCCAAGCTGGGCAGCGATTACAAGAAGCCGGACGCCACCACCGTCATCACGGAGGAAAATTACCGCCGGGTGGTGTGGCCCCTGCCGGTGACGGATCTGCTGTACGTGGGCCGGGCGGCGGCGGGGGTGCTGGCCCGGTACGGCGTGGCCACCATCGGGGATCTGGCCAACTTTGACCGCTTCGCTCTGGTGGAGCTGCTGGGTAAGCAGGGGGGACAGCTGTGGAACTTCGCCAACGGCCTGGACGGCAGCCCGGTGGCCCCGGCGGGGACGTACACGCCCCCCAAATCAGTGGGCAACGGGGAGACCTTCCCCCGGAACCTCACCCGCCGGGACGAGGTGGCCCGGGGGGTGGCTATGCTGGCCGACCAGGTGGCGGTGCGGCTGCGAAGGCACGGGATGATGGCCGCCACCCTCCAGGTGACCATACGGGATCCGGCCTTCAAGGACATCTGCCGCCAGCGGCCCCTGGACGCCCCCACCAACACCGCCCGGGAGCTCACCCGGGTGGCCATGGACATTCTGGCCCGGAGCTGGAAGTCCGGGGCCCCCATCCGGGCCATCACCCTCACCGCCCACAACCTGATCCCGGAGGGGGAGGCGGCGGAGCAGCTAACTCTGTTCCAGTCCGCCGCCCCCCAGCGCCGGGCCCGGGTGGAGACGCTGGAGCGCACCATGGACGCCATCCGGGCCAAGTACGGCCGGGAGGCGGTGACGGTGGCGGCGCTGACCCCGCCGCGGTCGCCGGAGGGGGAGGACGGGGTGCCCTTTTAAGCCGTGTCTCCGGAGCAGCTCTGGGCAGACGTGAGCAGATCCTCCCGCTTCACCAGCCCTTGCTCCCACAGCAGGGCCAGCGCCTGATCGGCGCAGTCCTCCGGCAGCTCCAGCCCTGCCGCCCGCAGCTGAAGCCCGCCCAGATCCGCCGTTCCATACAGCTCCAGCCTTCGGCCCCAGCGGCCGCCTCCGGGGCCGAAGGCCGCCGTCACGTCCGCCCCCAACCCCGGGGGCGTCACCGGGAGGCCGAACCGGGCTTGAAGATTCCGGGCGTAGTCCTCCCCGCTGGGGGCGTCGATGAGCAGGCCCCGCACCAGGGGGCACAGCCGCTCCGCCGCGGCGGTCAGCTCGGGGCACAGCCGGGGGGCGGACAGGGCGATCCGCCCCCGGCCGGGAGGCACCCCCTCCAGCTCCAGCGCCCCCAGGGCCAGCACGTCCGCCAGACCCCGCCACAGGGGCAGGGGATCCACGGGCCGGAGCAGCCGCAGTCTGTCCCCATAGGGGAAGCCGTGGCGCAGCACCACCCGGCCCACCCCCGCGGCGGCAAGGCCCCGCTCCGCCCGGTACAGCCGCCGGGCCAGCCGCCGGGGAGACAGGCCCTCCGGGGCGTACACCGTCCAGCGCACCGCTGCCAGCGGCCCCAGCGAGGAGGTTGACCCCCGGCCCCGGCCCCGCTGCCGCAGGCAGATCAGCTCCCCTACCATGCACATCACCTCGGCCACAGATATGCGCCCGGGCCGGGGATCATGCCCGCGGATCTTTTTGACAATCTACCGCCTTTGTCAAAAATCTTCACGCAGCCGGGAGAAACGGCAAAGGAGTTTGTACAATTCCCCGGTTGTTTTTCCCCGGGCCCTTTGATATAATGTGCCAACCGCAGACAAACGGTATTTGAAAGGAAACGGAGGCCGCCGCTATGCCCATCAAAATCACCGCCACCAGCACCTGCGATCTGCCCCCCGATCTGGTGGAACGCCACCAGATCACCATCGTTCCCCTGTATGTCTCCTATGGCGGGGACACCTGCCGGGACGGCGTGGACGCCGGCCCCGAGGACATCTTCCGCCACGTGGAAGGGGGCGGCGCCCTGCCCACCACCTCGGCGGTGAACATCGCGGACTACCAGGCCCTGTTCGCCGAGCTCTCCCCGAAGCACGATGCAGTGCTCCACATCACCATCGGCAGCGAGTTCTCCTGCTGCTATCAGAACGCCTTGGTGGCCGCGGCGGACTTCTCCAACATCTATGTGGTGGACTCCCGGAACCTCACCACAGGACAGGGCCTGCTGGTGCTGGAGGCGGCCCGGGCCGCGGAGCGGGGGGACTGCGTGGAGGACATCCTGGCCATGCTGGAGGAGCAGGCCGGCAAGGTGGATACCACTTTCGTGGTGGACAAGCTGGACTATCTGGCCAAGGGGGGGCGCTGCTCCTCCGTGGTGGCCCTGGGGGCCAATCTGCTGAAGCTGAAGCCCTGCATTGTGCTGGCCGACGGCAGCATGACCGTGGGCAAAAAGTACCGGGGGGCCTTTGACAAGGTGCTGCCCGACTACGTACGGGATCAGCTCACCGGCAAGGACGTGAACCAGGATCGGGTTTTCGTGGTGCACACCCGGTGTGATCCCGCCATACCCGAGGCGGTCTGCGACCTGGTGCGGCAGTTCGGCTTTCACGACGTGCTCACCGCCGTGGCGGGCTCCACCATCTCCTGCCACTGCGGACCCAATACGCTGGGGATCACATTTCTCAGGAAATAAGAACGCCCCGCCTGGGAATAAAAGGCCGCCCTGCTTTCCGCCCAAAAATGATATAGAAATGCACAAAAAGCCCAGGGGGGACACATTGTCCCCCCTGGGCTTTACAAGCAGTTACGATCCGGGCTC
>SFVC01000089.1:0-2500 GCA_004560375.1 bacterium
TCCGCGGGTAGCCGGCATCTTCACCGGCAGTGCAGTTTCGCCGGGCCCGTGGTCGAGACAGCGCCCAGGTCGTTGCGCCTTTCGTGCAGGTCGGAACTTACCCGACAAGGAATTTCGCTACCTTAGGACCGTTATAGTTACGGCCGCCGTTTACCGGGGCTTGGCATCGCCGCTTCGCTTGCGCTGACGGCTCCGCGTGACCTTCCGGCACCGGGCAGGCGTCAGACGGTATACGTCGGCTCTCGCCTTCAGCACCGTCCTGTGTTTTTGGTAAACAGTCGCCTGGGCCTCTTCGCTGCGGCTCCCTTTGAGAGGAGCGCCCCTTCTCCCGAGGTTACGGGGCGGTTTTGCCGAGTTCCTTGACCACGGTTCGCCCGATCGCCTCGGTATGCTCTACCGGCCCACCTGCGTCGGTCTGCGGTACGGGCGCGCGCGCCGTAATAACGCTTAGCGGCTTTTCTGGGACGGCTCCTAAGCGGGCTTCGCTCACTCGCTTCGCCCCTGGGGCCGGCTCGTGCGCACGGGACTTCCCTCGTGCGCGCCGGCCCTTCGGGGACGGGGGCGTCCAGAACCCCGCCCCGCCTCGTCGCCGCCGTCGCCGCGTCGCTGGGCGCGCGCGGTGCAGGAATGTCCACCTGCCGTCCATCGGCGTCGGCTCGCGCCTTAGCCTTAGGCCCCGACTGACCCTGGGAGGATTAGCCTTCCCCAGGAAACCTCGGGCTCTCGGCGGAAGTGTTACTCTCACTTCTCTCGCTACTCGTGCCAGCATCCTCACTTCCGGGCGCTCCACGGGACCTCGCCGGCCCCGCTTCGCCGCACCCGGAAAGCTCCCCTACCGACAGGCACTCATGTGCTCTGTCCCGCCGCTTCGGCTCACGGCTTAGCCCCGTGAATTGTCGGCGCACCCCCACTCGGCCAGTGAGCTGTTACGCACTCCTTGGACGGGTGGCTGCTTCTGGGCCAACGTCCTGGCTGTCTGCGCGGGGGCACATCCTTTGCCACTCGGCCGTGAATTTGGGGCCTTGGCGGGCGGTCTGGGCTGTTTCCCTCTCGGGCGCGCGGCTTAGCCCGCGCGTCCTGACTCCGCGGGTTCACCCGCCTGCGTTCGGAGTTCGGTTCCCTTCGGCAGGCCGCGAGGCCCCCTAGGGGATCCGGTGGCTCTACCGCCGGCGGGCAGCCCCGCGGGCTAGCCCTAAAGCTATTTCGGGGAGAACGAGATATCTCCGGGTTTGATTGGCCTTTCACCCCTACCCCGGGGTCGTCCCCCGGCTTTTCAACGCCGGTGGGTTCGGGCGTCCACGGGGTCTCACCCCCGCTTCCCCCTGCCCCGGGGTAGATCACCCGGCTTCGCGTCCGCGGCCGGCGACTCGAAGTCGCCCTGTTCGGACTCGCTTTCGCTGCGGCTCGCCTTCGGCTAGGCCTCGCCGCCGGCCGCGACTCGCTGGCTCATTCTTCAATAGGCACGCCGTCACGGAACGCGTCCGCCCCGGCTGCTTGCGGGCGCACGGTTTCAGGCGCTGTTTCACTCCCCTCCCGGGGTGCTTTTCACCTTTCCCTCACGGTACTCGTCCACTGTCGGTCGCAGGGTAGTGCTTAGCCTTGGGGGGCGGTCCCCCCTGCTTCCCGCCGGGTTCCTCGTGCCCGGCGGTACTCCGGACTGCGGCCCGCAGGCACGTGCCTTCGCGTACGGGGCTCTAACCCTGTGCCGCGCGCCTTCCCATGCGTCTTCCGCCCGGCACGTGCTTTGTGACTGCGGCCGGGCCGTGCGGGGCCCGGACGCCGCATCCTCAACCCCGGGGCGGCAGCGCCCGCACGCTTTACGCGCGCCCCGGTTTGGGCTGGCCCCCGTTCGCTCGCCGCTACTGGGGGGGTCTCTTCTTGATTTCCTCTCCTCGGGGTACTTAGATGTTTCAGTTCCCCCGGTTGCCTCCCACAAGGTGGGTAGCAGGCCCTCGCCTGCTGGGTTCCCCCATTCGGGCACCCCGGGATCGAAGCCCGTGTGCGGCTCCCCCGGGACTATCGCGGCTTGCCGCGCCCTTCGTCGGCTCCCTGCGCCAAGGCATCCGCCGTGCGCCCTCCATACCTTCGGGGCGCTTGGCCCCTCCGGCCTCCGATCATGAAATCGTTCTCTCGAGAAATCTCTTCCTCTTCGCGCTATGCGGCTCTCAGGGTGCCCTCAGGTGGCTCATGCGAGCCACGGGGGCCGGACGCTGCGGGGGCGCGGGGGGTCTTCTTTTCCGGCTTCGCCTTCGTCTGACTCTCCCTAGAAAGGAGGTGATCCAGCCGCACCTTCCGGTACGGCTACCTTGTTACGACTTCACCCCCCTCGCCCCCCACACCTTCGGCGCCTCCCCCCATCTCTGGTCGGGCCGGCGACTTCGGGTGCAGACGACTCGGGTGGTGTGACGGGCGGTGTGTACAAGGCCCGGGAACGCATTCACCGCGGCGTGCTGATCCGCGATTACTAGCAACTCCGACTTCGCGGGGGCGGGTTGCAGCC
>SFVC01000044.1 GCA_004560375.1 bacterium
GAGGAATATCAAAAAATGGAATTCATCATGGACATTGCCCGAGTAATCAGGGCTTTCTTTGACGTTCTGCTTGCCGTCCCGTTCTTCGGCCCGATGCTTGTGATTGGAGCATCATTTCGCATAGTTGCCAAAGCAGTAAGGAGCAGATAGCCCGGGGCCTTGAAGGTACGTTCCCAGGAATGGGCGCACTACACCCGCAGGGGATAGAGGGCATTGTAGTCCGCTATGAGGAACCGCTGCTTGTCCGATAATCGGTCGCTGGCACCTACTGCCAACTCAAAAATCTTGGGGAAACCCATGGTTTGGAGCAGGATGGACAGGGACGGCCCAACCTGGGACTCCACCCAGTTGGCGATATGCTCCACACAGTGCTGGACGGTTTCCCGGGCCACCAATCGGACGCTTTCCAACTCGTCCACGAAGGCCCGCCACCAAGGGCAGACGGTGCAACGGGTGATATTAGTATCATCCCGGTCAATGAAGGACAACTTGTCATTGATGACTTGGGCGGCCAGCTTGCCCACGTTCTCGGCGTTGGTGAGCTGACGACCAAAGGCTTGGGCGTTCTCACCGCGCATGACAAGCTCCACCCGTATCCAGTGCCCGGATTCCCCACGCTCCAGGGCCTTGTCATAAATACGGACGCGAAAAGCGGAGGACTCCGCGCCTATGTAGACAGTAGTGCCGGAGCGCTGGGTGCCGTCATAGCCCAGATACAGGGTGCGCTTGCTCATGCGGCTGTTGATCTCGTTGTCCTGCACCTTCCGCACGATATCGTCCATACATAGATAGCCCTCCCGGTCGTCACAGGCGATATCAATGCGGGAGATGTTGGCATCCTCGGTCGCCGCTAAAAGCTGAAACAGGACGGGAAAAGCGGTGCTGGCGGTGCCCTGGGTATCCTTGACGCCGTCAAAGGTGAGATTGGACATGGTTTCAAAAGCGCGGCAGCCATTGCCGGACATAGAGACACACACGCCCATATCCCGGAAATACTCGTTCTCCCGGGGCTCATACAGCACCTGGATATCACCAAAGCGCAGCACGCGCTGATAGCCCATCAGGCCGTAGGGCGCTTCCTGGAACAGCGCGGGATCCAAGCCCAGATACTTCTGAATGACCTGGGCGGGATCTTCCATATTTTTGATGGAAAACGTCAGATAGTCTATCAGCACTTGACATTTCATCGGGCTTCCTCCTGTCATGAGTACCCCCGTGATTACTTCCGGGGGTTCCCGGGGGCCGCTTCCGGCCCCCGGGATTCCGTAACTTGTTCAGTTGGCGGCTCCACAGGCTATCTCACGACAGGCTGGTTACCATAGGGCGGGGGCTTGTCCGGCAATCAGTCCTCCGGATAGACGCCGGTACACCTGCCGTTGCGGTTATACTCAATATGCACCTCGTCCCCAACCTGGGGATCGTACTGGCACTTGAGCAGCTTGTCCATGCTGAGGAATACGCGATCCGCGCTCGAGCCCTCGCCGTCCTCCAGCGGCTCCGTGAAATAGATGTTTTTCCCCGTTATCTGATTCCCGTCTTTCCCTTTGAAGTTAATGGGACGTACCCCTACTACCGTTGCCATAACTTGTCCTCCTTACATAAAAAATCAGCCGGACCGGGTTCGTCCGACTGTCCAACTTTAATATACAACTTGCAAATGACGCAATGACCCGCTGTATTTCTTGACAACATGGCGAAAATGTACTATTGTTATAAGGATAGTATGTTCGCGTTTTGCCCTCCCGTGTTCAGATCTGGAGGGCGCTCTGGAGACGGGTGAGGATAAATGGTAAACGCTGTGATTTTGCTGGAGTGTTTCGGCATCGGACTGACCTTTGTGGCCCTGATCCTCCTGCTCAACGGGGACGGCGCCCGGGAGCAGAAGCTGCTGATCTTTATCATGTGCGGCTCGCTGGTGCAGAATGTGGGCTATCTGTTGGAGCTCACCGCCCCCACGGTGGAGGTGGCCGTCGCGGCGGTGACCATAGAAAACGTGGGCTCCACCTTCGTGCCGCTGTGCTACTGCTGGTTTATCTACACCTACTGCTACGCCCGCCCCCCAAAACGGTTCCTGCAGATCCTGGCCGCTGTCGACTTCCTGGTGCTGCCCACGGTGTTTTTCAACTGGAACGGCCTGTTTTACCAGGAATTCCAGTGGCTGTCCACCACGGACGGGTTCCACTATGTCAGCATCTCCTACGGCCCCCTGTACGGCGTCTTCATGATCACCCGCATCATCATCCCCTATATTCTGTGCTTCATCACCCTGGTGCGGGCCATCCGCCAACGCTCGGATCAGCAGGTCAACCGCCAGTACCAGACGATCCTGATCATCTCCACCCTCCCCGTGATCGTGCTGGTGGCCTACGTGTTCAAGCTGGCCAACGTGTTTGACCTGACGCCGGTGACGCTGGCCATCTCCATGGCCATGGTGGTCATTGTGGTGTGGAGCCGCCGGAACTACGACTTCCGCCACCTGGCGGCGGAGAAGGTGCTGGAGAGCCTGGGGGACGGCGTCATCGCCCTGGACGATCACGACCGCCTGGTGAGCTACAACCGGGCCGCCGCCCGCATCTTCACCAGCCTGCCCGCCCACAAGCTGGGGGAGAACATCCGGGTGGTGGAGGACTTCCGGGAGGAGATGCTCAACGAGAACATCCCCTGGAGCTTTTCCATCAACGGGCAGAACTACGAGTGCCACAGCAAGCACATCATGGACGACAGCGGCCGCAGGCAGGGCTGCGTCATCCTGGTGCTGGACATGACCGACATCAAGGCCTACATCAACGAGATCAAGCGGGTGCGGCAGCAGGCGGAAAAGGCCAACATCGCCAAGAGCGAATTTTTGGCCAATATGTCCCACGAGATCCGCACCCCCATGAACGCCATCATCGGCCTCAACGACATCATCATGGAGGAGTGCACCGACGCCTCCCTTTACGCCCACGCCAAGGACGTGCAGTCCGCCGCCAAAAACCTGCTGGCCATCATCAACGACATCCTGGATCTGTCCAAGGTTGAGGCGGGCAAGATGGAGCTGGTATACACCGACTACCACCTGAAAACCGTGGTGGGCGAGGTGGTGGGCATGATGGACATGGCCGCCTCCAAGCGCGGGCTCATCATGAAATACGACTGCGACGAAACCCTCCCCTGCCGCTACAACGGCGACGAGGGGCGGATCAAGCAGATCCTCATCAACATCATCAACAACGCCATCAAGTTCACCAAGGAGGGCTATGTCCGGGCCAGCGTCACCGGCCGGCCCGGCCCCAACGAGGGGGAGGAGCTGCTCACCTTCCGGGTGGAGGACACCGGCTGCGGCATCCGGGAGGAGGATCTGGAGAAGATCTTCGAGGACTTCCGCCAGGTGGACTCCAAGAAAAACCGCAGCGTGGAGGGCACCGGCCTGGGGCTGGCCATCGTGAAGCACCTGGTGGAGCTGATGGGCGGCGAGATCCGCGTGGACAGCGTCTACGGTCAGGGCACCGTGGTCACCATCGTCATCCCCCAGCGGATCGTGGATAGCCGCACCATCGCCGAGGTGCCCGACTCCTCCGCCCGGGAGCTGGAGGGGACGGAGCAGTTCACCGCCCCCGGCGTGAAGGTGCTGGTGGTGGACGACAACGTGATCAACCGCAAGGTGGCCCGGGGCTTCCTGAAGCGGTACAGCTTCGACCTCACCGAGGCGGGAAGCGGGCCGGAGGCCATCGACCTGGTGCGGCAAAACCGGTATGATATCATTTTCATGGATCATATGATGCCCATGATGGACGGCATCGAGGCGGCGGAGATCATCCGCCGGGACTGCGGGGAGAACGGCACGTCCCCCACCATCATTGCCCTCACCGCCAACGCCATGGAGGGGATGCGGGAGAAGTTCCTGAGCTGCGGCTTCCAGGATTTCATCGCCAAGCCCCTGGATCGGAAGGAGCTGGGCCAGCTGCTGGCCCGCTGGGTGCCGGAGGATCGCCGGCAGGCGGACACCGGGGCCGGGGAGGAGGAGGCCGCCCCCCTGGATCCGGACGCCTTCCAGATCGAGGGGATCGACATGGACGTGGCCATGCGCTACTACACCGGCGGCGAGGAGGGCTTCGTGGAGCTGCTGGAGCTGTACCACATGGACGGGCAGCGCAAGACGGAGCTGCTGCGGGAGCTGGCGGCGCAGGCCGACCTGTCCGACTACCGCACGGAGGTGCACGGCCTCAAGAGCGCCGCGGCCAACATCGGGGCCATGGAGGTGTCCAACCTGGCCCGGGCCCAGGAGAACGCCGCCGCCCAGGGGGATCGGGAGTTCATCGCCCGGCAGTTCCCCGAGCTGCTCGCCGCCCACCAGGCCCTTCTGGAGCGGATCGGGGCCTTTTTGGAGCAGCGGCGGCAGGCGCAGCCCCAGGCGGAGAAGCTCCCGGCCCTGTCCCCCCAGGAGCTGCGGGAGCAGGTGGAGGCGGCCCTCCATGAGCTGGAGGACTTCCGCTCCCAGGAATGTGCCCGGATGGTGGAGGAGCTGCTGAGCCGCGACCTCCCCCCGGCGGCGGAGCGGGGCCTGCGGGAGATTCAGGGACAGCTGAAGCTGTTTGAGGACGACAACGCGGAGGCGCTGCTGGCCAAGCTGGTGGACGAGCTTGATAAGGAGGCTGGGTGAAATGATTCCAACACGCACGAGTAGACAGAGTAATCGACAGTGCATCCTGGCGGTGGACGACGCGGCCACGGTGCTGCTCCGGATCGCGGACACCCTGGGGAAGCATTACGACGTGGTTACGGTGAATTCCGGGGCCCGGGCCCTGCGGTATCTGGAAAAGGTGAAGCCGGATCTGATCCTGCTGGACATCCGGATGGCCCCCAAAAACGGGTATGAGACCCTGCGGGAGATCCGGGATATGCCGGATCGGGCCGACGTCCCGGTGATTATGCTCACCGCCATGGAGGATAAAAACTCCGTCCTGGAGGGCATCACCCTGGGCATTCAGGACTATATCCTGAAGCCCTTCGCCCCCGACGATCTGCTCAACCGGATCCGCCGGGTGCTGGACGCGCCGCCTCAGAGCGCCCAGCCCCAGAACGGCGAACCTCAGGACGGCGAACCCGGGAGCACCCAGCCTCAGAGCGGTGCACCTCAAGACGAACAGGAGGCGTGACCCATGAACAGCGCCATGACAAAGGAAGGACTGGAGCAGATCCTGGATCAGGCCCTGCAAGATGTGACGGAGCGCACCGCCGGCGTCCGGCTGTACCAGGGGAACCAGCCCTTGGGCGAGGATCTCTGCACCGTCCACATCACGTTTGACAAGGGCTTCGACACCAGCCTCACCCTCTGCGCCGACACGGCCCTGCTGGTTCGCATGGCTCGGAACTCCTTCCACGAGGAGGCGGTGTCCCAGGAGGATCTGGAGGAGTTCAGCAAGGAGTATTTCAACGTCCTGTGCGGCAAGGTGGTGGGAGCCATGTTCCGGGCCACCCAGGTCTCGGCCCATTTTGGAGCCCCTGTGTTCTACCATGGGCGCTATGAGCCGGAGGATCAGGACGTGCAGTTCATCCTCACGTACTCCGACGAGCACAGCGAGGGCGCGCAGCTGATCCACCATGTGCCCCGGGTTCATGAGGACGGGGCCGCTCCAAACCACAGCTAACAGGAGGGGGTATATCAAATGAGCAAGCGGATCATGGTGGTGGACGATTCCCGTCTGGTCAGGGTTCAGCTGGAGGACGTTCTGAAAGGCACGGAATACGAGGTGGCGGCCTACTGCCGCAGCGGGGAGGACGCCATCGAGCAGTACGCCGCGGTGCAGCCCGACCTGGTGACAATGGACATCATTATGCAGGGGATGGACGGGCTGGACGCCGCCGAGATCATTTTGAAAAACAATCCGGACGCCAGGATCGTGATGGTGTCCTCCCTGGCCTATGAGGATACGTTCGAGCGGGCCAAAACCATCGGCACCCGAGGCTTTGTGGACAAACCGTTTCACCAGGAGCAGCTGCTGAAGGTGTTCGGGCAGGCGCTTCAATAAGCCCTGCGCCGCTCAAGTTATGCTGCGTGGTTCGGGGATCTTTTTGGGCATAGAAGAGCTCCCTCCGGCAAGGCCGGAGGGAGCTCTTTTGCTCCTGGTGTTCCGTGGGCCGCGCAGGGTTATGGGCCCCGCCGCCCCAATCCGGCCGCCTGGCCCCACTCCTCCGCCCTGCGGGTGAATGTCTTGCGGGACACCTGCAGCAGCCGGCCCGCGTCGGTGGCGGTGATCCGGCCGTTCCACCAGTCCTCCGCCAGCTCCGCGAACTGCTCCGGCATGGGGAGGCGCTCCGGGCCGAAGCGAACCCCCCGGGCCAGGGCGGCGGCGATCCCCTCTGCCTGGCGCTGGCGGATGAATTCCCGCTCCGTCTGGGCCACGTAGCTTAAAAGCTGGAGCACGATGTCGGACACCAGCGTACCGGTCAGATCCCTGCCCTCCCGGGTGTCCAGCAGGGGCATATCCAGGACAACAATGGCCACCCGCTTCTCCTTTGTCAAATTCCCCCACTGCGCCAGGATCTCCTCATAGTTTCGCCCCAGCCGGTCGATGCTCTTGACCACCAGCACGTCCCCGGGGCGCAACGTCAACACCAACTCCTGATACACGGGCCGGTCAAAGCTCTTTCCCGACTGCTTCTCCACCACGATGTGCTCCGCCCTCACCCCAAACTCCCGCAGCGCCACCAGCTGGCGCTCCTCTTTCTGACCGCGGGTGGACACGCGGGCATAGCCGTACATAATCCCTGTCATGTCTGCCATCCTCTCTATCTTGATTTGGTATCCTTTATTATAAAGGAGAAGGACGGCGATTCGGACTATTTCCCCCGAAATGGCCGGAAAACGGCGGCGCGGGAACAAGTTCACAGGAATTCGCGAGGGAAAACGCGGACAGGTTGTATACAACCTATCCGGGCGGCGGCGGGATCGGTTTCGCCTGAAAATTTTCTCATTACAGGCTAAAGTTTTACAAAATGGAGCCGATATAATAATCGAACACAGGAGGGAAAACGCGGTCAGGTTGTATAGAACCTGTCCAGGCCTGAGGAGGGAGGAGCGGCTTCCATGGCGGGGAAAAGGGAGACCCGGTACACCGTCATCAAGTTCCGCCTTCACCCCAGCGCGGAGCAGATCGAGCTGATGGAGAAAACCTTCGGCTGCTGCCGCTGGCTCTGGAATCAGATGCTCTCCGACGCGCAGGAGTTCTACGCCGCCACGGATCAGCACTACATCCCAACTCCGGCCCGCTATAAACAGGGAGCGCCCTTTCTGAAAGAGGTGGACAGCCAGCCCTTATGCACCGTCCATCAAACGCTGCGGAAAGCGTTTCTGGATTTCTTCCGGGCCCCCTCCCAGTTCGGGTACCCGCAGTTCAAGGCCAAGAAGGACAAAAAGGACTCCTTTACCGTCTACTGCCGCCAGTACCGCACCGGCCCGTCCATCTATCTCACAGACAAGGGGATCCAGATGCCCAAGCTGGGCCTGGTGCCCGCCGTCCTCTACCGCAGACCCCTGCACTGGTGGTCGCTGAAGCTGGTGACGGTGAGCAAAACCCCCTCCGGCAAGTATTTCTGCTCCGTCTCCTTCGGATATGAGGTGAACGCGCCGGAGCGGATCGCCCCCACGCCGGAGCGCACCTTGGGCCTCAACTATTCCCTCAGCCGCTTCTATGTGGACAGCCGGGGGAGGAGCCCCGCGCCCCCCGCCCTGGAGCAGTCCAGGGAAAAGCTGGCCCGGCTGCAGAGCGGTCTGGCCCGCATGGAACCGGGCTCCCACAACTACGAAAAGCAGCTCCAGCGCATCCGGCTTCTGCACGAGCACATGGCCAACCAGAGGCGCGACTTCATCCACAAGGAATCCCGGCGGATAGCCAACGCCTGGGACGCCGTGTGCGTGAGGGAGACCGATCTGGCGGCCCTGTCCCGGAAGCTGAAGCAGGGCGGCGTGACGGACTCCGGCTTCGGCCTGTTCCGCTCGTGCCTCCGGTACAAGCTGGAGCGGCAGGGCAAGACTTACATCACCGTGAGCCGGCTGGCCCCCGTCGCCAAGACTTGCAACCGTTGCGGCCACGTCCACCAGCAGCTGAACGCCCACGACAAGCAGTGGATCTGCCCCGGCTGTGGGGAGGCTGTCACCCGGGCGGTGAACACCGCCCAAAACCTGCGGGATATGGGCCTGGCCCAGTTCCACAGCCAAACAAAAGAGACAAGCGCCGCATAGCGCTGTATGTTACCGCCGCCAGGGACAGCGGTGAGCGCCCATGAGTACGGGCGTTGATTGGATCGGCAAAGGTTCTTGCCCATTCAATCAGCATCCGCCGGGTGGGAAGAAAAGAGGGTGACCCCGCTTTGCGGGCGAACCCGAAGCCTTTCGAGGTCGTCCACTCAGCATAATATTATGACTATGAAATAAGGAGCTTTCCATGTTGAAGCTGTCCCTCCTTCCGGAGGAGTACCTGACCATCAATGGCGATATTGTCATCCAGCTCTCCCGGGTGGCGGGCGGCCGGGCCTTCCTGGCCATCGAGGCCGACCGCACCGTGCCCGTGATCCGGGGGGAGGTGCTGGAGCGGCAGGGCGGTCAGCGCCCCGCCTGTCTGGCCCCGCCCAGCGGAAAAGCCTTCCGGCATTCCCGGGATCGCTACTTCCCCTGGAACGACGACCGGGAACGGGCCGTCCGGGCCATGAAGCAGGTCTTCGACCAGCTGGAGCGGGACGGCGCCGCCGAAGCGGCCCAGACCCTGCGAACCCAGCTGGATCGCATCCTCCCCCAGTTCTGGGAGAAGGAGATCACCCCCTAACCTTGGTTTCACCCGGCTGACGAGCCGGTTGAAATAATTGTCCCCGCGCCGCGCCCCGGCAGTCTGGCCAGATACCGGGAAGCGACGCACCACCCCATGCGCCGGAGCACGGAAGCACCGGCGTCCCACATTGCAACACCCCAAAAACATTTTATTGAAAGGAAGCATTAAAATGAGGATCCAACACAATATTATGGCGATGAACGCCTACCGGAACTACACCAACAACGTCTCCGCCATGAAGAAGAACCTGGAGAAGCTCTCCTCCGGCTACAAGATCAACCGCGCCGGCGACGACGCCGCCGGTCTGGCCATCAGCGAGAAGATGCGGGCCCAGATCACCGGCCTGGAGACCGCCCAGAAGAACGCGAAGGACGGCATCTCCCTGGTGCAGACCGCTGAGGGCGCCCTGACCGAGGTGCACGATATGCTCAACCGTATGGTGGAGCTGGCCACCCAGTCCGCCAACGGCACCTACGACAACGACACCGACCGCTTCCAGATGCAGAAGGAAGTTGACCAGCTGCTCAGCGAGATCAACCGCATCGCCGACAGCTCCAACTTCAACGGCATCAACCTGCTGGACGGCACCCTGGGCCTGAACCAGGACGCGTTTTCCATCGGCGCGGGCGATGATGTCCCTGTCACTGAGATGGATATCTCCAAGGCCCTGGCCGCTAAGGATGCCAGCTACTCCGACCTCCACCTGGAGACCTCCGGCGCCACCGCCGTGGCTCCCAAGTTCAGCATCGACCTGGGCACCCTGGAGTTCAACTCCAAGAAGACCGGTGATAAGCTGCAGATCAAGGTTGGCAACAACACCTATGAACTGATTTCCACCGCCACTAAGACATACAAGACTAACGACCTGGCCGGCCTGCTGGAGACCGCCATGAAGAAGCAGGGCGTCACCGGCGGTGTCACGGCCTCCGGCGCTGCCGCCACTGGAGCCGCCGCTGTCGGCGTTAAGATTGGCAACGCCGCATTCACCATCGGGACAGCCACCGGTGGTGCCATTGAGCTCACCTATATGGGCCGCTACGAGGGAGCCACCTTTAAGAAGGAGACCACCTTCTCCGGCACCGCCGACGAGGCCAAGGCCATCAACGCCAGCATCGGCCAGGCGGTGGAGTACGGCAATGTCACCAGCACCGCTGGCTCTGCGGTTTCCGGGCACCCGGTCCACGACACTACCAAGGTCACCCAGGCTGTGGCCAAAGAGAACGCCGGCCTGGCCGGTATCGACCTGAAGCTGGATGCCGACATCGTGAAGAACGGCAACGTGCTGGAGATCGACGGCAAGAAGTTCCAGTTCAAGACCTCCGCCACCGGCTTCACTGCGGTCGCTGGCGCCACGGAGATCGACCTGACCGGGGAGAAAGAGGAAAACTGGGTTCATGCCGCGGCGGATCAGCTGTCCCAGCAGAATGCGTTTACCGGCGCGGACGGCCGCTCGTGGAAGATCGGCGTGGAGAACGGCACCACCATCCACATCGAGCAGACCGTCAAGTCCACCGCCGGCAAGGAGCTGAAGACCTACGATGATCTGGCCGGCAAGATCAAGGTGCAGGGCGAGCCCCAGACCTATAAGACTACCGCCATCGAGATCAAGGACGCCAGCAAGATCGTGGAGGGCAACACCATCTCTATCGGCGACAAGAAGTACGTCTTTACTGAGGACGCCAAGAAGGCGGGCACCACTGACCCCAAGGACAGCAACATCAAGTATGTCAGCTCCACGGGTGATGTCGCCGCCAATCTGGCCGCCGCCATCGGCGACAAGGCTCAGGTGAAGGACGGCAAGGTGCTGGTTTACGGCGACAAGGTAGACGTTGCCCCCACCATTCTGGGCAAGGGCCTGACCCTCCAGATCGGCGACACCGCCGATCGCTTCAACCAGCTGAACGTGGCCGTGCAGGATATGCACGCCGTGTCCCTGGGCATCAAGGATCTGAAGATCAACACCGAGGAGCTGGCCCAGGCCGCTACCGACAAGATCAAGGCCGCCATCAACACCGTGTCCGACGTCCGTGGTACTCTGGGCGCCACCCAGAACCGTCTGGATCACACCATCAACAACCTGTCCGTCATGACCGAGAACATCCAGGACGCCGAGAGCACCATCCGCGACGTGGACGTGGCCGAGGAAATGATGGCCTACACCAAGAACAACATCCTGATCCAGAGCGCCCAGGCCATGCTGGCCCAGGCCAACCAGGTTCCCCAGGGCGTGCTGCAGGGGAGGAGTGTGCGCGATGACAGCCATTGAGATCGCCCGCCAGCTCGCTGCGCTGGGCCAGACAGAACAGGCAGCCGGAGCCTATGGCGTTGCCGTCCATGAGGTGGGAGAGGATAACCCTGCCATCCAGATGGAGGGGGCGGTGTACATTCTCCAGAACGGCGGAGACTATAAAATAAGCTACACCTGGCTCCTGGAGCTGTACCGCCGGGGGCAGTTCCGGGAGGACTGCCTTTCCATTATGACCCAGGCGTTCTATGAGCCCAACGTCAAGCTGCTCAAAACCAGGTACGAGAAGAATTGCAGGCGGCTGGCCAAGTACCCCTACCTGTTTCGGAAGGACTTCCCTTCCTTTGAGGAACTGCCTGTGCGCTTCTACCCCTTTGACGACAACGGGTACGTGCCCTTTTACCGGGAGGAGGAGCGGTTCGGGGATTATGTGAAGCCCCGGGCGGAGGTGATCAGCCGAAACTTCTTTCATGATTTGGAAAACCCCATCCTGGCGACGGATGTTTACTCCCAGCACGAGCTGGAATATTTGAACGACAACGTGCGAAAAAGCGAGTGGGTGGCCCGGGAGAACCATATCTATCTCCACTACTCCAGCTGGGGCGAATTCTGCGCCTGGCTCCAGGTGCTGAACCTCCGGCCCCTGACGGAGGGGAAAAAGGTTGTTTTCCTGATGGAGGACGAGCTGTCGCTGTATCCCATCGACTTCAAGGAGCGGTTTGGCATCGACTACAGCCAGTACCAGCTGAAGCCTGTGGGCATACGGGAGATCAACCGCCTGATCTGGCACACTCAGTTGTCCAGCCACAACGGCGGCGATTTCTTCAACGAGATCTTTGACGCCCACCCCAACCTGATCACGTTCCCGTCACAGATGTTGAAGGGAATTGAGGCGTATGTGCAAAGGCTCCGGGAGTCCTGCGCCCAGGCCGAACGGGACGGCGGGGCGCTGGATACGTCGCAGATGACCCCCGATTTGGCGCGACTGGCCTGGGAGGTGTACAATCTGAAGGATCGGACAGACAAGGATTTGCTGGTTGTCGGCCTCCTGACCGACCCCCGGGCCACCGTCGGGCTTGATCCTGCCGCCCGTATCGCGCCCGCAGTGTTTTTGCAACCGCATTTTCCAAACATAAATTTCCGCCTGACCGTGGATCAGAAAGGACGCACAGTGCTGAACTCAAAGGAGTATAACGCCATTCGCTCCTCGCCTATTTTCCTGGGTTTTAAATATATTAAGACATTTACACCCCTGCGCCGGATCACCACCAGTTATGGGGCGGCCGTTCGTTTCATGCAAAAAAACCTATTGGCCTACCAGCAGGGAGAATTGAAGCAGGACATCCCGCCCATGATTGACGATGAGCTGACTAACCGTCTGATGAACCGTAGCTTTATGGTTGACCCGGACGACCGGCCTTGCCAGGACAGCGTACTGGTGCGGTTCGAAGACGCCAAGCTCAACCCCAGGGCCACGTTCACGGCACTGGCGGCCTTCTTGGATTTGCCCTACACCCAGAGCATGACCTACTGCTCCATGTTTGGAGAACGGGATCCGGAGTCCCTGGCGGGCAACGATCTGGGCTTTTCCACGGCGGCGGTGTACCGCACTTATGACGAGTATGCCAACGACGCGGAGCGGGCTTTTCTGGAGTACTTCATGCGGGATGCCTACGAGAAATATGGCTATGATTTTCACTATTACAATGGACAGCCTGTAAATGAGACCTGCCTGGAGCAATGGATCATGCAGTTCACGACGTTAGAAAGTTTCATTTATTCCGCATGGAAGGAGAATATGTTCCCCTACATCACAATACAGCGGGGGGAGGTGGAGCTATCTGGAGAGGCGCTGGAGACGGCAAAACAGGAGGCGCTTGATCGGTATATGCGGGATCTGCGGGGAAACTGGCGTCTGGTTGGGCAGACATTGATGCGGGGCCTGCGCTTCGTGAACCGGCACGGCCAGCCCCTGCACATGATGCCCAAGCTGAAGCTGGACGAGGCGCTGCTGGAGCAGCCGCTGTACCACTGAGGTGCCGCGTATGGAGAGACAAAATCGGGTCTATTGGCTCACGGGCCTGTCCGGGGCGGGGAAGACCACCATCGGGCGGCTGTGGCGGGATGAGCTGCGCCGCGCCGGGGAGACGGTGATCTTCCTGGACGGGGACGAGATGCGCTCGGTGTTCGGCGTGGGGCTGGGATTTTCCGGCTCAGACCGGCGGAAGCTGGCGGAGAGCTACGGGCGGCTGTGCGCGCTGCTGTCGGGGCAGGGGGTAACGGTGGTGTGCTGCACCATCTCCATGTTCCACAGCGTGCGGGCATGGAACCGGGCCAACATCCCGGGGTATTACGAGGTGTACATCGAGGCCAGCATGGACACGCTGCGGCGGCGGGATCAG
>SFVC01000022.1 GCA_004560375.1 bacterium
AAAGAATGATAAAATGTATGGGATGACGCCGAATTGGGCGTCCTTTTTTATGCCTTATCTGATTCGGCTGCTTTTTTCGCTACTTTGTCAACAGGCCGAAAGTTCAGGAAAAAATACCCCCAGGCGGCCTGGGACAGGCCGCTATACAGAGCTTCCCGTTCAGCGCCCAAACCACTCGCCCCCTCCCGCCGGCAGGAACTCCGGCTCGGCTACAATATCCCTGTTGAGCTCCAGCTCCGCCGCAAATTCGCCGTTGAGATACAGCTCCATCTCGTAGGCGTCTGGAAGCTGGTAGGCCGCCGCCTCCGAGCCCTGGTAGCCATATCCGCCGCCGTTCAGAAAAATCAGCTCCCAGCTGTCTCGGGGTTCACTCCAGTACTCCTTCAGATCCCGATCCTCCCACCGCCCGTCCATCTGGATGACGCTGGAGCCCTCCGGGCTGTGGCGCTGCGGGCCGGCAGCTTCCTTGTAAACGGGGGTATAGCGCACACGGATGTGGGAATACTCGTCCTTTTTCTCCGGATCGCCAGTGTAGAGGGCGTACACCGCGTAGCTGGCCTCCACCCGATCAAATTTCCCGTCGGGCACCGCCGATGTGCTGTAGACGGGAGCTGACCAGAACTCATCGCCGCTTTGTGTATAGCTGTCCACGGCGGACACGGTCTGCCACTGGATCCGGAGGGTGAAATCCCCGTACTGCGCCTCATACACCCAGGCGGGCACCGCGAAGTTCCCGCTCACCCGCTGATCCCCCTGCACCGCCCAGGGGGCCTCCTGGGGAATCACCACCCACCGCTCCCCCTCCTTCTCCGCCCGCAGCTTCTGGAGGGTCAGCCAGCGGTGCGACTCCAAACTGTCCCACTCCACATTCTCCGGGGGCTCGTACAGTTGGAACACCAGCACGCCCTCCCAGGCGTCCTCCCCCACCGGGGCAAGATTATAGAGCTGATACCCTCTGCCAATATCTATCCCGTTCCTCCAATCGGGATAGTGCCAGTCCCAGTCCCCCTGGAGCTCCTCCCGCCATCTCCAGCCCTCCGCTGCCAGCGCGTCCTGCTCCGACAGCGGCGCGCACATGGCCCGGTAGTCGAAGCGCTGGGCCATCACCGCCTTGGCGTAGGTGTCGAAGGCCCCGGCATAGGTGGAACACCGGGTCGTCCGGGCATAGGCCATGAGCAAATCCGTGCTGTTGACCACAGGCCAGTCGGCCTGCGCCCACGCGCCAACCACCAGCGGAACCCCCAGCACCAGCGCCACGCACACCGAAACCAGCGCCATCCCCGCCGGGTAACGCTTGAACCGGGCAATGTCCTGGATCCGCCGGGCGATGTTTTTGCCCCCGTTGGCGGCGGAGGAGGTGCCCGGCGTCCGGGCGTATTTCTCGTCCGCCATGGACAGCAGGATCCGGCCGTAGTCCCGGCGCTCCTCCCCCTCCAGCCGCTCCAGCACCCGCTGGTCGCACAGGGCCTCCAAATCGTTCCCCGCCCGGTCAGCGCACAGCCACAGCAGAGGATTGCACCAGTGGAGACACCGCAGCAGCGCGATGAGCCAGCCCCACAGTACATCCTTATATTTAAGGTGGAGCAGCTCATGGAGGATCACCTTTTCGTCCGTCTCCACCCCTGCGGGCAGGGCCAGCACGGGCTTAAACACCCCGCAGATGAAGGCGGTGGGCAGACCGTCCACCTCCACCGCGGGACAGGCGGGCAGACCGTACCGCTCTGCCACCGCCCTGACCCGTTCGTTCTGACCGGGCCGCCCCCGCTTCAGCGCCCGCCGCAGACGGGCGTAGGAGATCAGATACCGCGCCAGCAGAGCCGCGGCCCCCGCCAGGTAGAGCAGGTACAGCCAGTCCGCCGCCGTCCGGGGCGGCGCCAGCCGCGGCAGAGGAACCGGGGCGATGACCCGGGTGAGCGTCCCAAACTGGCCGGTGAGGGCGGACTTCAGCGCCTCCACCCACATGGGCCAGTTCACCAGCACGTACCGCCCGCCCCACCCCGCCGGGAGGAGCAGCACCAGCGCCAGCACCCCCCAGATCCCGAACTGCCACCGGGGGGACAGCTTGTCCCGGAACATGGCCTTCACCGCCAGCAGCAGCGCCGCCACCCCGGAGGCCGTCAAAGTCTGCAAAAGAAAAGACCACAAATCCGTCATAACAAATACCTTCCAATCCATATGGGCTTTTGTTACCGGGCAGAACCGGACGGTTCCCAACCACGGCGGTAGCGGCTTCAAGTTCGCGGGTCTAAGACCCTTTTCGGTTCCTTTTTCTTTCAAGAAAAAGGAACTACACCTCCATCTCGTCCAGCAGGCGGCGCAGGGCGTCCCGCTCCTCCCCGCTGATGGGCTTTTCCCGCAGGAAAGCCGCCACCAAGTCCCCTGTGGCCCCCTGGTACACCTGCCGCAGGAAGCTGTCCCGGGCCTGAGCCCGGCAGTCCTCCCGGCCCAGGGCCGCCCGGTAGCGCCGGGGGCTCTCCCCCCTGTCGATGGATACCAGCCCCTTGGCCTCCATCCGGGTGAGGTAGGTGAGCACCGTGTTGCGGCTCCAGCCCGTCTCGCCGCGCAGGGCCTGGGTCAGTCCGTTCAGGGTGTCCCCGCCGCTCTCCCACAGCGCCCCCAGCACCATCCACTCCTTGTCCGACAGCTTTGTCATGGCAATCCCTCCTACAGTTGTAGTTCTCTTTCTCTATCCTACACCTGTAGGAGCGTTTTGTCAAGAGCTTCCAGCTTTTTTACAGAAGTTTGAAAAAAGGGGTTGACAGGGCTGGTCTATCGTGATAGACTGCAAGTAGGTCGATAGCTATAGACCGAAAGGAGGCCTGTCTTATGGAGCATTTACGGTTAGCCGAGGGCGAGTACCGCTTCGCCCGGATCGTCTGGGAGAACGAACCCCTCCCCTCCGGAAAGCTGGTGGAGCTGTCCCAGAAGGAGCTGGGCTGGAAGAAGTCCACCACCTACACCGTGCTGAAAAAGCTGGTGGAGCGGGGGGTGCTCCGCAACGAGAACGCGGTGGTCACCGCCGTCATCCCCCAGGACGAAATCCTCCGGGAGGAGAGCCGCGCGGTGGTGGAGCGCACCTTTGAGGGCTCGCTGCCCTCCTTCCTGGCCCACTTCATGGGCGGGAAAACCATTTCCGACGATGAGGCCGACGCGCTGAAGGCCATCATCGATCAGTACCGGGAGGGGAATCATCATGCTTGACTTTTTGAACACCCTGTTCCGCTCCCTCTCCCCCCTGTGGGAGATGAGCCTCACCGGCGCCTATGCCGCCGCGATCCTGATTGTGCTGCGGCTGGTGCTGAAAAAACGGGCCCCCCGGCAGGTTCTGTGTCTGCTGTGGCTGGTGGTGTTCGCCCGGCTGCTGATCCCCGTGTCGCTGGAGAGCCCCCTGTCCATCGTCCCGGAGGCCCGGCCGGTGCAGGCGCAGGTTCACCCCGGAGGGGAGACGGTTGGCCAGTTCCCTGAGAACCCCGTCACCCCCACCGCCCCCGTCCAGAACCCGGCCCAGGGGCAGAATCCGGGAACCGCGGCCAACCCCGTGATCAGCAATCCCAACCCCGGCGAGCCCACCCTCACCCCGCCCGAGGGCGTCGGCCCCGCCGTACCCCAGACCGAGGCCCCCGCCCCCTTCCCCTGGCAGGCCGTCCTGGCCGGGGTGTGGCTGGCGGGCGCGGCAGCCATGGCCGGCTGCGGCCTGATCTCCTACCTGCGGCTGCGCCGCCGCCTGTTTGACGCCATCCGGGCCCCGGACGGGGCCTGGGAGCACCCGGCGGTGGACTCCCCCTTTATCCTGGGGATGCTGCGGCCCCGGATCTACCTCCCCGCCGGGCTGGTGGGACAGCCCCGGCAGTTCATCCTCTGCCATGAGCGGGCCCACCTGCGCCGCCTGGATCACATCGTCAAGCCGGTGTGCTGGGCCGCTCTGGCCCTCCACTGGTTCAACCCTCTGGTGTGGGTGGCCTATCTCCTTATGAGCCGGGACATCGAGGCCGCCTGCGATGAGGCCGTCATCCGCCGGCTGGGCAGCCAGGTCAAGGCCGACTACTCCACCACCCTGCTGGCCCTGGCCACCGGGCGGCGGCTGCCCGCCCCCTCCCCCCTGGCCTTCGACGAGGGGGACGCCAAGGGGCGGATCAAAAACGTGCTGGGCTACCGCCGCCCCGCCCTGTGGGTCATTGTGGTGAGCGTGATCGCGGCGGTGATGGCGGCGGTGTGCCTGCTCACCGACCCGGTGGCGGCGGATTCCCCGGAGGACAATCCCGATCCCGGCCTCAGCACCTCTGTCTCCCAGCCCCCGGAGGCCAACCTTGCGGACGCCCTGCTGGATCCGTGGATGAAGGAGGTGCTGGACGGGGAGCGGCAGTTTATCTCCGCCTACTCCCAGTACAATGAGGGCGACGGCCGAACCTACGGCATCCACGACCTGAGAACCTTCTACTATGACGACCAGTTCCCCGACGCCGTGGTGGAGGCGGGCAGGGTGGCCGTCATCGACCTGGATCGGGACGGCATCAACGAGATGGTGATCTGGCCCGAGGGCGAGGACGAGTACCTGTACAGCGTGGTGGGCTACGTGATCCTCCGCCGCCAGGGGGACGAGATCTACGGCTATAACCCCGGCTACCGCACCTTCGGGAGCGTGAAGTCGGACGGCACCTTCAGTTGGAGCAACGGCGCGCCCTGGGGCGGGTTCGCCACCCTGACCTTTGGGCCGGATCAGATAATCCTCCACGAAACCATCTACCACAAGCCCGGCGAAAACGGGATCGACCAGCTCTACTTCGTGGACGGCCGCAAGGCCACCCAGGAGGAGCACAGCGCGGCGGAAGGCTGGCAGAACCTGAAGCCCAGTCTGGCATGGTACACCTACGATAGCGGCCAGCTCCGGCCCTATCTCCCCGCCGACGCCAAGCTGCTGGCGGGCACCGGCCCCGACAGCGCCGGCACGGCCAAGCTGTGGACGGGGGAGTACGATCACCCCTGGCTGGAGTGGAACGGCACCGTCTGCCAGTTGATGCCCACCATCACCGCCGAGATGCTCCCCTATCTGTTCGTCCAAGACTTTGACGGCGATGGGCAGAACGAGCTGGTGATCCGGTCGCACCTGAACTACTTCGGAACTTACGATGTGTATGAATGGAACAACGGCCAGGTCACCTATGCCGACTCGTTTGACACCCAGGATGATCTCCTGCTGCGGTTCAACCAGAATAATGTGGCCGCCTACAGCAAGAACACCCGGGAGTTCTCCGTCACCTACGCCCACACCGAGGGCGACCCGGACAGCGCGGATTACAACCGCCACTATGTCACCGGCAGCACCACCCTGCCCATAAACTTCTTTGACGGCTATGAGCACATCCGGGACGGCTACACCTACGCCTACGCCAACGACTTCCGCCAGATCTCCCTCAATCCGGAGGACAATTCCTTCCTCTTTGAGCTGCTGTTCTGTCCGGCGGACGAGACCATGAAGGATCTGATTCGGGTGGTTGCGCCGGATACCGCGGTGCCGGACGAGCACTATATGAAAGGCCGCACTGTGGGCGCCGCTGCCTTCACCCTCCGATACAATGGTGCAAAGTGGATCTTGGAGGAGCCGGATCGGCTTGATATGCAGCCTGGGGGCATCTCCACCCCCATGGGCATGATCGACCCCCCCGCTTTGGACGCCCCCGTGGTTGACCTCATGAACGGGCTCCCGGACAACCCCGGCGAATGGTACAAGGTGGCGGAGCTGCCCGACGATATGATCCGGCTATACTCCCACTATTACGGCACCGAGACCCTCATCCGCTGGGGAGAGAACCTATTCCAGGTGTTTAACCACACCGCCCACACCGGACGGGCCATCCCGCCGGAGCTGAAAAAGCTGGGCGGCGATCCCGATGGCTACGGCCTCCTGGCGGTCATCAGCAACGTGGGCAGCGGCACCGGCGCCTCCCTGAGCGAACTGGTGGTGTACGATCTGGACGCCTCCCCCTCCACGATGGATCACGTCCATGACTGGAAGCCGCTGGTGCATGACTTCAACATCAACTGCTCCTACCGCTATGACAGCCAAACCCAAACCATCACCTGCACCTATGAGGGCCAGAGGGCGGAGCTGATCATTGACGGCGGTGAGGAGATGTACCGCCGGATCGACGAGGAGGGTATCCGCCTGGCAGTCACCGGCGAGATCGTCAGCTACTGGTTCAACGACGACGGCACCATGGAGATCGAATTCCCCCTCCAGGCCTTCATCGGCAGCGATGTGGTGAACGCCCCGCTGATATGGCCCTGGTTCCTGCGCTGGACAATCCGTTTCGACCGCGAGCGGGCCGAATTTGAGACCGTCCCCGGAAGCTGCGAACTGTTCACCTACGCGGGCCAATAAGCAAACGCCCCGCCCGGACCAGACCGGGCGGGGCGTTTGTTTGCCGGAACGGCAAAAAAGCCGCCGCGGCAGCGGCAGCTTTTTTTCATCCTCGCAGGCGTCACTTCTCGGCGGAGGCGGTAACCTCGCGGCCATTGTAGCTCATGCAGTTCTTGCAGACGCGGTGGGGCAGGGTCACAGTACCACACTTGGGGCAGGTGTTGATACCGGGGGTCTCCAGCTTCCACACGGAGCTGCGGCGCTTATTCCGGCGCTGCTTGGATACCTTACTTTTCGGGACGGCCATTTTGACACCTCCTTATCGCTCAATGCCCAAAGGACATACAGCATACTTACGCTTGATCCTCCTGACGCTCCAGGAGCTGGGCCAGCTTGGCCAGCCGGGGGTCGATCTCCTTTTTGCACCGGCAGGGCTCGTGGTTCAGATCCGCGCCGCAGCCGGGGCACAACCCCCTGCAATCCTCAGAGCACAGGTTCTTTGTGTCCATCTCCAGGAGGAAGACCTCCGTCATCAGCCCGTCCAGATCCAGCTCCCCGTCCTTGTCCAGCAGCACGATGTCGTCGCTCTCCCCGTTGGCCAGCTCGAAGGCCAGCAGGGTCTCGTACTCCACCGTTTTCTCCCGCCGGAAGGGCTGGGCGCACCGGTCGCACACCAGGGACAGCTCCGCACTCAGCTCTGCGTTGAGTACCAGGGCTCCCGCCCTGTTACGCACCTTTCCCGTGACGCGGACGCCGTCGGCAAAGGGCCGCCCGCCGTTCCACTCCACCTGGGACAGATCCAGCGCGTAGTCAAAGGGCAGGGCCGCGCCCGGTTCCCGGGCCAGCCGCTCCAAATTCAGCTTCATGATCCACCTCGCATAATGGCACGAGTGCTATTATACTAAAGAGCGCAGGAATTGTCAAATCATTTCTGAAAAATTTTCTACCTCCAGGCGGTAGCCCAGCCGCCGTACCGCCTCGATCCGCACGTTGGAGCCGATGCTGGCCAGCTTCTTCCGCAGGAACCCCACGTACACCTCCACATGGTTCTCCACCGCGTTGGAGTCATAGCCCCACACCTTGGCCAAAATGGCCTCCTTGGGGGAGATCCGATCCCGGGCCTGAAGCAGCACCCGCATCACGTCGAACTCCCGGGCGGACAGCCGCACCCCCCGCTCCCCGCACACCAGGGTGCAGGAGTCCAGCTCCAGCGCCGTGTTGCCCAGCACCAGCTCGTCCACCTGCCCGCCCTGCCGCCGGAGCAGGGCGTTGACGCAGGCCAGCAGCTCCCGGCTGTCGAAGGGCTTGGTGAGGTAGTAGTCCGCCCCGGCGTTGAGGCCCTCGATCCGATCCTCCACCCCGCCCCGGGCGGTGAGCATCAGGATAGGGGTGGCGCACCGGGCGGCCCGCACCTGCCGGGCCACCTGATAGCCGTCCATCCCCGGCATCAGCACGTCCAGGATCAGCAGGTCGTAGACGCCCAGCTGGGCGTACTCCGCGCCGCTCATCCCGTCGTAGACCCGCTCCACCTCAAAGCCCCGCTGCTCCAGCAGCGCCGCCACCGACTCCGCCAGCGGCTTGTCGTCCTCAATCATCAGGATTTTCACAGGTCGCTCCCCCTCCTCTCCTTCATACTATACCATCCAAACCTGAAACGAAGCTGAAATTTGCTGTGTTCACAGTTCCTTTACACACTCCGCCCCGGATTTTCAGCGCCGGTTCAGCTTTCCGTGTTATAGTCAGGGCAGCGCAACAGAAAAGGACGTGATGAGATGGCCCAATACCGGCACGAATGGAAACACGAGATCAGCTTCTCCGACCGGCTGGCGCTCCAGGCGCGGCTGGGCGCGGTGTGCCGTCCCGATCCCCACGCCCCGGGCGGGCAGTACCAAATCCGCAGCCTGTACTTTGACACCCCGGCGGATCGGGCCCTGCGGGAAAAGCTGGACGGGGTAAGCCGCCGGGAGAAGTTCCGCATCCGGTACTATAATCTGGACGCCTCCCTGATCCACCTGGAGAAAAAGAGCAAGCAGGGCGGCCTGGGCGCCAAGGAGGCGGCAGAGCTCACCCCGGCGGAGGCCCAGGCCATCGTGGACGGCGATCTGGACTGGATGGCGGACAGCGAGCGGCCCCTGGTGCGGGAGCTGTACCTCAAGATGATCGCCCAGGGGCTGGCCCCCAAGACCATCGTGGACTACACCCGCCGCCCCTTCGTTTTTCCCCCGGGCAATGTGCGGGTGACGCTGGACTACGACATCCGCACGGGGCTGAGCTCCACCGACTTTCTCAACCCGGACTGCGCCACCATCCCGGCGGGGGAGCCCGTCACCATTTTAGAGGTGAAATGGGGCGCCTTCCTCCCCGACATCATCCGGGACGCGGTGGGGCTGGACGGGCGGCGGGCGGCGGCGTTTTCCAAATACGCCCGCTGCCGGATCTATGGATGATTTCGTAGGGGAGGGGCAAGCCCCTCCCTTTTGCCGGAAGCGCCCTCTGTCCCTCGGGAGGGGCAAGCCCCTCCCCTACAGGTTGAACCCACATTGATTTTAAGGAGGAACCTATTATGACCTTTCAGGACATCTTCAAATCCGGCTTCCTGGAGAATGTCGCCAGCGTCAGCCTGCTGGACATGGTGCTGGCGCTGGCCCTGGCCTTCGGCATCGGGCTGTTTATCCTGCTCGTATACAAGAAAACCTTCGCCGGCGTGATGTACTCGTCCAGCTTCGGCGTGACCTTAGTGGCGCTGACTATGATCACCACCATGGTGATTCTGGCCGTCACCAGCAACGTGGTGCTGTCCCTGGGCATGGTGGGCGCGCTGTCCATCGTCCGCTTCCGCACCGCCGTGAAGGAACCGCTGGATCTGGCCTTTTTGTTCTGGGCCATCGCCGTGGGCATCGTGCTGGCGGCGGGGATGATCCCGCTGGCCGTGTTCGGCAGCCTGATCATCGGCCTGATCCTGCTGGTGTTCGTCAACAGAAAATCCCATGTGAACCCCTATATCGTAGTGCTCCAGTGCGAGGACGAGGGGGCGGAGGCCCGGGTCATGGCGCTGCTGGAGCCCAGCACCCGGCGGTGCGCCGTCAAGGGCAAGACCGTCCGGGAGGGGCTGGTGGAGCTGAACCTGGAGATCCGCCTCCGGGACGGGGGCACCGGCTTCGTCAACGCCTTGGGTGGCCTGGAGGGCGTGCACAGCGCCGTGTTGGTGAGCTACAACGGCGACTACCTGGGGTGATGCCATGGCAGCCCACAAGTACATCGACCGGATCTGCGCCCTGGCCGCCGTCCTCTCCCTGCTGCTGACCCTGCTGTTTCTCAACGGGGAGGCCCTGGGCGTCCAGCCCGCCTCCCAGGCCATGGGTTATGAGGCGAAACTGTTCGACACCTCCCGCGTGCACACCATCGACATCGTGATGGACGACTGGGAGGGCTTTCTGGATGGCTGCGAGGACGAGGAATACGCTCCTTGCGCCGTAGTGATTGACAACGAGGCCTACAAAAACGTAGGCATCCGGGCCAAGGGGAACACCTCCCTGTCCACCGTGTCCCAGATGGGCAGCGACCGGTACAGCTTCAAGCTGGAATTCGACCACTATGAGGCGGGCAAGAGCTTCTACGGCCTGGATAAGCTGTGCCTGAACAACCTCATCCAGGACAACACCCTGATGAAGGATTATCTCACCTATCGGCTGATGGGCCAGTTTGGGGTGGCCGCCCCCCTGTGCAGCTACGTCTGGATCACCGTCAACGGCCAGGACTGGGGGCTGTACCTGGCGGTGGAGGGGGTGGAGGACGGCTTCCTCCGGCGCAATTACGGCCAGGACGCCGGGGCGCTCTACAAGCCGGACAGCATGGACTTCGGCGGGGGCCGGGGCAACGGCCGGGATTTCGACATGGAGGACTTTGATCCGGAGCACTTCCAGCCGGGAGAACGGCCTGACCGCCCCAGCAGTTCGGATTTCCCGGCCGGGAGCGATCCCGGAACCCCTGGATCTCCCACCGGCCAGGACGGTCAGAGTCCGGGCGGCAGGCCGGAAGGCCTTAAGCCCCCGGTCAATCCCGGCGGCGGGGACGGCGTTCCGGAGGGGCTTGATCCCTCCCCCCGCCCCGGCGGCCCGGGCGGGGGCATGGGCTCCGACGACGTGAAACTGAAGTACATCGACGACGACCCGGACAGCTACCCCAACCTCTTTGACAGCGCGAAAACCAGCGTCACCGACGGCGACAAGGCCCGCCTGATCCAGTCGCTGAAGGCCCTGGGCGGGGGCGGGGACGTGTCGGAGGCGGTGGACATCGACCAGGTGCTGCGCTATTTTGTCGTCCACAACTATGTGGTGAACGGGGACAGCTACACCGGCTCCATGGTGCACAACTACTATCTCTACGAGAAGGACGGGCGGCTGTCCCTGATCCCCTGGGACTACAATCTGGCCTTCGGCGCCTTCCAGGGCCGCGACGCGTCCGGGGCGGTGAACGACCCCATCGACTCCCCCCTGTCCGTCACCGGGTACGGCGACCGGCCCATGGCGGACTGGATCTTCTCCAGCGAGGAATATACCGCCCTGTGCCACCAATACTTTGCGGAATTCATAGATTCGGTTGACCCCGCCGCGCTGATAAAACAGGCCCAAGCCCTCATCGCCCCCTATGTGGAGCGGGATCCCACCAAATTCTGCACCGCGGAGGAGTTCCGGGCAGGGGCGGCGGCATTGGAGACCTTCTGCGCCCTCCGCACTGAGAGCGTGTCCGGCCAGCTGGCAGGCTCCATCCCCTCCACCGCCGCGGGGCAGGAGGAGGACAGCGCCGCTCTGGTGGACGCTTCGGATCTCAACCTGTCCGATATGGGCGCCATGGAACAGGGCGGCGGCCCGAGGACAGCCCCGGGGCAGGAAGCCGGCGGCGAACCGGCGCTTCCCAACCGGCAGGATTCCAGCCGGCAGACCGGCGCTCCGCCGGAGCAGCCCCGGCAGTAGGGCGGCCTTTATCCCAGCAGGATCTGCCGGAAGGCCCTGATGGCGGGCTCCAGCAGCTCGTCCGGGTACTGGTAGTCATTTGTATGGAGGGGTGGGCACCCCTCCCCCGCCCCGATGCCGAAAAAGGCCCCGGGGCAGCGGCGCAGGTAGTGGCCGAAGTCCTCGCTCCACCGCATGGGGGCGGGCAGCTCCCTGCCGCCGCACCGATCCAGCACCAGCCGGGCGCAGTCCGGGTCGTTCACCGTGGCGGGGAACACGTCCTGCACCTCATGGGCAAAGCCCAGGCCGTACTCCTCCGCCAGCTCCCGGGCCAGCCCGAAAATATCCGCGAACAGCCGCTCCAGATCCCCGTCCTCCTCCGCCCGCAGGGTGAGCCACACCTCCCCCCGGGCGGCGGCAGTGCCGAAGGCCCGCTCGCCCAGCTCCGCCCCAATGACGGTGCACAGGGTCATGCCGCCGTACCGCTCCGCCCGGGCCAGCTGGGGCAGGGCGCACAGCAGCCGCCCCACCGCCGTGGCCGGGGACAGGCCGTGCTCCGGATAGGCGGCGTGGGCGGGCCGCCCCTGGAAGACCAGCGTCACCCCCCGGGAGCCGCAGGCGAAGGTGCCGGGCCGGGTGAACACCTGCCCCAGGGGGTAGCCCGGCAGGTTGTGGGCCCCGTAGATCCGGGCCACCCGCTCCCGTTCAAACAGCTCCAGGCACCCCGGGGCCCCGGCACCCGTCTCCTCGGCGGGCTGGAACAGGAAGAACACGTCCCGATCCAGCCGCTCCCCCTTCAGGGACAGGATCGTGCCGCACAGGGCGGCGGCGTGCCCGTCGTGGCCGCACAGGTGGGCCGCCCCTCCCCCAGGCAGGGCCAGCGCGTCGTAGTCCGCCCGGAGGGCTATGGGGGGCTTTGTCCCCTCCGGCTCCCGGCGGGCGGCGTAGAAGCCCTCCCCACAGGGGTGGAGCTCCAGCTCCGTCCGGCCGCGCAAAAAATCCATGAGCATGGCCCGGGTGCGCTTCTCCCGGCCCGACTGCTCCGGGCAACTGTGCAGCGCCCGCCGCAGGGCGCGGATCTCCTCAAGGTTCATTCCATTCTCTCCCTTCCGCCCCGGCCCGGTTTTCGGGTCGGGGCGCCGTCCTGTCAAAGGCTTACCTCTTATTTTACCGCAAAACCGGCCGAATGGATAGATGGAATCTTGTTTGTGTCTGAAAAATCTGCGCCCCGACGGGCGGGAGCTGCGAGGAGGAGCGTTTATGCGGGAGATCGACGCCGGAGCGCTGGCGGAGGCGGTGGCCCGACTGTGTATCCAGGCCAACACCTGTCTGCCCGGGGACGTGCGGGACGGCATCGCCGCCGCCCGGGTGGAGGAGGACTGGCCACCGGCCCGGGAGATCCTGGATCGGATTATGGAAAACGGGGAGATCGGCGGCGGCCTGCCCATCTGCCAGGACACGGGGATGGCCTGCGTCTTTTTGGAGGTGGGCCAGGAGGTGCACATCGCCGGGAACTTGACCCAGGCGGTGGACGAGGGGGTGCGCCGGGGATACGCCCAAGGCTATCTCCGCAAGTCGGTGGTGTCCGACCCGCTGGAGCGGGTGAATTCCGGCGACAACACCCCCGCCATGCTGTACACCGAGCTGGTTCCCGGCGACAGACTCACCGTCACCGTGGCCCCAAAGGGCTTCGGCAGCGAGAACATGAGCCGCATCGCCATGCTGAAGCCCTCCGACGGCCTGGAGGGGGTGCGGCGCTTTATCGTGGACACCGTGGAGCAGGCGGGACCCAACCCCTGTCCCCCCATCGTGGTGGGTGTGGGCATCGGCGGCACCTTCGACAAGTGCGCCCTGCTGGCCAAAAAGGCCCTGCTCCGGAAGTTGGGCGCCCCCTCTCCCCTGCCCTTTTACGCCCGGCTGGAGCGGGATCTGCTGGCAGAGATCAACGCCTTGGGCATCGGGCCCCAGGGCTTCGGCGGGCGCACCACCGCCCTGGCTGTCCACATTGAGACTCTGCCCACCCATATCGCGGGGCTGCCCTGTGCCGTCAATCTCAACTGCCACGTGGCCCGCCACGCAACGGAGGTGCTGTAACATGGCAAAGCAGATTACCGCCCCCCTGGATCGGGAGACCGCCCGGAGCCTGCGCGCCGGCCAGAGCGTCCTGCTGTCCGGCATCATCTACACCGCCCGGGATGCGGCCCACAAGAGGCTGTGCGCCCTGGCGGCGGAAGGGAAGCCCATGCCCTTCCCCATAGCGGGCAGCGTCCTTTACTATGTGGGCCCCACCCCGGCCCGGCCCGGGCAGTCCATCGGCTCCGCGGGCCCCACCACCAGCTGCCGGATGGACGCCTACGCCCCCACCCTGCTGCGCCTGGGCCAACTGGGCATGATCGGCAAAGGCAGCCGGAGCCCGGAGGTGGTGGCGGCCATGAGAGAGACGGGTGCGGTGTACTTTGGGGCCATCGGTGGGGCGGGGGCCCTGCTGGCCCGGTGCGTGAAGTCGGCGGAGCTGATCTGCTATGCGGATCTGGGGGCGGAGGCCGTGCGGCGGCTGGAGGTGGAGGATCTCCCGCTGACGGTGGTCATCGACTGCCTGGGCAATAATCTGTACGAAACGGGCCGGGCGGCTTACCTGGCTCAACGTGGCGAACAGACGTTATCGGGACAGAAGCAGCTTTTTTGACAGCCTTGCCGGCCGATCCTCTGACCGGCCGGTTTTCTGTTGCAATTTTCCGGAAGATCGGGTACAATACCTGCTGTAAGCGCCCCACCCGCCCCTCGAGAGACGGAACAGGGCGCGGAGAAGGAGGAATTGTCCTATGCTGGAGTATCACCGCCCACAGCTGAAGGCGGCGGCGCGGCGGGCCATGCGGGGCCAGCGCCCCCACCCAATGTTCGTCACCTTCGTGTTTTCCATTCTCGCCGGCATCGGCGGCCAGATCATCAGCCAGATTCTGGGGCTGGTCACCGGCAGCACAGGTCTGAGCAATCTGTACTTCCAGGCCTTTCTGGAATATGGGGATCCGGAAATGGCCCTTCAGTACGCACTGATGTCCTACGGCCCCCAGCGGCTGATTTTCGCCCTCCTGGTGGGCGGAGGACTGTCCACCCTGCTGGTGGCCCTGTGGCAGGGGCTGATGCGGGTGGGATACAGCGGCTTCTGCCTGGATATGGTTCGGGGACGGCAGCCCCAGACCGGGGCCCTGTTCCGGGCCTTCCCCCAGGCGGGCCCGGTGCTGATCACCCAATTGCTGGTGTCTGTGTTCCGCTTTTTGTGGACGCTGCTGCTACAGGTGGGGGCTGTCGTGGTGTTTTTTGTCATCCTGCTGCTGTTTATTACCATACTTGACCTGCCCGCATTGGCTTTCCTGCTGATGCTGTGCGGGTGCGTTGCCCTGATGCTGGGCATTATCTGGGTCACTCTGCGGTACGCCCTGGTGGATTTCCTCATTGCCGACCAGGGCCTTACCGGCATGGACGCCATCCGGGAGAGCAAACGGCTGATGCGGGGCAATACCGGGCGGCTGTTCACGCTGAATCTGTCCTTCTTCGGCTGGTATCTGATGGAGCTGGGCGTCCTCTTGATCCTGGGCGCCGCCGTCCTTGTCCCTGTTGTGCTGAACGCTGTTCAGAGCGGGGCAGACTCTTGGACGGCACTGGCCGTGTCCACCCTTGGCGTCCTCGGCCTGTTCTCCCTCGCCGCCATCGCCATCGGCATTTTCAACCTGTGGCTCACCCCCTACATCACCGGGGCCCAGGCCCTGTTCTACGACTGGACTCAGGGCATCGACAGCACCAGGCCCGCCCCCGGCGGTGGGAGCGGCGGCTGGGGCCAGCCCACTCCGCCCCGTCAGAACACCACCTATACCTGGAACCCCACCCCCGGCCCCACCTCGGGCACGGGCATCGGCTCCGGCCCCCAGGACAGCGGCGCGCCGAGGCCCCCCCAATCCCCCAAGGACGACCCCTGGGACTGAGCATCTGTACACCCCAAGCGGCGGGGACGGGCTTCCGCCCCCGCCCTTTCATATCGCAAAGGAGAGATGATCCATGGACAAGCTGCAAATGAAAACCCCTCTGGTGGAGATGGACGGGGACGAGATGACCCGCATCCTCTGGCAGCAGATCAAAGAGGAGCTGCTGGAGCCCTACATCGACCTGAAAACGGAGTACTACGACCTGGGCCTGCCCGAGCGGGAGCGCACCCACGATCAGGTGACGGTGGACGCGGCCCAGGCCAACAAGGAATACGGCGTGGCCGTCAAGTGCGCCACCATCACCCCCAACGCCCAGCGGGTGGAGGAGTACAAGCTGTCCCAGATGTGGAAGTCCCCCAACGGCACCATCCGGGCCATTCTGGACGGCACCGTGTTCCGGGCGCCCATCATGGTGAAGGGCCTCAACCCGGTGGTGAAGAACTGGCAGGCCCCCATCACCATCGCCCGCCACGCCTTCGGCGACGTGTACAAGGCGGCGGAGTTTAAAGTGCCCGGCCCGGGCGCGGCCTGGCTGGTGTTCACCGCCGACGACGGCACGGAGACCCGGGAGCACATCCACACCTTTGAGGGCCCCGGCGTGCTCCAGGGACAGTTCAACCTGGAGACATCCATCGCCTCCTTTGCCCGCTCCTGCTTCCAGTTCGCCCTGGATACCAGGCAGGATCTGTGGTTCTCCACCAAGGACACCATCTCCAAGCGGTATGATCACACCTTCAAGGACATCTTCGCGGAACTCTACGAGGCGGAGTACAAGGAGCGGTTCGAGGCAGCGGGGATCACCTACTTCTACACCCTCATCGACGACGCGGTGGCCCGGGTGATCCGCTCCAAGGGAGGCTTTATCTGGGCCTGCAAGAACTACGACGGCGACGTGATGAGCGACATGGTGTCCACCGCCTTCGGCTCGCTGGCCATGATGACCTCCGTGCTGGTGTCCCCCGACGGCTGCTATGAGTACGAGGCCGCCCACGGCACCGTCACCCAGCACTATTACCGCCACCTGCGGGGGGAAGAGGTGTCCACCAACCCCATGGCCACCCTGTTCGCCTGGACGGGGGCGCTGGCCAAGCGGGGGGAGCTGGACGATCTCCCGGATCTGACCGCCTTTGCCAAAAAGCTGGAAAGGGCCGCCGTCAGCACCATTGAGAGCGGCGTGATGACCGGCGATCTGGCGGGCCTGTGGGAGGGGCGGCCCAGGGCGAAAAAGATCACCGGGCTGGAGTTCCTCCGGGCCATCCGGAAGCGACTGTAAAGGATGATACCCATGACGTATTTTCTCACCAGCAGCTCCTGCCTACCCGACTCCCCGGCGCTGAACCCGGCCAACGGCTTTGTGGACGAGCTGCGGAAGGTGCTGCCCAATCCGTGCCGGGCGGTGTTCGTCGCCTCCTCCCCCGACGACGCGGACAAAACCGAACGGTTCGCCGGATCCATCCGCACAGGCTTCGAGCTGACGGGCTTCCGGTTCGACCACTATCAGGTGCTGGACAGAAGAAACGCGGATCAGTGCGCGGATTTGGTGGCGGGGGCGGATCTGCTCATCCTGGCGGGCGGGCACGTCCCCACCCAGAACCGGTTTTTCCACGACATCAGCCTGCGGGAGCGGCTGACGGGCTTTGACGGCGTGGTGATGGGCATCAGCGCGGGCACCATGAACTGCGAGGAGCTGGTTTACGCCCCGCCCGAGGAGGAGGGCGAGGCCATCGACCCCGACTACCAGCGGTTCTACCCCGGCCTGGGGCTGACGAAGGCCCTGATCTTCCCCCACTTTCAGGACACCCGGTACGAGGTGGTGGACGGCCTGCCCACCCTGGAGACCAGCCTGCTGCCCGACAGCATGGGGCGGAAAATCTACGCCCTGGTGGACGGCAGCTTTCTCCTGGGGAAAGGCGGCCGGGAGGAGCTGCGGGGGGAGGCATACCTCATCGAAAACGGCGCCCTCACCCAGATCGGCCGGGAGGGCGACGTGCTCCCGCTGTAGGACGCCATCCTCCAACCGCAAAACAGCATCGCAAAGCCCCCGGACAGCTTGTCCGGGGGCTTTCTGACGGTTCGGTTCAGCAGGCGGCGTCCACGCCCAGCTCCCGCAGCCTGCGGCGCAGGTGGGCCGTGTCGCCGTGGTAGATCACGCCCCCTATGCCGCAGCGGACAGCCCCCTCCACGTTGCGGGGATCGTCGTCGATAAAGACGCACTCCTCGGGGCGCAGACGGAAGTGCTCCAGGAACCGCAGGTAGATCCCCGGCTCCGGCTTCACCAGATGGAAGTCGCAGGACACGAACTCCCCGTCAAAGAATTCCAGGGCGGGGATGTTCTTCCGGAAGTCGTGGAACCGGGTGCAGGTGTTGGACAGCAGATAGATGCGGTAGCCCCTGCCCTTCAACTCCTTCACCAGCTCGTACATCCCCTCCAGGGGCGGGATATCCTGGTGCCAGTTGTCCACGATGTCCCATACCACCGAATGGAGCCGCTCCGGCAGGCGGGCGCATACCGCAGCCGCCATCTCCTCATCGGTGATGGCGCCCCGATCCGTCCATACCCACTCTATCGAGCGGAACAGCTCCCGCCGTATGAGCTCATAGTCCAACCGATCGGGGACAAACCGGGCGATGTAACGCTGGGCATCAAAGTCGATCAGCACACCGCCCATGTCGAATACCACGTTCTTGATCATGAAATGGCCACCCTTTCCTGTTTCCTCCGCCCCCTGCCCCGCTGGGGCAGAGGAAGCCTCACCTATACAATCGGACGGTTTTTCGGGAACAATAAGAGGGGCCTGTCCAATCCCTGGGATCCCGGGGAGCGAACGCCGGAGAAAACAGTTGCAATGCGACATCTATGGTGATAAAATAGACTGTCTATAAGCATATCCAGGGTAACAGGAAGAAGCTGGCTCCGCCGCGTCCCCTCCCGGGAGGGGCACGGGCGTCGGGGCAGGGATAACGAGGTGCGGCAATTTGTACTTAAAAGCGCTTGAAATACAGGGATTCAAATCCTTCCCTGATAAAACGGTTCTGGCCTTCGGCTCGGACATCACGGCGGTGGTGGGGCCCAACGGCTCGGGCAAGTCCAACATCGCGGACGCCATCCGCTGGGTGATGGGGGAGCAGTCCACCCGCACCCTCCGGGGCAGCAAGATGGAGGACGTGATCTTCAACGGCACGGAAAAGCGGAAGGGCCTGGGTTTCGCCGAGGTCACCCTGGTGCTGGACAATACGGAGCACATCTTCCCGCTGGAGGAGACGGAGGTGGCGGTGACCCGCCGGTACTACCGCTCCGGGGAGAGCGAGTACTATATCAACCGCCGGGCCTGCCGCCTGAAGGACATCAACGAGCTGTTCATGGACACCGGCCTGGGCCGGGAGGGCTACTCCATCATCGGCCAGGGGCGCATCGACGAGATCCTGTCCGTCAAGAGCGCCGACCGCCGGGAGGTCTTTGAGGAGGCGGCGGGCATCTCCCGGTTCCGCCACCGCAAGGAGGAGGCGGAGCGCAAGCTGGAGCGCACCGACGAAAACCTGGTGCGGATCAACGACAAGATCGACGAGTTGGAGCTCCAGGTGGAGCCCCTGCGGGTGCAGGCGGAGAAAACAAAGAAATACAACGTCCTCCGGGACGAGCTGAAGGGGCTGGAGATCTCCGTCTGGCTGGAGACGCTGGAGCGCATCCGGGCCAACAGCCTGAAGGTGAAGGCGGACTGCGAGGCCGCCGTCCGCCAGCGGGACGAGGCCAAGGCCGCGGTGGAGGAGCTGTACACCCGGCGGGACGCCCTGGCCGACCGGATGCGGGACAAGGACATTGAGGCGGAGTCCCTGCGGGAAAAGCAGTCCGGCCTGGACGAGCAGGTGCACGCCTGTGAGAACAGCATCGCCCTGCTGAAAAACGACATCAAGAACAACAGCGCCAACGCCCAGCGCATCCGGCAGGAGCTGGAGCAGCAGGAGGGCCGGGCCGGCTCCCTGGCCGCCCAGATCGCCGAGGGCAAGGGGCGGCTGGAGCGGATCGAGGGGGACATGGCCGCCTGCCGGGAGCAGATGGACGCTCTGAACCGGCGCGCCCAGGAGGTGCTGGGCTCGGCGGGCAGCCTGAACGAGGAGCTGGAGCGGCTCCAGGAGCGGGAGCGGCTGGAGACCGCCTCCGCTGGAGAGGCACGGGAGCTGCTGTCCGCCCTGGCCGCCGCCGCCCAGGAGCTGTACGACCGGGAGGAGAAGCTGGGCCAGGAGCTCCAGGAGCAGGAGGACAGGGCGGCCCAGGCCCGGGAGGCCCTGGACGCCACCCGGAAGGAGCTGGACAAGGTCACCGAGGATCGGGACGGGGCCAAGAACGTGATCAGCGGCTACCAGATGCGCCTGCAATCCCGGCAGCGGAAGCTGGACGGGGCCCAGGAGAAGCACCGCCGCCTCCAGATGGACGAGAACAATTTGAACGCCCGGATCAAAATGCTGGCCGAGATGGAAAAGCTGTACGAGGGCTACTCCAAGGCGGTGAAGCTGGTGATGGGCGAGGCCGAGCGGGGCGGCCTGCGGGGCGTCCGGGGCCCGGTGGCGGGCCTGCTCCACGTGCCCGATCCCTATGCCGTGGCCATCGAGATCGCCCTGGGGGGCGCCATGCAGAACCTGGTGGTGGAGCGGGACGAGGACGGCAAGAACGCCATCAACTATTTGAAGCGCCGGGACGGGGGCCGCGCCACCTTCCTGCCCATGAACACCATCCGGCCCGCCGACTTCCGGGACAGGGCCGTGGAGCAGGAGGACGGCTTTGTGGGCATGGGGGACGCGCTGATCTCCTTCGCGCCGGAGTACGCCAACGTCTTCTCCAACCTGCTGGGGCGGGTGGTCATCGCCCGGGATATGGACAGCGCCATGGCCATGGCCCGGAAGTTCGGCCACCGGTTCCGCATTGTGACGCTGGACGGGCAGGTGCTCAACGCCGGCGGCTCCATGACCGGCGGCTCGGTGTCCCGCTCGGCGGGGATTTTGAGCCGGGCCAACGAGCTGGAGCGGCTCAACCAGCAGAAGGACGGCCTGGCCGCCGACCTCAAAACCGCCGGGGACGAGCTGGCCCAGGCCCAGCGGGAGGTCACCGCCGCCCAGTACGAGCTGGACGCCGCCGCCGCTCAGCTCCGGGAGGCGGAGGACGCGGTGCTGAAATACTCCGAGCGGGCGGACAGCGCCCAGACCCAGCTGGGGGACGTGGAGCTGCGCCGCCAGACCCTGTCGGCGGAGCGGGAGCAGGTGCGCCGCCGCATGGAGGAGAACACCGCCAACACCGCCCAGGCCAAGGCCCGCATTGAGGAACTGGAGGGCTCCGCCGCCGCCCTGCGGGCGGAGGGCGAGGCCAAGGCCCAGGGCCGCACCGCCTTACAGGACAAGGTGGCGGCGCTGAACGAGGAGTCCGCCCAGTACAGCGCCAAGCTGGCGGGGCTGGAGGGCGAGCAGTCCGCCCTGCGGCAGAGCGTGGGCGAGCTGGAGCGCCTGCGGGACGATCTCAGCGGCGACACCGCCAGCCGCACCGCCATGATCGGCCAGTTTGAGGAGCAGAACGGCTACCTGACCCGGCGGATCGAGGAGGAGAAGGGGCGGCTGCAGGCCCTCCAGGCCGCCAGCCGGGACGGAAGCGCCGCCGTACGGCGGCTCAACGAGGAGAAGCTGGCCCTGGAGGGGGAGCGAAACCAGGCCGACAAGCAGATCCGGGATCGGAACGACGAGCTGGTTCGGATGGAGGGCGAGGTGTCCGCCCTGGAGAACAAGGCCGCCGCCGCCGCCATGGAGGAGAGCCAGATTCTGGACAAGCTGTGGGAGAGCTACGAGCTGTCCCACGAGGCGGCCCGGGCCCAGCGGGTGGAGCTGGAGTCGGTGCCCAAGGCCCAGCGGCGCATCGGGGAGCTGAAAAAGTCCATCTCCGCCCTGGGCAGCATCAACCCGGACGCGGTGGAGGAGTTCCAGCGGGTGAACGAGCGGTACACCTACTTCACTGATCAGCGGGACGACGTGGCCAAGGCCAAGAGGGAATTGCAGGACATCATCGCCCAGATCGTGGGCGAGATGACGGGCATCTTTACCGAGCAGTTCGCCCTGATCAACGAGGGCTTCCGGCAGGCGTTCACCGACCTGTTCGGCGGCGGCAAGGCCAACCTGGAGCTGGAGGATCGGTCGGACGTGCTCAACTGCGGCATTGAGATCAGGGCCCAGCCCCCGGGCAAGACGGTGCAGAACATGAGCGCCCTGTCCGGCGGGGAGCGGGCGCTCATCGCCATCGCGCTGTACTTCGCCATTTTGAAGGTGCGGCCCACCCCCTTCTGCGTCATGGACGAGATCGAGGCGGCGCTGGACGAGTCCAACGTGGTGCGCTACGCCCGGTATCTCCGGCGGATCAGCGACAAAACCCAGTTCATCGTCATCACCCACCGCCGGGGCACCATGGAGGAGGCCGACGTGCTGTACGGCGTCACCATGCAGGAGAAGGGCGTGTCGAGGATGCTCACCATCAATTTGAACGACGTGGAAAAAGAGCTGAACATCAAATAAAGGAGAGATCATCCTATGAGTAAGATCAGGAAGTGCGCCAGCTGCGGCGCGGAGATGGACTTTTTGGGTGAGGAGCAGATCCAGCTTGGGCAGGCGGGCGTTGTCCTGGGGCACCTGTCCAACCTGTTGTCCGGTTCCCTGGAGGTGGAGATCTGGGCGTGCCCTGCCTGCGGCAAGATTGAGTTCTACCGTCAGGGCAGCTCCGAGACCTGGCGGGAGGAGGGGCATATGCCCCAGGTGATCTGCTGCAAGTGCGGGACGAAGCACGACCTGGACGATCCCAAATGCCCCGGCTGCGGCCTGAAGAATCCGAATTATTCATAAAATAGAGGAAGATTTCTATGGGCTTTTTTGATAAAATCAAGAAGATAGGCATATTCAACGGCTTCTCCCAGCTGGACGACGACTTTTACGAGGAGCTGGAGGAGTCCCTGGTGATGGCCGATTTAGGGGCGGAAACCACCCTGGAGGCGGTGGAGGAGCTGAAACGCCGCTGCAAGGCGGAGAAGATCAAGGACATTGAGGGCGCCCGCCAGTGTATGCGGGACATTTTAGCGGAATACCTCACCACCGGCGATCTGTCGGTGGATCTGTCCAGCACCCCCGCCATCGTGCTGTTCATCGGGGTGAACGGGGTGGGCAAAACCACCTCCATCGGCAAGCTGTCCGCCCGGTGGAAGCGGGAGGGCAAAAAGGTGCTGCTGTGCGCCGGGGACACCTTCCGGGCCGCCGCCGCCGAGCAGCTCACCATCTGGGCCGACCGGGCCGGGGTGGACATCATCAAGCAGCACGAGGGGGCCGACCCCGCCGCCGTGGTGTACGACGCGCTGTCCGCCGCCAAGGCCCGGCACGCGGACGTGGTGCTGGTGGACACCGCCGGGCGGCTGCAAAACAAGGCCAATCTCATGAACGAGCTGAACAAGATTTCCCGGGTCATCGACCGGGAGTGCCCCAGCTCCAGCCGGGAGACCCTGCTGGTGCTGGACGCCACCACCGGGCAGAACGGCCTGATCCAGGCCAAGGAGTTCTCCAAGGCGGCGGGGGTGTCCGGCATCGTGCTCACCAAGCTGGACGGCACCGCCAAGGGGGGCATTGTCATCGCCATCGCGAAGGAATTGGGCGTGCCTGTCAAATTCGCCGGGGTGGGCGAGGGCGTGGACGACCTCCAGCCCTTTGATGCCGCGGAGTTCACCCAGGCGCTGCTGTAAACGGAGGAGAGCGCCATGGACTGCCCGTTCTGTGGGAAGGAACTGAAAGAGGGGCTGATCCCGGCCAGGGACAGGCTTCAGTGGAGGGACAAAAATTTTACGGAAAGAGTTTTCCTGAGCAGTTGGACGCAGGAAGCAAAAGCGTTTTACTGCCCCGACTGCCGCCAGATCATCCTGCCCGTGCCGGAGAGGGCGGAGGGCGTGCTCGATACCATGGAGCGCAAGCTAAGCGCCATGGGCGATAAAATCGAGGCGGTGCAGAAGCGGTGGGAAGCCCAGCGCAGCCAGGCAAAGGAGCAGAAGAAAAAGAAAGAATTTGGGTCAAAAGACCCGTGGGAGTTGTAGAAAAATGAAACTGGTACTGGCGAGCAAAAATCAGAAAAAACTGAAGGAAATGAACGAGATCCTGTCCGGCATGGGGGTGGAGGTGTGCCTCCAGTCCGATGTGGGCATCGACATCGACGTGGAGGAGACGGGGACCACCTTTGAGGAGAACTCCCTGCTGAAGGCCAAGGCGGTGATGGAGGCCAGCGGCCTGCCCGCCATCGCGGACGACTCCGGTTTGTGCGTGGACGCGTTGAACGGAGCCCCCGGCGTGTACTCCGCCCGGTACGGCGGCGAGGGGCTGGACGACGCGGGGCGCTACCGGATGCTGCTGGCCAATATGCCCCGGGGGGCGGCCCGGACGGCCAAATTCGTGTCAGTGATCACCTGCTGCTTCCCCGGCGGGGACGTGCTCACCGCCCGGGGGGAGTGCCCCGGCACCATCGCCTTCGCCCCCATGGGGGAGGGCGGGTTCGGGTACGATCCGGTGTTCTTCCTGCCCAAGCTGAAAAAGACCTTTGCCCAGCTCTCCCCCGAGGAGAAGAACGCCATCTCCCACCGGGGGCTGGCGCTGGCGGCGTTCCAGAAGAAGTTAGAGGAATACTTGAACAAATAAGGAGCTTATATAGTGGATTTGACAAGCAAACAGCGGGCGCAGCTGCGCTCTATGGCAAACGATCTGGACACCATCGTCCACATCGGCAAGGACGGCGTGGGCGAGAACCTGATTAAGCAGGCGGACGACGCCCTGGAGGCCCGGGAGCTCATCAAGGGCAAGGTGCTGGAGAACAGCCCCCTGTCCCCCCGGGAGGGGGCGGAGGAGCTGGCCCGCGCCACCCGGAGCCAGGTGGTGCAGGTCATCGGCACCAAATTCGTGCTCTACCGGGAGACCCACGGCAAGCCCAGAGAGAAGCGAATTAAGCTGGTAAAATAGGCGTACCCAAATCTTTAGAGAGGGTGGTTCCCATGAAAATCGGCATCTATGGCGGCAGCTTCAATCCCCCCCATCTGGGGCATCTGGCGGCGGCCCGGGCCGCCGCGGCGGCGCTGGGGCTGGATAAGCTGGTTTTTGTGCCCGCGGGCCTGCCCCCCCATAAGGAGCTGCCCCCCGGCAGCCCCACAGGGTCGCAGCGGTTCGCCATGACGCAGATCGCCGCCGATCAGCTTCTGCTGCCGGAGGTGACGGAGGTCTGGGACGCGGAGCTCCACCGGGAGGGCAAGAGCTACACCGCCGACACTCTAAAGGAAGCCGCCCGGCGCTGGCCCGGCGGGGAGCTGTGGCTGCTGATGGGGACGGATATGTTCCTCACCCTCCACCAGTGGCATGAGCCGGAGCGGATCCTCACCATGGCCGGGGTGTGCGCCTTCGGCAGAACCGAGGCGGACGGCGAGGCGGTGTTTGCCCCACAGCGGGACTATCTGTCCAAAACCTATGGAGATGGGATTCGGATCACCACCATCTCCATCCCCGGGCTGGTGGATATCTCGTCCACCCGGCTGCGGGGAGAGCTGGCCGCGGGGGCGGGCCGGGAATTTTTGCCGGAAGCGGTGTACGGCTACATTTTGCGGGAAAAACTATATGGGACAAACGCCGATCTGAAGCGCCTCTCCCTGGAGGATCTGCGCTGCGTGTCCTACTCCATGGTATACGCCAAACGGCTGGCCCACATCCGGGGCTGCGAGGAGGAGGCGGCGCGGCTGGCCCGCCGCTGGGGGGCGGACGAGGATCGGATGCGCCGGGCGGCCATCCTCCACGACTGCACCAAATACCTCAGCCACGAGGAGCATCTGGCCATCTGCGACAAATACGGGATCGCTCTGGAGCCGCTGGAGCGGGCCACCGACAAGCTGCTCCACGCCAAGAGCGGCGCGGCGCTGGCAAAGCATATCTTCGGGCAGGACGACATCTATGACGCCATCCTCTACCACACCACCGCCCGGGCGGGCATGAGCCTGGAGGAGAAGCTGCTGTACATCGCCGACTATATGGAGCCCAACCGGGACTTCCCGGAGGTGGGCGAGCTGCGCCGGCTGGCCTACAGCGACCTGGACGGGGCGGTGGGTATGGGCGCGTCGCTGTCCATGCAGGAGATGGTTCAGCGGGGCAAGGAGCTCCACCACGACACCCTGGGGGCCTATGAATACTATCGGAAAGGGACTTGAAGCATGAGCGACTACGGCAACAGGCCCAACGGCGCGGCTCCGGATCCGTCCGGGCCGGGCAAGCGGCTGGAGCACGGGGCCAAGCCCCCGCTGGGCCCGGAGGAGGCCAAGCGCCGGCGTGAGCGGCGGATCATGATCGTCATGATCGTGCTGGCGGCAGTGATGGTGATCGCGGCGGCGGTGATGCTGCTGTATAACCGCTGGTTCAAAAAGCCCTCCCTTCCGCCGGGGCCGGTGAACTCCGGAGATCCCACCACCTCCCTCCAGCCCGGGGAAACCCCCGGGCCCACGCTGGACATTGACGCCATCCAGCCCAAGGTGGGCGGGGAGCGCAAGAGCGACAGCATCTACACCTTCCTGGTGTTTGGCGCAGACGTGGCCTCCGGCTTGACGGATACCATGATGGTGGTGACCTACGACGTGGCCAACCAGCGGGCCGCCGTCATGTCCCTGCCTCGGGACACGCTGATCAACGTGCGGCGGTGGAACAAGAGCCTGAACGCCGTGTACAGCTCCTACAAGGATCCCGCCCAGGGGGTGGAGGCGCTGAAAAGCGAGGTATCCGAGCTGGTGGGCTTCACCCCGGACTACTACGTGAAGATCGACTGGGAGCTGGTGGGCGAGATGGTGGAGGCCATCGGCGGCGTCTGGTTCGACGTTCCCCGGGATATGCACTACGACGATCCCTACCAGGATCTGCACATCCATCAGGACAAGGGCTACCGCAAGCTGAACGGGGATGACGCCATGCAGATCGTCCGCTTCCGGCACAGTAACGACGGCTCCGCTATCAGCGATATCACCCGGCTGAAGATCCAGCACGATTTCCTGAAGGCGGTGCTGAAGCAGACGCTGCAAATCCAGAACATGACGAAGATCACCCAGCTGGCCGACCTGTTCGGCCGCCGGGTGGAGAGCGATCTGCAGGTGGAGAATATTCTGTGGTTCGGCTCCCAGGCGGTGTTCGGCGGGCTGGGTGTGGACGATGTGGAGTTTTTCACCATGCCGCATTACGGGGCGTCCAACGACAAGAAGGCGAGGTATTACGGCAAGGTGTACCCCAACCAGACGGAGCTGCTGAAGGCCATCAACGAGAAGCTGAACCCCTTTGAGGAGGAGGTCACCATCAAGCAGCTTGACCTGATCCGGGTGAGCGCCGACGGGAACACGCTGTCCTCCAGCACCGGGGTGCTGGCCGACCCCAGCGCCGGCATTCCCCCGGTTGTGAACACACCCCAGCCCACCGCCCCGCCGGAGAGCGAGCCCCCGGAGCCCACCCCGCCGCTGGAGAGCGATCCCCTGCCCACCAGGCCGGCGGAGACGGAGCCGCCCCCCGCCAGCGATCCCCCGCCGGAGACGGCGCCCCCTGCGGCAACCGATCCCGGCGGCGGGATCCAGCAGGGCGGGGATGGAACTTTTGAATGAATTTACAGATTAAAGGAGACGATCATATGCTGAATCCGAAGGAGATCATCGCCGTGGCCGTGAAGGCGCTGGACGACAAGAAGGGCAAGGATCTCAAGGTACTGTATACCGCCGATCAGACTACCCTGGCGGACTATTTTGTCATCTGCACCGGCACGTCCAACACCCAGGTGCGGGCGCTGGCGGAGGCGGTGGAGGAGTCCCTGTCCAAGGCGGGCGAGGAGCCCCACCACATTGAGGGCCACCGGGGAGGCCAGTGGACGCTGCTGGACTACTCCGCGGTGGTGGTGCACGTGTTTACCGAGGAGGGCCGGGCGTTCTATGACCTGGAGCGGCTGTGGTCGGACGCCCAGCCGGTGGATGTATCCGAATATCTGACGGCGGAAGCCGAGTAAGAAGCAAAGGTCGTGAATTGATATGGAAAACCAAGAAAAGAAAGTGATGCTCTCCGGCATCCAGCCCAGCGGAGAGCTGCATCTGGGAAACTACCTGGGGCCGCTGCGCCACTGGCCCGAGATGATTGACGAATATGACTGCTATTTCTTCCTGGCGGATCTGCACACCATCACCGTGCGGCAGGATCCGGCCCAGCTGCGCCGCCGGGTGCTGACGCTGCTGGCCAACTACATCGCCTGCGGGCTGGATCCGGACAAGTGTGTGCTGTTCATCCAGTCCCACGTGCCCGCCCACAGCCAGTTGGCCTGGGTGCTGGACTGCTACGCCATGTTCGGCGAGCTGTCCCGCATGACCCAGTTCAAGGACAAGTCCGCCCGGAACGCCGACAACATCAACGCGGGGCTGTTCACCTACCCGGTGCTGATGGCGGCGGATATCCTGCTCTACCAGCCGGATTTTGTCCCCGTTGGGGAGGATCAGAAGCAGCACGTGGAGATCTGCCGGGATATCGCCAACCGCTTCAACGGCGTGTACGGCGACGTGCTCAAGGTGCCCGAGCCCTATATCGCCAAGGTGGGGGCCCGGATCATGAGCCTGTCCACCCCGGACAGCAAGATGAGCAAATCCCAGCCCGAGGGCTGCGTGTTCCTCATGGAGAAGCCGGAGGACATCGCCCGGAAGTTCAAGCGGGCCGTCACTGACAGCGACGTCGAGTACTGCGTGCGCTATGACCCGGCGGCCAAGCCCGGAGTGTCCAACCTGATGCAGATCTACGCCTCCGCCACCGGCAAGAGCTACGAGGAGATCGAGCGGGAGTTCGACGGCCAGGGCTACGGCAAGTTCAAGCCCGCCGTGGGCGAGGCGGTCATCGAGACCCTGCGGCCCATCCGGGAGGAGACGGAGCGGCTGCTGGCGGACAAGGCGTACCTGGAGGGCGTCTACCGAACCGGGGCGGAGAAGGCGGAGTATATCGCCAACAAGACCCTGCGGAAGGTATACAAAAAGGTGGGCTTTTTACCCCGGTGAGCGGGAGAGAGAAAGACGCTGGGTAAAGGAGCGAAATTCACTTGAACGAGATAGGAAAAATCCTCGCGTCCCAGGACATCTGGTATATGCTGCTGGCGCTGCTGGTGGCGGCGGTGGTGTCCTGCGCCTCCACGCCGGTGGTGAAGGTACTGTCGGTGAAGTTCGGGGCGGTGGACGTGCCCAAGGACGGCCGGCGGATGCACGATCACCCTATCCCCCGCATGGGGGGGCTGGCTATCTTCTTCGGCTTTCTGGCGGCGGTGCTGGTGTTCGTCCCCTTGGACGCCGAGAAAAAGGGGATGCTGCTGGGGGCGGTGATCATCGTGGTGCTGGGCGTGCTGGACGACAAGTACGCCCTGCCCGCCAAGCCCAAATTCCTGGTGCAGATTGTGGCTGCCCTCATTGCCGTGCTGGCGGGCAACCGCATCGAGGTGCTGTCCAACCCCAATATCTTCAGCGACAACCCGGTGTGGCAGCTGGGCTGGCTGAGCTATCCTGTGACGGTGATCTGGATCGTGGCCATCACCAACGCCGTCAACCTAATCGACGGGCTGGACGGGCTGGCCTGCGGCGTGTCCACTATCAGCGCGGCCACCATGCTGGTGATCGCCCTGCAGAAGAACGTGAGCGAGCTGGACGTGGCGGTGATGATGGCGGCGCTGGTGGGGGCCTGCATCGGCTTCCTGCCCTATAACTTCAACCCCGCCAAGATCTTCATGGGGGACACCGGCTCCACCTTTTTGGGCTATATCATGGCCACGGTGTCGGTGAACGGGATGTTCAAGCAGTACGCCTTCATCTCCTTCGTGGTGCCCTTTCTCATGCTGGGCCTGCCCATTTTCGACGTATGCTTCGCCGTGGTGCGCCGGGTGTCCCACGGGCAGAGCCCCATGCAGCCCGACCGGGGCCATGTCCACCACCGGCTCATCGACATGGGCTTCTCCCAAAAGCAGGCGGTGGGCGTGCTGTACGTGATCTCCGCCATTCTGGGGCTGTCCGCCGTGGTGCTCACCGCCGGGGGCGCCGCCCGGGCCATGCTGTTCCTGGTGGCCATGGGGGTGGCGGTGGCGGTGGCGTGGCGGGTGTTCCTGGTGGGGCCCTCCGGGGAGCAGGACGAGCCCCAAAAGCCGGAGGACAAGTCCGCGGAGCAGGAGGAGGACAAGCGGGATGGATAAGCTGAAGGTGATGACGATTTTCGGCACCCGGCCCGAGGCCATCAAGATGGCTCCTCTGGTGAAGGAACTGGAGCGCCGCCCCGAGTTTGAGAGCTATTGCTGCGTCACCGCCCAGCACCGGCAGATGCTGGACACGGTGCTGGACATCTTCCAAATCAAACCGGAATTTGACCTGGACATCATGGAGGCCAGGCAGAGCCTGTCCACCATCACCTGCAAGTGCCTGCTGGGGCTGGAAGACGTGTTCCGGCAGGTGCGGCCCGACCTGGTGCTGGTGCACGGGGACACCTCCACCACTTTCGCCGGGGCGCTGGCCGCCTTCTACCAGCAGATCTCCATCGGCCATGTGGAGGCCGGCCTGCGGACGGGGGACAAATACTCCCCCTTCCCGGAGGAGATGAACCGCTCCATGGTGGGCCGGCTGGCGGATCTCCACTTCTGCCCCACCGAGAGCAACCGCCGCAACCTGGCGGCGGAAGGGGTGACGAAGGGCGTGTTTGTCACCGGGAATACGGTCATCGACGCCCTGGGCACCACCGTGCGGGACGACTTCCGGTTCACCACCGAGGAGCTGAACCGGCTGGACTATCAGGGCAAAAAGGTGATCGTGGTCACCTGCCACCGCCGGGAGAACTACGGCCAGCCTATGGAGCAGATCATGGCGGCCCTGCGGCGGCTGGCCCTCACCTACGCGGATCAGATCGAGCTGGTGTATCCGGTGCACCTGTCCCCGGTGGTGCAGAAGGCGGCCCGGAGCCGGCTGGAGGGACTGGACAACGTCCATCTGGTGGATCCCCTCACCGCCGATGAGATGCACAACCTGATGGCCCGGAGCTACCTGGTGCTCACCGACTCCGGCGGCCTCCAGGAGGAGGCCCCCGCCCTGGGCAAGCCGGTGCTTGTCCTGCGCCGGGAGACGGAGCGGCCCGAGGCGGTGGCGGCGGGGACAGTTCGCATCGCGGGCACCCGAGAGACGGATATTTTCAACCTGGCGTCGGAGCTGATTGAGTCCCCGGCGGCCTACGCCGGGATGGCCCACGCCGTCAACCCCTATGGGGACGGGACGGCCTGCCGCCGGATCGGCGACGGTATTTTGTACTACTTCGGCCGATCCAGCCGTCCGCCGGAGACATTTCAAAGCTGCTGACCGAAGGCCGGCGGCGGGAAAGGGGGGTTTTGTGTGGAAGAGCGAAAGCGCACCATCCTGGCGGTGGTGATCATCCTGGTGGTGCTGGCGGCGGTGCTGTACAGCTTTTCCATGAACCTGTTCGCCCCCACCCCCAAGCTGGAGCTGGCCAACCCGGACGCCACCGCCAGCCTGGATCCCAGCGGGTCGCCCAGCGGGCAGCAGGGCGGGCTGATGGTGGAGGTGTCCACCCGGACGGTGCAGAGCCTCATCGCCTCCCTGACCCGGTACGAGAGCTACAGCCGGACGGCAACGGTGCAGTATTTTGACGCCGGGCAGCCGGTGGGCTCCGCCTCCGCCCAGATCTGGGCGGACGGGGGCTGGAGCCGGACGGACGTGACCCTGGCCTCCGGCCGGGTGGAGCACGCCATTTTAGGGGCCGGCCGGCTGTGGCTGTGGTACGACCGGGAGAGCACGGTGTATGAGGGCCCGGGGTCGGACTTGTCCGCCGATCTGATCCAGCGCCTGCCCACCTATGAGGATGTGCTGGCGCTGGACAAGGAGCGGATCACCGCCGCGGGCTATGTGGAGCGGGACGGCCTGCCCTGCGTCTTTGTGGAGGCGGCCTCCCGGGAGCTGGGCTATGTGGAGCGGTACTGGATCTCGGAAACCAGCGGCCTGCTGATGGCGGCGGAGACGGAAAAGGACGGCGAGCTGGTATACGCCATGTCCTCCCAGCAGGTGGTGAGCCCCCTGGATCAGGCGGCGGGCATTTTTACCCTCCCGGACGGAACCCAGCTTTACACGCCGGAGCGGTGATCAGCACTCCTCCTTCTCCTTGGGCTTGTCATCCCCCAGACCCAGCAGCAGCATGAGGCCCAGGGTGATCACCAGCTCCAGATTGTCCCCCTCCAGGTAGAGGAACAGGATGATCAGCACCAGCAGGATGTCGCCGGTGTCGAAGTTTTCCAGGGAAAAGTGCTTCAGCACCCCGTCCAGCAGCTGGCCCAGCCCGCCAGTGATCTCACCCACCAGGTCGTTTTTTGGCTGGGGCCGGGATCCGGGCTGGGGCATTGGCCGATGGGCCGGCCCTGCGCCGGGGCGTCCCCTCCCCTGGCTGGGGCCGCCGGAGGGCTGGGCCTGGGGCTCGGGATCCAGCAGGACAAAGTCGCTGCCGTCCAGGTATTGGTTATACATGGCCGTCCTCCTCCCTGCGGCTGCTCTCCCGCTGGGCCCGGAACAGCTCCAGGCCGGAGCGGATCAGCCGGGACAGCTTGGCGATCTGGATGGCCTTGTCCAGCTTGGCGTACCGCTGCTCCTTCACAAAGGGGCGCAGGGCGGTGAGCAGGGCCACCCGCTGATCGTCCGCGCCGCTGTTGAACTGGCCGATAAGGCCCGCGGCGGCGGACAGCAGCTTGGGATCCAGGGAGCCCAGCCCCCCCAGCAGGCTGCCCAGCCCGTCCCCGGAATCTCCGGCCGCGGCGGGCGCCGGAGGGGGCGCGGGGCTCTGGGCCTGTGTTTGGGCCTGCTCCTGGGGCTGTTCCTGGGGCTGGGACGGCTCCCCTGCCCCGGCGGCGGGCGGGCTGCCGCCCCCGTTCAGCGACTGGGCCAGGGCCATGATCTGAGCCATGGCTTGGGGGTTGCCGAGAACGCTTTCCAGTTTTTCTTCCAGTTCGCTCATGGCTGCCCCTTTCCTCGCGGCGGTTTGGATTACTTCAAGCTGTCCTTCATCTTCTGAATCAGCCGGGCCCCTTCCGGATCCCGCATGAGCTGGCGGATGGCGTCGGTGAGCTGGGCGGCGTCTCCTTTGGCGGCCCGCTCCGCGGCGGACTCCAGATCGCCGGTGGTGCGGCTCAGCATGGAAAAGATCTGCTGGGTCTCCGGCGCGTCCCGGAGCTGCTCCAGCTTGCCCTTGTCGCTCATGAGGCGGGCGGCCTCTTTTCCCTTCATCAGTTCGTCAAAATTCGGCATAGGACTCCCTCCAATCATTCCCAGTATATGTGTGGGGAAAGGAATGGTGAACCCCATGAAGATTTTAGTTTTCTCCGATTCCCACGGGCGGCTGAGCCTGATGCTGGACGCCATAGAAAAGGAACAGCCCCAGCGGGTGTTTTTCCTGGGGGACAACTACCGGGACGGCCAGGCCCTGGCGGACGTCTACCCAGACTTACCTATGGATATGGTGCGTGGAAATTGCGATCTCTGCATCGGGCCGGACGAGCTGCTGGTGGAGGCGGAGGGCGTGCGGTTTTTCCTGGCCCACGGCCACCGCTTCTACGCCAAGCAGGGCACGGATCGGCTGGTGGAGGAGGGAAAGCGCCGGGGGGCGGCGGTGGTGTGCTTCGGCCACACCCACCAGGCGCTGAGCCAGCCCGAGGGCGGCGTGTGGCTGCTCAACCCGGGGACGGCGGGCGGGGTGAACAACCGCCCGGGATACGCCGTGGTGACGGTACGCGGCGGGACGTTCCGGGTGGATCTACGGTGAGCAGGCCCCCATTTTGAGTGGTCAGCCGATTAGACGATTAAAGCCAGAATTTTTCATTTTGTTCTTGACAGGTTCCACTTTGTTTGGTATAATTGCTTTCGCCGTCTGACGAACGGAGGACTGATTGGGGAGCATAGCTCAGCTGGGAGAGCACTTGCCTTACAAGCAAGGGGTCACAGGTTCGAGCCCTGTTGTTCCCACCACATTTTGTGGCGCGGTAGTTCAGTTGGTTAGAACGCCGGCCTGTCACGCCGGAGGTCGAGGGTTCAAGTCCCTTCCGCGTCGCCACTTCCCTTTTCTATGCCCAGGTAGCTCAGTTGGTAGAGCAGCGGACTGAAAATCCGCGTGTCGCTGGTTCGACTCCGGCCCTGGGCACCATATGCGAGTGTAGCTCATCTGGTAGAGCGCCACCTTGCCAAGGTGGAGGTAGCGAGTTCGAGCCTCGTCACTCGCTCCATGTTTTTCTTTGCTGCATCGGCCGGCTCCGCAGTGGGTTCGTGTTATGAACGAACTCGTTACCTCCACTTATGAACGCGGCGTGCCGCGTTCATGTGTAATCAGAGGTGCGGGGCCCCCGCGAACCCTGTTCGTGGGGTGCGGAAGCGAGTTCGAGCCTCGTCACTCGCTCCAGAAAAATTTCAAAAAGAAGTGCTAAAGCACTTCTTTTTGAATATAATATAGTGTTCGGCGCCATAGCCAAGTGGTAAGGCAAGGGTCTGCAAAATCCTGATGCCCCAGTTCAAATCTGGGTGGCGCCTCCAAAACGAGAGGGCGGGCTGCGGCCCGCCCTCTGTCTTTTAATTCAATATCGGGGTGTGGCGAAGTTTGGTATCGCGCTTGGTTCGGGTCCAAGAGGCCCCGGGTTCGAATCCCGGCACTCCGACCAAGTCTCGTTGACAAACGAGATGCAGGCAAAAATCCCGCACTTCGGTGCGGGATTTTTGCTCTAAATCAGCAGAAACGCAAAAAGAAAAGAATAATTTTCGGTCATTTCAAAATTTTGGGTGCGTAAAATAAAAATAACGCGCCGGAGATGCAAATTCCCTGAATTTGGGAGTTTTTAGAAGCACACATGACTCGACCTCTCCAGCATTCAAAAAAAGAAATTTGCCGTCCACAGTCTGCCAGCCACCCAGGCAGACCGTGGGCGGCTTTTTCATTATCCAGTCTGTTCAGATTGGTGGATATGCTTGGTCTGTCTCTGGTTCCTTGGTGGTATTGGTGAATAGCTTTCCCCATGCCTTTCAGCTATACTTGCCTTGCAATCAGCGGAAAGGAGAATGACACATGGCCGAAACTAAGAACCTCTGCGCGCAAATCAGCCTCGACCTGCATCAGAAAATTTCCGAAGCCAGAGAGGCGGCGGGCCTGACCACCGCACAGTACATCACCGAACTGCTCACCGAATACTTCAAAATGAAAGAAAACGGAGGGAACATCACCATGACGAACAACAACACCCGGACCCTGGCCTTTCAGATCACGGAGGACCTTTTCCAGCGGATCAAGACCCACCTGGAGCGCGAGACCCAGCGCACCGGCAGGAAGCTGACCCAGCGGGAGTTCGTGCTGGGGCTGATCGAGGAGGCCCTGGAGGCGGCGGAGCAGCAGGAGGAGGCCGCCCCCATCAGCAACGGTGACGAGGCGGATGACAGCACCGGGCAAGAGAGCTGACACCCACAGCCGGGGCTGCTCCAAAAAGGAGCGGCCCCGGCCCGTTTCAGGCCGTTTGTGCCAGCCCAAGGAGTGGGTGGCGTGTGTGCCCCGCCAGGACGGTAAAACGCGGTGTCGGCCCTTTTGTGACCCAGCGTGACGGCCTCCTGCCCACAGCAGCAATGCGCCCCGGAGATTTCCCGAGTTGGGGAAACCTCCGGGGCGCTTTGTTGTTTTCAGCTTGCCAGCACAGGCAACCTGTCGCGCCAGACGTCCTCCAGCTTTCGAGCCTGGAACGCCCGGTTCTCCTCCGCTGTGGCGGTGCGGATACGGTTCAGCTTCCCGCAGTCCGGGCATTGGCAGGGCTTGGACACGGCCTCGATCTCAAAGTGGCAGTGATCGCAGACAAACACCATTTTGACCCATCTCCCTATATTTTTCATTGAGGGACAG
>SFVC01000090.1 GCA_004560375.1 bacterium
TTGTAGACCTCGTTCACCCGGGAGGAGACCACACTGTTGCGCCACTGCCTGCACCCGCCGGTCTCCACGATCACATTCACCCTGTCGGAGATGGTGGCCTTGATCATCTCGTTGAGGTCGCTGGTTCCCATGCCGTATTTGGACTCCAGATCGGTGCCGCACATATAGATCATGACGGTGACGGTGTCCTGCCCGTTGCCCAGCGGCGTCACCCGGTAGGAGCGGGCATCGCTGCTCACGGGGCCGGGGGTGGCTGCGGCGGGCCCGGGAGCCGGCGCGGAAGTGGGCGCAGAGGCGGGCGGCGCGGAGGTGAGCGCGGCGTCCTGGTAGCCTCCGGGCTGCTCCGCTTCTCCCCCCTGGGAGGGGTTCAGCAGGGCAAAGAGCGCCATGGCGGCGATGAGCAGCAGCAGGACGGTTCGCAGTTTTTTCGGCAGGGCCAGGAAGAGGGCCAGCAGACCCACGGCGCTGCCTGCGGACGCACTCCGTCCTTTATGAAGCCGTCCGCCGCCCGGGGACATGCCGCCGGAGCCGGAGCCGACCTTGCCGCCGGCGTCCACCCGTTTGCCCTTGCCCACATGGGCGGTGCCGGAAGAGACTTCTTTGTCCCGGGAGTGGGGACGGTCGTTTCGATCCATCTCGTTTCCTCCGTTTCTCATCAGGTAAATCAGGGCGATTATACGATACTTTCCCGCTTTTCGCAATCCGTTTATGAAAATAGCGCATTTTCCCGCTCCTTGCGGGCAGACTGGAACCGAGGTGAGGGCAACGGATATTCTGGACAGCTACAAGGACGACAAGGCGCTCCCCGAGCGCTTCCGGGAGGCGCTGTGCCGCAACGGCAAGGCTCTGGAGTACTTCTCCGCCATGTCGGCGGAGGAGCGGCGGCAGGTGTGCCAAAGGGCGGAGAACTGCCGCAGCCGGAAGGACATGGAACTGCTGGTGGACGGCATCGTGGGCCACGAATTCGGCCACCCGCCCTACCAGTCATAAAGCATTCGTCCGGGCAGCCCCGCGGGGCCGCCCGGACGAATGTTTTTTATTTCCCCACGGCCCTGTCCAGCTCCGCCAGCCAGGGCCCGCCGCTCATATCCGAGGGCATGAGCCAGGCGCCCCGGGGGGAGAGGGACACGCCCTCCCAGAGCACGGGGCCGTCGGGGGAGCAGGAACGCTTGAACTGCTGGGTGAAGAAGCGCCGCAGGAAGGTGCGGAGCGTGGCCTCCACCATCCCGCCGCTATACCGTCCGGCAAAGACGGCGCAGGCGCTCTCGTAGAGAGCGGCGGGCGAGGCCCCCTCCCGGAGGAAGTACCAGAGGAAGAAGTCGTGGAGCTCATACGGGCCCAGAATGGCCTCGGTGCTCTGCCCCATTTTGCCTTCCCCGCCCGGGAGCAGCTCCGGCGACACGGGAGTGTTCAGAATGTCCCGGAGGGCCGCGGCCAGCGCGTCCCCGGCCCGGCATCGGGCGTACCAGTCCACGCAGCGGCGGACGCCGCTCTTGGGCAGCGCGCCGTTGGGGCCGTACATGCTCATGTGGTCGCCGTTATAGGTGCACCAGCCCAGCGCCAGCTCCGAGAGGTCGCCGGTGCCCGGCACCAGCGCGTTTTCGTCGTTGGCCAGATCCATCAAGATCTGCGTCCGCTCCCGGGCCTGGGCGTTCTCATAGGTGGCGTTGTGGTTTTCAAGGTCGTGGCCGATAGCCCGCAGGTGCTGCGCCACCGCCTCCCCGATGGGGATCTCCCGAAGGCGCACGCCCAACTCCCGGGCCAGGATCTCCGCGTTGCCCCGGGTCCGATCTCCGGTGCCAAAGCCCGGCATGGTCACCGCCAGCAGCCGCTCCCGGGGCAGCCCCAGCAGCCCGAGGGCCTCCACCCCCACCAGCAGCGTCCAGGCGGAGTCCAGCCCACCGCTGAGTCCCAGCACCAGCCCCATACAGCCGCTCCGCTGCATCCGTGCGGCCAGCGCCCGGCTCTGGAGGAACAGGATCCGCTCGCAGCGCTCGTCCGCCGCCGCTCCCTCCCGGGGGAAGAAGGGGTCGGGGCACACCGGGGCGCTCTCCTCCTCCGGCCAGCTCTCACCCTTGTCCGAGATGTCGCACAAAAGCATCCCGCCCTCGGCAAAGCCCAGGCCCTGCCCCCGGATGGCCATAGCCGCCCCGCCGGTGTAGACCCCGTCGTTGCCGCTCTCCCCCGCTCC
>SFVC01000091.1 GCA_004560375.1 bacterium
AGGGGGGCGAGAGCGCGGGGACGGGCGTGTTCCTCCGGCCTGACGGCGTGCTCGCCACCACGGCGCGCACCGTGGAGATGATGGAGAGCGCCGAAGCCGTGCTGTCCGACGGGAGGACCTTCCCGGTGACGGAGGTGCTCTGCGTGAACCGCGCCGGGGATCTGGCGCTGCTGAAGGTGGCGGCGGAGGGCCTGCCCTTCCTCGTGGAGCGGGAGGGGGACTCCTCCCGTGCCTTTACCCTGACGGAGGGCGCTCTGGCGGAGCTGCCCCGCCCGGAGAGACGGGAGGGGGAGAGCTTCCTCCGGGGGGAGCGCGCCGGGGCGGAGAGAGGCGGCGCAATCGTGGACGAGTACGGCGAGCTGCTGGGGCTGTGGAGCGGGAGCCGGGACGGGGATGAAGCGTGTCCGGCGGTGGACGCGGAGACCATCGCCGCCGCCGTGGACAGCGCCGGGGCGGGCACAAAGACCGCGGACTGGGCAGAGAAAGTCCGATCGGAGCTGGAGGAGTCCTACAGCCCCCGGGACACCCAGGGGAACTATCACTATTCCCTGCTGCGCACCTACCAGAGCGTTACCGGGGCGGAATGTCTCGCTTCGGTGGACAGCGAGGGGGTGCAGACGGGCTATGTGGACTGCTGTGACCACTATGTCTACGGGCTGGACGAGGGCGAGGCGGAGCGCTACGCCGCCTACCTCACGGAACAGGGCTTTACCTGCCGGGGAGAGGAACACTTCGCCCAGGGCAGCTCCGTGTATTACGGAGACGAGCGCTCCGGCCTGCTGGTGGATCTCTTCCGCAGCAACGGCGGGGAGCTGTGGATCTGGGTGAGCGTGGAGGAGTGAAATGAGAGAGAAGCATCAGGGCGGGAGGAAGAACGGATGAGAGAATACACGGTGGGGCGCAACGACGCCGGACAGCGGCTGGACCGGTTCATCGGGAAGGTGGAGCCCGGACTGTCCCCGGCGCTGCTGCAAAAGACCCTGCGCAAAAAGGATGTCAAGATCAACGGCCGCCCGGCCCGGGGAGACGCGCGGCTCGCGGAGGGGGATCAGGTGCGCATCTACCTGACGGAGGAGTTTTTCGGAGCGGAGCGGCGGAAAAGCCTGCCGGCGCAGGAGCAGAAGGTGGAGCTGGACATCGCCTACGAGGACGGGAACATTCTCGTGGCGGACAAGCGCCCCGGCGTGCTCTGCCACGATGCGGGCGGGGCCTGGAGCGGCGGCACCCTCATTGCCCAGATCCAGACTTACCTCCGGCAGAAGGGGGAGTGGGATCCCCGGCGGGAGAACAGCTTCGCTCCCGCCCTCTGCAACCGCATCGACAGGAACACCGGGGGACTGGTGATCGCGGCGAAAAACGCCGCGGCGCTGCGCGTGATGGACGGGAAGATCAAAAACCGGGAGATCGAAAAGACCTATCTCTGCGCGGTGCTGGGCAGTCCCCGGCCTGCGGCGGGACGGCTGGAGGGGTATCTGTTCAAGGACGCAAAGAAAAACCAGGTCTATGTCTATGACGCCCCCCGGCCCGGGGCGCTCACCGCCGCCACCGAATACCGCACGCTCTCCACGGCTGGGGAGCTGTCGCTGCTGGAGTGCCGGCTGATCACCGGACGCACCCACCAGATCCGCGCCCAGATGGCCCACGCGGGCTGGCCGCTGCTGGGGGACGGGAAATACGGCGTGGAAAAGAAAAACCGCGCCTACGGCGAGAAGCGGCAGCTGCTGCACTCCTACCGGCTGCGCTTTGCCTTCCGGGAGGACGGCGGGGAGCTGAACTATCTCAACGGCGTCACCGTGCAGGGCTCCGTGCCCGCGTTTGCAGAAAAATATTTCCACTGGCAGGAAAGCTGTTGACATTTTTCGACAGAAACTATATATTCTCCTCGTTGCGGATAAAACCGTCCGCATCGATCAACTCACGCCGGCGGCGGCGAACGGGCCGCTGCCGGACCAAACAACAAAACGGGATATAATGAGGAGGCGGGAAATGGCCAAAGAGTTGATTCGCCTGGTGGGATGCACCATGGAATTTGATGGAGAGACAATACTGAATTCCATCGACCTATCGATCAATGACAAAGAGTTTCTCACACTGTTGGGACCTTCGGGCTGCGGCAAGACGACGACGCTGCGCATCATCGGAGGCTTCCTGAAACCGACTTCGGGAGACGTCTTTTTTGACGGCAA
>SFVC01000092.1 GCA_004560375.1 bacterium
CATCTCCAGCTCCACGGCGGACACGGCCAGCCCCTCTCCGTCCCGGACATGGACGCCGCCGCAGCGGTAGGGGGTGCCGGAGGTTTTGTAGAGCACCGTGCGGAGGCTCTCGGCCTTCAGTTCCACATCCCCGTAGCACACGGGCATGGGCCCGTCCACGGCGGCGCGGTTGCCCTCCCGGTCCATTACGCCCAGCCGGATGCGGCTGTGGTCGCCCCGGCCCAGTACGGCGAACTGCACGCTCACCCGCCTGTCCTCGGCGCTGCGGGCGTAGCTCTTGCGGAGAGTGGAGCAGTAGGACTCCAGCTCCCTGCCGTTGACCTCGGCCTTCTCCCCGGCGATCTCCACCGTCCGGGAGAAGCCGTATTCGGAGAAATAACGCTCCAGCGTGTCCAGATCGGCCCGGGCGGGCAGCTTCTTTTCGTGGACGGCCCGGGCGTAGAGGGCGGTGAAGGCGGCGGTGTACTCCGGCCGGCGGTCCCGATCCCCTATGTAAACACAGTCCACGCCCGCCTCCTCCAGCGCATCCAGCGAACGGAGGAGACAGCGATCCTTGTAGCTCAGCGGCGTGGAGTCCCAGCGCCCGCCCAGGGAGAAATGCTCCCGGCAGTTCCGGGCGCACTCGCCCCGGTCGGCGCTGCCCCGGCCGTTCTGCACCGAGAGGGTGCAAAGCCCCCGCACCGCCGCGCAGAGCCGGCCCTGTACCATCACGGCCAGCTCCACCCCCAGCCCGCTCAGGGCGCGCACATCCTCCACATCCACCTCCGTGGGGAGAAAGACCCGCCGGAAGCCCAGCCGACCGGCCAGGGTCACATCCTCCGCCGTGCGGAAGCCCAGCTCCGGCGCGGCGAAGAGGGGCATCTCCGGCAGCAGGGCGCGGAGGATCCGCTGCAGGCCCATGTCCCTGACCAGCACGGCGTCCACCCCGGCGCGCTGGGCACGGAGGGCGAGACCGGCGGCCCGGGGCAGATCCCCGTCGTGCAGGAGGATGTCCATGGCCAGATAGACCCGGCAGCCCCGGGTATGGCAATAGCGGACGGTGTCCTCAAAGGCGGCGTCCGAGAAATTCACGGCATCCCGGCAGCCGGTCAGCTCCGAGAAACCCAGATATATGGCGTCGGCCCCGTTCTGCACCGCCGCCACGGCGGCTTCCGGCGAGGGGGCCGGAGAGAGAAGCTCCATCATTGTCATCGACTCCGGCAAGTGGTACTTTTACAAAATGTCATTTTACCACAACTCCCGCACTTGCTCAAGTATCTTTGCTATGGTATAATGCAGGAAATTACGAACAGTCTGTGAATTTAGTCCCACGGCAGCCGGAGGGCTGCGCCGACAGAGAAAAAGAGGCGCCCATGGACGAGAAAAAATACCAACTGCACACTTCCCCCGGCCTGTTCCTCCGCACGGAGGACATAGAGCGGCTGCTCGCGCTCCGGGACGGGAACTGCGCGCTGCTGTACCTCTACCTCCTTGGCCGGGGGGGCGCGCTGGACGAAAACGAGGCCGCCCGGACCCTGGGACTGACCGCGGCGGAGGTGCGCGCCGCGGCGGAGAGGCTGCGCCGCGGCGGCGTGCTGGGCGAGGGCGGAGGAAAGCCCCTGCCTCCCCCGGAGGAGCTGCCGGAGTACCGCAGCGAGGACATCCTGCTCCGCAGCCGGGAGGATCGCTCCTTCCGCTCGCTGGTGAACGAGGCCCAGGCGAAGCTGGGCCACACCCTCTCCGGGGCGGATCTCAAGACACTCTTCGGCATCTATGACCGGCTGGGACTCCCCTGCGATGTGATCATGCTGCTCATCAACCGCTGCGCCGAGAACGCCCGCCGCCGCTACGGCGAGGGGCGGCTGCCCACCATGCACGCCATCGAGAAGGAGGCGTACATCTGGTGCAACCGGGAGATCGTGACGCTGGAGCGGGCGGAGGAGTACCTCGGCGAGCTGGATAGGCGGGAGGAGCAGAGCGAGCGGCTGCGGCAGCTGCTGCAGATCCGCGAGCGGCAGCCCACCGCCACTGAGCGGCGCTATATGGAGGAGTGGCTGGCCATGGGCTTCCCCGATGAGGTGCTGGAGCTGGCCTACGACAAGACCATCGAGGGTACCGGGCGGCTGGTATGGAAGTATATGGACGCCATCCTCCGATCCTGGCAGAGCAAGGGGCTGCGGACCCTGTCGGAGATCGGGAAAGGGGA
>SFVC01000093.1 GCA_004560375.1 bacterium
CTGAAGGCCGGGAACACGGAGTTCCGGGAGGCCGCCGCCCAGACCCGCAAGGCTCTGGAGGGCTACGGCGTGCCGGAGGTGGACTATTTCCTGGACACCTTCATGGACAGCTTCTCCCTGACCCTGGATGAGCTGAAATGAGCGCCGTCAAGAAAGCGGCCGCCCTGACCGCCTCGGCGGCGGCCCTGACTCTGGGCGGCGCGTGGTACGCCTACCGCACCGCCTTCCAGGCGGACCCGAAGCGCATCGCCCCGGTCCGCTCCATCCCGGAGGGGGAGGCGTATGCGCCCCACCGGGAGCTGACCCTGCGGAATATCGACGATTTGCTGTCCCGTCCCTATGAGACCGTCACCATCACCTCCCGGGACGGCCTGCGTCTGGCCGGCAAATACTACGCCGGGAACCCCGGCGCACCCCTGATGATTTTCTTCCACGGCTACCGCTCCACGGCGGCCCGGGACGGCAGCGGCGGCTTCCAGCTCTGCCTGCGCCGGGGCTTTTCCGTCCTGATGGCGGACCAGCGGGGCCACGGAGACAGTGAGGGGGGCACCATCACCTTCGGCATCCGGGAGCGGTACGACTGCCTGGATTGGGCCAATGCGGCGGTGGAAAAGTTCGGCCCGGAGACAAAAATCCTGTTGCTGGGCGTGTCCATGGGCGCTGCCACGGTGCTGATGGCCGCCGACCTGCCCCTGCCGCCTCAGGTGAAGGGCATCATCGCCGACTGCGGCTACGACTCCCCGGAGGACATTCTTCGGGATACGATGCGCCGCTGGCACTACCCCCAGTTTCCCACCTGGCAGCTTACCCGGCTGGGGGCGAAGCTGTTCGGGCATCTGGATGTGCGGGAATGTTCCGCCCTGGAATCCATGAAGCACGCCCATGTCCCCGTCTTGCTCATCCACGGCGAGGCGGACAACGTGGTGCCCTGCGAGATGGCTGCCGCCCTGCGGGATGCCTGCGCTTCCCACGCGGAGCTGCTGACCGTCCCCGGCGCGGGCCACGGTATGAGCTGCTACACCGACCCGGCGGCCTACGAAAAGGCCCTGGACGATTTCTGCAAAGAGGTGCTATGACCCATAAAAAATCCGTGAGAGCGTGGCTCTCACGGATTTTTCATACACATTTCACGCCTGCTTCTTCCCAAAATGGAGCGCCAGTCCGACGGCCAGTCCCGCGCAGGCGGGCAGCACCCAGCCCATGCCGTAGGTGAAGAAGGGCAGGTACGCCCGGGCGGGGGCCAGCAGGATCTCCGCGTGGAGCAGCGTCTTGCCGCCCTCCGGCAGGGTGTTCAGGAAGTCCAGGGCGGCGGCCAGGGCGGTGGGCACCGTCACCGCCACGAACACCCGCCGGTCATAGCCGAACCAGTTCCCCGCCAGGCACAGCAGAATCAGCGTGATGGTCAGGGGATAGAGGAACATCAGCACCGGCAGGGAGAGCTGGATGATGCGGCTGAGGCCGAAATTCGCCACGCCGAAGGAGAACAGGCAGAACACGATGGCGTAGGAGCGGTAGCTGAGGGTGCCGGGGAACAGCTCCACAAAGGTGGACGCGCAGGAGGTGATGAGGCCGATGGCGGTTTTGAGACAGGCGAAGGTCACGGTGATGCCCAGCAGCACGCCGCCGAAGGAGCCGAAATAGTGGGTGCCGATGCGGTACAGGCCCTCGCCGCCGTCGGCGCAGATGCCGTAGACCGCACGGGACTGAGCGCCCACCACCGTCAGCACGCAGTAGATGGCGGCCATCAGCAGGGAGCTGAACACGCCCGCCTTGATGGTGCTGGCGGAAATGGCCTTGGGGGACTGAACGCCCAGTCCCCGGATGGCGTTGATGAGGACGATGCCGAACGCCAGCGCCGCCAGGGCGTCCACGGTGTTGTAGCCGTCCAGGAAGCCCTGGAAGAAGCTCATGTCGGCGTAAGTCCCGGTGGGCTCCAGAGCGGAGACGTCCCCCATGGGCTTCAAGAGGGCGGTCACCGTCAGAATGCCCAGGAACAGCAAGAACAGAGGATTCAGGATCTTACCCACCCAGGTCAGGATGCCCGAGGGCTTCAGGGAGAAGTACAGCACCACCAGGAAGAACAGGGCGGAGAACACGCACAGCGCCAGCCCCGCGTGCTCCTGGGGCAGCAGGGGCTGGATGCCCACGCTGAAGGACACGGTGGCGGTACGGGGGATG
>SFVC01000094.1 GCA_004560375.1 bacterium
CGTCTGCGGCGAGGGCAGCGCCCTGACCGCCTCCATCGAGGGCAACCGGGGCATGCCCCGCGTCAAGCCGCCCCGCACCATCGAGCACGGCCTCTGGGCGGAGCCCACGGTGCTCAACAACGTGGAGACTTTCGCCAATGTCCCCCTCATCGTCCGCAACGGTGTGGACTGGTACCACTCCATCGGCACCCGCACCAGCCCCGGCACCAAGGCCTTCGCCCTGACGGGCAACGTGGTGAACACGGGCCTCATCGAGGTGCCCATGGGCACCTCCATCCGGGAGGTCGTCTTTGACATCGGCGGCGGCATCCGGGGCGGCAAGAAATTCAAGGCCGTTCAGATCGGAGGGCCCTCCGGCGGCGCCACCACCGCCAGCCAGGAGCACCTGGACCTGCCTCTGGACTTCGACTCCCTGAAATCCATCGGCGCCATGATCGGCTCCGGCGGCCTGGTGGTCATGGACGAGGACACCTGCATGGTGGAGACCGCCCGGTTCTTTGGACCGCATCGTCGCCAACAAGGGCACGCTGGAGGATCTGGACCTGCTGGAGGAGCTGGCGGACACCATCAGCTCCACCGCCCTGTGCGGCCTGGGTCAGAGCGCCTGCAAGCCTGTCCAGAGCACCCTGAAATATTTCCGTGATGAGTATCTGGCCCACGTCGTGGACCATCACTGCCCCATCTGCAACCGGGAAAAGCCCCATCCCACCATCGACGCTGAGGCGTGCAAGGGCTGCGGCAAGTGCCGGAAGAACTGCCCCATGGAGGCTATCGAGGGCTCTGTGAAGAAGCCCCACACCATCGACCCGGAAAAGTGCATCAACTGCGGCGCCTGTGTGAGCAACTGTCCCTTCGGCGCCATCACGGCAGCAAAGGAGGGCTGAGAAAATGGCAAAGGGAATTATGTACATCGACGGTCAGCGCGTCCCCTTTGACGGGGAGAAAAACGTTCTGGCGGTCATTCGCAAGGCCGGCATCGATATGCCTACCTTCTGCTATTACTCCGAACTGTCCACCTTCGGCGCCTGCCGGATGTGCGTTGTCGAGGATGAAAAGGGCAAGATCGACGCCTCCTGCTCCATGGAGCCCCGGGACGGCATGAAGATCCGCACCAACACCGCCCGGCTCCTGAAGCACCGGCGGATGATTTTGGAGCTGATGCTCTCCTCCCACTGCCGGGACTGCACCACCTGCGAAAAGAGCGGCAAGTGCCGCCTGCAGGACCTGGCGCTGCAGTTCGGCGTGCGGAAGGTCCGCTTTGAGGACACCCGCCCCCAATATGAAAAGGACCACTCCTCTCCCGCCATCGTCCGGGACCCCAACAAGTGCATCCTCTGCGGCGACTGTGTCCGCGTCTGCGAGGAGATGCAGGGCATGGGTATCCTGAACTTCGCTCACCGGGGCAGCGACCTGCAGGTGATGCCCGCCTTCGACCGGAAACTCAGTGACACCAACTGCATCAGCTGCGGCCAGTGCGCCGCCGCCTGCCCCACCGGCGCCATCACCGTCCGGGACGAGATCGGCAAGGCCTGGCGGGTGCTGTATGACGCCAATAAGCGGGTGGTGTTCCAGATTGCTCCCGCCGTCCGCGTGGCCGTGGGCGAGGCCTTCGGCCTGGAGCCCGGCGTCAACGCCATTGACAAGCTGGTGACGGCGCTGAAGATGATGGGCGCCGACGAGGTGTACGACACCAATTTCGGCGCGGACCTGACTGTTCTGGAGGAGTCCGCGGAGTTCCTGGAGCGGCTGAAGAAAGGTGGCCCCTTCCCCATGTTCACCAGCTGCTGCCCGGCGTGGATCAAGTATCTGGAGAAGGAGAATCCCAAGTACCTGAAGAATGTGTCCACCTGCAAGTCCCCCATGCAGATGTTCGCAGCGGTGCTGAAAGACCAGTACGCCAAAAAGGACGCGGAGGACGGGAAGACCACCTTCCATATCGCCATCATGCCCTGCACCGCCAAGAAGATGGAAGCCGCCAGACCGGAGTTCCAGCATGACGGTGTCCGGGATGTGGACCTGGTGCTGACCACCCAGGAGATCATCACCATGATCAAGGAGTCTGGCATCCGCTTCACGGAGCTGGAGGGCGAGGCTCCCGACCTGCCCTTCGGCATGGGCACCGGCGCCGCCACCATCTTCGGCACCACCGGCGGCGTGGCGGAGGCTGTGGCCCGCCGGGTGGTGGAGGACAAGTCCAAGAACACCCTCCAGGCCATCCAGTTCTCCGGCATCCGGGGCAGCGACGTCATCCGGGAGGTCTCCCTGCCCGTGGGCGACCGCGTCCTGCGCATCGCCGTGGTCCACGGCCTGGTGAACGCCAAGAAGCTGCTCAAGGACATTGAGGAGGGCGTCGCCTATTACGACCTGGTGGAGGTCATGACCTGCAAGACCGGCTGTGTCGGCGGCGCGGGCCAGCCCTACGGCCTCATCCCCGTCAAGCAGCAGCGCGCCGCCGGCCTCTACGAGGCGGACCGCAACGCGCTGATCACGCGCTCCG
>SFVC01000095.1 GCA_004560375.1 bacterium
CCGGGCCAGGGAGCTGACGGAGCGATACGACGATCTTCTGCTGCTGACGGCGGCGGAGATCCCCGACCATTTACCATAAGGAGGGCCGCTATGGCCGAACGAAGCACGGTGGAGGGCGCCGTACACAGCCTGATTTTTCAGAATGAGGACAACGGCTACACCGTGCTCTCCCTGCTGACGGACGACGGCGAGCTGGTGACGGTGGTGGGGTGCATCCCCTGCGCCGCCCCCGGCGAGAGGATGACCGTTACCGGCGTGTGGACCAATCACCCCAGCTACGGCCCCCAGTTCGCGGCGGAATCCGTGGAGCGCCGCATGCCGGAGACGGAGGAGGACATCGCGGCCTATCTGGCCTCCGGCATTCTCAAGGGCATTGGCCCCGCCACCGCCCGGCGGCTGGTGGACCGCTTCGGAGCGGACACCCTGGCCGTCATCGAGGAGGAGCCGGAGCGGCTCCAGACCGTCAAGGGCATCACCGCCAAAAAGGCCATGGAGCTGTCCGCCGCCTTCCGGGAGCTGACGGGACTGAAGCGGGTGATGGAATTTCTGGCCCGGTATGAGCTGCCGGTACCTCTTGCCATGCAGCTGTCCCGGGCCTACGGAGCCCAGGCCCTGCCCCGGCTGAAGGAGGACCCCTATCTTCTCACGGGACAGGCCTACGGCGTGGCCTTTTCCACCATGGACGAGATCGCCCTGAGCATGGGCTTCGACGGCGACAGCCCCTGCCGGGTGGAGGCCGCCCTTACATATGAGCTGTCCCACAATCTGAACAACGGCCATGTGTTCCTGCCCCGGGACAAGCTGCTTTTTGCCTCCGCTCAGCTGATTGACGGGGACCCGGACGCCCTGGAGACCGCTTTGGACGGGCTGCTGGCCCGGGGCGTCATCGTCCAGGAGCCGGTGGCGGGGGTGCAGGCCTGCTATCTCCAGCGCCTGTATCAGGCGGAGACACAGGTGGCCCGGCGGCTGCTGTCCCTGCGGGACGCGCCCCGGCAGACCGGGAAAAATGTGGACAAAATCATCGCCGAGATGGAAGCCCGCCAGGGCATCGCCTATGCGCCCCAGCAGCGCCGGGCGGTGGAGCTGGCGGCCCGGAGCGGGGTGCTGCTGCTGACCGGCGGCCCCGGCACCGGCAAAACCACCTCCACCCGGGGCATCGTCACCCTGCTGGAGCGCATGGGCCTGACGGTTCTGCTGCTGGCCCCCACGGGCCGGGCGGCCAAGCGCATGAGTGAGCTGTGCTCCCGGGAGGCCCAGACCATCCACCGCTGCCTGGGCATGACCTTCAACGAGCTCACCGGCGAGGTGACCTTCAAGAAAAACGAAAAGGACCTGCTGGAGGCCGACGCCGTCATCGTGGACGAGATGAGCATGGTGGACCTGCCGCTGATGGACGCCCTGCTGGCGGCCCTGAAGCCCGGGTGCCGCCTGGTGATGGTGGGGGACCCGGACCAGCTGCCCTCCGTGGGCCCCGGCAACGTGCTGGGGGACATCCTGCGCAGCGGCGCGGTGGACTCCGTGACCCTGACGGAGGTGTTCCGCCAGGCGGAGCAGTCCGCCATCATCCGCAGCGCCCACGCCGTGAACCGGGGCCAGACCCCGGACCTGAGCAACAAGCAAAGCGACTTTTTCTTCCTGTGCCGCCGCTCGCCGGACCGGCTGGTGCAGACGGTGGTGGACCTGTGCCGCACCCGTCTGCCGGACAAGATGGGCATCCCCGCCGGGCAGATCCAGGTGCTGACCCCCACCCGCAAGGGGGAGACCGGCACCGTCAGCCTGAACCGGGCCCTGCAGGCGGCTCTGAACCCCCCGGCCCCGGGCAAGCGCCAGAAGGCCTGGGGCGACATGATCTTCCGGGTGGGGGACCGGGTGATGCAGACCCGGAACAACTATGACGTCCTCTGGGAAAAGGACGACGGCGAGGCCGGCAGCGGCATCTTCAACGGCGACGTGGGCACGGTGGAGGACATCGACCCCTCCGGCGAGCTGGTGACCATCCGGTTCGACGACCGCACCAGCGTATACACCGCCGACCTGCTGAGCCAGCTGGACATGGCCTATGCCATGACCGTCCACAAGGCCCAGGGCAGCGAATACCGGGCGGTGGTGCTGGTGTCCGCCCCGGCGGCCCCCAATCTGCTGGTCCGGGGCGTGCTGTACACCGCCATCACC
>SFVC01000096.1 GCA_004560375.1 bacterium
ACCTCGCCGGATTCCACGCTGGTGCGGGAGCACCCGGAGTTTTTCTACCGCAAGCCGGACGGCAGCCGGGGCAACAAGGTGGGGGACTGGACCGACGTGGTGGACCTGGACTACGCCGTTTCCGGCCTGTGGGATTATCAGATCGAGTCCCTGTGCTATTGGGCCCAGTATGTGGACGGCTTCCGCTGCGACGTGGCCAGCACCGTGCCTGTGGCGTTCTGGCGCAAGGCCCGGCAGGCGGTGGAACGGGTGCGCCCCGGGGCCATCTGGCTGGGGGAGAGCGTCCACCTGGACCACATCCTGGCCTTCCGCCGCCAGGGCCTGTACGCCGCCACGGACAACGAGCTGTTTGACGTGTTCGACATTCTGTACCCCTACGACATCTGGCCCCTGTATGAGGGAGCCACTGGCGGGACCATGCCCCTGAGCCGGTATTTTGCCGCCCTGAGCTATCAGGAGCTGAGCTTTCCCACCTGGTACAACAAGCTCAGCTGCCTGGAAAATCACGACCAGCGCCGGGCGGCGGACCGCTTCCCCAGCCGGGACAGCCTGCTGGCCTGGACGGCCCTGAGCTATTTCCAGAAGGGGACCACCCTGCTCTATGCCGGGCAGGAGGTCTCCGCCGTCCATACGCCCTCCCTGTTTGAGCGGGAGCCCATCGACTGGACCGGGGAGGACCTGTCTCCCCTGCTGCGGAAGCTGTACGACATCAAAAAGCGCCTGCCCACGGACGCCGCCTTCCATGTGGAGGCGGACGACGCGCAGGGCCTGGCCGTGGCCGATTATCAGAGCGGCCAACACCTGGCGGTGGGCGTGTTCCCCCTGGCGGGCCGACCGGGGACGGCCGCCGTCCCCCTGGCCGACGGCAATTATGAAAACGCCCTGACCGGCGAGACCGTCACCGTCCGGGAGGGCCGCCTGGCCGCCGCCGGGCCGGTGATCATCCTATAGGCGAAAAAAGCAGCCGAAAGGCTGCTTTTTTTGATGGTCCCAGAAGGGCTTACGGCTTCTTTTCGCGGGGCGGTCAATATACGGTTTTCTCCGCCTGGAGGCCGTTCCAGGCGGGGACCACCCGCACCACCGGCCGGGGCGCGCTGTCCCGGTTTGTCTCGGGAACATCCCGGGGGTGTCCCAGGGAAAACGCGGCCAGCAGCAGGCCGCACACGGCCAGTCCCGCCGCCACGATCCAATGCTTTCTCTTGTGCATAGAATTCCTCCTTTTCCTCCTTGGGCCCGCCTTATGTCAGGTCCCGGCGGATGCCCTCCGTGATCCGGTACATATCCTCCAGCGTGTTCATGCGCACGATCTGCTCTTTGTAATACCCCGCGTGGGGCACGCCCTTGAGATACCAGGCGTACTGCTTCCGGGCCTCCAGAATGGCGATGTGCTCCCCCTTGTCCCGGGCCGCCAGCTCGATCTGCCGCACGGCGGTATCGCACCGCTGGGCCAGGGGCGGCAGGGGAGGGATGGGCTTGCCCTCCAGCGCCGCCTGGGCCTGCTGAAACAGCCAGGGATTGCCCAGACAGCCCCGGCCGATCATCACGGCGTCGGCCCCGGTGAAGTGCAGGATCTTCACGGCGTCCTCCGCCGAAAACACGTCGCCGTTGGCCATCACCGGAATGGACACCGCCGCTTTCACCTGGCGGATGGTGACCCAGTCCGCCTGCCCGGCGTACATCTGGGCCCGGGTGCGGCCATGGATGGCCAGGGCCGACACCCCCGCCTGCTCCAGCATCCGGGCCAGCTCCACGGCGTTGATGCTGCCCTTGTCCCAGCCCCGGCGCATTTTCACCGTTACCGGCACCGGCGAGGCCTCCACCACCGCCCGGGCAATCCGGGCGGCCTTTTCCGGGTCCCGCATCAGGGCGCTGCCGTCGCCGTTGGAGACGATCTTTCCCACCGGGCAGCCCATGTTGATGTCGATCAGGTCCGCCCCGGATATCTCCGCCGCGATGCACGCGGCCTCCGCCATGCACACGGGGTCGCTGCCGAAAATCTGAGCGCTGGCCGGGTGCTCCCCGGGGGACAGCTTCAGCAGGCCCCGGCTTTTTTTGTCCTGATAGCACAGGGCCTTGGCGCTGACCATCTCCGTAACCGTCAGGCCCGCCCCCAGCTCCCGGCAGATCAGCCGGAAGGCCAGGTCCGTCACCCCCGCCATGGGG
>SFVC01000023.1 GCA_004560375.1 bacterium
CTGTCACTTTTAAGGAGGCTATAGATTATGTGGCAGTTCGATAAATTTACCAATACATTCATCCCCGGTGCTCTCCCCTCTGACGGAAGCAAAATCAACGCTTGCTATACCCGGCTGTCCCAGGAGGACGAACAAGAAGGGGATAGCGGCTCTATCCTGAATCAGCGAGATTTTCTGCTGAAATACTGTAAGGAGCAGGGGCTGAACAACGTGTTCTTCTTTTCCGATGACGGTTACACCGGGACAAACTTTGACCGCCCCGGATTCACCGAGCTAATGGAATTGGTGGAGCGCGGACAGGTAAGCGCCATCATAGTGAAAGACCATTCCAGATTGGGGCGTAACCGTCTTGTGGTGGGCGCTCTCATGGAGCGGTTCACCGAGGACTACGGGGTACGCTATATCGCTGTGACGGACGGTATAGACAGCGCCAAGGGCCTTGACGATATGGTGGCGGTGCGGGAGCTGTTCAACGAGTTCTACCCCCGCGACACGTCCAAGAAAATCCGGGCTGTGTTCACCAACAAGGGAAACAGCGGCCAGCGGCTTTGTACCCAGGTTCCCTATGGCTACAAGGGGGACAAGCACGGATGGGACGTGGACGAAGAAGCGGCCCAGGTGGTGCGGGAGATTTTCAGCCTATGTATGGACGGGCTGGGGCCAATGCAGATCGCCAAGCGGCTCCGGGCGGCACAGGTACTTACCCCTACGGCGTATAAGCTGGAAAAGGGGTTCCCGGTGGTAGGCCATCCCCGCGAAAATCCGTATGAGTGGGATAGTAAGCTTGTGGCTAAGATTTTAGAGCGGATGGAGTACACGGGCTGTACGGTGAATTTCAAGGGCTACAAGAAGTCTTACAAGTCCAAGAAGCGGGTGCAGAACCCCCCGGACAAGTGGAAGGTGTTCCCGGACACCCACCCGGCAATTATAGACCGCGAGACATGGGAACGGGTACAGGAGCTGCGGAAGAATAAGCGCCGCCCCACCAAGACGGGCAGGCAAAGTATGTTTTCTGGGTTGGTGTACTGCGCCGACTGCGGGGCGAAGCTCCACTATTGCACCACCGCCAGCTTTGAGGACAGGCAGAACCATTTCCGCTGTGCCAACTACAAGAGCAATACGGGCACCTGTTCCGCTCACTTCATCCGGGAGGTTGTGCTATCTGATATTGTGCTGGAACACCTGCGGCAGACGGTGCAGTACGTCCAGGGCCACGAAGCCGAGTTTGTCCAAGCCGTGATGGATAAGAGCATGGCAGACCAAAAGAAGGAAACGGCACAGAAGCGGCGGGAGTTGGCCCAGGCTGAGCGGCGTATATCGGATTTAGATGTGCTTTTCCAGCGTATCTATGAGGACAATATCAGTGGGAAGCTTTCAGACGAGCGGTTTTCCAAGCTGTCCAAATCCTACGAGGACGAACAGCGCACGTTGACCGAAAAGGCCAAGGCCCTCCACGCTGAGTTGGACAAGGGACAGGCCCAGGCCGTGAACGTGGCCCAGTTTATTGCGCTGGTGAAGAAATACAGCGAGATTGACGCGCTTACCCCGGCCATCGTCAATGAGTTCATCGAGCGTATCAACGTACACGCCCCGGACAAATCCAGCGGCCACCGCTCCCAGCAGATTGACATTGTTTATAACTTCATCGGTATTCTTCCCACGCCCCAGGCCAAGGAAGAAGCGGCGTAGCCTTTCGACTACGCCACTTCTTCCAAATGAAAATACTTCCTTATGAGGCTCCCGCTTATGCGGCGGGGCCTCTTTGCTATGGTAGGCTGACGAACCCTCAGTCGGCCAGCAGGTTGCGCTCGGTCTCCTTGTCGAACAGGTGCACCAGCTCGCCGGGGAAGGTGAAGTGGATGGTGGTGCCATAGGGGATGCCGGCCCGGAAGCTCTCGGGCAGGTCGGTGGTGGAAACCACCAGCACCACGTCCTTCTCGGCGCCGTTGTCCTCCTTGGCGGTGACGTGCAGATGGATCTCGCTGCCCATCATCTCGGACACGTCCACCCGGGCGGCGATGGTGTGAGCGCCGGCGCCCTCGGCAAAGGACACGTGCACGGGACGGATGCCCAGGACGATGTCCTTCTCGGGGATGTTCTTGGCCGCCAGCTGCTTCTGGATCTTCTCGGAGATCTCCATGGTGGCGCCGGCCACCTTCAACGCATAGCCGGTACCGGACTTCACCAGCTTGGCGTTAAAGAAGTTCATCTGGGGCATCCCGATGAAGCCGGCCACGAACACGTTCACCGGGTTGTCGAACACCTCTTGCGGGGTGCCGATCTGCTGGATGAAGCCGTCCTTCATGATGACGATGCGGTCGCCCAGGGTCATGGCCTCGGTCTGGTCGTGGGTGACGTAGATGAAGGTGGTGTCGATGCGCTGGCGCAGCTTGATGATCTCGGCGCGCATCTGGTTACGCAGCTTGGCGTCCAGGTTGGACAGGGGTTCGTCCATCAGGAAGACCTGGGGCTCCCGGACGATGGCGCGGCCGATGGCCACGCGCTGGCGCTGGCCGCCGGACAGGGCCTTGGGCTTGCGCTCCAGGTACTGGGTGATGTCCAGGATCTCCGCCGCCTCCTTCACGCGGCGGTCGATCTCGTCCTTGGGCAGCTTACGCAGCTTCAGGGCGAAGGCCATGTTCTCATACACCGTCATGTGGGGGTACAGAGCGTAGCTCTGGAACACCATGGCGATGTCCCGATCCTTGGGCTCCACGTTGTTGACCAGCTTGTCGCCGATGTACAGCTCACCCTCGCTGATCTCCTCCAGGCCGGCCACCATCCGCAGGGTGGTGGACTTGCCGCAGCCGGAGGGGCCCACCAGCACGATGAACTCCTTGTCCGCGATCTCCAGGTTGAAGTCGTGGACAGCCGTCACGCCGCCGTCATAGATCTTCTTGATGCCTCTCAAACTCAAAGTTGCCATAGCGATGAACCGCAGACCCGCCGCCTCCGCGGCGCGCCCTCGCCCGCGGGGAGTTTACCCCGTGGACCTTACGACAAGTCTCCACATTGCCGCACCGCCGGTTCGCGGATTTTCCTCCTTTTTTTCTCCTCGGCGGGGCTATGGGCGTGGGCGCCCAAGGGAGTAGCCGGGCCGGGTGGAATTGGGGATATGCTACTCTGATTTTAACAAAGGGGCGCCGGCCCTGTCAAGGAGTTTCTCTGCGATTTTCACAAAGAGGAGCTGCCAAACCCGCTGTGTCCGGAAAAATGTAAAATGTGCTTGATATGAAATGTAAAGCGTGCTATACTACGAATCGTAAAGCGAACTTTACATTGTTTCCACCAAGGGGGAATTTATCAGGGCGCACACAACCTGCGCCGTCAGGAGGGATGACATGGAAAACCGCATCGCCGCCCTGCGGAAGGAGCGGCGGATCTCCCAGGCGGAGCTGGCGGAGGCGGTGGCCGTCACCCGGCAGACCATCATCTCGCTGGAGAGCGGACGGTATAACGCCTCGCTCCTGCTGGCTCACAAGATTGCCAAATACTTTGAGACCACCATCGAGGACATTTTTCTGTTTGAGGAGGAAGAATCATGAAGTGCAACTGCAATTTCCGCATAAACCCCGCCTTTGCCGTTGGGCTGACACTGATGTGGGCGGGCGTCTTTGCCCTGAACGTCCTGGAGATCCACAGCGCCCTGACCCACTTCCTGTGCGGCGCGGGGTGCGGGCTGGCCTTCATCGGCCTGCTGTACGGCTCCCCCAAGACCCGGCCGCTGTTTGACAGGTTCCACGCCTTCAAGCTGCGGCTCCTGGGGCGGAACACCGCCAAATGAGGAGGAAGCGCCATGCTGATGCGGATGTTTGACACGTCGGACTACGACCGCTCCCTGCGCCGCCGCCGTCTGATGGCTTTTGGCCTGCTGGCGGTGGGGATCACCGGCCTCCTGTGCTACCTGTTCCTCGTCCGGGACAGCGACGCCCTGCCCGACTTCGCCCGGGGCTTCTACTTGGGCGGGGCCAGCGGCATCTCCATTGGGGCGGTGATCCTGCTGATCCGGACGACCTATCTGCTGTCCAACCCCGAGGCCCGAAAAAAGGCCAAGATCCAGGAGCAGGACGAGCGGGAGAAGGCCATCATGAACCAGTCCTTCCAATTTGCCGGGATGTTCACCTTCTTTGCCGCCGCGGCCTCCCTGTTTGTGCTGGTGGCGGTGAGTCTGGAGGCCGCCGCGGCGGTGGTGGCGGTGGTGGGCGTGTACTCCATCACCTGGCTGTTCCGGATGCTCTACCTGTCCAAAACGCTGTGAGCGCCCGTTATCTCACCCTGACCATCACCCCCGAGCTGGCGGGGCTGGAGGTAAACACCCTGCTGCGCCGCACCCTGGGGCTGTCGGGCACGGTGCTGCGCCGGGTGAAGTGGCTGGAGGACGGCATCACGCTGGACGGGGCGAGGGTGAACGTCCGCGTCCGGGCGCGGGAGGGGCAGACGCTGGCGGTTCGCTTAACCGACCCCGTCACCCCCGCCGAACCAGTTCCCACAGAGGGCCCGCTGGATATCGTCTATGAGGACGCCGACCTGGTGGTGCTGAACAAGGCCCCCGGGGTGCTGGTGCACCCCAGCCACGGCCACTTTGACGATACGATGGGTAATTTTTTGGTGTATTATTACAAACAGGCCGGGGACGAGTCCGGCTTCCACCCCGTCCACCGGCTGGACAAGGGCACCTCCGGCCTGCTGGTGGTGGCCAAGCACCCCCACGCCCAGGAGCGGCTGAAGAACCAGCTCCACACCGGGGACTTCCGGCGGGTGTACCTGGCGGTGTGCGACGGCGCGCCGCCCCAGGCTGCCGGTGTGGTGGACGCCCCCATCGGGCGGGCGGAGGGCTCCCTCACCCGGCGGGCGGTGCGCCCGGACGGACAGCCCGCCCGCACCCATTATCAGGTGGTGGGCCGCCTGGGCCCCCGGACGCTGGTGGAGCTGGAGCTGGAGACGGGCCGCACCCACCAGATCCGGGTGCACATGGCCCACCTGGGCTGCCCCCTCACCGGGGACTTCCTGTACGGGACGGAAAACCGGGCCTTGATCAGCCGCCCCGCCCTCCACTCCGCGGCGCTGGAGCTGACCCACCCCATCACCGGGGAGCGGCTGCGCTTTACCGCCCCCCTGCCCGCCGACCTGGCGGCGCTGATTCCAAAAGAGAATATGTGATGAAAAAATTACAGCTTGTAAGTCTCGCCGTGCTGGGCCTGTCGGTGATCCTGTGGACGGCGGGGCGGATCCTGTTCCCCCTGCCGGACTGGGCGGTGCGGGGAAACGGCGTCGTCATGCTGATCGCCATGGCCCTGCTGGTGTTTGCCAGCGTCCGGCTCAGGCTTAAAAATTCATGAAAAACGCCGGAGCCCTGTTGACAGTTCCCCACCGCATATCCATAATCAATTCAGCCACAACTGAGAAAGGAAGGATTTCCATGGCAAAAAGCGACCGCTTTCAAGTCATCCAGACGGAGGGCAACGGCCTGACCGCCCCCCAGCGCGTCATACTGCTGGACACCGCCACCGGCGTACAGTACCTGTTCGCCTCGTCCGGCAACGCGGGCGGGCTGTGTCCCCTGATCGACCGGGACGGCAAGCCCATGACCTGGGACACGTAAAGGAAAAAGGTTTTTTTATCCCCCCTGTGACATTTCCGGCAAAACCGCGTCTTTACGGTGGACGGCGGGGAGACCGTCTACCACGGCGCGGACGCCCCCGCGGACATCGTTCCCGGCGGCGCCACCCAGCCCCAGGATGGGGCGCAAACAGGCGGCGAACCGGAGGAGGGCAAGCTGGTCCATTATGACCTGCTGCCTCTGGACGAGTAAATTTTGCTTCCCTTTTGGGGCAAAAGCGGTTATAATACGGACAGCCGGAGGCTATGATCCGGCTGTCCGTATTTTTTACCACGAGGTGACCCATATGGCCCGAAACGATATGAACCGCCCCACCATGAAGATCTCCTACAACGCCCCGGTGGCCCTCACCTTCGCCCTGATCTCCCTGCTGGCGCTGGTGGCCAACTACTTCACCGGCGGCTGGGTGAACGCCAACCTGTGCTCCGTCTACCGCTGCTCCCTGCTGGCCGACCCCCTGGGCTTCTTCCGCTTCTTCGGCCACGTGCTGGGCCACAGCGGCTACGCCCACTACATCGGCAACATGGTGCTCATCCTGGTGCTGGGCCCCAACCTGGAAGACCGCTTCGGCAGCTGGAACGTGCTGTGGGCCATTTTGTTCACTGCCCTGGTGTCCGGGCTGGTGCAGTTCATCTTCTTCCCCGGCACCGCCCTGCTGGGCGCGTCGGGCATCGTGTTCATGATGATCCTGCTGTCCTCCTTCGGCGGGGTGAAGAACGGCACCATCCCCACCACCCTGATTTTAGTGGCCATCTTCTATCTGGGCGGCGAGCTGTGGGACGCCATCTTCGTCCGGGACAACATCTCCCAGCTCACCCACATCATCGGCGGGCTGTGCGGCACAATTTTGGGCTTCATTCTGTCGTCTGGCAGGAGATAAGTATTCCCGCCCGTTGGGCGGGAATACCCTGATGACCGGCGGGCTGTGCGGCACCATTCTCGGCTTCGTCTTATCCGGCAGGAGATAAAAACAGCGTCCCCATCCAAACCGGATGGGGACGCTGTTTTTTCACAGTTCAAATCCGGGCCGCGCCCGTCTCCCGGGCGGCCTGGGCCACCGCCGCGGCCACGGCGGGGCACACCCGCTCGTCAAAGGCGGCGGGGATGATATAGTCCGGGGAGAGCTCGTCCTCCCCCACCAGCCCCGCCAGGGCCCGGGCGGCGGCCAGCTTCATCTCCTCGTTGATCTCCGAGGCCCGCACGTCGAAGGCCCCCCGGAACACCCCCGGGAAGGCCAGCACGTTGTTGATCTGGTTGGGAAAGTCGCTGCGGCCGGTGCCCACCACCGCCGCCCCCGCCTCCCGGGCCAGATCGGGCATGATCTCCGGCGTGGGGTTGGCCATGGGGAACAGGATGGGATCCGGGGCCATGGAGCGCACCATCTCCTGGGTGACAAGCCCCGGGGCGGACACCCCGATGAACACGTCCGCCCCCCTCAGCGCCAACCCCAGCCCGCCCTCCCGGAGCTCCGGCTCGGTGAGCTCCGCCAGCTCTGCCAGGGCGGGATCGTCCGCCAGATCGGGCCGCCCGGGGTACACGATCCCACGGATGTCGCACAGGACGGCGTGCCGCAGCCCCAGGGAGCGCAGCAGCTTGTAGATGGCCGTCCCCGCGGCCCCCGCCCCGGACAGGACGAGCCTGACCTCCTCCAGCTGCTTGCCCACGATCTTCAGGGCGTTGGTGAGGGCAGCCGCCACGATGATGGCGGTGCCGTGCTGGTCGTCGTGGAAGATGGGGATGTCGCACCGCTCCTTCAGCCTGCGCTCGATCTCGAAGCACCGGGGGGCGGAGATGTCCTCCAGGTTCACCCCGCCGAAGGAGCCCGCCAGCAGGGCCACCGTGTTCACGATCTCGTCCACGTCCTTGGAGCGGACGCACAGGGGCACTGCGTTCACCCCGCCGAAGGCCTTGAACAGCACGCATTTGCCCTCCATCACCGGCATACCCGCCTCCGGGCCGATGTCGCCCAGCCCCAGCACGGCGGTGCCGTCGGTCACCACCGCCACCGTGTTCCACCGGCCCGTCAGCTCATAGCTCTTGTTCCCATCCTTTTGGATCTCCAGGCAGGGCGCGGCCACCCCCGGGGTGTAGGCCAGGGACAGGGACTGCCGATCCCGTACCTCCATCTTGGGCACCGTGTCCAGCTTGCCCCGCCATTCATAGTGTAGCCGCAGCGATTCCGCAGCGTAGTCCATTGTGTGATCCTCCCGTCTATTTTGCCTCGAACACCAGCACGCTCCGGGGGCCGATGGTGAAGGCGTTCCCGTTTTGGGGATAGACCCCCTGCTCCTCCTGCCAGGTGCTCACCACCAGCCGCCAGGACATGGCCGCCGGCAGCTGGGGCAGCTCCGCCTCCAGCTCCTCCCAATAGGCGTTGGACGCCACGTACACGAGCTGGGGCCCTGTCTCCCGCTCCCAGCCGGCGAACAGCACCCCCACGTACCGATCCTCGGGGCCAAAGCTGCCCTGACCGGGCGCCACGCCGTGGAAGCTCACGTCCGGGAAGCCGCAGGCCCCGCGGCTCACGTTGGCCCGGAGCACCCGGTGTTCCTTGCGGAACCGGATCAGATAGCGGAAAAATTGGTACAACCCCTGGTTTTTCTCCAGCAGGTTCCAGTCCAGCCAGGAGGTGAGGTTGTCCTGACAGTAGGCGTTGTTGTTGCCGCCCTGGGTGTTGCCGAACTCGTCCCCCGCCAGGAACATGGGGGTGCCCCGGGAGCACATCAGCAGGGTGACGGCGTTTCGGATCATCCGCTGGCGCAGGGCGTTCACCCCGGGGTTGTCCGTCTCCCCCTCCGCGCCGCAGTTCCAGCTGTTGTTGTCGTTGGCCCCGTCGGTGTTGTTCCAGCCGTTGCGCTGGTTGTGCTTCTCGTTGTAGGCGAACAGGTCGTGGAGGGTGAAGCCGTCGTGGCAGGTGAGGAAATTGATGGAGGCGTTGCGGCGGGCCTCCGTGTCGTACAGATCCATGGAACCGGCCATACGCAGGGCGGCGGCCTGGGCCAGCCCCCCGTCCCCCTTGATATACCGGCGCATATCGTCCCGGTAGCGGCCGTTCCACTCCGCCCAGCGGTTCCAGGCGGGGAAGGAGCCCACCTGGTACAGCCCCCCCGCGTCCCAGGCCTCGGCGATGAGCTTCACGTCCCCCAAAATGGGGTCGAAGGCCATGGCCTGGAGCAGGGGCGGGGACACCATGGGCGCGCCGTGCTCGTCCCGGCCCAGGATGGAGGCCAGGTCGAACCGGAAGCCGTCCACCCGGTAGGTGGTCACCCAGTAGCGCAGGCAGTCCAGAATCATCTGGTGCACCACAGGGTGGTTGCAGTTCAGGGTGTTGCCGCAGCCGGAGAAATTGTAGTAGTACCCCTCCGGGGTGAGCAGGTAGTAGATGTTGTTGTCAAAGCCCTTGAAGGAGAAGAAGGGCCCCATCTCGTTGCCCTCGGCGGTGTGGTTGAACACCACGTCCAGATAGACCTCGATGCCCTTCTGCTTGCAGGCCTGGATGAGCCGCTTCAGCTCGTTCCCCTCCCGGTTGTACTCGGTGGAGGCGGTGTAGCTGGTGTTGGGGGCGAAGAAGCTCACCGTGTTGTAGCCCCAGTAGTTGTAGAGCTTCTGCCCGTCCGCCTCCCGGTAGTCCAGCATCTCGTCGAACTCGAAGATGGGCATCAGCTCAATGGCGTTGACCCCCAGCTCCTCCAGGTAGGGCAGCTTTTCCATCAGCCCCGCGAAGGTGCCGGGACAGCGCACATTGGAGGAGTCGTCCATGGTGAAGCCCCGGACGTGGAGCTCATAGATGATGAGATCTTCCATGGGAATGAGGGGGTTGCGGGTGCTGCCCCAGTCGAAGTCGTCCTTCACCACCCTGGCCTTGAAGTGCTGGCCGTGGGGCTGCACCTTGCCCCAGGCGCTCTGACCGGTGACCGCCTTGGCATAGGGATCCAGCAGGTAGCGGCTCTTGTCGAAGATGAGGCCCTTTTGGGGCTCGTAGGGGCCGTCCACCCGGTAGGCGTACTCAAACTCCTCAATGTTCAGCTTGAACACGATCATGGAGTACACATTGCCGATCCGGTAGTGCTCCGGGAAGGGCAGCACGGCGTAGGGCTCGTCCTGCTCCCGGTGGAACAGCAGCAATTCCACCGAGGTGGCCCCCCGGGAGTGGACGGTGAAGTTCACGCCGCCGGGGATGGCGGTGGCGCCGTTGATGTCGTAGAAGCCGGGGCGCACGTCGAACCCGGCGATGTGATCCAGAGGAACCAGATGGATGGCTCGGGGCAGCACCCCGCTGACGGCGGGGACGTCCCCTCTGGGCGTTTTCTTCTCAGCCACGGGCCGTCCCCCCTTCCCCGCGCAGCCAGGTCACCCGCTCCGGATCGTAAAAGCCCCGGGCCGGAGGATCTTCGTCGGGCACGCCCACGGCGATGAGGGCCACGGGGACAGATTGAACCCCCAGCGCCTTCTGCACGTCCGCCGCCCGCGCCTCACGGGGCCAGCAGCCGCACCAGCAGGCGCCATAGCCCAGCGCCGCCGCCTGGAGCAGCAGGTTTTCCACCGCCGCCCCGCAGTCCAGCGGCCAGAAGCCCGCCGCCTTGCCGGACTGATCCTCCGGCCGGGCGCACACCACGATGGCCAGGGAAGCGGTCTCCAGCATCCCGGCGTAGGGGTGGACGGCGTGCAGCTTGTCTTTGGCGGAGCCTTCTGCCACAAAGAACTCCCAGGGACGGATATTGCAGGTGCTGGGGGCCATCATGGCCGCCTCCAGCATAAGTTTGACGGCCTCTTCGGGCACGGGTGCGCCGGGCTTATATTTGCGGATGCTCCGGCGGGCGCGGATGGCTTGGGTACAGTCCATCGCAAAAACCTCCTTGATGAAAAAAGCCGGGCGGGCTTCCGCCCGCCCGGTCAGGGTTTACTCCAGTGATCTCAGAAATATTTCTTCACGCCCTCGCTGGCCTTGGACGCGTCCTCGCTGATGGACACGGTGTACTTGATGCCGCTCTTCTGGGAGAAGGCCTCCAGCCAGTCCAGGAAGGGCTCCACGTCCTCGTTGCCCACGGTGGGCACCAGCTTGTTCAGGCTCTCGATAAACACGTGGGTGATGTCGTAGTTGCTGGCGTACAGCCCGTACAGGAAGCCCCGCAGAGTGTCATAGTTGGGGATATTGTAATCAGAGGTATCGACCAGCCGGATCGAGTAATGGATGTCGTAGTTCAGCTTGGAATTGTGGGCGATGGCCACCACGTTGCCGTGCTCCGTATCCACCGCTGTATTGATGAGGTCGATCATCTGCTTGGTCTTTCCGGTGCCCTTCTGGCCCATGATTACCTTGACCATTTTTGATCACTCCTTACTTGAGTATAGAGGGGAGTCCCTCTTTGATATTCTCATGTTACCATGAACCGGAGAAAATTTCAATACAGGAAAACAAAGTTCACGAAAAATTAGAAATCCGCCGCTGGGCGGCGGCCAGGGTTGCAAGGTTCCGGCGGATGAGGTATACTTGTCGCAAATGCTCCCACAGGCAAAACAGGAGGCGCAGAGATGAAACGCATTTTACTGCTGTCCACCGGGGGCACCATCGCCTCCCGGCTCACCGACGAGGGGCTGGCCCCGGGGATGGACGGCGCCACCCTCACCCACTACCTGGGCGGCCTGCCCGACAGCTACGACCTCACCGTGCGGGACATCCTCCACCTGGACTCGTCCAACATCCAGCCGGAGGAGTGGCGGCTCATCGCCCGCCACGTCTACGCCGCCCGGAACGACTTTGACGGCATTGTGGTGTCCCACGGCACCGACACCATGGCCTACACCGCCTCGGTGCTCAGCTATATGGTGCGGGGCACCCCCGTCCCCGTGGTGCTCACCGGGGCCCAGCTGCCCATCGAGCACCCCCTCACCGACGGGTTGGACAACCTGCGAACCGCCTTCGCCATGGCGGCTTCCGGCCATCCCGGGGTGTTCCTGGCCTTCGACCGGCGGGTGATGCTGGGCTGCCGGGCGGTGAAAACCCACACCACCGCCTTCGGCGCCTTTGACAGCGTGAACTGGCCCCTGGTGGCCCAGGTGAACGGCGCGGGGCTCACCATCCGGGCGGACGCCATCCCGGCGGCGGACAGCCCCTGCGTGCTGCGGGACGCCCTTTGTGAGCAGGTGTTTCTCATCAAGCTCACCCCCGGGCTGGATCCGGAGATCTTCGATATGCTGCTGCGAATGCACTACCGGGGGGTGGTGATCGAGGCCTTCGGCGCGGGCGGGCTCCACTTCATCCGCCGCAACCTCATCGAGAAGCTCCACGCCGCCGCCCAGGCGGGGATGGCGGTGGTGGTGTGCAGCCAGTGCCTGTATGAGAGCAGCAACTTCTCCCTCTACCAGGCGGGGCAGAAGGCGCTGGCGGAGGGGGTCATCCAGGGCTACGACATGACCACCGAGAGCGCGGTCACCAAGCTGATGTGGGCCCTGGGCCAGACGGACAGCCTGGACGAGGTGCGGGCTCTGTTTGCGAAAAGCATCGCCGGAGAAGTGCAAAACCGCCGCTGAAAAGCGGCGGTTTTGTTCATTCGATCCCCATATCCCGGTTGATATGCGCCCGGAGGGCGTCAAAGGACTCCACGCTCAGATCGTGCTCGATCCGGCAGGCGTCGGTGGCGGCCACCGTCTCCTCCACCCCCAGATGAATCAGCCACTTGGTGAGCAGCAGGTGCCGCTCATAGATCCGCTCCGCAATTTCCAGCCCCTCGTCGGTGAGGGTGAGGAAGCCCCCCTCGTCCATCACCACGAAGCCCCCCTCCCGGAGCAGGCTCATGGCCCGGCTGACGCTGGGCTTGGAGAAGCCCAGCCGCTGGGCCACGTCGATGGAGCGCACCGGCCCCTGTTCCCCCAGGGCCAGGATGGCCTCCAGATAGTTTTCCGCGGACTCGTGTATGTTCACCCAAACCCACCTCCAAACCAGATCCCGCCCGGTTGGACGGGTTTGTCAACGCTTACCGATGATAAGGACAGTATACCATACTCCCCCGCCCATGGCAACGGGTATTCTTGCGGGCGTTGCAATCTTTTTCCGGATATGGTATGATAGTCTCACTTTTTGATACGGCCGGGGGCCGGGGAGGTTTCCATGGGAAAGATGAGATTTCTGCTCCAGCGCCTGCTGGACATGAATTATAAGGCCATGCTGGACAAGATCGGATCCATCCACAAAAAGACGGGCCGCTCCCGGTTATCCATTCTCCGGGATATGCAGCAGTGCGCGGTGAAGTACGGCGCGGGCTACATGGACTATGACCTGTTTGAGATGTACAACCTGACCCCGGAGCAGCGGGACACCTATCTGACCCGGGGCCGGAACAATGAATTTGTCATCAAATATAACGACAAGGATTCCATGGGCGATCTGGACGACAAGGCCAGATTCAACGCCCGGTTTCAGGCCTTCCTCCACCGGGAGTGGGTGCCGGTGACCGGGGAGAACCGGGAGGCGGTGCTGGCCTTTCTGGAGCGCCATCCGGTGTTCATGGCCAAGCCCACCGTGGGCAGCTGCGGCCGGGGCATCGAAAAGCTGAACACCGCCGATTTCCCCTCCCTGGACGCGCTGTACGCCCACCTGGCGGAGCAGGCCCCCCGGCTGGAGCTGGAGGAGGTCATCCGGCAGCACCCGGCGTTGGACGCCCTCTACCCCGACTCCATCAACACCGCCCGGGTGGTGACCCTTCGCGGCAAGAGCGGCCATGTGTACTTCGTGGCGGCCATCCTGCGAATTGGCAACGGCGGCAAGTTTGTGGACAACTTCAACAACGGCGGCATGATGGCCCCTGTGGATGTGGAGACCGGGGTGGTGCAGAAACCCGCCATTGATAAGCAGAAGAATCTCTATACGGAGCACCCCGCCACCGGAGCGGCCATTCAGGGCTTTGCCCTTCCCGACTGGGCGGCGGCGAAGGAGCTGTGCGTCCAGGCCGCCCAGGTGATCCCCCAGGTGGGCTATATCGGCTGGGATGTGTGCTTTACGCCCGACGGCCCCTGCCTGGTGGAGGGCAACCAGTACCCTGGCAACGACCTCTACCAGATCCCCGCCCATACGCCGGACAAGATCGGCATGATGCCTGTGTTCCGCGCCATTGAGGCGGAGGAGGCCAGGCTGAACGGATGACAACCCGACCCCGGGCGCTTGCCCGGGGCCGTTGCGTCCCTGGGCGGATCCGCCGGGAACGCGTTTCTTTTTGCCGGATTCTGCCCGCTTTTGGGGCGAACTTTTTGTGAAATGCTCCAGTAGGATCTCCACTCGACAAAAAAAGCTGTACTTTTTCCCCAGGATGTGGTATACTGCCGGAAACGGTTCCTCTCCAGCCACTGGGGCCCCCGCAAAAACGCCTTTTGCTTTTGTGGGAGAAGAGGAGAGGCAAGGAAACGGAGTCGAGCGGACTTTGCCCTTATGGGGCCCCCGCAAAGCCGCCCTTCAGGCTTTGTGGGGAGAGGAGGCACAGCGGAGCGGATGAGCGCAGCTCGTGCCGACGAGGCGTAAACCGCTGGCGGCAGCGGTGTTTGATAGGCAGAGCGGATTGGCACATGGCGCGGGGCCGGACGGCCCGGACGCCCCATCCCGGCGAGACAGGGCCGGGTGGGGGGCGAACCGGGGGCTGTCCGCCGCCCGCGCGGGCCGGGCGCGGCAGGCTCGCGCCGGACTTTTGTCATGCCCGGATCCCTTTGCCATCTACATAGGGACGATAGCTGAGCCCCTCCGGGTCCGGCCCGTCTCTCTTGCGCGCAAAATGAAAACGCCCCAGCCGCCAACCGCGGCCGGGCGCAAGCAAAATCATAAAGGAGTCATTATGGCAGAAAAACTGAAAATCATTTCCCTGGGCGGTCTCAACGAGATCGGCAAGAATCTCACCGTCTACGAGTACGGCGGCGACATCATCGTGGTGGACGTGGGCATGGGCTTTCCGGACAACGATATGTACGGCATCGACGTGGTGATTCCCGACTTCACCTACCTCATCCAGAATCGGGATCGGATCCGGGCCATCTTCATCACCCACGGCCACGAGGATCACATCGGCGCCATCCCCTACCTGATGCGGGATGTGAACGCCCCCATCTACGCCACCCGGATGTCCGCCGGCCTCATCAGGCTGAAGCTGGACGAGCACCGGCTCACCGACAAGGTGAAGCTCATCACCTGCGAGGCGGGCGAGACAGTCAAGGCGGGCAAATTCTCCGTGGAGTTCATCCACATCAACCACTCCATCGCCGACGCGGTGGCCTTCGCCATCCGCACCCCCGTGGGGGTGTGCGTCCACACCGGCGACTTCAAGATCGACCCCACCCCCATCCAGGGCGGCATGGCCGACCTGACCCGGCTGGGCGAGCTGGGCAACGAGGGGGTGCTGGCCCTGCTGTGCGACTCCACCAACGTGGAGCGCCCGGGCTTCACCAAGAGCGAGCGGTCGGTGGGGGCCTCCTTCGAGGCCCTGTTCCGGGGCTGTGAGGAGCGGATCATCGTCACCACCTTCGCCTCCAACATCGACCGGATCCAGCAGATCATCGACGTGGCGGCCAAGTACGGCCGGAAGGTGGCCGTCACCGGCCGGAGCATGGAAAACGCCATGAAGGTGTCCACCGAGCTGGGCTATATGAACATACCCGCCGGGACGGTGGTGGATCTGGCCCAGATCAAGACCCTGCCCAAGAACAAGGTGTGCATCATCAGCACCGGCAGCCAGGGCGAGACCATGTCTGCCCTCACCCGGATGGCCTTCAACACCCACCGCCAGGTGGACATACAGCCCGGCGACCGGGTGATCCTCTCCGCCTCCGCCATCCCGGGCAACGAGGACTCGGTGGGCAACGTGATCAACGAGCTGTACCGCCGGGAGGCGGAGGTGGTCAACGAGCGGGAGCTGCCCCTCCACGTGTCCGGCCACGCCTGCCAGGATGAGCTGAAGATCATGCACGCCCTGGTGCGGCCCCGCTTCTTCATCCCCGTCCACGGGGAGCAGCGGCACCTGAAAACTCACGCCCGGCTGGCCCGGGACGTGATGGGCATGGATCCCCGCAATATCGTCATCAGCGACGTGGGCCGGGTCATCGAGCTCACCCGGGACAGCGTGAAGCTCAACGGCACGGTGCCCGCGGGCAAGGTGTTTGTGGACGGCTACGGCGTGGGCGACGTGGGGGCGGTTGTCCTCCGCGACCGCCAGCACCTGGCCCAGGACGGCATGATTGTGGTGGTGGTGTCCATGTCCGGGGAGGACGGCTCGGTGATCTCCGGGCCGGACATCATCACCCGGGGCTTCGTGTACGTCAAGGAGTCGGAGGAGCTGATGGAGGAGCTGCGGCAGGTGGCGGTGGACGCCCTGGATCGCTGCCAGGATCGGCGCATCCGGGACTGGGCCACCATCAAATCGGAGATGAAGGGCACCCTGTCCAACTACCTCTACAAAAAGACAAAACGGAATCCCATGATACTTCCTGTTATCATGGAGGTATAAGCGAATCAGCCCGCCGGAGCGTGATCCGGCGGGCTGTACTTTTTGCTCCAACTCTGATATAATGTGGGGCACTTGATAAAAAGGACTGATACCAATGCTGACGCCGGAACAGGAACTGGAATTCTGCCGCCTCCGCCGGGAGGCCATCGGCTTAAACTATCAAAACCTCAACCCCGAGCAGCGCCGCGCGGTGCTGGCCACCGAGGGGCCGCTGCTGCTGCTGGCGGGGGCGGGCTCGGGCAAGACCACCGTGCTGATCCACCGGGTGGCCAACCTGATCCGCTACGGCCGGGGCTCCGACTCGGACGACGTGCCCGGATGGGTGACGCAGGACGACCTGGACTTCCTCCGCGCCTACGCCGCAAGCCCTGACAAGGAAAAGCGCCTCCAGGCCGACCGTCTGTGCGCCCTGGAGCCCGCCGCCCCCTGGAGCATCATCGCCATCACCTTCACCAACAAGGCCGCCGGGGAGCTGAAGGATCGGCTGGAGAAGATGCTGGGCGCGTCCGCCCGGGACGTGTGGGCGTCCACCTTCCACTCCGCCTGCGTGCGGATTCTGCGGCGGGACATTGAGAAGCTGGGCTTTCCCTCCTCCTTCACCATTTACGACACCGACGACTCCATCCGGGTGATGAAGGACTGTATCAAGGAGCTGGGCTTCGACGACAAGCAGTTTCCGCCCCGCTCCGTGCTGGGCACCATCTCCGCCGCCAAGGACAAGCTGCGGCTGTCCAAGGAGTTCCTGGAGGACGCCGAGCAGTCCGGCGACTTCCGGCTGACCAAAATCGCCAAGCTCTACGCCGCCTACGAAAAACGGTTGTGGGAGGCGGGGGCGCTGGACTTCGACGACATCATCCTCCACACCGTCCGGCTGTTCCAGCAGCATGACGACGTTTTGGAATATTATCAGAAAAAATTCCGCTACGTCCTCATCGACGAGTACCAGGACACCAACAACCTGCAATATCTGCTGTCCTCTCTGCTGGCCGGGGGGCGGGAGAACATCTGCGTGGTGGGGGACGACGACCAGTCCATCTACCGCTTCCGGGGGGCCACCATTGAGAACATCCTGTCCTTCGAGGATCAGTATAAGGACTGCCGCACCATCCGGCTGGAGCAGAACTACCGCTCCACCAAGAACATCCTGGACGCGGCCAACGCCGTCATCCGCCACAACGTCGGCCGCAAGGGCAAGGAGCTGTGGACGGCGGGGGCGGCGGGGGAGAAGGTGCACCTCTACACCGCCATGAACGAGAACGACGAGGCCCGTTTCGTGGCCGACCGGCTGATGGAGGACTTCCGGGATGGGATCAAGTGGAACACCCACGCCGTCCTCTACCGGATGAACGCCCAGTCCAACCAGATGGAGGTGGCCTTCAAGCGGGGCGGCATCCCCTACAAGGTCATCGGCGGCACCCGGTTCTTCGACCGGGCGGAGGTCAAGGATATGCTGGCCTACCTGTGCGTCCTTCACAACCACGCCGACGACCTGCGGCTCACCCGGATCATCAACAACCCGCCCCGGGGCATCGGCCCCACCACCGTGGAGCGCTCACGGGCCATCGCGGCGGATCGGGGGCTGTCCCTGTGGGAGGTGATCGCCCATGCCGGGGACTACCCGGAGCTGCAAAAGGCGGCCAACAAGCTGGGCCAGTTCACCGCCATGATGGAGGAGCTGACGGAGCTGTCCCGCACCATGGATCTGCCCAACTTCTACGAGGAGGTGGTGGCCCGGACGGGCTACGCCGCCATGCTCCAGGCCAAAAACGACCTTGAGAGCCGCTCCCGGCTGGAGAACGTGCGGGAGCTGCTCACCTCCATCAACAGCTACCTGGAGAACGCCGGCGGGGAGCCCACCCTGGCGGGCTTCCTGGACGAGATCGCCCTGTACACCGACCTGGACAGCCACGACCCCGACGAGGACGCGGTGGTGATGATGACCATGCACTCCGCCAAGGGGCTGGAGTTCCCCACGGTGTTTGTGGTGGGTATGGAGGAGGGCATTTTCCCCGGCCTGCGGGCCATCGGCGAGGCGGAGGAGATGGAGGAGGAACGGCGGCTGTGCTACGTGGCCCTCACCAGGGCCAAGGAGCGGCTGTACCTCACCTGCGCCGGCCAGCGGATGCTGTTCGGGCGCACCAGCACCAACCGGCCCTCCCGGTTCGCCGGGGAGATCCCGGCGGAGCTGCTGGAGCAGTCGGGGCGCTCCTACCTGGATCCCACCCCCACAGGCGGGGACTGGGACGAATTCGACCAGACGCCCCGGGTGTCCACCTACCGGGAGCCCTACCGCCAGGGCGGCGGCGCTGCCTACAGCGGCGGGGAGCGGCGGAGCACCTACACGCCGGGACGGCCTCAGAAGGCCCCGGCCCGGCCCGCCTTCCCGTCCGCGGTGTCCGCCCCCGGGGCGGGCCTGCCGGAGTACCAGAAGGGGGATATGCTGGAGCACAAAGCCTTCGGACGGGGCATGGTGCTGTCCACTCAAAAGGTAGGGGGCGACACCCTGCTGGAGATCGCCTTCGACGGGGTGGGCACCAAGCGGCTGATGCTGAAGTTCACCGCCCAGCTCATGAAAAAACTGTAAGGGGGAATTGCGGTGCGGATCGTTGCCGTGCTGCTTGTCATCGGGTTTGTGCTCTGGTAAAGAAAAGGCGGGAGGACGCCGAACGCCCTCACGCCTGATTCCGTTTCCGCCCAGCGCCCCGCCCCGTAACGGGCGGATATGGCAAATCCACCCGCCCGGTTGGAAGCGGGCCTCAAGTTCTTTTTCGGTTTCTTTTTCTTTCAAGAAAAAGGAACACTGTTCTCCTCCAGGAGCCGCCGGGTGCCGTGGAAGAACAGGCGCTCCGCCCGCTCCAGCAGGTCGGCCACGTCCCCCTTCATCCCGTGGCGCACCCAGCTGAGCAGGATGCCGATGAGCATGAACTGGAAGGAGCGGCAGATGAAATCCAGATCCTCCTCCGACGGGGACAGGCCCTCCGCCGCGTCCCGCAGGTAGGCCATGAACAGATCCCCGGAGGCCTCCAGCAGGTAGTCCTCCATGGCGGCGTGGCCCACGGCGCTGTAGATGTGGAGAAACATCCTCTGTCGGGCGGAGAGGTAGCCGATGAGCCGCCGCAGGCCCTCGCTGGCGTGCTCCCCCGGCTGGCGCTGGCGCTGCAGCTCGTCCATGTCCCGCCGGAGCATGGCCTTCAGCAGGGCGTAGATATCGCTGTAGTGGTAGTAAAAGGTGTTGCGGCTGATGCCGCACTCCGCCGTGACGGCCTGCACCGTGATCTGATCCATGGGCGTCTGCTGAAGCAGACGGACAAAGGTGTCGATGATGGCGGCTTTGGTGAGCTGGGCCATGACGACCCCTCCTTTGAATGGTTACGCTTCTTCGCGCTTCTCAGAAAAACAGCGTTCCGCTTTCACGGAACGCTGTTTTCACCGTCTTAGTAGAACTTCTTGCGGTTCTTGCGGGCCGCCTCGCTCTTTTTGCGGCGCTTGACGCTGGGGCTGTCGTAAAACTCGCGCTTACGCACCTCAGCCAGCACGCCGGACTTGGCGCAGGAACGCTTGAAACGCTTCAGCGCGTTCTCCAGAGACTCGCCCTCGCGGACATGAACTTCGGACATCTATGATTTCCCTCCCTCCGAGGCGTCCGGTTTCTTCCAGGACGCTTTAAGGGCCATTGGCGATGGCTTTAACAGGACTATTATATGTGAAAACCGGCCCAATGTCAACCGCAAAATATAGGGGATTTTGCAAAACCCCATGGCACATACTGTTAACGCCGTCTCAGTCCTTTTTGTACAAGCCGACAAGGGCCAAGACCAGCCCCCCTCCTGCGAAGCTCCAGGCAACGGGGCTGGGGAAAGCGGCCAATATGATCCCGCACAGGCACAACACGATGGCCAGCAGCATATACTTTGTGCCCATAGGTTTATTGCGGCTTCACGATGAGGTTCACCAGCCGCTTGGGCACCACGATGCTCTTGACCAGGGCCATGCCGTCGGTGAATTTCTGTACCTTGGGGTCGGCCTGGGCGGCGGCCACGATGGCATCGTTGTCCGCGTCGGCGGGAACCACGATGTTGGCCCGCAGCTTGCCGTTCACCTGCACCGCCATCTGGACGGTGTCCGCCACCGTCTTGCTCTCGTCATAGGCGGGCCAGGGCTGCTGGCACACAAAGCCCGTGCCGCCCAGCAGCTCCCACAGCTCCTCGGCGATGTGGGGGGCGAAGGGGGACAGCAGGGTGACCAGGGTCTTCATGTCCCCCCTGGAGCAGCCGTTCTTCTGGAAGTCGCCCACCAGCGTCATCATGGCGGCGATGGCGGTGTTGAACTTCATGGCCTCGATGTCGTCCGCCACCTTCTTGATGCACTTGTGGATGCCCGCCTCGTTCTCGCGGGTGTAGTCCAGGCTGTCGGTGCAGCTCTCCGCCAGGTTCCACACCTTGTCCAGGAACCGCTTGCAGCCCTTCACCGCGTTGTCCGACCACACGGCGGCCTGCTCAAAGTCGCCGATGAACATGATATACAGCCGCAGGGTGTCCGCGCCGTAGGCGGCCACGATGTCGTTGGGGTTGACCACGTTGCCCCGGGACTTGGACATCTTCTCACCGCCCTCGCCCAGGATCATGCCGTGGCTGGTGCGCTTCTGGTAGGGCTCCTTGGTGGGCACCACGCCGATGTCGTACAGGAACTTGTGCCAGAACCGGGAGTAGAGCAGGTGCAGCGTGGTGTGCTCCATGCCGCCGTTGTACCAGTCCACCGGGGACCAGTAGTCCAGCGCCTCCTTGGAGGCCAGGGCCTTGTCGTTGTGGGGATCCATATAGCGCAGGAAGTACCAGCTGGAGCCCGCCCACTGGGGCATGGTGTCCGTCTCCCGCTTGGCGGGGCCGCCGCAGCAGGGGCAGGTGGTTTTGACCCACTCGGTCATCTTGGACAGGGGGCTCTCGCCGTCGTCGGTGGGCTCGTAGCTCTCCACGTCAGGGAGGAGCAGGGGCAGCTGATCCTCGGGCAGGGGCTGCCAGCCGCACTTGTCGCAGTACACCATGGGGATGGGCTCGCCCCAGTACCGCTGGCGGGAGAACACCCAGTCCCGGAGCTTGTAGTTCACCTTGGCCGTGCCGATGCCCTTTTCCTCCAGCCACTTGGTGATGACGGGGATGGCGTCCTTCACGGTGAGGCCGTTGAGGAAGTCGGAGTTGACCAGGATGCCGGTGTCGTCCTTGGCGGTGAAGGCGGCCTTCTGCACGTCCTCGCCGCCGGACACCACCTCAATGATCTCACAGCCGAACTTCTTGGCAAACTCCCAGTCGCGGTCGTCGTGGGCGGGGACGGCCATGATGGCCCCGGTGCCGTAGGTGGACAGCACGTAGTCGGAGATGAAGATGGGGATCTCCCGGCCGTTGACGGGGTTGACGCCCTGGACACCGTCCAGCTTCACGCCGGTCTTTTCCTTGTTCAGCTCGGTGCGCTCCAGATCGGACTTGGAGGCGGCGGCCTTTTGGTACGCCTTCACCTCGTCGGCGTTGTTCAGCTTTCCGGCCTCCAGCCAGCTCCTCACCAGCTCGTGCTCCGGGGACAGCACCATGTAGGTGGCCCCGAACAGGGTGTCCGGCCGGGTGGTGAACACCACGATGTCGTCCCCGGCGGTGGACTTGAAGGTGACCTCCGCGCCGGTGGAGCGGCCGATCCAGTTGCGCTGCTGGATCTTCACCCGCTCGATGAAGTCCAGATCGTCCAGGTCGTCAATGAGCCGCTGGGCGTACTCGGTGATCTTCAGCATCCACTGGGACTTCTCCTTGCGGATGACGGGGGAGCCGCACCGCTCGCACACGCCCTCCACCACTTCCTCGTTGGCCAGCACGCACTTGCAGGAGGTGCACCAGTTCACCGGCATGGTGGCCTTGTAGGCCAGCCCCTTCTTGTAGAGCTGGAGGAAGATCCACTGGGTCCACTTGTAGTAGCTGGGGTCGGTGGTGTCCACCACCCGGTCCCAGTCGAAGCCGAAGCCCAGCATTTTCAGCTGGCTGGTGAAGTTGGCGATGTTGTCCTTCGTCACCTTGGCGGGGTGGATGTGGTTCTTGATGGCGTAGTTCTCCGTGGGCAGGCCGAAGGCGTCGAAGCCCATGGGGAACAGCACGTTGCAGCCGTCCATCCGCTTTTTCCGGGTGACGATATCCATGGCGGTGTAGGGCCGGGGATGGCCCACGTGGAGCCCCTGGCCGGAGGGATAGGGGAACTCCACCAGGCCGTAGAACTTGGGCTTGGCGCTGTTGTCCTCGGCGGCGTAGACCTTGGCCTCCTCCCAGCGTTTTTGCCATTTGGGCTCGATGGCGGCAAAATCGTATTTCAATGCGAACACTCCCTTAGGCGACAATTTTCAATTTTGATATTATAACGGAAAAGAGATGAAATTGCAAGAGCTTGCGGGGAAAGTCTCTCCAGATCCAGACGCGGCGGCTGTCGTTTTGGCAAGTTCACCCGCCGTTTGTTGAACTTCGGCCCTGTCTGTGGTAAAATCAGGGCAAAAGAGAGTCGAGGTGCTTCATGTGAACAGCAGGAAAACGTTGAACGCGAACCAAGTCAAACTGATCGCGATTCTGGCCATGACCATAGACCATATCGCGTGGATGCTTTTTCCCGGATACCCGAAGGCGCCCCTGCCCATCCTGATGCACCTTGTGGGGCGGATCACCTGCCCGGTTATGTGCTATTTCATCGCGGAGGGTTATCACTATACCAGGGATATCAAGAAATACACCGCAAGGCTGTTTGCCTTTTCCGTTATTTCACACTTTGCCTATGTGTTTGCGTCCATGGATTTTGTGGATTGGCGCTCCTTTATCCCGTTCTACTATGGAAGCGTTCTGAACCAGACCAGCGTGATGTGGCCGCTCGCGTGGGGGCTGGTTATGCTGAGGGTGGAAAACAGCCGCAAGATAGGCAGCGGCGCCGTAAAGGCGATCCTGATCATCCTGATTTGCGCCATCAGTTTTCCAAGCGACTGGAGCTGCGTGGCGAGCTTATGCGTTTTGGCCTTTGGAACAAACCGGGGGAAGTTCAAATCACAAATGCTGTGGATGGGCTTTTATGTGGCGATCTACGCCACCGTGTACTTCTTTGCCATTGACAGAGTTTATGGGATTCTTCAAATGGCGGTGATCCTCTCGGTGCCGATATTGGCCAGCTATAATGGGGAACGGGGAAAGAACCAGAGGACAAATACATGGATGAAGTGGATGTTCTATCTCTATTATCCCCTGCACCTTTTCGTCATTGGTATCATCCAGGCTGTACGCTGATTCCCGCAAAAAAGGCCGCCCGGGGCGTTCCCACCCCGGGCGGCCTTTCAAAATAGGCGCGGTTTCCTCCGCCCCGTCACAGCTTCTTGACGAACAGGCACCGGATGGCGTTGAGCACCGCCAGAATCATCACGCCCACGTCGGCGAAAATGGCCAGGTACATATTGCCCACGCCCACCGCCCCCAAAATCAGGCAGACGGCCTTCACCCCCAGGGCCAGCACGATGTTCTGGTAGACGATGCCCAGGCACTTCCGGGAGATCTTGATGGCCTTGACGATCTTCATGGGGTCGTCGTCCATGAGGACGATATCCGCCGCTTCGATGGCCGCGTCCGAGCCCATGGCCCCCATGGCCACGCCGATGTCCGCCCGGGACAGCACCGGGGCGTCGTTGATGCCGTCCCCCATAAAGGCCAGCCTGGCCTTGCCCGTCTGGGCCGCCAGCAGCTCCTCCACCTTGGCCACCTTGTCCGCCGGCAGCAGCTCGGCGCACACCTGATCCACCCCCAGCTCCGCCGCCACCAGCTCCGCCACCCTCCGGCTGTCGCCGGTGAGCATCACCGTTTTGGACACGCCCGCCCGCTTCAGGGCGGACAGGGCCGCCTTGGCCTGGGGCTTCACCCGGTCGGAGATGACGATGTGCCCGGCGTACTTGCCGTCCAGGGCCACGTGGATGATGGTGCCGGTCTGGTGGCAGTCGATGTGGGGGACGCCCAGCCGCTTCATCAGCTTGTCGTTGCCGGCGGCCACCGCCACGCCGTCCACTTGAGCGATGACGCCGTTGCCGCTGATCTCCTCGATGCCGGTGACCCGGCTGCGATCCAGCTCCCGGCCGCAGGCCCGCTGGAGGCTTTTGCTGATGGGGTGGGAGGAGGCGCTCTCCGCCAGGGCGGCGTACTCCAGCAGCTTCTCCTCCTCCAGGGGGCTGTGGTGGACGCCGTTCACCTCAAAGACCCCCTGGGTCAGGGTGCCCGTCTTGTCAAACACCACCGTCCGGGTCTGGGACAGCAGCTCCAGGTAGTTGGAGCCCTTCACCAGCACGCCCTGCTGGCTGGCCCCGCCGATGCCGGCGAAGAAGCTGAGGGGGATGCTGATCACCAGGGCGCAGGGGCAGCTGATCACCAGGAAGGTGAGGGCCCGGTACAGCCAGGTGCCCCAGTCCGGGGACAGGCCCAGGGCCAGCGTCCGCACCAGGGGGGGCAGGACGGCCAGGGCCAGGGCGCTGTAGCAGACGGCGGGGGTGTAGATCCGGGCGAACTTGGAGATGAAGTCCTCCGATTTGGACTTGCGGGAGCTGGCGTTCTCCACCAGATCCAGGATTTTGGACACGGTGGACTCCCCAAATTCCCGGGTGGTCTGGATCTTCAGCACGCCGGTCATGTTGACGCAGCCGCTGATCACCTCGTCCCCCGGGTTCACCTCCCGGGGCAGGCTCTCGCCGGTGAGGGCGCTGGTGTTCAGGCTGGCGCTGCCCTCCGCCACCACGCCGTCGATGGGCACCTTCTCCCCGGGCTGGACGACGATGACGGTGCCCACCTCCACCTCGTCGGGATCCACCCGCTCCAGCCGGCTGTCCCGCTCCACGTTGGCGTAATCGGGGCGTATGTCCATCAGCTCGCTGATGTTCCGGCGGCTCCGGCCCACGGCGTAGCTCTGGAACCACTCGCCGATCTGGTAGAACAGCATGACGGCGATGGCCTCCAGATAGTCGCCGTTCTCGTAGATGGCCAGGGCCATGGCCCCCACCGTGGCCACCGCCATGAGGAAGTTCTCGTCGAACACCTGGCGGTTGAGGATGCCCCGGACGGCCTTACGCAGGATGTCGTAGCCGATGAGCAAATAATCGGCGAAATACAGGGCAAACCGGATCCAGCGCCCCGCGCCGGGGAACAGCGCCCCGTCCAGCCCGGCGAAGATCTCCGCCGGGAGGAGCTGCAGGCCCAGCAGCAGGGCGGAGGCGGCGAGGATGCGGGTCAGCATGGTTTTCTGCTTTTGGGTCATGCCGCCGTCCGGCCGCGTGCCCACACAGCACCGCAGAACCAGGGCCATCAGCACCACCGCGGCCAGCAGGCTGTTGAGGATCAGTTCTTGCATGGGAAGGGTTCCTCCTTACAGGAAGATCTGGCAGTCCGGCTCCACCCGTTTGCAGGCGGACAGGACGGCCGCCATCACGGCCTTGGGCTCCTGCCCCTCGGCGAACTCCACGATGAGCTTCTGGGTCATAAAGTTGACGGTGGCCCCCTGGACGCCGGGGGTGCTCCGGGCGGCCTCCTCCATCTTGTTGGCGCAGTTGGCGCAGTCCACTTCGATTTTGTACGTTTTTTTCATACCGGCGATCCTCCCAGAATATTTCCTTATAACTATTAAACGCTTGCTTAATGGTTATGGCCGTAGTATAATGCGGACAGGGGCGTAAGTCAATGCTCCCGGCCCATTCCCTGCCGAATGGGCGAAAAGAATTTCTGTTTGGGCGAACAGAGAGGAGCGCAGGCCATGGACGAGATCAAGCTGCCCCACCGCCACGGCGAGGGACGGGACACCCGGCCGCTTCAGGAGCAGCTGGACTGCGTGGGCCGCTTTGAGGCGGTGGCGGACGTGTTCAAGCAGCTGGACGACACCACGCGGCTGCGGATCTTCTGGCTGCTGTGCCACTGTGAGGAGTGTGTGGTCAACCTGTCCGCTATGATGAGGATGTCCAGTCCGGCGGTCTCTCATCACCTCCGGCCGTTAAAAAACAGCGGCCTCATCGTCAGCCGCCGGGTGGGCAAGGAGGTCTACTACCGGGCGGCGGACACGGAGTGCAGCCGCCTGCTCCACCAGATGATGGAGCGGGTGATGGAGATCACCTGCCCGGAGCAGTGCGGCCCGTGCGGGGAGGCGCCGGCGGACGCTCCGCCGGGACAGATGGAGCTGGTCCGGGAGATCCACGAGGAGCTGCTCCGGCACATGGATCGGCGCTTCACCATCGAGGAGCTGTCCCGGCAGTACCACATCAATCCGACTACGCTCAAGGCGGCGTTCAAGGCGGCCTACGGCACCTCCCTGGCGGCCCACATCAAGGGCCACCGCATGGAGCGGGCCGCCCAGCTCCTCCGGGAGACGGATCGGAGCGTGGCCGAGATCGCAGAGGCCGTGGGCTACGACAGCCCCAGCCGGTTCTCGGCGGCGTTCAAGGGGGTATTCGGCGTCCTGCCCAGGGAGCACCGCAGATCCGGCGGGTGAAATGCCCTTGTCTGCGCCGGGAAAAGATGATATAATTTCCCAAAGTATGCCGCAACTACAGATAAGGGAGAGATCCGCATGGCCTATCGGGAGGAATTCATCCGCTTTATGGTTCGCTCCGGCGTGCTGACCTTCGGGGACTTCATCACCAAGTCAGGGCGCAAAACCCCCTACTTTGTCAACACCGGCAACTACAGAACCGGGGCCCAGGCCGCCCGCCTGGGGGACTACTATGCCGCCTGCATTCAGGAGCATATGCCCCAGGGGATCGACGCCCTGTTCGGCCCCGCCTATAAGGGCATCCCCCTGGCGGTGGCCGCCGCGTCCTCCCTGTACCGGGGCTATGGCCGGGATCTGCCCTATTGCTTTAACCGCAAGGAGGCCAAGGATCACGGCGAGGGCGGGGCCATGGTGGGCTACAAACCCCAGGTCGGCGACCGGATCGCCATCATCGAGGATGTGGTGACCGCGGGCACCGCCGTGCGGGAGACCATCGAGCTGTTCCGGTCGGTGGCGGACGTGACCTTCGCCGCCCTGTTCGTCAGCGTGGATCGGATGGAGCGGGGCACCCGGGACTGCACCACGTTGGACGAGCTGCGGCAGGACTACGGCATCCAGGTCTATCCCATCGTCACCATCCGGGACATCATGGACTGCCTCCACAACCGGGAGGTGGACGGCAGGGTATACATCGACGACGCCATGCTGGGCCGGATGGAGGACTATCTGGCCCAATACGGGCCCCGGGGGTGACGGGCGGTGGCCAAAGAGAAAAAGCCGGATAACATCCATGCCGAGCACCGGAAGCGGCTGAGAAAGGAATTCTTGGCCAACGGGTTCAATGGCAAGGATGATTACGCCGTGCTGGAGCTGTTGCTGTTCTATGCCATTCCCCAGAAGAACGTGAATCCCCTGGCCCACGCCCTGATCGACCACTTCGACTCACTGGACAAAGTGTTTAATGCCACCCACAGGCAGCTCATGGAAGTGGAGGGGGTGGGGTTCAACACGGCGGTGCTGCTCCAGATGATCCCGGCGGTGGCGGCCCGGTATCTGGCGGCCAACAACAAGCTCGGCGAGCGGCTTATCACCTCCTGGCAGTTCCGGGAGGTGCTGTCGCCCCTGTTTATCGGTCAGCGTAACGAGCTGGTCTATCTGATGTGCATGGACAGCAGGAACAAGGAACTCACCACCAAGAAGCTGGGGGAGGGTATCGCGGACTCGGTGCAGATCACCACCCGGAAGGTGCTGGAGGTGGCCCTGGACTGCAACGCCACCCGGGTGGTGCTGGCCCACAACCACGTGTCCGGGGTGGCCCTCTGGTCGGACGCGGATCTGAACACCACCCTGCGGCTGAAGCGGCTGCTCCGGGAGGCGGGGATCGAACTGGTGGATCACTGCATTTTCGCCAACGACGACATGGTGTCCATGGCGGATTCGGGCGTGCTGAGAGATTGAAGGACAGGAAAAGCGCCGTCGGGAGAGGAACTCCCGGCGGCGCTTCGTGTTTAGGAGAACAGCCAGCCAAACAGAGGGGCCAGAGGGATCATGGTCAGGCTGAACACCATGGAGGAAACAGACACCAGAGTGGCCCGGGCGGAGGAGGGGAAGCGGGCGTTGAGCCGCTTGTCGCTCACCAGCTGGAGGGCGTCGTCCAGCAGGCCGGCCAGCAGCCCCGCCAGCAGCAGCAGGGGCAGAACCCGCCCCCGGGCCAGCAGGACGCAGGCCGCCACCCCCGCCCCGGTGAGCAGCACCGCCCTCCCGTAGGGCAGCCGATCCAGCCGCCCGGTGATGAGGCCCGCCAGCGCCCCGCCCAGCCCCAGCACAAACAGCGCCGGGCCCAGCAGGGCGGGGAGGGGGACGGCCTCCCCCACCCGCTGCTGGAGGAAGAACCGGGTGAGGGTGGCCCCCGCCCCCACCAGGGCGTTGAGGGCCATGATCCGCCGTGCGGTTTTGTCCAGGCTCAGCACGGCCCAGGCCGCCCGGAACACCTCCGCCAGGGCGGCGGGGAAGGACGAGACGTGGTGCTCAGCCCGGGGGCGCTCCGGCTCCGTCAGGGCCAGCGCCCCGCACAGGCCCAGGGCGGCCACGGCGGCGTCCAGCAGGTAGGCCGCCCGCCAGCCCAGCAGCACCGTGGCCCCCGCCAGCAGCATGGCCCCGCCGTCGCTGAGCCGGAACAGGCCGTTTTGCAGGGAGGAGAAGCGCAGGTAGCCCTCCTCCCGCCCCGCCTGCAGCATGGATTCGTAGGTGATGGCCTCCCGGGTGCCGGACTGGAGGTTGTAGGCCAGGGCGGTGGCCGCCATTGCGATACACACACCCGCCATGCCGTTGGAGGCCGCCATCAGCAGGGCGGCCAGGGCGAACATGGCCTGGCTGAGCAGGAGGGTGCGCTTCCGGCCCAGCAGGTCGGCCAGCAGGCCGGAGGGCAGCTCGCCGCACAGGCTCACCACATGGAACAGGCTTTCCACCAGCCCGATCTCCACCAGGGAAAAGCCCCGCAGGCCCAGCAGCAGCACCCACACGCTGCCCGCTGGGTGGAAGCCGGTGGACCACTCCAGCAGCAGGAGGGCCCGCTTCTGCCGGGATAAGTTGAGATTCTTGCTATTTTTAGGCATAAAAATACGCCGTCCTTTCTGAAAAATACAGAACAGGATCGGCGCAGCCTCTTTGCACGGAGCTGTTCAGCTCCTGAAAAAGGGCGCACCAACCCCTTGGACGGCAAAAATGCAGCCAAAAAATTCCAAAATTATGCCGTTTGTCCAGCCCATGGAGCGCGCCCCCCTTCTGTGTAGAATTGTACTGATAGTATCAGATCAACTGCCTGGTGTCAAGGATAAAGGAATTAGCACTCTGATGTTGAGAGTGCTAATTGTTTACACCCAGTTCATGAAATCTCCGGCGGGCGGGGTATACTAAAACCGAAACTACAGACAGGCGGTGGGCTTCCCATCCGCCCAAAGGAGCGTGAACTTCATGAACATGAACCAATTTACCCAGAAATCCCTGGAGGCCATCCAGAGCGCCCAGAACCTCGCCACCCAGCACGGCAACCAGCAGATTGAGCAGCCCCACCTCCTCCTGGCCCTGGTGGAGCAGGACGGGGGCTTCATCCCCCAGCTGCTCACCCATATGGGGCTGACCATCGAGTCCTTCCGGGCGGCGGCGCGGCACGAGGTGGAGATCCTGCCCAAGGTGTCCGGCCCGGGCCGGGAGGCGGACAAGGTCTACATCGCCCCCGGGGTGGACAAGGCGCTGAACCAGGCGGTGACCATCGCGGGGAGCATGAAGGATGAATTTGTCTCGGTGGAGCACATCCTGCTGGCCCTGATTGACACGGCGGAGCAGAATCTGAAGGAGCTGTTCCGCACCTACAACGTGGACAGAGAGCAGGTGATGCAGGCCCTGGCCGCCCTGCGGGGGAACCAGCGGGTCACCAGCGACAACCCGGAGGAGACCTATGAGGCGCTGAAGAAGTACGGCTCCGACTTGGTGGAGCGGGCCCGGCAGAACAAGCTGGATCCGGTCATCGGCCGGGACGACGAGATCCGCAACGTCATCCGCATCCTGTCCCGCAAGAGCAAGAACAACCCGGTGCTCATCGGCGAACCGGGCGTGGGCAAGACCGCCATCGCCGAGGGGCTGGCCCAGCGCATCGTGAAGGGCGACGTGCCCGCCGGGCTGAAGGACAAGACCATTTTCGCCCTGGACATGGGGGCCCTCATCGCCGGGGCCAAGTATCGCGGCGAGTTTGAGGAGCGGCTGAAGGCCGTGCTCAACGAGGTGAAGCAGTCCGAGGGCCGGATCATCCTGTTCATCGACGAGCTGCACACCATCGTGGGGGCGGGCAAGACCGAGGGGGCCATGGACGCGGGCAACCTGCTCAAGCCCATGCTGGCCCGGGGGGAGCTGCACTGCATCGGGGCCACCACCCTGAACGAGTACCGGCAGTATATCGAGAAGGACGCCGCCCTGGAGCGCCGCTTCCAGCCCGTCATGGTGTCCGAGCCCACCGTGGAGGACGCGGTGGCCATACTCCGGGGCCTCAAGGAGCGGTACGAGGTGTTCCACGGCGTGAAGATCACCGACGGGGCCATCGTGGCCGCCGCCACCCTGTCCAACCGCTATATCACCGACCGGTTCCTGCCCGACAAGGCCATCGACCTGATTGACGAGGCCTGCGCCCTGATCCGCACCGAGATGGACTCCATGCCCACCGAGCTGGACGTGATCTCCCGGAAGATCATCCAGTGCGAGATCGAGGAGGCGGCGCTGAAAAAGGAGGACGACCAGCTGTCCCAGTCCCGCTTGGCGGACATCCAGAAGGAGCTGGCCGAGCTGCGGGACGACTTCAACGCGGGCAAGGCCAAGTGGGAGAACGAGAAAAACGCCATCGGCAAGGTGCAGAAGCTCCGCGAGGACTTGGAGCAAGCCAACGCCGATTTGGAAAAGGCCCAGCGGGAGTACGACCTGGAAAAGGCCGCCCAGCTCCAATACGGCGCCATCCCCGAGCTGAAAAAGCAGCTGGAGGAGCAGGAGGCGTTTGCCGCCCAGTCCAAGGAGGACAACCTGCTCCGGGACAAGGTCACCGAGGAGGAGATCGCCCGCATTGTGGAGCGCTGGACAGGTATTCCCGTGTCCAAGCTGATGGAGGGCGAGCGGGAGAAGCTGCTCCACCTGGAGGACATCCTGCACCAGCGGGTGGTGGGCCAGGAGGAGGCCGTCCGGCTGGTCAGCGAGGCCATTTTGAGAAGCCGCGCCGGCATCGCCGACCCGGATAAGCCCATCGGCTCCTTCCTGTTCCTGGGCCCCACCGGCGTGGGCAAGACCGAGCTGGCCAAGGCCCTCAGCGAGGCCCTGTTCGACAGCGAGAAAAACCTGGTTCGCATCGACATGAGCGAGTATATGGAGAAGTTCTCCGTGTCCCGGCTCATCGGGGCCCCTCCGGGATACGTGGGCTATGAGGAGGGCGGCCAGCTCACCGAGGCGGTGCGCCGCCACCCCTACTCCGTGATCCTGTTCGACGAGGTGGAGAAGGCCCACCCGGATGTGTTCAACGTATTACTGCAAGTTTTGGATGATGGCCGAATTACCGACAGTCAAGGCCGGACGGTGGACTTCAAGAATACCGTCATCATCCTCACCTCCAACCTGGGCAGCCAGTTCCTGCTGGACGGCATCGGGGCGGACGGCGAGGTCAGTGCCGAGGCCCGGGCCCAGGTGGACGAGCTGCTGAAGCGCTCCTTCCGACCGGAGTTCCTGAACCGGCTGGACGAGATCGTGTTCTACAAGCCGCTGACAAGGGAAAACATTTACCACATCATCGACCTGCTGCTGGCGGGGCTGAACCGCCGGCTGGAGGACAAGCGGCTGAAGGTGGAGCTGACGGACGGGGCCAAGTCCCTGATCCTGGACGCCGCCTACGACCCCATGTACGGCGCCCGGCCCCTGCGCCGGTATCTCCAGCACACGGTGGAGAACCTGGTGGGCCGGAAGATCATCGCCGGGGAGGCGGCGCCCGATTCCACCCTCACCGTGGACGCGGTGGGCGGCGAGCTGGCGATTGTGTAAAGCAAAACCCCCGTCCGGCAGGTGCCGGACGGGGGTTTTCGCTCATTCCACCATGCCTGTATCCGGGGTTCCGCCGCCTGGAGCCGGAACGGACAGCCCAGGGAACGCCTCCCCGCCGCCGGAGCCCTCCGCCGCGCCGTTCCTGTCCTCGTCGTCCAGCACGCTCTCCTCATCCTCCGGATCCGGGTTCTCCCGCCGCATGGCCATGGCCAGCTTGTAGCCCGCCTGATCGTGCTCCATCAGATAGCGCAGATCCTCCGGGGGCACCCGGTTGCCCTTCATGATGGACGCGGCGATCTTCTGGCACTTGCTCAGGATGTCCAGTTCATCCTCCATCCGCTTCAGACGGTTCTTGGCCGTGTCCAGGGCGGAGAGCTCGCTGTCCAGGCGGGACTGCCGCCTCTGCTCCCGCTCCTGCTGGTACTGCCACATCCGGCGGTTCTGCTCCTCCAGGTAGCTCACCGCCTGCCGGGACAGAGACAGCCGATCCCCCTGGGACCGCGTCCGGGCGGGCTCCGCCGGGGCGGGGGAGCGATCCGTCCGGTTTGTCTGGGCGCGGGTGAGCTGTTCGTTCCGGCGCATCTCCCGTGTGCTTCGCAGCTCCATGCCTGCCCCTCCTTTCCAATTTATATCTTATATAAATGTTATCGGCGGATGTTCCGGGTTTGTTAATCCCGGGCGGAAAAAGTCCGCCCGCCCTGTCAGGATCCGCCCCCCTCAATCGTATTGTCAGTGAAGGCGCCTTTGAAGGAGAGATACCCATGAGAGAGATGGACCCGCGGGAGGCGGAACGGCTGGTGAATACCTACTCCGACCTGATCCTGCGGCTGAGCTACACCTACCTCAAATCCACCCAGGACGGGGAGGACATCTGCCAGACGGTGCTGCTGAAGCTGCTGACGGCGGAGCGGGCCTTCGACAGCCCCGAACACGAGAAGGCGTGGGTGATCCGCGCCACGGTGAACGCCTGCAAGGACGAGCTGCGCGCCTTCCGGCGCAGGGCGGTGCCCCTGGAGGCGGCGGAGGCGGCGGCGGCCCCGGAGCCGCCCCGGTCAGAGGTGCTGGAGGCGGTGATGGCCCTGCCGGAGAAATACCGGGAGGCGATTTATCTCTTTTATTACGAAGGGTATTCCATTGACGAGATCGCGGCCCTGACGGGGCGCAGCGGGGCGGCGGTGTCCGCCCACCTGAGCCGGGGGCGGAAGAAGCTGAAAACCATGCTGGAGGGAGAGCGCTATGGGACGACTTGAACAGGACTACCGGGAGGCGCTGGACGGGCTGCGCTTTTCCGACGCGGGAAAGGAGCGTATCATGAAGAATTTGATGGAGCGGCAGACGGGGCAGTCTGTAAAGGGGAAGCGGTTCCGGCCATTGCGGGCGGCGCTGATTGCGGCAGCGGTGTGCCTGGCGCTGGTGGGGACGGCGTTCGCGGCATCCCCTGGCCTGCGGAATCTGCTGGCGGAGGCACTGGGCGGCTTTGCCCCCTACGCTCAGGAGCAGGGGGGAGAGCCCTGTGTGATCAACGGGATCGAGTTCCGGGTGAAGTCCGTACTGGCGGACGATTTCACCGTCCGTGCCTTCATAGAGGCGCGGGATCTGGAGGGCGACCGGCTGAGCAAGTTGGTGCCGAACGAGGTTGATGCCGTGTTCGGCCTGGTGGACGTTCCCAGGAAGGATACGGACAACAGCGAGGGCATGGGGGGCGGCACCATGGGCGGCACCTGCCTGGGGTATGACGCGGAAACGAAGACAGCCTTGCTGTCTGTCACCAGTTGGGGGCTGGTACTGGGGGACGATCTGTCGGGCTCCGAGGTGAGGCTGTTTGACCTGAACGCCGGCCCTGGACAGCAGACGCTCTGGGAGAACATGGAGGGGACGACCCTTCCGGTGGAGATCAAGCCCATACCAAGCCTCGTTGCGGACGCAGAGCTGGCCTCCGCGCTCCAAGCGGAGGAGGTGCGGATATCCAATCTGGGCCTGTCCGCCATTTTCAAGGGTGATGCAGCGTGGCCCCAGTTTGCCGGGGCCAGCGTCAGGGCCAGGCTGACGGACGGCACGCTGGTGGAAGCGCCCTGGGAGGGTGGCCAGGGCAGCTTCGGCGCCTATGGCACAGACAGCGAGCGTAAGGTGCTGGTGTGGAACTTCCGGGAGCCGCTGGAGCTGGAGCAGGTGGACGGAATCTATGTGGGGGAGGAGTACTTCCCGGTGAAAGGGCTTTTCACCAGCAGGTGAGCGGTACGGAGAAAGGGACTCGGGGAAAAGCCTCGAGTCCCCTTCTTGTCAACATTCCCCGTTGACAACGGCAAAAAATATGATAAAATAATTGGGCAATGACGGAGCCAAGTCCGGCCCGCCGCGCCCAAGCGAGAGGGGACAGTGCAAGCCCTCGCGCGTGCCGCCGGACAAGCCACTCCTGAGCGCCCCCGGGACGACCGGGGCGGCCGCCCCCGTTACCGGGCGATTGAGTGTCCTTGCCAGAAGGAAATCAGGGTGGTACCGTGGGCGTATGGCTCACCCCTGGGTTTGGCAGGGGCGTTTTCTTTTTATCCGCGATCAGACAAATCACCATAGATGGAGGTAATTCCCATGTACGATCCCAAACCCTACGGCCTGAACGAGCTGCGGGAGATGTTCCTGCGGTTCTTCGAGACCAAAGACCATCTGCGCCTGCCCAGCTTTTCCCTCATCCCCCAGAACGACGCGTCCCTGCTGCTCATCAACTCCGGCATGGCCCCCATGAAGCCCTTCTTCACCGGCGAGCAGGAGCCCCCCCGCCATCGCGTCACCACCTGCCAGAAGTGCATCCGCACCGGCGACATTGAGAACATCGGCCACACCGACCGCCATGGCACCTATTTCGAGATGCTGGGCAACTTCTCCTTCGGCGACTACTTCAAGAA
>SFVC01000097.1 GCA_004560375.1 bacterium
CGCGACAGCGGCCGAGAGTCGGCTGGCACGACGGTGGGCAGACACGGGCCCCGCCCTACGGACTGTTTAACGATAGAATGTCTTGTAGGGCAGGGCCCATGTGCCCTGCCGCGTAGGAACGGGATGGTTCCCGGAACCCCCCGAACCCATTACCCATAAAAGGAGACGCAATATGGCAAAAATGACCTGGCTGGAACGGCGGTATCGCCGCAGCCGCCTGGACTATGTGCGCCACATCACCATCGACCCCCGGGGTCCCGGCGTGGTGCGCATCCACATGATCCCGCCCCGGACGGAGGACCCCGCCGACCCGTTTCTTCTGCTGCTGAACGGGGCACAGCTGGTGCCCCTGAATCTGAGCTGGGCCATCCTGCTGGCCAATTTCATGGACCAGCTGGAGCCCTGGAGCGGCCGGGAGATCGGAGAGCAGGACTGGCAGTCCATGCTTTCGGCGGCGGTGAAGGCCACCCGCCGCACCTATCCCGGCACCGGGAAAGCCGTTCTGCTGGGGGACCTGGAGCTGATGCTCCGCAGCATCGTGGCCATCGCCCGGGGGCAGGAGCCTCCGGCGGAGGTGGGAGCCCTCTCCCTGGGCGAATACGCCGGGCGGATGTCCGCCCCCCACCGGATGGACCTGATGATCAGCGCCATGACCCGGGAGGGCCGGTGGCACTGCAACCAGAAGTGCCTGCACTGCTACGCCGCCGGGCAGACCCTGGGGGAAACGCCGGAGCTGACCACGGACCAGTGGAAGTCCCTTCTGGAGAAGCTCCGCCGGGCCAACATCCCCCAGGTGACCTTCACCGGCGGGGAACCCACCCTGCGGCCGGACCTGCCGGAGCTGGTGGAGGCGGCCCAGTGGTTCATCACCCGGCTGAACACCAACGGCCGCCTGCTGACGCCGGAGCTGTGCCGCAGGCTGTTTGAGGCCAGCCTGGACAGCGTCCAGGTGACGCTGTACGACGCCCGGCGGGACGTCCACAACGCCCTGGTGGGGGCGGAGGGCTTCGACGACACGGTGCAGGGCATCCGCAATGCCGCGGCGGCGGGGCTGATCGTGTCGGTGAACACGCCCCTGTGCAGCCTGAACCGGGACTATGCCGAAACCCTGCGGTTCGTCCACGGCCTGGGGGTGCGGTACGTCACCTGTTCGGGGCTGATCCCCACCGGCTCCGCCGCCGGGGAGGAGAGCCGGGCCACCCGGCTGAGCCAAGAGGAGCTGACGGACATCCTCCGCCGGGCGGCGGAAACGGCCCACGGCCTGGGCATGGAGCTGGACTTCACCAGCCCCGGCTGGCTGCCGGAGGAGGCCCTCCGGGACATGGGCCTGCACCTGATCCCCAGCTGCGGGGCGTGCCTGTCCAACATGGCCCTGGCCCCGGACGGCACGGTGCTGCCCTGCCAGAGCTGGCTGGAGGGCCCGGGCCTGGGGAACCTGCTGACCGACGACTGGCGCGGCATCTGGGACGGCGAGCCATGCCGCCGCATCCGGGCGGAAAGCGCCAAAATGGAGCATATCTGCCAGCTGCGGCGGGAAGGGGGCTGCTGACCATGCGGAAAATTCTGTGCCGGGCGATGCTGTGCCTGTGTCTGGTGCTGGCCCTGGGGCCGGTACATACGGCCTTCGCCCAGGACCTGGACCGCATCGAGTCCTATGCCGTGGACGTGACCCCCAACACCGAGGACGGCAGTCTGCGGATCCAGGTGACTCTGGAATGGACGGTGCTGGCGGAGGGGCCGGTGAGCTGGGTGAAGATCGGCGTGCCCAACGGCAGCATCCGCCAGGAGCAGGCCCTGACGGACAACATCGACCGCCTGAGCTTCGACAACAGCTATATGTATGTGTACTTCAACCGGGACTATGACGACGGGGAGACCTTCCGGTTCTCCTACAGCTGGATTCAGGAGTATATGTACACCCTGGGGGCCGACGGCTCCGTGGAGTATGTCTATACCCCCGGCTGGTTCAACGAGGCCCGGGTGGGGCAGATGACCCTGACCTGGCACGACCCGGCGGGTGTCACCGGCACCGCCTCCGACGGCCATCCGCTTTCCGCGACCGTCCAGAAAGGAGGTGTTCCAGCCGCACCTTCCGGTACGGCTACCTTGTTACGACTTAGCCCCAGTCACCTGTCTTACCCTTGGCCGCTCC
>SFVC01000045.1 GCA_004560375.1 bacterium
ACCCCCAGCTTCTTCGCCACCAGGCACGCCAGAATGTTGATCTCGTCGCTGGAGGCCGTGGCGATCAGCAGGTCGGCCCGGCCCGCCTCCGCCTCCTTCTGCACCTCATAGCTGGCGCCGTTGCCGCAGACGCCCATCACATCGTAGATATTGATGATGTTTTCAATGAGCTGCGGGTTCTCGTCGATGACCGTCACCCGGTTCTCGGCGGAGAGCTGCTGCGTCAGCGCAAGTCCGACCTTGCCTGCGCCCACGATGATAATATTCATAAGCTTTTCTCCTGACAGTTTGTTGCTGTCTCCATTTTATACGATGCCGTCTAAATATGATATAAAGATAAGCTCCTGTTTGTATAAAGGGATTATAAAGGAAGTTTCGGAAAAAAGGAATACCTTTCCCCTGTCCCGCGAAAATTTTTTTGCTTTTTTGATTTTCCGCTTGACAAACCGCCCCTCCCTGCATAGAATATGTTCAATTATTTTAGTTAAATTATTTTAATTAAAATAATTGATATTTCGATGTACAAGGAGAACTGTTATGGAATTCGAGAAAGTGCGCGACATCATCGTGGAGACCCTGGGCTGCGACGCTGAGGAAGTGACGCCCGAGGCCTCCCTGTCGGACGACCTGGGCGCCGATTCCCTGGCCGCCGTGGAGCTGGTGATGGCTCTGGAGGAGGCCACCGGCCTGTCCATCGCCGAGGAGGACGCCGCGAACCTCAAGACCGTGAGCGACATCCTGACCTACCTGGCCACTCACAAGAACTGATATTCAACCCCGCCGGAGGGAGCGGAAAAAATTCCTCCGGCGGGCCGATTTCCCGCCGTGAAAGGAAGTTCCATGACCAATCAAGAGATTTTTGACCTGATGGACCGTTTTCAGCGCAGCAGCATCCAGACCATGAAGCTGTCCACCCAGGAATTTACCATAGAGCTGAGCCGGGGCGGTGTCCCGGCTTCCGCCGCGCCCGTGGCTGCCGCCGCGCCCGCCCCCGCCCCGGAGGCGGACGGCAAGGTCGTGACGGCGCCGCTGGTGGGCACCTTCTACGCCGCCCCCGCCCCGGAGAAGCCCCCCTTCGTCCGGGCGGGCGACCGGGTGAAAAAGGGCGACACCCTCTGCCTCATCGAGGCCATGAAGATGATGAGCGAAATTCCCGCCCCCTGCGACTGCGTCATTGAGGCGGTGCTGAAGGAAAGCGGCGAGCTGGTGTCCTTCGGCGAGCCGCTGCTGCGCTACAAGCCATGCTGAAGCGGGTTTTGATCGCCAACCGGGGCGAGATCGCCCTGCGGGTGCTGCGGGCCTGCCGGGAGCTGGACATTGAAACGGTGGCCGTCTACTCCACGGCGGACGCGGAGGCCCTCCATGTTCAGCTGGCCACCCAGTCTGTGTGCATCGGCCCGGCCAAAGCCGCCGACAGCTACCTGAACCGGGACGCCCTGCTGACCGTCGCCCGGGCCACCGGCTGCGACGGGCTCCATCCCGGCTACGGCTTTTTGTCCGAAAACGCCGACTTTGCCGACGCATGCGCCCGGGCGGGCGTCACCTTCATCGGCCCCTCTGGTGACGCCATCCGCAAGGCGGGCTCCAAGTCCGCCGCCCGGGAGTTGATGAAAGCGGCGGGGGTGCCTGTCACCCCCGGCTCCGACGGCCCCGTGTCCTCGGTGGAGGACGTCCTGGCGGCGGCGGAGCGGGTGGGGTATCCCGTGCTGCTGAAAGCCAGCGCCGGAGGCGGCGGTCGGGGCATCCGCCGGTGCGACAGCGCCGCCGACCTGCCCTCCGCCTACGCCGAAGCGAAAGCGGAGGCCAAGGCCTGCTTCGGCGACGACGAGATGTACCTCGAAAAGCTGGTGCTGCGGCCCCGGCACATCGAGTTTCAAATCCTGGCGGACCGACAGGGCCACGTCATCCACCTGGGAGACCGGGACTGCTCCGTCCAGCGGCGGAACCAGAAGCTCATTGAGGAGGCCCCCGCCCGGTGCCTGTCCCCCCAGCTGCGCCAGGCCATGGGCGAAGCCGCTGTCCGGGCGGCCCGGGCCGTGGGCTACGAGGGCGCCGGGACAGTGGAATTCCTGCTGGACAGCGACGGAGAACACTTCTATTTCATGGAGATGAACACCCGCATCCAGGTGGAGCACGGCGTCACGGAGCTGGTGACCGGGGTGGACCTGATGCGCCAGCAGCTCCGGGTGGCCTCCGGGCTGTCCCTGGACATCGCCCAGGAGGACGTGCGCCTCACCGGGCACGCCATCGAGTGCCGGGTGAACGCCGAGGACCCGGCGGCGGGGTTCCGCCCCTGCCCCGGAAAAGTGGAATTTCTCCACTTCCCCGGCGGCGCGGGCGTCCGGGTGGACTCCGCCCTGTACAACGGCTGCACCCTCTCCCCCTACTACGACTCCCTGGCGGCTAAGCTGATGGTCCACGCCCCTACCCGGCTGGAGGCCATCCGCAAGATGCGCCGCTGTCTGGAGGAGTTCGCCCTGGAGGGCTTCCCCACCAACGCGGAGCTCTCCTACGAAATTCTGTTTCATCCCACCTTTGTCCGGGGCGGCTGCACCACGGCCTTCCTGGACGAGAGCCTGCCGGAGCTGCTGGATTTCAGCCGCCGGGCGGGAGAACAGGACGGTGACGCGTGAACGACATCTTTGCAAAACGCCGGGCCCGGCTGCTGGCCATGAAAGCCATGCGGGACAACTACGTCCCCGGCGACAAGCTGGTGACCTGCCCCAAGTGCGGGCGGGAGAGCGGGAAAAAAGCGGTGGCGGAGGGCTTGTCCGTCTGTCCCCTCTGCGGCTACCATTTCCCCATCGGCGCCTATTACCGGCTCAGCACCGTGCTGGACTCCGGCACCTTCCGGGAGCTGAACGCGAAGCTCCCTGCCGCCGACCCCCTGGCCTTCCCCGGCTACGGGCCCAAGCTGGCCCTGGCCCAGCGGAAAACCGGGCTGACGGAGGCCGCCGTCACCGCCACGGGCGCCATCGGCGGCAGCAGGTGCGTGGTAGGCGTGCTGGACAGCCGCTTCCTCATGGGCAGCATGAGCGCCGCCGTGGGCGAGAAAATCACCCTCGCCATTGAGTACGCCACGAAAAACAAGCTGCCCCTCATCCTCTTCGCCGCCAGCGGCGGCGCCCGGATGCAGGAGGGCATTCTCTCCCTCATGCAGATGGCGAAGACCAGCGCCGCCCTGGCCCGGTTTTCGGAAAAGGGGCTGCTGTACATCTCCGTGCTGACGGACCCCACCACCGGCGGCGTCACCGCCAGCTTTGCCTCCCTGGGCGACGTCATTCTGGCGGAGCCGGGGGCCCTCATCGGCTTTGCCGGGCCACGGGTCATCCAGCAGACCATCGGCGAGACGCTGCCAGAGGGCTTCCAGACGGCGGAGTTCCAGATGGAACACGGCTTCGTGGACGCGGTGGTGCCCCGCTCCCAGATGCGGGACACCCTCATCAGGCTCCTGCGGCTCCACGGGAAAGGAGGCCGCCATGCGTGAAGTAACTGCCGCCGAGCGGGTGGCCATTGCCCGCCATCCCCAGCGGCCCAATATCACGGATTATATCGACGCCCTGTTCACCGACTTTTTTGAACAGCGGGGCGACCGGGCCTGCTGGGAGGACGCCGCTATTTTAGGCGGCGTGGCGCTGTTCCACGGCCGGCCTGTCACCGTCATCGGCACCCGGAAGGGCAAGACCCTGGAGGAAAACCTCCGGTGCAACTTCGGGATGCCGGGGCCGGAGGGCTACCGCAAGGCCCTGCGGCTGATGCGCCAGGCGGAGAAGTTCCGCCGCCCCATCTTCACCTTTATTGACACCTCCGGCGCCTATCCCGGCCTGGAGGCCGAGGAGCGGGGCCAGGGCGAGGCCATCGCCAGGAACCTCTTTGAGATGAGCCGCCTGACGGTGCCGGTCATCGCCGTTGTCACCGGAGAGGGCAACAGCGGAGGCGCGCTGGCGCTGGCCGTGGCGGACCGGGTGCTGATGCTGGAGAACGCGGTGTACGCCATCCTCTCCCCGGAGGGCTTCGCCTCCATTTTGTGGAAGGACGCCCAGCGCTCCGGCGAGGCCGCCGGGCTGATGAAGCTCACCGCCCCGGAGCTGCAGGCCCTGGGCGTCATCGACGACATCATCCCCGAGCCTGACGGCGGCGCCCACACAGCCCCGGCCCAGGCCATCCGGGAGGTGGACCGCGCCCTGCGACGGCACCTGGCCGCCCTCTCCAGGGAGAGCGGCGCAGCGCTGGCAAACCAGCGGTATCAAAAATTCCGGCACATGGGCGCCGGGAAGGAGGAACCATGAACGGCATCAAGCTCCGCGGCACCGGCCGCGCCGTCCCGACGGGCGTGGTCACCAATGACGACCTGGCCCGGAGGATGGACACCAGCGACGAGTGGATCACCTCCCGCACCGGCATCAAGCGGCGGTACCGCTGCGCCGCCGAGACCCACACGGACCTCTGCGTCCGGGCGGCAAAGGCCGCTCTGGAGCGGGCCGGGGTCTCCCCGGCGGACATCGGCGCCTGCATCGTGGCGACGGTCACGCCGGACACCGTCGTCCCCTCCGCCGCCTGTATGCTCCAGCGGGAGCTGGGCCTGCCGCAGGACATCCCCTGTTTCGACCTGAACGCCGCCTGCACCGGCTTCGTCTACGCCCTCCACACCATGGAGTGCCTGCTGAACGCCTCCCCCCGGAGGTTCGGGCTGGTGGTGGGGGCGGAGGCCCTGAGCCGCATCGTGGACTGGACCGACCGGAGCACCTGCATCCTCTTCGGCGACGGCGCCGGGGCTGCGGTGGTGGAGTGCCGGGAGGACTGGCCCTCCATCGGCGCGGTGCTGGGCAGCCGGGGCGACGACGAGCTGCTGCGGCTGCCCGGGCTCGGCATGGGAGAGGCGAATTTCCTCTCCATGGAGGGCACGAAGGTGTTCAAATTCGCTGTGGAGGTGGTGCCCGCCTGCATCGACGCGGTGCTGGAAAAGGCGGGGATGACGGCGGAGGACGTGGATTTCTTCGTCTTCCACCAGGCCAACGCCCGCATCATCGACCTGGCGGTGCGGAAGTACCGCATCCCGCCGGAGAAATATTACAAAAACATTGAAAACTATGGAAATACCGCCGCCGCCAGTGTGCCGCTGGTGCTCAGCGAGCTGGAGGAGCAGGGCCGTATCGGTCCCGTCAGCCGGATGCTGGTGGTCGCCTTCGGCGGCGGCCTCACCTGGGGCGGGGCGATGATCGAGTTTGCGTGAGCTGTCCCCAGACCAGGTGACGGAGGATGCACCCCCCATTGTCGTCAAAAAAACTGCGCTATACTCACCCCGTCCTGACGGACAGGGCTCGCACCGCTACGTTGCTATTACTACCCACGCAGCGCGCAGCGAAGCGGAACGCGCGGGGCTAATGGTAAAACCCTTGCGACGACCTCCCACGAAAGAAGCAGTCAATGTGACAAATGCGGCTTAAACCCTCAATGTTCCACCGACCCAAAGCGCACTCCGGTACCACTCCGCAAATCACCGCCGCGCCTACTACGCGGCGACTCTCGCATTTAAGCAAAAAAGGCACCAACCGGTGCCGTTTTGCGCCAAAGCATCTTTTTGAACGGCCGTTTGTCTCCGCCTAAGAGCCGCCGCTTTGCGGCGGTTGGCTCCGACACGCGCCTGCGGGCGCAGTCTTTTCGATGCATCGAAAAGAAAATGGGGGTTTATTCCCGCGCCGCAAAGCGGCGCATCCCCGTCCCGGCCCCGTGGGCCGATTTCTCCCCAAACACCTCAAGGAGGCCACTCCACATGAAAAAACTGAACGAAATTCTGGGAACCGAGTTCCCCATCATCCAGGGCGGCATGGCCAATATCGCCACAGGCGAATTCGCCGCCGCCTGCTCCAACGCGGGCGCTCTGGGCGTCATCGCCACCGGCGGGATGCTCCGGGCCGACCTGCTCCGGGAGCAGATCCACATCTGCAAGAGCCTGACTGACAAGCCCTTCGGCGTCAACCTGATGCTGATGAACCCCTGCGCCGACGAGATGGCGCAGGTCATCGTGGAGGAGGGCGTCCAGGTGGTGACCACCGGCGCGGGCAGCCCCGGCAAGTACATCCCCGCCTGGAAGGAGGCCGGTATCAAGGTGTTCCCCGTGGTGGCCGCCTCCATTCTGGCAAAGCGCCTGGTGAACCTGGGCGCCGACGCCGTCATCGCCGAGGGCACGGAGTCCGGCGGCCATGTGGGCGAGATGACCACCATGGCCCTGGTGCCACAGGTCATCGACACCGTGGACGTGCCCGTCATCGCCGCCGGCGGCATTGCCGACGGCCGCCAGGCCGCCGCCGCTTTCGCCCTGGGCGCCTGCGGCATCCAGGTGGGCACCTGCCTGCTGGCAAGCGAGGAGTGCCCCATCCACGATAACTACAAGCAGGCCCTCCTGCGGGCCAAGGACAGCGACACCACCGTCACCGGCCGCTCCATCGGCGGCCCCGTCCGGGTGCTGAAAAATAAGATGTCCCGGGAATACCTGGCCCTGGAAAAGCGGGGTGCCACCCTGGAGGAGCTGGAAAAGGTCACCCTGGGCGGCCTGCGCCGGGCGGTGTTCGACGGCGACATGGACCACGGCAGCGTCATGAGCGGCCAGGTGGCCGGCATGCTCCATGAGATCAGGCCCCTGCGGCAGATCTTCGAGGAGCTGTACAACGGCGGAAAAGCCGTGTTGGAGGCGGCGAACCGGGAATGGCAGTGACGATTCGGGGAAAACGCCTCCCCCTCCCCATTTTGCAGGGCGGCATGGGCGTGGGCATCAGCCTGGACGGTCTGGCGGGAGCCGTGGCCGCCTGCGGCGGCATGGGCACCATCTCCACCGCCTTCTGCGGCTTTCAGGAGCCGGATTTTGCGCAAAACCCCAACGCCGCCAACCTCCGGGCCCTGGAACGCCAGGTGAAGCACGCCAAGGAGCTGTCGAAGGGCGCGGGGCTGGTGGCGGTCAACGCCATGGTAGCCACCTCCCAGTACGCCGACAGCGTCCGCACCGCCCTCCGGGCGGGGGTGGACGCCGTGGTCTGCGGCGCGGGACTGCCCCGGGACCTGCCCGCCATCGCTGCGGAGGTGCCGGAGAGTGACGCAGCCCTGGCGCCCATCGTCAGCGGCGGACGGGCCGCAAACCTCATCTGCAAGCTGTGGGACAAACACTACGGCCGCGTCCCGGATTTCGTGGTGCTGGAAGGCCCCCTGGCGGGCGGCCACCTGGGTTTTTCCAAAGAGGACGCCCTGGAGTCCCAGGCGGGACGGCCCAGGCCCCTCAGTGATTTGCTGAGGGAGGTGCTGGACGCCCTGGCCCCCTTCCAGGAAAAGTATGGCCGGGACATCCCGGTGTTCGTGGCGGGCGGCGTGAAAAACGGCGCCGAGATGCGCCGCTACATGGACGAGGGCGCCGCCGGCGCCCAGTTCGCCACCCGCTTCATCGCAACAGAAGAATGCGACGCCAGCGAGGGCTACAAGCAGGCGTTGTTGGACGCCCGGCAGGAGGACATCAACATCGTCCAAAGTCCCGTGGGGCTGCCGGGCCGGGCGCTGCGCAGCCCCCTCATCCGGCGGGTGGAAGCAGGCACGCAGCCCCGCCCGGACCGCTGCGTCAAGTGCCTGGTCCCCTGCGATTTCAAAACCACCCCCTACTGCATTTCCCGGGCCCTCATCGCCGCCCGGAACGGCGACTGGGAAAACGGTCTGTTCTTCTGCGGCGCGAACGCCGGAGAGGTGGACCGCCTTTCCACCGTCCGGGAGCAGATGGAGCAGATTATCGAAGAATGGAGAAACGCACGATGAAACTGGGCTTTTTATACGCCGGACAGGGCAGCCAGCACCCCGGCATGGGCGCCGACCTGTACGAGGCGTACCCCGCCTTCCGCGCCGTCATCGACCAGGCGGCGGAGCGTGTGGATTTCGATTTGAAGGAGGTCTCCTTCACGGACGCCGGCGGCGTCCTGAACCAGACCCGGTACACCCAGCCCTGCATGGTGGCGTTCGCCGCCGGGCTCACGGCGGTGCTGCGGGAGCAGGGCGTCGTCCCCTCTGCCGCCGCCGGACTGTCCCTGGGCGAATACTCCGCCCTCCACGCCGCCGGGGTCTTTGACGCCGTGACCGCCGTGGAGCTGGTGGCCTTCCGGGGCAAGGCCATGGAGGAGGCCGCCGCGGGCCGTCCCTCCGCCATGATGGCGGTGCTGGGGCTGGACCGGGAGCCTCTGCAGGCGGCCTGTGACGCCGCGTCCGCCCTGGGCTGCGTGGTCATCGCCAACTACAACTGCCCCGGACAGCTCGTCATCGGCGGCGAAAAGGATGCCGTGGAGCGGGCCGCCGCCCTCGCCAAAGAAGCGGGCGCCCGGCGGTGCCTGCCCCTGAAGGTCAGCGGGCCCTTCCACACCCCCCTGATGGCCCCCGCCGGGGGCGCCCTGGCGGAGCGGTTCCAGACCGTGGAGTTTGGGGCTCCGTCTGTCCCCGTGATTTTCAACTGCCTGGGCGATGTGAAGCCGGAGGGCGTCACCATCCCCGAGCTGCTGGTGCGGCAGGTGCAGAGCAGCGTCTATATGGAGGACTCCATCCGCGCCATGGCGGGTCTTGGCATCGACGCTCTTGTGGAAATTGGCCCCGGCAAGGCATTGTCCGGGTTCGTAAAGAAAACTGTACCGGGACTGCCCGTCTATGCCGTGGAAACGGCTGCCGACGTGGAAGCCCTTGTGCACGCAGTAAAGGAGAACGACTGATGAATTTTACCGGAAAGACCGCCGTGGTCACCGGCGGCAGCCGGGGTCTGGGCCGGGCCGTTTGCCTGGAGCTGGCGGCGGGCGGCGCCAATGTGGTGCTGTGCTATGCCGGCAATGAAAATGCCGCAAACGAGACCGTGGCGGCCTGCGAGGTCCTGGGGGCCAGAGCCGTGGCCGTCCGCTGCAACGTGGCGGACAGCGGCGAAGTGAAGGCCCTGATGGACGCCGCCGTCCAAACCTTCGGCCGCATCGACATTCTGGTGAACAACGCAGGCATCACCCGGGACGGCCTTTTGATGATGATGAAGGAAGCGGACTTCGACGCCGTCATCGACACCAATCTGAAGGGCACGTTTCTGTGTATGAAAGCCGTGTCCCGGCAGATGATGAAGCAGCGGTACGGCCGCATCGTGAACCTCTCCAGTGTGGTAGGCCTGCGGGGGAACGCCGGACAGGTGAACTACGCCGCCAGCAAGGCCGGCGTCATCGGCATGACGAAGTCTCTCGCCAGGGAGCTGGCCTCCCGGGGCGTCACCGTCAACGCCGTGGCGCCCGGCTTTATGGCCACGGACATGACCGCCGCCATGCCGGAGGCCGCCAAAACCACCACACTGTCCACTATCCCTATGGGACGCATGGGCGCGGCGGAGGACGTCGCCAAAGCCGTGGCGTTCCTCGCCAGCGAGGAGGCCGGGTACATCACTGGACAGGTGCTCGCCGTGGACGGCGGCATGAGTATGTGAGAAACTTCAAGGGGGAGCAGGCTCCCCCTTGAGAATCCCCTACCACCAGTGAACCGCGTTCACTGGTGAACGCCGCTCTTGGATAGCCGTTGGCGCTTCAGCGCCTTACGGATATCGCATACTCCTTGCGGGTAAAGGCGGCTGAATCAGAGTATTTTTGCCACGTGCAGAAGGTGAATTGCCGCTAAGCGGCAAGAGAGGCCGCCCTGGGGCGCGCCGCGGCAAAAATAATTTCATTAGCAGGAGGAAACCACTATGAACCGACGCAGAGTCGTCATCACCGGCCTGGGGGCCGTGACCCCCATTGGCCTGACCGCACCGGCGAGCTGGCAGGCCGCGAAAGGCGGCGTGTGCGGCGTCGCCCCCATCACCCAGTTCGACGCCTCCGGCCTGAAGGTCCGGCTGGCCGCCGAGGTCAAGGACTTCGACCCCCTGGTCTGCATGACCCGCCCGGAGTCGAAGCACATGGAGCGCTTCACCCAGTTCGCCATGTGCGCCGCCAAGGAAGCCCTGGCGGACGCCGCCTTCGACCCCGCCCAGGCGGATCTGGACCGCTGCGGCGTCATCGTCTCCAGCGGCATCGGCGGCATCGGCCTCACCGAGCGGGAACACGACAAGGGCAAGGAAAAGGGCTGGGACCGGGTGTCCCCCTTCTACATTCCCATGGGCATCTGCAACATGGCCGCCGGACAGGTGGCCATTGCCAGCGGCTTCCGGGGGATGTGTACCTGCCCCGTCACCGCCTGCGCCGGCGGCACCAACGCCGTAGGCGACGCCTTCCACTACATCCGGGACGGCTACGCCGACGCTATGCTCTGCGGCGGCACCGAGGCCGCCATCACGCCCCTTGCCATCGGCGGCTTCTCCTCCATGAAGGCCCTGACCCAAAATCCCGACCCCGACCGGGCCTCCATCCCCTTTGACGCGGAGCGCTCAGGCTTCGTCATGGGCGAGGGTGCGGGCGTCCTGCTGCTGGAGGAGCTGGAGCACGCCCAGGCCCGGAACACAAAAATCTACGCCGAGGTCGTGGGCTACGGCGCCACCTGCGACGCCTACCACATGACCGCCCCCCTGCCCGACGGCAGCGGCGGCGCGAAAGCCATGGCTCTGGCCCTGGCGGACGGCGGCACCGCCCCGGAGGAGGTGGGCTACATCAACGCCCA
>SFVC01000098.1 GCA_004560375.1 bacterium
CATCGCCGCCCTGGCCCATGCCCACGGGGCCCTCCTGATCCTGGACGCCTCCCAGACGGCGGGGGCCGTCCCCCTGGACATGACGGCCCTGGGGGCGGACGTTCTGTGCTTCACCGGCCACAAGAGCCTGCTGGGGCCCCAGGGCACCGGCGGCCTGTGCATCCGCCCGGGGGTGGAGCTGCGGCCCCTGCTGCGGGGCGGCAGCGGCGTCCACTCCTTCGACCCGGACCAGCCCGCCGCCTACCCCACCCGGCTGGAGGCCGGGACCCTGAACAGCCACGGCCTGGCAGGACTCCACGCCGCCCTGGAGTATCTCCTGGCGGAGGGGGTGGAGAACCTGTATGCCCGGGAGCACGCCCTGATGCGGCGGTTTTACCTGGGGGTCCGGGACATTCCCGGCGTCCGGATATACGGCGACTTTTCCGCCCCTTGCCGGGCCGCTATCGTGTCCCTGAACATCCGGAACCTGGACTCCGGCGAGGTGTCCGACGCCCTCTTACAGGGCTGGGGCATCGCCACCCGCCCCGGGGCCCACTGCGCTCCCCGGCTCCACCGTGCCCTGGGCACAGAGCGCCAGGGCATCGTGCGCTTCAGCTTCTCCCCTTTCAACACCCCTCAGGAGATCGACACCGCCGTCCGGGCGGTGGCCGACCTGGCCCGATAAAATTTCAGCACCCCCCGGCGCGTCTGCGCCGAGGGGTGCGTTTTTGTCCCGCTTTATCCCGGGTCTGTCCCGGGGGTGTCCCGCCCTGTTCCGGGACCGTCCGCGGAGGTTTTACAGCCGGACGCCGCTGTCCACCACCACGGCCCGGGCATAGGCCAGCTTCAGGTCGTGGCTCAGCTGCATGGGGGGCAGCTGCTGGCGGATGTGCTCAACCGGCACGCCGAACTGCCGGGACATCTCCTGATACCGGCGCTCCACGTCCTCATCCGTGACGCGGATGTGCTCCAGCCGGGCGATCTCCGTCATGGCCAGCTCATACCGGGCGGACTCCAGGGCGTTCTCCCGGGCGTGGGACCGCAGGTCCTCCTCGGTCATGCCGGCCATCTGCAGATAGTCGGACAGGGAGGCTCCCTGGCTCATCAGGCGGTTTTCCAGCTCCTGCAGAAGGCCCGTCAGCTGGCTTTCCACCATGGAATCCGGGACCCGGGCCTCCATGCCGTCCAGCACCTGGCGCACCAGGGCGTCGGCGTAGGCGTCCCGGGCCTGGGCCTCCTTGCGCTGGAGGGCGGCGGACATAATGGCCTGGCGCAGGGCCGCCGCGTCGGAAAAGCCCTGGGCCCGGGCAAATTCGTCGTTCAGCTCCGGCATACTGCGGCGGACGATGCGGTGGGCCTTCACCCGGAACACCGCCGCCTTCCCCGCCAGCTCCGGGGTGTACTGCTGGGGGAAGGTCACATGGATCTCCCGCTCCTCCTCCGGGCGGATCCCCGCCACCTGCTCCTCGAAGCCGTCGATGAACATGCCGCTGCCCAGCAGCAGGGGATAGTTCTCGGCCTTGCCGCCGTCGAAGGGCACGCCGTCCACGGAGCCGTCAAAGTCCAGGGTCACCTCGTCGCCCATGGCGGCCCGGTCACGCTCCTCCTCCACCAGGTGGGCCTGGAGCCACTCATTCATGGCCTTGTCCACATCGTCGTTGGACAGCTCCGCCTGGGGCATGGGGGCGGCCAGACCCTTGTACTTGCCCAGCTTTACCTCCGGATACAGCTCCGCCAGGGCGGCGAAGGTGAAGCCCTCCGGCCCGATGTCCACGATGCGCAGCTCCGGCGCTCCGGCCACCAGGATCTCCTCCTGGCCGAAGGCCTCCACCAGGGCCCGGGGGAAGGTCTCGTTCACCGCCTCCTGATAGAACACGTCCGGGGCGTAGGCCTGCTCCAGAGCCTGGCGGGCGGCCTTGCCGGGGGCGTAGCCGTCCACGGGGTACAGGTCCCGGTTGGCCTGGTAGGCGTCGTCCAGGGCCTTCTGCCACTCCTGCCGCTCCACCCGGATAGTCAGCTCCACCCGGCGGTTTTCCTTCATCTCTTTGTTCAGTACGGTCATGGATGCTCCTCCAAATTTATGATTTTGTCCCCTATTATACCGGAAAAGCCCCGCCGCCGTAACCGTTTCCAATTGTAAAAAA
>SFVC01000099.1 GCA_004560375.1 bacterium
CACCTCGCCGGGGGCGATGGCCAGGGTGTTGCTGCCGTCGCTCCACTGCTCCCGGGCGGCGTCGATCTCGCTGCCCTCGCCGCAGGGGATGAGGGTCACTTTGTCCAATTCCAGGTGCTTTTTCAGGATGTCCTCCAGCCGCCCATCCTCCTGGTGGATTTTCATCTTTCCGCCCTCGTCCAGCTCCATGACGAACACCGTGATGCTGGACAAAATGTTGGGGTGGACGGTGAACTTGTCCCGGTCCACCATGGTGAACACCGTGTCCAGGTGCATGAAGGACCGGGTCTTGGGGATGTTGAAGGCCAGCACCTTCTGGAAAGTGCCGTCGTAAGAGAGAATGGTCTCCGCCAGGGTGTCGATGGAGTCCTCCCGGGTGCGCTGGGAGATGCCCACCGCCAGCACCTTAGGCGACAGCACCAGAATGTCGCCGCCCTCCAGAGAGGACGTCTCGCCCCGGTCGTACCACCGGGGCACGTTTTTGTATTTGGGGTGGTACTCAAAGATGAATTTGCCGAACAGGGTCTCCCGGTTCCGGGTGGCGGTGTGCATCCTCCACAGCGGAGAGGTAGTCGCCTAAACGTCCGCCCGCCGCCCGAAGCGCACTCTTGCGGACGCCCGCCATCATGGCGGACACCATCTCCCGGTCGGACATAGCTCCCAGGTACTCCTCCAGCATGTCCCGCGTCCTGGCGTCCGTCACGCCGGACTCCTCCAGGAACTGCCGCAGGAAGTCCTGCCGCACCTCCGGGCCGGTGAGGGATTCCGCCACCAGGTCGGCGAGGTACACCACCTCCACGCCCTGGGCGCGCAGGCAGTCGGCAAAGGCGTCGTGCTCCCTCTGGGCCTCTTTCAGATAGGGGATGTCGTCGAACAGCAGCCGTTCCAGATATTCCGGCATCAGATTTTCCAGCTCTCCGCCGGGACGGTGCAGCAGCACCCGCCGCAGACGCCCGATCTCGGAGGTATTATGGATCGCCGTCTCCAATAAAGCTCACTCCTTTTCAGGGTCAAAATGGGTTCCTGAATAGGGTTTCTGGATTTTGGCATTTCATGCATGGCGGCGCAAAAAAAGAACAGACCGAAGCCTGTTCTTTGCTTATTCCATCACTTCAAAGGTCCCCGCGATCTGCTCCAGCCGGACGCCGAAGCCCTCGGCGGCCTCCGCCGGGTACTCCCAGGAGATGACGTAGACCGTGCCGGCCCCCTCCGCCAGCATGAAGGACAGGTGATCGCCGTCCTCGTCCACGCCGGTCAACGGATCGCCCAGCTCGCCGCCCAGCAGGTCCTCGAACACATAGTCCTCGTCCAGCAGAAATAAATCCCGGGCCTCCGTGACCGTTTTTCCCGCGTAGTGAGACACCGTCAGCTCCACGTCGTCGTTGAGAACGCTCTCCCAGCTCTCCTCCGGGATGCCGTCATCCACCCGCTTCTCCAGCCGCCAGCCCTCGTCCGGGATATAGATGGAGTAGCCCTGGCCGGTGTACAGGGTGGCGGAGACCATCTCCGTCTCCCCCTCCACGGAAAACGCCAGGTCCATCCGCTCCGCCCGGCCCAGCTCTTCCGCCGTGGGAGCGCGGTCCGGGGCGGCCTCCGCGGTGCTTTCCTCCTGGGGAGCGGGCGCGATCTGGGCGGTGGGCGCGGCCGTCTGCCGCCCGCAGCCCGTCAGGGACAGCGCCAGCAGCAGCGCAATTGCCAAATGATGTTTTTTCATCGAACAAAACCCCCTTTATCCTATTGGACGGTAGTCTGCCCGGAAAAGTTGCAAAAAAATCAGAAGAGGGGCAAAGGCCCCTCTTCTGAAAACGGTCAGGAATTGTGCTTGCCCAGGTACGCCTCTTTCACCTTGTCGTTGGCCAGCAGCTCCGCGCCGGTGCCGGACATGGTGATGTTGCCCGTCTCCAGCACGTAGGCAAGGTCGGCGATCTTCAGGGCCATGTTCGCGTTCTGCTCGATCAGCAGCACCGTCACGCCCTGGCGGTTGATCTCCTGGATGATCTTGAAGATGTCCTGCACCACCAGCGGGGCAAGGCCCAGGGAGGGCTCATCCAGCATCATCAGCTTCGGGCGGGACATCAGTGCCCGGCCCACGGCCAGCATCTGCTGCTCGCCGCCGGACAGCGTGCCCGCCAGCTGCCAGGAGCGCTCCTGGAGCCGGGGGAACAGCTCATAGACCCACTGGATGTCCTTCTCGATGCCGTCCTTGTCCTTGCGGAGGTAGGCGCCGATCTTCAGGTTCTCCAGCACCGTCAGGTCAGCAAAGACCCGCCGTCCCTCGGGGCTCATGGCGATACCGGCGCTGATGATCTTGTCAATGGACTTGCCCAGCAGCTCCTCGCCGTTCCACTGGATGGAGCCGCTGTGGGCCTTCACCAGGCCGGAGATAGTCCGCAGGGTGGTGGACTTACCGGCGCCGTTGGCGCCGATGAGGGTGACGATCTTGCCGTCGGGCACCTCCAGGGAGATGCCCCG
>SFVC01000100.1 GCA_004560375.1 bacterium
GTCCAGGGTCTGCTGCTCCGTCATGGCGGGCTCCACGGCGATATCGCCGGTGGAAAAACGGATTTTCCGGTCCAGCACCTGGGGGCAGGGCACCGGCGTCCGGATGCCCACGTCCACCACCTGCACATCGTCGCCGAAATACGCCGCCAATGCGGACATCCCGGTTTTGTGCCGGGTCATGTTCACCGCCTGCTGCACCGTCACGGACTGGGGGGCGCAGGATACGCCCTCCGCCACCACGCCGTTGTCCGCCGCCAGCACCGTCACCCGGCACCGCCGGACCTCCGGCCGGGCCGTCCGCAGGACCCCCGCCAGTCGGACGGACATATCCTCCAGGGCCCCCAGGCTTCCCGGCGGCTTGGCCAGCTCCGCCTGCCGCCGCCGGGCGGCGTCCATGGCCTCCCGGTCTGCCGGGAGAATGGACTCTATATATGCTGTCAATTCTTGCCTTGTCATGTGTTCGCTCCGTAACCGTGCTGCCGCAGCCAGTCGAGAGACGGGCCGCAGTCCTGATTTTCCAATGTGAACGTGGCCGCCGGGCACAGCTCCAGGATGGCATCCAGCACCTGCTCCATGAGGATGCTGCCCCGGCCCAGGGGATCGTGGAGGTCCTCCCGGCCCACGTTGTCGTGCAGATGCACATGTCGCAGCCAGGGGGCCATAGGCTCCACCCACTCCACCGGCGGCACCTGGCTGACAAAGGTGTTGGCGTGGCCGATATCCAGGCACAGGCCCAGCCGGGGGTCGTCCACCTGCCGGGCGATATCCGCCAGCAGCCGGGGCTGCGGCTCCATGACGTTTTCCAGGGCGACGGTCATATCCTGCGGCAGCTGCCGCAGAAAATCCCGCCAGAAGAGCACCGACTGCTCCACATACCACTCCGGGAAGTACACCTGGGGCACGAAGCCTCCGTGGATCACCAGCCGCCGCACTCCCAGTTCCCGGGCCAGGTCCGCCGCCTGGCGGTACCGCTTTTCCGTCACCTGCCGCACCAGCGGGTCGATGGCACAGGGAGCCAGCTCCGCAAAGGGGGCGTGGAACCAGAAGCGCTCCACTCCGGCCATGTCCCGCCGGACGGCGTCCGCGACGGTCCGGTCCTCTAAGTTGGGGGCATAGCAGAACGCCGCGATCTCCAGCCCCAGCCCGTTTTCCCGGGCCAGCTCCGCCGCCCGGCCGTCAATGCCGGACAGATACAGACGGTCCCACAGGGATTCCCGTCTCATATGCGCATCTCCCTTCTTTATTAAATGTGTAACAGCCGTCCCGCCAACCGGCCGGAGGCCCAGGCCCACTGCAGGTTGAAGCCCCCGCAGTCGCCGTCGATATCCAGCACCTCGCCGCAGGCGTAGAACCCCGGCACCAGGCGGCTCTCCATGGTTCGGGGGTCAAATTCCCCGGTGCGCAGGCCCCCTGCGGTGACCTGGGCCTGGTCAAAGCCGCAGGTGCCGGTGATGGGCAGGGTAAACTCCCGCACCTGGCGGCACAGGGCCTCCAGCTGCCGGTCCGTCAGCTCCGATACCGGCTGGCTGCCGGATATGCCCGCCGCCTTGCACAGCATCCGCCCCAGCCGGGGGTGGACACCGCCGGTCAGCAGCGCACCGGCCTCCTGCCGGGACAGGACCTGCCGCTGTCGCTCCAGCCAGGCCATGACCTCCTGCCGGGACCATCCCGGCAGAAAGTCCAGCTGCAGGGTCAGTCCGTCCCCTCCGGCGGCCGCCTGGCGGGACAGGTCAAATACCGCCGGGCCGCTGACGCCGTATTCCGTGAACAGCAGCTCCCCCCGGCCTGCGGCCAGAACGTCTCCGCCCCGCAGCACCCGCAGGGACGCCTGAGCCTTCACGCCCTTGAGCCCCCGGGGGTAGGTGGGGTCGGTGCACACCTGCACCAGGGAGGGGTACAGCACCGTCCGGTGGTGGCCCAGCTGCCGGGCCAGCTGATAGCCGTCCATGCCGCCGCCCAGCTTGGCCCCGGCGGCTCCGCCTGCGGCCAGGATGCACCGCCCGGCCATGATGACGTCTCCTTCTTCTGTCCGGGCCTGAAACTGCCCGTCCCGGTGCTTCAGCTGGCGGATGACGCAGCCGGTGCGCACCCGGATGTTCTCCTGCTGC
>SFVC01000101.1 GCA_004560375.1 bacterium
ATGCCCTTCCCCCTGCCGTCGGAGGAGGGGAAGCTGTCCCCCCTGGCGGAGGAGGCCATCCGGCAGCGGGCCGGGGGTTGCGATGCGGTGCTGGTGGGCTGCGGTCTGGGGCGCAGCCCCGGGTGCGGCGGGCTGGTGCGGCGGCTGCTGGACCTGCCCCGGCCGCTGGTGCTGGACGCAGACGGCATAAACGCCCTTTCCGGGCATATGGATGCATTGTCCCGGCGGCGGGACCGGATCACCGTGCTGACCCCCCACGAGGGGGAGTTTGTCCGGGCCGGAGGCGATCTTTCCCCGGGCCGGGAGCGGGCGGCGGCGGACTTTGCCCGGGAGCACGGGGTATACCTGGTGCTGAAGGGGCCGGGGACCATCGTGGCCGCCCCGGACGGGCGGTGTATGCGCAATCCCACCGGGAACTGCGGCATGGCCAAGGGCGGCAGCGGCGATGTGCTGGCGGGGATGCTGGTGAGTCTGCTGGGCCTGGGCCTGCCGCCTATGGACGCCTGCTGCGCCGCGGTGTGGCTCCATGGCCGGGCCGGGGATCTGGCCGCCCGGGAGGTGGGCCTGTGGGGCATGACCCCATCGGATCTGCTGGACCGGATCCCGGCGGCTCTGCGGGAGGTCACGGAGTGAGGCTTATCCAAAAGAGCTTTGCTCTTTTGGATAAATCAGGTTCCCGCTCCGACCCGCGCGTCCAAATGAGCCTTTTGCTCATTTGGACACACTCTCTCCGCGCAAAGTATTTTTCGCGACGTACACGCCCAACGGAAGTCCCCTTGGGGGGCGCCGCCGCGAAAAATGGATCGGACTTGATTCGCGGCCTGCGAGCCGCGAACTCTGCGAGGCGCATAACGGTCCGAGGCGGGCAGCGTGACAGACAGATAGATATTGGGATAACGGAAAGCCTTCCGGAAAGGGAGGGTTTACCGTGAAAAAATGCTTGGTATGGCTGCTGGCGGCGGCGCTGCTGCTGGCCGGCTGCGGAAAAAAGACCGCGTCGCAGGCGGAGAGTCTGCGCCAGCGGTACCGGGAGATGCAGGCCGCCCATATGGAGGCGGAGATCACCTGCCATCTGGAGACGGAGAACCGCACGTTCACCGTGTCCTGCGACTGGACCCCCACCGGCGCCGGGACCACCGTTACAGGCCCTGAGGGCCTGGCGGGGCTGACGGCCAGCGTCAGCGGAGAGGATCTGACGGTGTCCTATGACGGGGCGGCTTTGTCCGCCGGAAGTCTGCGGGACGTGGCCCCGGCCAACTGCCTGCCGTGGCTGCTGCGGGCCATGGAGGAGGGGTATCTGGTGGAGGCGGGGCAGGAGACCCTGGAGGGGCTTGACTGCCTGCGCCTGGCCCTGGACACCACCGCCCCCGGCGGCAAGGTGCTGTGCACCGTGTGGCTGGGCGGGGACGGGGCCCCGCTGTATGCCGAGTTTTCTCAGGACAGCCGCGTGGTGCTGACGGCACGGCTGCTGTCCTTCACTTCAGAATAAAGAGAGGCTATCATCATGGAATCCACATTAAAGAGAACCTGGGCGGAGATTTCCCTGGAAAACCTCCGTCACAACTACGAAGCCATCAGAAAGAGCCTGCCGGTCGGCTGCCGGTTTTTGGGCGTGGTCAAGGCCGACGCCTACGGCCACGGCGCCCTGCCGGTCTCCCGGCTTTTACAGGAGGCGGGAGCGGACTATCTGGCCGTCTCCTGTCTGGACGAGGCGCTGGAGCTGCGCCGGGGCGGCATCACCATGCCCATTTTGATTCTGGGCCACACGCCCTATGCGTACACAGGCACCCTGATCGAAGAGAACATTACCCAAACCGTCACCTGTCTGGCCAAGGCCCTGGAGTATTCGGCGGAGGCGGTCAGGCTGGGTAAGGAGCTGAAGATCCACATCAAACTGGACACCGGCATGTCCCGTCTGGGCTTTCTCTGCGCCGGGGACTATTTTGAGGAGGGCGTGGACAATGTGATCCGCTCCTGCCGTCTGCCCGGACTGAACCCCGAAGGGGTGTACACCCACTTTGCCGTGTCGGACGAGCCGGACGAGGACAGCGAGG
>SFVC01000046.1 GCA_004560375.1 bacterium
GGCACACTTTGCATGACCACGGAGGCAAACGGGAAAAGGAATAGTACAATACCTACCAGCCCCACAAGGTTAAAAAATTCCTTCCATTGCCAGGTTTGTCTTTCTGGCTCCACATAGCTGTAACCCTCCGGTACACCAAACGCCTCGTAGAAAAAGTCGATGGCACTTGCCGCGCTGGCCGTGGAGAAGTGGTTTTTAGGGTGGATTTCCGTATTTTGATAGATCACACGGATGTGCTCCTCCCCATTGATCTCACCGGTATAGATTTTCCCGTTCTCGACCGGACCGGTAATATCCACCCCATCCAACTGATTAATGAATTTGATGGCATTGCCACTCTCCAGATACTTGGCCGGATTGTTTCCCACATCCTCGCCTTTAAAAAACCATTCGTCATATTTTGCGGCTATCACGCCAAAATCAATATCAATTTTAGACGGGCCGTCTGCGCCCTCAAACACATAATCCTCATACACCGGATCATAGCCGACTGAGAGGACGGCGGAAACATAATTTTCCCCCAATCCCAGCGCCTCTTGCTCCAGGAAATATCGGAAAGTTTCCCCTGCGATCATACCACCCATGGAATGGCCGGAAACCCCAATTTTGCTGGTATCAATAAAATCCAGAGAAGCCACCGCATACTCTATTACGGCGACCATGTTCCCAAATTGATAGCGCGCATTTATGCTGGAACTACCATGCCGATAGGCATCAGTGGAAATTACCACAAAGCCCCGCCGGGATAGCTCCACCATGTTTTGATCCTGCATTTCAAAATTGTTGAAGCTACCATGCGACACCACAACAAGCGGAAGTGGATTTTCGGGTGATGCGCCCTCCGGAATGTATATCTGACCATTGACAACGGCACCTTCCTGCGCCACAATACGAAGATCCTCCACCTTCACTTTGCCGCCAGAGGTCTGCGCCACGCTTGCCCCAATCATGCTGATGAGGCAGAGCACCAACGCAATGCACAGCCATGTTTTTGCCTTGTTTTTCATGTTCCTTCCCCCTTAGTCTTTTCGCACTGTTTATAAATTCTCTGCTTATGCCGCAAGCTGCTATTACTAACATCAGCTCCTTTGCAAACAAAAAGAGCGCAACAGTCTTGCGACTGTCGCGCCCTTCTCCAAACTCATGAGCACGTCATGGAATTATCAGCTTGCTGCATTTTCAGCATACCAGACGCACAGTTTTTTGTCAATCTGTTTTTTGAATTTTGTCGAAAACCTCCAAATGTAAAAGACAATTTTTGTCTGCCCCGCCAAAATGCCAAAAACCAGAGTTTTCCGGCTTGCATTTTTCGCCGGGCCCTGCTATGATAACAATACCTGAGTTTTGTGCAGAGCCTGAGACGCGCAGAGCAGCCGCCCGGTTGCTTTGCGCTCTTTTTGTCCGCGGGGATGCGGAAGGGGGGACTCCCATGGATCGAAACAAACTGCTGGATCTGCTGGCCGAGGGGCCGGTGATCGCCGCCGTGAAGGACGGGGACGGCCTGGCCGCCGCCCTGGAGAGCGACGTGTCCGTGATCTTCCTGCTCAGCGGCGACGTGCTCACCATACCGGACGCCGCCGCCCGGGTGAAAAAGGCGGGCAAGCGGGTCTTTGTCCACCTGGATCTGGTGGACGGCCTGGCCTCCCGGGAGGTGTCCGTGGACTTCATCGCCCGGCAGACCGCCGCCGACGGCATCATCTCCACCAAGGCCGCCCTCACCCGCCGGGGCCGGGAGCTGGGGCTGGTGGCCATACAGCGGTTTTTCCTGCTGGACTCCATGGCTCTGGACAACATCCAGCGCCAGCGGCCCCAGGACGCGGATCTCATCGAGGTGCTCCCCGGCCTGATGCCCAAGATCATCCGCCGGGTGGGGCAGATCACCGGCAAGCCCGTCATCGCCGGGGGGCTCATCTCCGACAAGGAGGACGTGACCGCCGCCCTCAGCGCGGGGGCGGTGGCGGTGTCCACCACCAACCCGGACATGTGGCGGATGTGACAATTTTTATGGTAAAACCCTGAATTTTCCGATTTGGGAGGTTATTTCATGTACGACGTCTTGATCATCGGCTGCGGCATCACCGGCGCGGCCGCCGCCTTCCAGCTGTCCAAGTACCGGCTGAAGGTGGGCATTTTGGAGCGGGAGAACGACGTGGCCCTGGGCACCACCAAGGCCAACTCCGCCATCCTCCACGCCGGGTACGACCCGGAGCCGGGGACGCTGATGGCAAAGCTCAACGTCCGGGGGGTGGAGCTGGCCCGGGAGCTGTGCCAGAAGCTGGACGTGCCCTACCACAACTGCGGCTCGCTGGTGCTGGCCTTCTCGGAGGAGGAGCGGCCCGCGGTGGAGGAGCTGTACCGCCGGGGGACGGCCAACGGCGTGCCGGGGCTGAGGCTGCTCACCGGGGACGAGGCCCGGGCGCTGGAGCCCAACCTGTCCGGGGAGGTGGTGGCCGCCCTCCACGCCCCCTCCGCCGCCATCTGCTCGCCCTGGGAGTACTGCCTGGCCCTGGCGGAGACGGCGGTGAAAAACGGGGTGGAACTTCACCTCAATACCGCCGTTACAGGTTTAGCCCAAATTCAGGCGGGAGGGGGCGGATGGATCGTCCACACCAGCCAAGGCGACCTTGAAAGCCGGTATGTGCTCAACGCCGCCGGGGTGGACGCCGCCATTGTCCACGACCTGGCCGCCCCCCACGCCTTTGACATCCACCCCAGCCGGGGGCAGTACTACCTGCTGGACAAGAGCGAGGGCGGCCGGGTGGGCCGGGTGATCTTCCAGTGCCCCAGCAAGGTGGGCAAGGGGGTGCTGGTGGCCCCCACCGTCCACGGCAACCTCATTGTGGGCCCCGACGCGGAGCGGGTGGAGGGGAACGACACCGCCACCACCGGGGACGGCCTGCGCTTCGTCCGGGAGACGGCCCGGAAGTCCGTGCCCTCCGTCAACTTCCGGGAGTCCATCCGCAATTTCGCCGGGGTACGGGCGTCCACCGACCGGGGGGACTTCATTTTGGAGGAGAGCGCCCCCGGCTTCATCGACCTGGCGGGGATCTGCTCGCCGGGGCTGTCCGCCGCCCCCGCCATCGGGGAGTACGCGGTGGAGCTGCTGCAAAAGGCGGGTCTGGCGCTGGAGCGGAAGGACGGCTTTGTGTGCAAGCGCCGCCGCACCCGCTTCAAGGAGCTGCCCCCCCAGGAGCGGGGGGCGCTGGTGGAGCGGGAGCCCGCCTTCGGCCGGGTGATCTGCCGGTGCGAGACCATCACCGAGGGGGAGATTTTGGAGGCGCTCCACGGCCCCATCCCCCCCTGCTCGGTGGACGGGGTGAAGCGCCGGGTGAACGCGGGCATGGGCCGCTGCCAGGGGGGGTTCTGCGGGCCCCGGGTGGTGGACATCCTGGCCCGGGAGCTGCACAAATCCCCCGGGGAGATCGTGCAGGATCAGGCGGGCTCCTGGCTGCTGGATCGAGAGACGAAGGGGGGACGTGGGGATGTATGACCTCATTGTGATCGGCGGCGGGCCCGCCGGGCTGGCCGCGGCCTGCGCCGCCTGGGAGGGCGGCCTGCGCTCCATTCTCATTGTGGAGCGGGATAAAGAGCTGGGCGGCATTTTGAACCAGTGCATCCACAACGGCTTCGGCCTCCACCACTTCAAGGAGGAGCTCACCGGCCCGGAGTACGCCGGGCGGTTCGTGAAGCTGCTGGGCGAGACCGGCGTGGAGGTGCGGCTGGACACCATGGTGCTGGAGGTCACCGGCCACCGCCAGGTGCACATGGTGGGCAAATCCACCGGCTACCGGGTGGAGGAGGCCCAGTCCATCGTGCTGGCCATGGGCTGCCGGGAGCGCACCCGGGGGGCCATCGCCATCCCCGGCACCCGGCCCGCCGGGGTGTTCACCGCCGGGGCGGCCCAGCGGTACGTGAACATGGAGGGCTGGATGCCCGGCAAACGGGTGGTGATTCTGGGCAGCGGCGACATCGGGCTCATCATGGCCCGCCGCATGACCCTGGAGGGGGCCAAGGTGCTGGCCTGCGTGGAGGTGATGCCATACTCCGGCGGGCTGAACCGGAACATTGTGCAGTGTCTTCATGACTACGACATCCCCCTGTACCTGTCCCACACCGTCACCGACATCAGGGGCCGTGACCGGGTGGAGCAGGTGGTGGTGTCGGAGGTGGACGAGGGCCGCAATCCCATCCCCGGCACGGAGATGGTGTTCGACTGCGACACCCTGCTGCTGTCGGTGGGGCTCATCCCGGAGAACGAGCTCACCCGGCAGGCGGGCATAGAGATCGACCGCCGCACCAACGGGGCGGTGGTGTATGAGAACATGGAGACCTCCCTGCCCGGGGTGTTTGCCTGCGGCAACGTGTGCCACGTCCACGATCTGGTGGACTTCGTCACCGCCGAGAGCCAGAAGGCCGGGGCCGCGGCGGCGGCCTACGTGCGGGGCGGCGGGGAGGCCGCCCAAGGCCAGGTGCTGGAGGTCAAAAACGGGGACGGGGTGACCTACACCGTGCCCCAGCGCATCCGCCCCCATCGGGTGGACAAGCTGTGCGGGCTGTTCTTCCGGGTGAACCGGGTGTGCGGGGACAGCGAGATTCTGGTGAAGTCCGGGGATACCCAGATCGCCCGCTTCAAGCGGGAGCACCTGGCCCCCGGCGAGATGGAGCGCATCGACCTGCCCCGGGCCCTGCTGGACAGGGCGGAGGGGGAGCTCACCGTGTCCATCCGGGAGGTGGAGCAATGAAGGAACTCATCTGCATCGTCTGCCCCAAGGGGTGTCACCTGAAGGTGGACGAGGAAAACGGCTTTGCCGTCACCGGCAACGCTTGCCCCCGGGGGGCGGAGTATGGTAAACTGGAGCTGACGAACCCCATCAGGGTGGTGACCTCCACCGTGCGGTGTGAGGGCGGCGCCCACCCCCGGTGCCCGGTGAAAACCGACCGGGCCGTCCCCAAGGGGAAGATCGCCGACGTGATGCGGGCGCTTGATACTGTGTCCCTTACCGCCCCTGTCCGGGTGGGGCAGGTGGTGCTGGAGAACGTGTGCGGCACCGGGGTGGACGTGGTAGCGACCCGGGATTTGATTTGCCCGTAGGGGAGGGGCTTGCCCCTCCCGTGGGTATGGTTTTCACCGCGTTCCATATGACGGCGGGCGGGGCTTGCCCCGCCCCTACATAATCGAGTGGGAGGTATCGTGAAATGTCCGGCAAATACATCCTCGCCCTGGATCAGGGCACCACCAGCTCCCGGGTGATCCTGTTCGACCGGGATCAGAACATCCTGGGGGTGAGCCAGAAGGAGTTCACCCAGTACTACCCCCACGAGGGCTGGGTGGAGCACGACGCCATGGAGATCTGGTCGTCCCAGTATGCCACCATGATGGAGGTGGTGGCCCAGTCCGGCGTGGCCCCGGAGGACATCGCCGGCATCGGCATCACCAACCAGCGGGAAACCACCATCCTGTGGGATAAGGAGACGGGCCGGCCCGTCTGCAACGCCATCGTGTGGCAGTGCCGCCGGACGGCGCCCATCGTGGATCAGCTGCTGGCCGACGGCCTGGGGGATCACATCCGGCAGACCACCGGCCTGATCCCCGACGCCTACTTTTCCGCCACCAAGATCAAGTGGATCCTGGATCACGTGGAGGGGGCCAGGGAGAAGGCCCGGCGGGGGGAGATCCTGTTCGGCACGGTGGACACGTGGCTGGTGTGGAAGCTCACCGGCGGGGCGGCCCACGTCACCGACGTGACCAACGCCTCCCGCACCATGCTGTTCGACATCCACAAGCTGGACTGGGACGAGACGCTGCTCAACGCCCTGGACATCCCCCGGGCCATGCTGCCCAAGGTGTGCTCCTCCAGCGAGATCTACGGCTGCGCCGACATTCAGGGGGTGCGGGTGCCCATCGCGGGCATCGCCGGGGATCAGCAGGCCGCCCTGTTCGGCCAGACCTGCTTCCAGCCCGGGGACGCCAAAAATACCTACGGCACCGGCTGCTTCCTGCTGATGAACACCGGGGAGAAGCCCTGCGAGAGCAAAAACGGCCTGCTCACCACCATCGCCATCGGCCTGGGCGGCAAGGTGCAGTACGCCCTGGAGGGCTCCGTGTTCGTGGGCGGGGCGGTGATCCAGTGGCTGCGGGACGAGCTGCGCTTCTTCACCGATTCCAGCGACGCGGAGTACTACGCCCAGAAGGTGCCCGACAACGGCGGGGTGTATCTGGTGCCCGCCTTCACCGGCCTGGGGGCCCCCTACTGGGATATGTATGCCCGGGGGGCCATTGTGGGCCTCACCCGGGGCACCAAGCGGGAGCACATCATCCGGGCCGCTCAGGAGTCCATCGCCTACCAGGTGGCGGATCTGGTGGGGGCCATGGAGGCGGACACCGGCCTGCCCCTCAGCGCCCTGAAGGCGGACGGCGGGGCCAGCCGGGATCGGTTCCTGATGCAGTTCCAGGCGGACATCGTGGGCCGGGAGGTGCGCCGGCCCGCCATCCGGGAGACCACCGCCCTGGGGGCGGCGTACTTAGCGGGGCTGGCCACCGGCGTGTGGAGCGGCACGGACGAGATCAAGCGCCTTTGGATGTGCGACAACAGCTTCCAGCCCGCCATGGCCCCGGAGGAGCGGGAGCGGCTGCTGTCCGGCTGGCACCGGGCGGTGGGCCGGAGCCGGGACTGGGCGCGGTAGTACTTTTTCTCGAGAGAAAAAGCACCAAAAGGGTCTTAGACCCGCGAGCTTGAAACCGTTACCGCCGTGGGCAGTCCAGGAGACGTTCTACGTCGGCAACGGTACGAGCCGGTCAAGACAAAAAGCAGCCCCCCGGCAAAGGCCGACACTCCGTAAAGAAGTGTCGGCCTTGCGGCTAACCTGTAAGGAAATTCTATCTATTTGGGCGGCGTAGTTGTGGCTACGCCGTCCTTTTCCGCTGGTCTGCAAGATGTTCCTGGTACAGCTTCTCCATTTCTTCTGGGGAGGGAGCGCACCATAGACCAATGGTGTTATAGTGGATGTCTACCCGCTGATGCCGCTTGCCGTCTATCTTTTCCGGCTTGGATACCACAATTTTGTCGATGAACTCGTGGACGATTTCAGGTGTCAACTCCGTCAGCCGGGTCACCTGTCTGGCCCGCTGGATGAACTTCTGCAAATCATCGGCTTTATCGGCGGTGGCGTTCAAGCTGTCCTCCAACGCTGGAATATCCGTTTTCAACTGCCGCTGCTCATTTTCCAGCGATACCGTCAACGTGGCAAAGCGTTCCTCGGACAACAGCCCCTTGGTCATATCCTCGTAGCTTTTCTGGATGAGCTGGTCTATCTCCGCTACCCGCTGTTTGGCCTTGTCCAGTTCCCGGCTCCTGGCGGTCAATTCCTTTTTCTCTTGTAGACCAAACCGCTCCATCTGCTCCTGGGCAAACCGCTTTTCATAGACCTGAATGTACCACAACAACCGCTGCAACCCCTCCAACACCAGCTCCTCAATGACTTTTTCACGGGTGTAGTGGGCGGAGCAAACATCGGAATTACTGCGGTAGGCGGAACAGAAGAAAAACGCTTGCTCCCGCTTGTAGTTGTTGGTGGCGCTGTATCCCAGCTTGCTCCCGCAGTCGGCGCAGTAGAGAAGCCCGGAGAACATACTTACAATGCCCGTCCTTGTGGGCCTGCGGCGGTGCTGGCGGAGGTTTTGCACAAGAGCAAAGGTTTCCCTATCAATGATGGCGGGATGGGTGTCGGGGAAGATTTTCCATTCCTCCTGGGGCTTGTCCAACCGTTTCTTCAGTTTGAAAGACTGCCTGAAAGAACGGAAGTTCACCGTGTCCCCGGTGTACTCCTGTCTGTCCAGAATGTCCGCAACAGTTGCGGAACACCAATTATGCGGAAATGCAGGAGGATTGGCGGGGCACTTTACGCCAACACTGTGTAGATACTCGCTGGGGGTCATCACGCTGTCGGCCTTTAGCCGTTTGGCGATTTGAGTAGGCCCCAGGCCGCTGACGCACATCTGAAATATCCGCTGTACTATCTCCGCCGCTGGCTCGTCCATGATCCACCTGTTTTTGTCCTCCGGGTCTTTCTTGTACCCAAAGGGGGTATTGGTAGTCAGCGGTATCCCAGCGTTGCCCCGGCTTTGCATGACACGGCGCACCTTATCGCTCGTATTTTTTGCGTGCCATTCATTGAACAAATCTTGCATGGGAACGATGTCGCTGACCCCGTTGGCCGTGTCGATGTTGTCCATGATGGCGATATAGCGGATATTCAGCCGTACAAAATCTTCTTCCAGAAGCTGGCCCACCACAAGGCGGTTGCGGCCCAGGCGAGAGTGGTCTTTCACAACAAGATTTGCCACAAGTCCCTGTTCAGCCAGTTCCATGATCTCCATAAAGGCCGGACGGGTGAAACTAACCCCCGAGTAACCGTCGTCAAACATAAACCGGGGGTTCGGCAGGTGATTGTCTGCGGCGAATTTCTCCAAAATGGCCCTTTGGTTCTGAATGCTGCCTGAGATACCCTCTTTCTCATCGTCACGGGACAATCTGGCGTATAACACAGTAATTCGCTGCTCGTTTGGCTGCTTTTTCTTCAAAATGTGCTCCTTTCCGCAGCCGGATGTGATATGAATTGCAAGGTGCTATTATTATACCACACCCGGCGCAAAACTTCAATACTTTAATGTGTGATATTTCGATTGAGGATGCGGATTACTTTATCCTCCACGGATTCGGCAGTGTCGCCGCTGAAATGGGCCTTAACGGTGTAGACGGTGCCGCCGATCTCCCGCTCAAAGCTGATGGGGTGGCTATACTGATGTTCTTTCAGCCAGTCCAGCCGTTCCTCATGGGATAGACCGGCGAGGAAAGCCGCCGTTTCATCTACCTTTTCCATCACTTCATCGTAAATTTTTGCTTCCTGCTCGGTCAATTCCAACCTGATAACATTCATCTGCTTCTCGCTCCTCTCTTTTGTCCCTGTCCCATTTGGCGGTGCTGTTCCTCGTTGACGTAGACCATATCCATCGTGTCCTGGATTTTGGCGGAGCGTTCCTCAACGCCCATATTCAGTTTCAATTTCTTACGGCATGCGGTGATTTGAGCGGTCACAGCCTGTTTTTCGTCCCGCAACTGTTCCTTTTCAGCGGGCGACGCTCTGCGGATTTTATTTTGCAGCTTTGTCCGCAGTTCGGTCAGTGTGTCCATTTCGCTTTGAATGGTTTCACGGGCTGAAAGAAGAGCGTCCAGCGTTTCGATGCGGTTTTTTGCCAAATAATTCACCTGGGCATTGATTTCGTCCAGCTTTCGCAGTTCTTCCCGCATGAATGGGCTGGTGGGTTGATAGGTCGTCCCCTTGGGCAAGATGCCGAGCTGGTACTCCCAGTAGAGGAACAGCCGGTAAATTTTCGGAGTGCGCTGGAACGGCACATAGACCCGCAGTTCCTCGGGCAGCTCCGGGGCAAAATTGACGGTGGGACGCTTGTTGCCGAAGCTGGCCCGTGCGCCCAGGCTGCGCTTGATGTTCTCCGGCGTCCACCGCTCGTTCAGGGTGTCCAGACGGGTAAAATGCTGGTGCTGTGGCAGGCGTATTTTCCAGTGTTTCCCCGTGAAGTCGGTGAGATAGTGGCATCACTTGTAATGCCGCACAAACGTGACGGCAAATCTGCCGTCATCTCTGCAGATGGATTAAACGGTGACGGCACTTTTGCCGCCACTCAGAATTTTCCTCCCACCCCCTACTACAACTTTCAATGCCCAAAACGGAACTTTTTTCTTGGGCCTTTTTCAAGTTTTTTGTTGCCAGAGCAAATAAAAAAGCCGGTCACATACACAACCGCACCAGCAGGACGGCCCTCGACCCGCTGGTATTTGTTTTGGTTTGTGTATGTAACCGGCTTTATCTGTATCAATCAGATTAGCCTATTCAGTTGGCGCTCCTATGAGGGAGTATTGTAGGATACCACACAGGAAAGCGGTTTGTCAATTACAAACCGGCGGATTTTACACGATTTTACAGGTCGCTCTGGGAAAATGCCCCTTTGTATGGTGTTCTGTAAAAAACAGTTAGGGAATAAACAGCCCTCTGGATGGGCGGCAGGCTAAACGATTACCCTACCGACATTGACCGGCAGGCCGAGGAAATGTTCTTTCAGTTGGTAAAAGATTACGCCCAGCGGCAGGGTATAACAGAACGGTTAAA
>SFVC01000024.1 GCA_004560375.1 bacterium
TTCTTATGACCTTTCATCATTTTAAAAAGGAGGATTTGAAATAATGGTACTTGATTTTATAGAAATTTTAAAAGTTATTTTTCTTGGAATTGTTGAGGGTATTACTGAGTGGCTACCTATCAGCAGCACAGGACATATGATTCTTGTGGACGAATTTATCACACTTAATATGAGCGAAGCATTTAAAGAAATGTTTTTTGTTGTTATTCAACTTGGAGCTATACTCGCAGTGGTTGTAATGTTTTGGAACAAGATGTTTCCCTTTCAATTTAAGAACAAAGCACAGTCAATTGTTAAAAAGGATACTTTCTCGTTGTGGTTCAAGGTTGCGGTAGCTTGTGTACCGTCAGCTATTATGGGGATTCTATTTGATGATTATTTGGATGCTTACCTCCAAACCCCCATTGTGATTTCAATCATGTTAATCTTTTATGGTTTGTTATTCATTCTCATAGAAAATTGGAATAAAAAGCGTACTCCTACTACTATGGCACTTTCTGACATCAGCTATAAAACAGCAATCTTGATAGGGGCATTTCAAGTGTTATCACTTATACCCGGCACATCACGGTCGGGAGCAACGATTATAGGTGCTTTACTCATAGGAGTTTCACGAGTGGCAGCAGCAGAGTTTACTTTTTTCCTCGCAGTACCTACTATGCTTGGAGCAAGTGCTTTTAAGCTGTTAAAATTCGGGTTTGAATTTACAAGTGCAGAACTGCTCGCTCTTGTTCTCGGTATGGCTGTGGCATTTGCGGTATCTGTCTTAGTAATTAAATTCCTAATGAACTTTATCAAAAAACATGATTTTAAGGTGTTTGGTTGGTATCGAATTGTGCTTGGTATACTTGTTGTACTTATAAAATCTTAATAATGCGTTTTCTTTGTGCGCGAATAAAAATGCCAGTTGGTCCTTAAGATCAGCTGGCATTTTTGTTTCTGGGGATGGAAAACAACCCAGAGATTCTCGTTGTCGATCTCCTCCTGATTTTAGTTTGCATGGTGAATTTTGCAAATTGAATCTACAGGAGGTTAATAATGGGATTTAATTATGGATATGAGAAAAAGAAGTTTGATAGTAGATGGAAGCGTTTAGAAGTTGAGTATTGTGATGCAGGGATGAGCGAAGAACAGATTGCTGCCATGAAAGAATATGACTGGGCATGGTTTTGCAGTCAAAGGGTTTTTCAAAACCATACGCAACCAATACCTTGTGAACAATATGATGAAGTATGTGGTCAATCACAGCTGTTCCGAAAGTTTGCATCGTTATCTTATCAATGGGATGTTGATAAGATTGATCAAACGCGATATGGATGGTTGGCTTCGGTGGAAAACGAACAACTACTGTTGAGATTGAAGAAGCTGTCGAAGAAAGATTTGGAGCTATTGACATTACTTTTTGTGGATGGTTATCGTCAAATTGATGTAGCACGTCTTTGGCATTGTTCCAGAAGTGCTGTTGCACAAAGATTTAAAAAAATAAAAAAATTTTTGAATAACACTTAACAAATGAAGCGTATCAGTGCCTACCCATTGAGGGAAGAACATTCTCCCAATGTGGAGCTTGACAATTTCATAGACGGCATTTCCGGTACATAACCTATGTACGAGCGAATCAGGCACGCCGCGAAGATGGACAGCCCCAGGAGGTGATGAATAGGACTGTTCCGAGCGATCCACGTCAGCCTGATACCCGAAAGTGGCATTTCAGGGCGCGATGACTGCATAGGGGTTAAAGATACTTCCTCACGGCCTCCTAAAGACTTGGGGGGAACTCTGCGGCGCACGAGTAAAACGACGCTGTGGAGTTATGACAGCCGCGCCAGCGGAGACCGGAATGTCCCCATCGCCAGGGGTGCGTGGCAAATGTGGCGAGTAAATTTTTCAAAGTCAGATACCATGCGCTGGCAGCTTCGGTTGCCAGCGCATTCATGTGATTTTGAAAGCAACAACCACATCTTTGACAGAAAGGGGGACCACCTATGGAAAAATTGATTTCGCGGAAAGAGGCTGCCAAATTACTGGGGATTAGCATTGCCACTTTGGATGCAGCTCGAAACAGTGGGCTAATTTCCTATGTTCAGTATGTGCAAAATGGTTGCGTGTACTTTACAGATGCTGGCCTTCAGGAGTATATCGCAAAATGCACCCATCGTGCAAAGCCAGTGGAAAAAAGCGCTACATACCGCAAGCTGCGAAGTGTCCGAGCTTGAGCTGTTCCGTATCCTTGCTGGAACCTAATATGTCTGATAAAACAAAGGTACAGCGCTGGACATTATTCTTAGGAGGTGACGGAATTGGCAAAAAGAAAAAGGGCAATTCCTCAATATGGTACGGTCGTGCTTAACGGCATTGAATATTATAGAACCAGAGTCGAAGATTCGGATGGAAACAGAGTGGCGCTTTATGCAAAGACGCCCGAAAAGCTTTATGACAAGGAACTGGAGGCGTTAGAGCAGATTGACAGTACTACGTTTCGTCGAAGATCGCCTACGGTTGCTGAGTACTGTGAGAAGTGGCTGCTGATGCAGTCCGTCCATGTTCGGGCCACCACCTTGACAGATTATACCTCTAAGGTGCGGCGGCACATTATTGGAGGGCTGGGAGACAAGAGAATGGCTGATGTATCCCTGGATGACATCCAACTTGCCCTCGTACCTGTTTCCAAGAAGTCGGCTTCGGTTTATAAGTCTGTGGTGATTCTCTGCAAGTCCATTTTCCGGGCGGCCAAGGAGAGCCATGTGATTGACGAGGACCCGACCATATACCTGGATGCAAAGGGAGGAGTTCCCCAGGAAGAAAGACAGGCATTGACGGATGAACAGGTTGAGCGGCTTTTGGACACGATCCGGGATTTGCCGCCCTATGTATTTGTGATGATCGGTTTATATGCCGGTCTGCGCCGGGAAGAAATCCTGGCGCTGCAATGGGATTCTGTGTATCTGGATGCAGAGGCTCCGTACTTAACGGTACGGCGGGCATGGCACACAGAACATAACAGGCCGGTCATTCTTACCGAGCTAAAGACCAAAGCGGCACAAAGAAACATTCCTCTCCCGGTCTGTCTGGTTGAATGTCTGAAAGATGCAAAGAAAAAATCCACTTCGGATTATGTGATTGCCAATCGGGACGGTGATCCGCTATCCTATACACAGTTTAAGCGGCTGTGGCAGTATATTGTGACGCGGACTGCAAAGCCGAGAATGGCCAGAAAACTTGTGGACGGAAAGTATGTAAAATATATGCTTTACCCGAAACTTGGAGAAAAAGCCAGGAATAACGGCCATGTGGTATATAGCCTGGATTTTGAAGTGACACCGCATCAGCTGCGGCACACCTACATCACCAATCTGATTCATTCTTCGGTGGACCCCAAAACGGTACAATATTTGGCGGGCCATGAAAGCAGCAAAATCACGATGGACATTTACGCAAAGGTCAAATACAACAGGCCGGATGATCTTGTCAAAGCAATGGGCTGTGCCTTTGACTTATGGGACGCTGTGTAAGTTCCGAACAATTCAGAAAATGAAGTAAGAGCGAGACAAGGATGTCTCGCTCTTAGTTTTTCCTTGGCCGTATCTTTGATTCAATTTGAAATCTCTGATAAAAAGGAGGTGTAGATACATCACCACGCGAGAAAGGAAATTAATTATGGCAAAGAAGAAAAAAAACATACCTCAATATGGAACCGTCACACGAAAGGGTGTCCTGTATTACAGAACCCGGATTCTGGACGCAGACGGCAAGCAGGTGAGCTTGTATGGGACTACCTGCGAGGAACTGTACGATAAAGAGCAGGAGGCGAGACGCCAGGTAGCGGAGATCATCTTCCACCGGGAGCATCCTACTGTGGCCGAGTATTGTGAGAAGTGGCTGTTGATGCAATCCGCAAAAGTGTCGCCGGCTACACTGAAGGGCTACGCCTCCAATATGAAGAACTACATTATCAAGCCTTTGGGAGATATGTATATGGAGGAAGTAACAGCGGATGATATTCGTCTGGCGCTGATCCCATTGTCCAATAAGTCCGAGAGCCTGCACAATACGGTGAATATGCTCCTCAAGTGCATTTTTTACTCGGCAGAGCGGAGCCAGTTGCTGGAATACAATCCGTGTGAGGGGATTTCGGCAAAAGGAGGGAAACCGACCCAAAAGAAAGATTCGCTGACAGACCAGCAGGTGGAAGTGCTGCTGGAAACCGTCAAAGGACTTCCGCCGTATCTGTTTACCATGATCGGCTTATATGCCGGTCTGCGCCGAGAAGAAGCTCTCGCCTTGCAATGGGATTGTGTGTTCCTCGATGCACCCACTCCATATATCTCTGTGCGGCGCGCATGGCGATCAGAGCATAACAGACCGGTTATCTCTACAACGCTTAAGACGAAAGCAGCAAGAAGGGATATTCCCATTCCCAAATGCCTTGTGAATTGTCTGCGGGAAGCCAAGGCTGCCTCCAAATCGGAATATGTGATTGCCGATAGTGAGGGACAGCCCTTGTCATATTCGCAGTTCAAACGTGTCTGGCAGTACATCGTTGTTCGGTCTACCAAGGAGCGTACCTATTATAAGTATGTGAACGGACAGAGCATCAAGTACACTGTTCAGCCGAGTCTGGGAGGACATCAGAAAAACAATCCCAACATTGTGTATAGCCTGGACTTCGATGTGACACCGCACCTGCTGCGGCATACCTACATCACCAATCTTCTGTATGCAGGTGTTGACCCCAAGACGGTCCAGTACCTTGCCGGACATGAGAACAGCAAGACAACTATGGACATCTATGCAAGAGTAAAGTATAATAAACCAGAACAGCTATTCGATGTAGTAAATTCTGCATTTCATCAAGCTGTCCCCTCGTAAAAGTGGCCTGTTTTTTGGGTTAAGGAATAGGACAACCGAGGGGCCGAGGCTCAAAAAAGCCCGGAATATCAAGGAAAATCATCGCTCAGACGATTGAAGTACGGCCTCAAGGCCGCCCGCCGCGCGCCTCAGTTCTCCAAGCGCTGAGTTTTCTCTGTTTTCCAAAGTGCCGCCCGCCGGGCGGCACTTTTTACGCCAAGCCAAAACGCGGCCCCCGGAATTCTCCGGGGGCCGCGTTTTGTCTCTCAGTTCCGGGCCAGGGTGTACCGCACCCCGCCGCCCTCATACAGATTGGTGAGATTTACCCCGGGCTCGGTGGCGTAGATCACCCGATCCCGGCAATAGATGGACTGAATTCCCTCCCGGGCCAGCCCGTCCAGCGCCCCGGGCTCCAGCTCCTCCGCCACGTAGACGGGAGCCAGCCCCAGGGCAATCTCCCCACAGCCCACCCGCTCGGAATAACCGATCAGGCTCCGGACGGCGCTCCGGCACAGCCCGTCCTCCGGGGACAGGTAGGCGGTGCGCGCCTCGCCGCTCTCCAGCCGGCAGATCCGCTGCCAGTCCAGTTCCTCTACCGCAAAGTCCCGCAGGCACACCATACTCCGGGGGCCCCGGTAACTCAGCACCGCCGCCGGGTAGAGCGCCCCATCCCCGTAGTCCAGCACATTCAGGCCGTAGTCCGTCTCCCGGCTGTCCAGGTTCCGCTGGAAGCCGTCGTAGCTGGACAGCACGCCATGGGTGAAGCCGTTTTCTATCAGCAGCTCCGCCAGCGCGTCCACCACAAAGGCATTTTTCAGCCAGCCGAAGTCCAGAAACCACTCCACGCCTTCCCGCTGGGCAAAGGCCAGATAGTCCTCCGACACATGGAGGCACACCTGATTGTTCCCCAGCAGCCGCAGGTCGATGGACTCCGGATTCCGGGCATAGGCGGCCAGCGTCTCATACTCTCGGGCCACATCCGGGTTGAGCCGGGGGTCGAACTCCCAGCGCTGCGCGTCGTCCTGGCAGGAGAACAGGCCGTTGTACCGGTCGTACACCGGCCCCAGATAGATGGTGCGGTCACCGTGGCGCTGCACCGCCTCCAGGGCCCCGTACAGCGTTGCGTCCACCGTCAGCGTCTCGTTGGGGTGGAGGCTCAGCTCCCGCAGATTGGTGACGCCCTCAAAGCCCTCCGTGGCGTGGAACAGCTGGTACAGTGTCCGGCAGGCGTCGGAGTACAGCGCCGAAACGGCCCTGTTCTCCGTCCCGGGAGAGGCCCCGTCGGCGCCCAGTTCATAGCGGAACACCAATTCGTCGCCGCAGCTGGGCCCCTGGGCGGTGTTGGCCTCGATGGTCTGCCACCCGGTTTCCGGCGTCATCAGCTGGGTGAAGCCATAGGCCAGCGCCACCCCGCCGATCACCAGCAGAACGGCCGCCGCAATCAGCCGCCGCCCCACATTTCCCTCCGGCAGTTGGATTTTCTCTACCGGTCTGGGATGGGGGAGATCCCGGTTGTCTCTCGCTGTCCGCCCCAAGCCTAAATCACCGCCAGCACCAGCAGCAGCACAAAGATGATGGCAATCACGGCCAGGAAGATAAACCCGGCCACAGCGCCGCCCTTACAGGATCTGTAATTTCGGATATAGTTGTGTTTCCGGAACAGCACCGCGGCGATGATGCCCAGAATAGGCAGCAGGAAGGACAGAACCTTATACCAGATGCTGCCCGTGTCCCGGGCGGGATGGGCCAGAATCTCGGCGTCGTCGGCCCGCTCCGCGGCGGAATCGTCCTGGTGCCGCTCCACCGGGTGGTCGGAATCCTGGATGGTGACGGCCTTCACCGGCACGCCCTTGTCCCGGATGGCTTTGTACTCCGCGATCTCCTTCTTGTTGCCGTAGATATAGTGGTCGTGGCCGATGCACACAAACTCCGGCTTGTCCTCCGAGTAGTCGTGGATGGAGGGGTCGTAGGTGTACAGCACCTTGTTCTTTTCCAGCTGGGGATCGGGGATGGGGATGGCGGAGATGAGGGAATGGGTATAGGGGTGCAGGGGGAAGTTGAACAGCTCCTCCGCCTCCGCCACCTCCACGATCCGCCCTTTGTAGATCACGCCGATGCGGTCGGAGATAAACCGCACCACCGACAGATCATGGGCGATAAACAGGTAGGTGATCCCCTTCTCCTCCTGGAACTTCTTCATCAGGTTGAGCACCTGAGCGCGGATGGACACGTCCAGGGCGGAGATCGGCTCGTCCGCCACCACCAGCTCCGGCTCCATCACCATGGCCCGGGCGATGCCGATGCGCTGACGCTGGCCGCCGGAGAACTCATGGGGATAGCGGGTGAGGTGCTCGGGGAGCAGGCCCACCTCCTCAATAATGGTCTCCACCTTTTTCACCCGGTCGGCCTCATTCTCGAACAGGTGGAAGTTGTAGAGGCCTTCGGAGATGATGTAGTCCACGGTGGCCCGCTCGTTCAGCGACGCCGCCGGATCCTGGAACACCATCTGGATATTGCGGATAACCTCCCGATCCAGGGAGCGGGGGATCTTGCCGGAGATGCGAACGCCCTTGTACAGGATCTCGCCCCCGGCCAGCGGGTTCACCCGGATCACCGCCCGCCCCACGGTGGTCTTGCCCGAGCCGGACTCGCCCACCAGGGAGAAGGTCTCCCCCTTATAGATGTCGAAGGAGGCGTCCTGGACGGCGCGGACGGCGGTGTCCCCTTTGCCGAAGGTGATGTCCACATTTTTCAGCGACAGCAGGATCTCCCTGCCGTTTTCGTCCAACGGGCCATGTGCAGGCAGCGTGGTGGCCCGGACCTCATTTGCTTTCTCTTGACTCACGATCCGACCCTCCCTTAAATATGAAACGCTGCCATCAGCTTTTCATGGATATCGCGGATCCCCTCGGGCTTTTCGATCTTAGGCGCCCGGGGATCCAGCAGCCAGGTTTTGGCGAAGTGGGTCTCGCTGACCTGGAACATGGGCGGCTCCGCCACCGTGTCAATCTCCAGGCAGTAGGGATTCCGGGGGGCGAAAGCGTCCCCCACAATCTGGTTGTACAGAGAGGGCGGGGTGCCGGTGATGGAGTACAGCTTGGTATTCCGCTGGGCCAGCTGGGGCAGGGAGGACAACAGCGCCCAGGTGTACGGGTGCCGGGGGTCGTAGAAGACCTCCTCCACCGTACCCAGCTCGATGATCTGCCCGGCGTACAGCACCGCCACCCGGTCGGCCACATTGGCCACCACCCCCAGGTCATGGGTGATGAACACGATGGTATACTTGAACTCTTTCTGCAGATCCTTGATGAGCTGAAGGATCTGGGCCTGGATGGTCACATCCAGGGCGGTGGTGGGCTCATCGCAGATCAGAATCTTGGGCTGGCAGGACAGGGCAATGGCAATGACGATGCGCTGGCGCATACCGCCGGAATACTGGAAGGGGTAGTCGTCAAACCGGGCGGCGGCATTGGGGATGCCCACCTTGTGCATCAGCTCCAGGGCCCGCTTACGGGCCTCCGCCTCGCTGCACTTCTGGTGCTTGAGGATGATGGAGGTGATCTGCTTGCCGATGGTGATGATGGGGTTAAGCGAAGTCATGGGATCCTGGAACACGGTGGCGATCCGGCGGCCCCGGATCTGGCTCCAGTCCTTGGCGTACTTCACGTTGGCCAGGTTCAGGATGCAGGTGCCGTGGAGCTGCTCGGTTGTCTCGTCCAGGTACTTCACCCGGAAGGTGACGTTGTCGAACACGGCGCTGCGCTGGTCTTCGTCATACAGATCCACCCCCAGCTCCATGGCCTTCTTCAGCGCCTTCAGCAGCTGGTTTTCGTACTGGATCCGCTTTTTCAGCCCATAACGGCCCACGGACAGGTAGATCTCCTTGGCCAGGATCTCGTTGCGCTTGTGCGCCTGCTCGGGAACCTCGCCCTTGATCTCCTTTTGGTACTGGGCCTGGAGCCGGGCGGCCTCCTCCTGATAGTGCTTCATATAGGCGGCGTCCGTCTCCACGCTGTGCTTCTTCTCCCGGATCAGCTGCTCGTTGCGGGCCTTGAGGGCCTTGATCTGGGCGTCGTAGTCCTTGATATCCTTGGCGGCCTGCTTGATCTTCTCCTTTTCCTTGGCGGGATCATAGGTCTGCTTCAGGTTATACAGCTCGGTGCGCTTGTACTGGAGATCCCGTAGCGTCTCCTCCGCCTCCGCCTGCTCCGCGCCGCTCAGGCCGCTTTTGGCCTTTTTTTCGCGCTCCAGTTCCAGAATCCTCTGATAGGTGGCGGCGCCCAACTCCAGGTGGGCGTATTCGTCCAGCTTCCGCTTGGCCCGTTCCATCATGGAGTGGGCTGTGGAGTCCAGCTTCACCACCGTATCCGCCAGCTCGTCGTCGCTGAAAATAATGGAGCCGTTGTCGATGAAGCCATTGGAATCCAGCATACCCGCGAAGGTCTTGGTGAACACGCTCTTGCCCGAGCCCGACTCGCCCACAATGGCGATGGATTCGTTCTCATAGATATCCAGGGTGATGCCCCGGATGGCGGTGAGCGTTCTGCCGCGGACGTGGAACTTTACGTCCAGATCTTTGATGGACAGCAATACTTTTTTTTCTTCCATAGCCGCCACCCCTTACAGATGCGTTCTGGGATCGGACGCGTCGCCCAGGTTCTGACCCACCACGTACAGCACCACGGTGATAATGGACGACACCACCACAGGGCTCCAGAACTCCATCTCCCAGCCGGGGGTGAGCATGGCGCCCTCCGCGGCGTAGATCAGGCGGCCCAGGGACATATCCTTCATGCCCATGCCGATATAGGACAGGAACACCTCGTAGGAGATATAGGAGGGGATCTCGGTGGCCAGCAGGGTGACGATCACGGAGGTCATGAAGGGCAAAATGTTCTTCATGGCGATCTTGATGGTGGAGGTGCCCAGGCAGCGGGAGGCCAGGTTGTACTCCCGATCCCGGATGATGACCACCTGGATGCGGATCTGGTAGGCGATAAACAGCCAGCCCGTGATAGTCAGGGCAAACACCATCGTCCAGAAGGTGGGCGCAAAGAGCATGGCCATGACCGAGATGATCAGGATGGTGGGCACGTTGCCGATGATGTTGTAGATCTCCATCATGATCATGTCTACCTTCTTGGAGAAGCCCCACACCGCGCCAATGCACACGCCAATGGTCATGTTGATGGCCGCGCAGAGGAAGGCCAGGGAGATGGAGATGCGGGAGCCGTTCCAGATGGCGTCAAAGGTGGGCTCGCCGCTGGCGCCGGTGCCCAGGATCCACTTCAGGCCGGCCCCGAAGTAGCTCATGGCCTCGGCAGGCCCCAGGTGCTTGGAGGCGGGATCCATCAGGTTGGCGAAGGGGTCGTAGTGGGTCAGCGCCGGATAGACGTAGGCAAACGCCACCACGAACACCAGCAGGGCCAGTATGGCGATGTTCACCTTGTTCCGGAAGAACACCCGGAACACCGAGTGCCAGTAGGAGTACCGGGGCGCGGTGATGACCTCCGACTCCAGCTCGCTGTGGGTGTGGAAGGAGAACAGCTTCTCTTCCGACATACCGTATTGACTCAAATCATGATCCATAGCTCTCACCTATCCTTCGTCGAGAACGAAATACGGGGGTCAACCGTCGCCATGAGGACGTCGCCCAGAATGATGGAGACAACCGACAGCACCGCGTAGAAGAACGTTACCCCTACAATGACAGCGTTGTCATAGCGGTTGATGGCCGTGGTCAGCAGGTTGCCGGCGCCGGGAACCACATACACACGCTCGGTGATGATGGCGCCCACCATGGAGGCAATGATGCTGGCTGGGATGCCGTGAACCAGGGGGATCATGGCGTTCTTCCAGATATGCTTGCTGAAGATCTCCGTCTCCGACAGGCCGCCGGATCGGGCGAATTTCACATAGTCGGAGTTCATCTGGTCGATCATATACCGGCGCATCCACTTCATCAGGTTGGCCAGCTGGGGCAGGGTCAGCGAGACGATGGGCAGGATATACATCAGCTTGCTGCCCGAGTCCAGGTCAAACAGCGTGGGCAGCTTGAACACCGAGCCGCCGATGGCCTTGAACAGGAAGATATACGCCAGGCTGGGCACCGCGATGATGAACATGATATAGATGGTGCCGATCTTGTCCAGCAGGCCCTCCTTGTGCCGGCTCATCAGCAGGCCGATGGGCAGGCCCAGCACATAGGCCAGGATGGTGGCGATGATGCCAAGCACAAAGGAATAGCCCATCCGGGACATTCCCTTATTGATGGTCCTCACGTTGGTGTAGTCGTCGGTGAATCGCTCTGCGTTGGACGCGATGGACTCCCTGGAGCCCTCCACATAGGTGGCCGTGTGCAGATCGTCCGCCCGTTCCAGCGTCACCCCCGTGGGGTAGGTGATGCTGGACAGCACATAGGATCCCTGGGTCTCCGTCATGGTGGTGAACACGTCCACGCCCTTGTTCACCGTGTAGGACTCGCCCAGGTTGATGGTGAGGAAATTCTGGTGGAGATAGGGGAACTGGTGGTCAAAGTACAGCAGGTACTTGTGCCGGGTGCCGTTCCCAAGGATGGCCGGGGAGAATTTATCCCCCCCGTATACCGGATCGTAGAGGGTAAAGGTCAGCCCCCGCTCCCCGATGTCGGTCTCCTCCGGCACGTAGTGGATGTTGTCGATCTGGAACATCTCCGTGAAATACTTGATGGCCCGCTGGGCCAGCGGAACGTCCTTGGTGGCGAACAGGGCGGGGTTGCCGCCGTCCTTGATCTGGCCGTTCTTCTTGGTGTCTGCGTCCAGCCGGATCACCTCATAGCCCTTGGACTCATAATATTCCCGGAACTTGGCCGTGTACTCCGCCGTCAGCTCGGAATCCCGCTCCGCCTTCCGGCCCAGAGAGGCCGCCTCCTTCTGGGTTTCCGCGTCAATCTCCCCCGCCTTGACCAGATCCCTCAGATAGTCCGCATATGGGACATAGTCCACGTAGCCATAGGCCTCCCAGCGGGCATACTCATAGGTGGTGCGGGTGTTGCTGGCCGTGTGGTTATAGGCGGGGTCGCCGGAGAAGATCTTGTTCCGATCCAGCAGGGAGTAGATCAGCACCATCACAATCAGCACCACGATGATCGCGGAAAGCGCGCCGCGCAGAAGCCGTTTCAATACATATTTTCCCATACTATAGCCTCGCTCTGCCTGTCGTTATAGCGTGAGGGGGTGGGATACCCCCACCCCCTCACGTGCGTCTTGTGGATTTGGTCGCAATCAGGTGCGGATCAATACAGGCCGAAGTTCTTGCACATATAGCCGCCGGCCTGGACGGTGTCCAGGTAGGACTGGGCGTCGCCGTAGTCGGGGCCCCAGCCGGAGGCGATGGCCACGTCGAAGTTGGCGTCCCGGCCGTCGTTGATGCGGTAGGTGGCGTGCTCGTTGTCCTCGCTCTTATCATAGTCCACCAGGTCGATGATGACCTTGCCCTCCAGGGCGCCCTCGATGGACTGCTTCACCACGTTGGCCGCGTTCCGATAGGAGTTGTCATAGGTGCGGACGGGGTAATCCAGGTGGATGGGATTCTCGGCGGAGACCTCCACGCCGATCTGGGCCAGCTGGGCGATGGCCAGCTCCAGCTCAGCCTTGGCGTTGGCCGCGTTGTACCAGCCGTCGAAGCCGTCGCCGGAGCCCGCGCCGCCGTCACCGTTGGGATCCCAGACCTTGATGTGGGCGCCGTCGGCGTCCAGCTGGGCCTGCATGATCTCGCCGTAGGAAGTGTTGGCCGGGAAGGTGGTGGAGGTGCCGTTGATGTCGATGGTCAGCTCAGCGGTCAGGTACTGGAAGGTGCCGGGGGTGTAGGAGTTGCGGATGCTGGTGTACTTCAGCTCCTCGCCCACCAGCTGGGCGTTGTAGGCGCCCCGGTCGATGGAGTAGGTGATGGCGCGCAGGAAGTGCCGGTTGGTCATGGCGTCCCGGGTGCGGGCGATCTCCGCCTCGTTGTCCCGCTTGACGGACACGCCCACGCCGTCGTTGTCATAGTTGTTCCAGGTGTTGCGGTACACGTTGTTCCAGCCGGGGAAGGTGGAGGCGTCGCAGGCGGACACGTAGCCGTACAGCTCCAGGTAGGTCTTGTCCTGGCCCTCGGGCTTCTCGGTCTTGGCAACCTCCAGGGCCTCCGCGCGCAGGCCGCCGCCGGAGATGGCGCCGGACTTGGTCTCGTTGTAGTTACGCAGGGGGTCGCTGCCGTCGTTGTAGCTGTAAACCAGGTTCTTGATGACCACCGCGTCGGCGTTCCAGTAAGAGGGGTTGGCCGCGTAGCGGACGCTGTTCTGGGCGGTGTAGCTGGTGATCAGGTAGGGGCCGCAGTAGGCGATATTGGAGGGGGTCTTGCCGTAATTGCCGGCGGTGTACTCCTCGCCCTCGGCGCCGAAGGTGCCGCCCTGGGAGCGGTAGAACTCACGGTTCAGGGGGGCGAAGATGCTGTAGCCCAGCATGGTGGTGAAGGGAGGGAAGGGGGCCTCCAGGGTGTACTCCAGGGTGTACTTGTCCAGAGCCTTCACGCCCACCTCCTCGAAGGTGGCCTCGCCCTTCAGGTAGGCGTCGAAGTTCTTCAGGCCGCAGCCGCCGGCGGAGGAGAGCAGATAGCCCAGGGCGTCGGCGTTGTCCAGCAGGTGCTCCATGCCGGCCACCCAGTCGTCGGCGGTGACCTCGCCGATCTCGGTGCCCTGCTGATCCACCCACTTCACGCCCTCGCGGATGTGGAAGGTGTAGGTCAGGCCGTCGTCGGACACCTCATAGCTGGTGGCCAGGCCGGGCTGCTGGATGTTCTTGGCGTCATACTCCATCAGGTTGTCGTAGGTGCCGGCGATGAACATGGCGTCGGAGGTGTAGGAAGTGCCGATGGTATCCCAGATGTTCACGATATAGGGGGTGGAGATGGTGTAGGTATCGGTCAGGGTGTAGTTGTGCTCGGCCAGGTAAGCCTTGGCGGCCTCATAGTAGGCGGCGGCGTCCTCGGCCTCGGCCCACAGGGCCTTCAGGGCGCTGTTGTCCTCCGTGGTGATCAGCTCGTTGGTCACCAGGGTGGGGTAATAGCGGTACTCGTCCATGCCCCACAGCACGGTGCTGCTGGTGCGGGGCACCACGCGGCTCATGGCGTAGTTGCCGCCGTTGGACTGGACGGGCAGGAAAATGCCGGACTGGAGCAGCTTGGCCTCGGCGATGGCCATCAGAGCCATACGCTCGTCGCCGGTGGCCTCCTTGGCGATGGCATAGGCCTCGCTGAAGTCGCCCAGCACGAAATCATAGATCGTGTCGGACGCCTCCTCATAGTCCATGGCGGAAATGGCCTCCCAGTCGAGGCCCTCATAGGTTTCCTCGGGGGGATTGGACTCGTTGGTGGGCGCGTTGGATTCAGGCGCCTTGCTCTCGTTGGTCGCGGCGGGGCCGCAGGCGAACAGGCTCAGGGCCATCACAAGCGCCAGCGCCAGGCTCAGAAACTTCTTCATACTTATCCTCCTATTTATTTTATATTTAACCGGGCAAAACGGAACTGTGCCGATCCTGCTCAGGTTAAATCGGGATGAAGCCCCACCGGTCGGCAGGGGTTCTCGTTTTCCCGGAGGGAAAACGGCGAACGGGGCGCGCCCCGTTCAGTGCCGTATAGCGATAAACTGCCGCCCCGCAAATTGCAGGGGCCGCAGCGTCTTGATTCATACCAAGGCGTCCCAACATCGCCATACGTCAGATATTATACCGGGCCGACCCGCCGCTGTCAATATAAAAATGCCCAAACCTGTGTCAAATTTGGCCCTTTTTCCCCTCCGAACCTCCCTCATCCTCCCCCGTCCCAAGCAGGAATTGCCCAAATTTCTTGCAGAAGTTAGGGACGACCCCCCGCCTTTTGAAAAAAATCCGGAACATTTGTCCTCCATATGCACACATTTTCTCTTCCGTCAATCCGCCGAAACCGGCTGAGAAAAAAAGGAAGACGGCCCCGCCGTCTCCCTTGTCTGTTCTGCATCCATCACTCATAGGCCGCCCGGCTCCCGCCGATGAACCTGGGCCGGGTGCGGGCGCACAGCAGGATGGCCTGCCCGATGTGATCCAGGCTCAGCCGCACGGGCACCGCCACCTCCCGCAGGTGCATCCCGATGAGGGTGCCGCCGATGTCCAGCCCGGCGTGGGCCCGGATGCGCTCCACCGCCGTAGGCCGCTCAAAGGCCCGCCACGCCTGGACGGCGAAGGAGCCCCCCGCGTGGGGCTGGGGCACCACGCACACCGGCTCATAGCCGTATTGTTCCGCGCACTCCCCCTCGAGAATGAGCGCCCGGTTCAGGTGCTCGCAGCACTGGGCGGCCAGGTAGATCCCCCGCTTCCGCAGGATCGGGTAGATCCCGCTGAACACGGCCTGGGCCGCCGCTTCGCTGGACGCCTTGCCGATGCGCCCGCCCAGCACCTCGGAGGAGGAGCAGCCCACCACAAAAATATCCCCCGCGTTCAGGCCGGCCGCGTCCAGCAGCTCTGTCGCCGCCGTCAGGGCCTGGGCGGTAATTCTCTCAAAATCCGGTTCCATGGCCTGCCCTCACAGTCCGTACAGCGCGCTGTACTTCTTCTCCAGGTAGTCCGCAAACACCGTGGGGTCAAAGGCGCCGCAGGCGTTTTTTACCACATCGGCGGGCTTCAGCAGGCCGCCGTATTGGTGCACCTTCTCCCGCAGCCACTCCGACACCCCGGACAGGTCGCCCCGGGACACAGGGCCCCACACGTCGATGTCCGCCTCCATGTTCTTCAGCATCTGGGCGCCGTAGGCGCTGCCCAGCGCATAGGACGGGAAGTAGCCGAAGGCCCCGCCCGACCAGTGGCTGTCCTGGAGGCAGCCGCTGCGGTCGTCGGGCACATCCACCCCCAGGTACTCCTGATAAAGCCGGTTCCACGTCGCCGGCACATCCTTGACGGCCAGCGTGCCGCCAATCAGCTGCTTTTCGATCTCGTAGCGCACCATGATGTGCAGGCAGTAGGTCAGCTCGTCCGCCTCCGTGCGGATCAGGGAGGGCTGGGCCTTGTTGACGGCGCGGTAGAACTGCTCCACCGTCACGTCCGCCAGCTGCTCCGGGAAAAACTCCTTCATCTTGGGCAAAACGGCCTCGATAAAGGGCCTTGAGCGGCCGATGAGGTTCTCATAGAACCGGGACTGGCTCTCGTGGACGCCCATGGACACGCCCCCGGCCAGGCTGGTGTACTGCACCTCGTCGCAGATCCCCAGCTCGTACTTGGCGTGGCCCCCCTCGTGGATCACGGAGTACATGGAATTGCCTACATCGTTTTCAAAGTAGTGGGTGGTGATCCGCACGTCTTTGTTGTTGAAGTTCAGGGTGTAGGGGTGCTCCGTCTCGCCGATGGTGCAGTGGGCCCGATCCAGCCCCAGCACCTCCATCAGGTAGTCGGAGAACTTCCGCTGGGCCTCCACCGGGTAGTGCCGCCGCAGGAAGGAGTCGTCGGGCTGCTCCTTCTCCCCGATGGCGTGGATCAGGGGCACGATCCGCTCCCGGAGGGTGGCGAAGAAGCCGTCCAGGTAGGCCGTGTCCACCCCCCGCTCGTACTCGTTCAGCAGGGCGTCATAGGGGGCCTTGGAGGGGTCGTAGTACCCGGCAAACTTGATGTTGAACGCCACCAGCTTCTCCAGCACCGGGCGGAACAGCTCGAAGTCGTCCTGCTCCTTGGCCCGGTGCCACACGTCGCTGGCCTCGTTGGTGAGCATGGCGTACTCCATGTACTCGTCCGCCGGGATGCGGGTCAGCTGGGCGTAGGAGCGGCGCAGCTCCTCCACCTCCCGGAGGTGGAGCTTATCCAGCTCCTCCCTCTGCTCCCACAGAAAGTCCAGCAGCTCCCCGGTCTCAGGGGCGGAGAACAGCTTGTGCCGCTCCCCCGCCAACGCACCCAGGGCCACCCCCCGGCCCTCGGCAGTGTCCTTGGGGGCCACGGTGGTGCCGTCCAGGTACAGGGCGGAGTCCGCCGCGTAGTAGGCGTACAGCTTCTTTTCCAGCTCGGCCAATTTGGCCAGCGCCTCATTCCGTTCCATGTCGTCTCCTCATTTCCTTCGTAATTCACAGGGCTCAGATTCGGTCGGGGCAGTCCCCGGTGAAGGACACGCCGCCCTCCCCCGCCAGCAGCCGGGCCAGGGCCCGTCCGTCCTCCGTCAGGCCCAGATCCTCAATGACCACCTCGCCCCGCCACAGGCCGGTGCGCCGCAGCCACAGCGCCGCCCGCACCGTCTGCTCCAGTCCCGCGCCGCTTCCCGACCCGCCGATCACCATCCGCCCCGGGCACTCCCCCGGCAGCAGCAGGGCCCCCAGCGCCAGCCACCCCAGGCTCACCAGCCCGAAGGCCGCCAGCAGCACCGCGAGAAATTGCAGGATCTCCGTCATAAACGCCACCTCCTGGGCCATTCTATGGCCCGGAAGCCGGTTTTGTCACCGATTGCGGCAGATCCCCGTCAAATCAGGCTGACTATCCCGTAGGACAGGATGCTGATGGCCATGCCCGCGATCAGCACGCCCACGATCACCGACGGGATGGCCTTCCGCAGGGGCATATCCAAAAACGCCGCCGCCAGGGAGCCCGTCCACGCCCCGGTGCCGGGCAGGGGGATGGCTACGAACAGCATCAGGCCCAGGTATTTATACTTTGTCACCCGCTGTCCCTTGAGGTGGGCCTTGCGCTCCAGCTTGTCCACCAGGCTGTTGAGCCGGGGCATATGCCGCCGCATCCACTGGAAGATCCGGCGGATATAGACGATGATGAAGGGCACGGGGATCAGGTTGCCGATGACGGCGGCGATGAAAGCCGCCCACACCGGCAGCCCCGCCGCCACGCCGAAGGGGATCCCGCCCCGCAGCTCCACCACCGGGATCATAGACACCAGCATGGTGAGGGTGAACTCCCCCGCCATAGTGTCCGTCAGCCACTGCATCAATTCCATGGGAGATCAACTCATTTCCAAAACAGGTTTCAGGTACTTGCCCGTGTAGCTCCCGGGGTGGCGGGCCACCTCCTCCGGCGTGCCCGTGCAGACGACGGTGCCGCCGCCGGAGCCCCCCTCCGGGCCCAGGTCGATGATATAGTCCGCCGTCTTGATCACGTCCAGGTTGTGCTCAATCACCACCACCGTGTTCCCCTTGTCCACAAACTGCTGGAGCACGTCCACCAGCTGGTGAACGTCGGCGGTGTGCAGGCCGGTGGTGGGCTCGTCCAGGATATACACCGTGGAGCCGGTGGACTGCTTGGACAGCTCGGTGGCCAGCTTCACCCGCTGGGCCTCGCCGCCGGACAGGGTGGTGGAGGGCTGGCCCAGCTTCACGTAGCCCAGCCCCACGTCCTTGAGGGTCTTGACCCGGTTGTACAGCTTGGGCAGGTTCTCGAAGAAGGGCAGGGCCTCCTCCACCGTCATCTCCAGCACCTCGTGGATGTTCTTGCCCTTGTAGCGCACCTCCAGGGTCTCCCGGTTGTAGCGCTTGCCCTTGCACACCTCGCAGGGGACGTAGATATCCGGCAGGAAGTGCATCTCGATTTTCAGCAGGCCGTCGCCAGAGCAGGCCTCGCACCGCCCGCCCCGGACGTTGAAGGAGAACCGCCCCGGGCCGTAGCCCCGGGTTTTGGCGTCCTGGGTGGAGGCGAACAGCTCCCGGATGTCGTTGAACAGCCCGGTGTAGGTGGCGGGGTTGGAGCGGGGAGTGCGGCCGATGGGGGACTGGTCGATGGCGATCACCTTGTCCAAAAACTCGATGCCCTCCATGCCGTCGTGCTTGCCGGGGCGGGCCTTGGTGCGGTTCAGCTCCGCCCCCAGCCGCTTGTACAAAATCTCATTCACCAGGGACGACTTGCCCGACCCGGACACTCCGGTGACGGCGATGAAGGTCCCCAGGGGGAAGCTCACGTCGATGTGGCGCAGGTTGTTCTCCGCCGCGCCCCGCACCGTGAGGGTGTGGCCGTTGCCCTTCCGGCGCTCCGCCGGCACAGGCACCTTCTTCCGCCCCGCCAGGTAGTCGCCGGTGATGGAGCCGGGGGTGTCCATCACCTCCTGGGCGGTGCCGCAGGCCACCACCTGCCCGCCGTGGACCCCCGCGCCGGGGCCGATGTCCACGATGTAGTCCGCCGCCCGCATGGTGTCCTCATCGTGCTCCACCACAATCAGAGTATTCCCCAGATCCCGCAGATGCTTCAACGTGCCCAGCAGCAGATCATTGTCCCGCTGGTGCAGGCCGATGGAGGGCTCGTCCAGGATATACAGTACCCCCATCAGGGAGGATCCGATCTGGGTGGCCAGCCGGATGCGCTGGCTCTCGCCGCCGGACAGGGTGCCCGCCTGCCGGGTGAGGGTCAGGTACTGCAGGCCCACCGACTGCAGGAAGCCCAGCCGGGCTCGGATCTCCTTCAAGATCTGGTCGGCGATCATGGCCTGGGTATCCGTGAGGGTGATGGTGTCCAGGAATGCCAGCGCCTCGTCCACCGGCTTCTCGCAGAACTGGTGGATGGAGCTCCCCCCCACGGTGACCGCCAGCGCCTCCCGCTTCAGCCGCCTGCCCTGGCAGGTGGGGCAGGGGCACTCGCTCATGCACTCCTCAATCTCCCGCTTCATGGCGTCGGACTGGGTCTCCCGGTAGCGGCGCTCCAGGTTGTTCACAATGCCCTCGAAGGGCTGGTACAGGGTGCCCTTGCCTCTTGGCTGGTCGTAGTTCAGGGTGAGTTTCTCCCCCTTGGTGCCGTAGAGGATCACGTCCATCACCTCGTCCGACAGCTTCTCCACCGGATCGGTGAGCTTGAAGCGGTACTTCTTGGCCAGTGCGTCGAAGTACATCCGGGAGATGCCGTCGGATTTGATGTGGTTCCAGCCGGAGGCGGTGATGGCCCCCTCCAAAATGGACAGGGAGCGGTTGGGGATGATGCGGTCTGGGTCGATCTTCATCTGGCTGCCCAGGCCGGTGCAGGTGGGGCAGGCCCCGTAGGGGTTGTTGAAGGAGAACATCCGGGGGGTGAGCTCCTCAATGGACACGCCGCAGTCCTCGCAGGCGTAGTTCTGGGAGAACAGGATATCCCGTTCCTCTTCCCCCAGCACGTTGATGATGACGATGCCGCCGGACAGGTTGGAGGCGGTCTCCACGCTGTCGGTGAGCCGCCGGGCCACGTCCTCCCGGATCACCAGCCGATCCACCACGATCTCAATGGAGTGCTTCTTGTTCTTGTCCAGCTTGATCTCCTCGGTGAGGTCGTACAGCGAGCCATCCGCCCGCACCCGGACGTATCCGGATTTGCGCGCGTCCTCAAACACCTTGTTGTGCTCGCCCTTTTTCCCCCGGATCACCGGGGCCAATACCTGGATCCGGGTGGCCTCGGGGAGGGTGAGCACCTGGTCGATGATCTGGTCGATGGTCTGCTGGCGTATCTCCTTGCCGCAGATGGGGCAGTGGGGGGTGCCGACGCGGGCCCACAGCAGGCGCAGGTAGTCGTAGATCTCCGTCACCGTGCCCACGGTGGAGCGGGGGTTTTTGGAGGTGGTTTTCTGGTCGATGGAGATGGCAGGGGACAGCCCCTCGATGTAGTCCACGTCGGGCTTCTCCATCTGGCCCAGGAACATCCGGGCGTAGGAGGACAGGGATTCCACATACCGCCGCTGTCCCTCGGCGTACAGCGTCTCAAAGGCCAGGGAGGATTTGCCCGAGCCGGACAGGCCGGTGAGCACCACCAGCTTGTCCCGGGGAATGGTGACGTCGATGTTTTTCAGGTTGTTTTCTCGCGCGCCTTTGATGACGATCTTATCCTGCATGGGTGTTCTCCTCGGTTTTCTTCAAATTTGGGCCCGCACATAAGGATAATGAAACATATTTTTAATGTCAAGCCCCAGTTTTGCCGGATTCTTGGGGAATTTCGCTGGGCAGAGGAGGACGGGCGTGCCGCACCAGGTCGGGCCGCACCGCGCCGTATTTCCGGAAGTTCTCCCGGCCCTGCCGCAGGGTCATGCCGCCGTTCTCGTCGCTGGGGTCGTCCTCGCCGGGGTCGAACACGTCGTTCTCCCAGAAGCACACAGGGCAGATTCCCGCGACAGCGGCTTCTATGGGAATGTGGAACGTGAGAAACCCGCAGCAGGGGCAGGGATAGATCCCGGCGGATTCCTCCGGCTCAGGCTCCGGCGCGGGCATGGAGGCCGGCTCCTCCGGCTGACGCGCCCCGTCTATTAGGATGAAGTGGTCGTTGTGGGCCTCGGGGAGATACAGGAACTTTTCCCGCCTTTTCCTCTGATCATCCACCGCCCGCCAGCTCCTTCTGCACATACTTGGGCAGCTTGGACACCACCAGCTCATAGGACATATCGCACAGATCCTTCAGCACCCCGTCGGGCAGTTCCCCGTCCAGCAGGGCGGCGATCCACAGCTTCTTGTCGCAGTAGAAGCCGGGGAGTATGTCCGGGTACTGCGCCCGGAACGCCTCGGCCAGCCGGGGGTCGCACTTGAGGTTCACCAGATCGTGATCGTTATACCGCTCGTCCTTCATGCCCCGGGGGGAACACACGGCGGCAAACAGCTTGCCCCGCACCATGTAGCGGTGCCAGCCCCACTCCAGCTTATAGTCCTTTTCCGCCCCGGGCTTGTCCAGCAGGTATTCGTCCAGCCATTCATATTTCACAGGTTTTCTCCCCTTCCCTCAGCCCTCCGCCGTCACGTCCGCCGTGGACGCGCCCACCAGCCCGATGAGATCGGCGGGGCATACCTCCACCTGGAAGCCCACCTTCCCCGCCGACACGCAGATGGTCTCCTGCTCCAGGCAGCTCTGGTGGAACACCGTGGGGAAGCGCTTCTTCATCCCCACCGGCGAGCAGCCCCCGTGGACGTACCCCGTCAGGGGCAGCAGCTCCTTGGCGGGCAGCATGGCGATGGACTTTTCCCCCACGGCCCTGGCCGCCTTTTTCAGATCCAGCGCGGCCTCCACCGGGATGTCGAACACGTAGTACCCGCCGGAGGCGCCTTTCGCCACCAGCGTCTTGAACACCGCCAACCGATCCTGGCCCAGCAGCTTCGCCACGCTCACCCCGTCGGGGGCGGCGTCCCCCACCGGGTAGGCGTGGGGGGTGTAGGGGATCTTTTTCTGATCCAGCACCCGCATAACGTTGGTTTTTTCCTCTTTTGACTTGGACATGGTATCACTCCCAAACCGCACAGGCAATGTGTGGCGTTCCTCCATCTACAAGGATGGTAAAATGGTTCACCCCGTACTCTGTCACAGGCTCACCGCCACGAACATAGTGTTTTTCATACCCGCTGTGAACAAGATATACGCCGTTCTGTTCTGTCCACTCCAGAGAGATATGACGCTCGGTGAAGCCCTCTGCAAACAGCTCGGGATAATCCCGTACCACCGTCTCAAATTCTTGGATATGCTCATCCGCCGTCTTAGAAATATACCCGGCATCCGCCCTTTCCAACAGCAGTGCATCCGGGCGGAACAGTACTCTAAACCGCTCTGCCGGAAAGGGTTCCCCCGGCCCAAAGGAGATGGTCTGATAAAATTGTGTCAGAAATTCGTCCAGCATTTATTTCCCGTTTCCCCTTAATTTAATGATTTGGTCTCTCAGCGCGGCGGCGACTTCAAATTCAAGCATCTTCGCCGCCTCCTTCATCTGCTTCTCCAGCCCGGCGATGGCCTCCATCCGCTGGAGCTTGGTCATCTGGGACAGCTCTTTGTCGTTGTAGTCCGGCTTCTCCTCGGCGGACAGGGCCATCAGCTCCCGCACCGCCTTCTTCACCGTCCGGGGCACGATGCCGTGGGCCTTATTGAACGCGTCCTGTTTCTCCCGGCGGCGCTCCGTCTCGTCGATGGCCCGGCGCATGGAGGGGGTGATGGTGTCGGCGTACAGCACCACCACGCCGTCGGCGTTCCGGGCCGCCCGGCCGATGGTCTGGATCAGGGAGGTCTCCGAGCGCAGGAAGCCCTCTTTGTCCGCGTCCAGGATGGCCACCAGGGACACCTCCGGCAGATCCAGCCCCTCCCGCAGCAGGTTGATGCCCACCAGCACGTCGAACTCGCCCAGGCGCAGATCCCGGATGATCTCCATCCGCTCGATGGTGTCGATGTCGTGGTGCATATACCGCACCCGGATGCCCGCCGTTTTCAGGTAGTCCGTCAGGCTCTCCGCCATCTTTTTGGTCAGCGTGGTCACCAGCACCCGCTCGTCCCGGGCCGTCCGCTCCTGGATCTCCCCGATGAGGTCGTCGATCTGCCCCTCCACCGGGCGCACCTCCACCCGGGGATCCAGCAGGCCAGTGGGCCGGATCACCTGCTCCACGATCTGGCCGGAGCGCTCCCGCTCGTACTCGCCGGGGGTGGCGGACACGTACACCACCTGGTTGAGCCGCTTCTCGAACTCTTCGAACTTCAGCGGCCGGTTGTCGAAGGCGCAGGGCAGGCGGAAGCCGTACTCCACCAGGGTGGTTTTCCGGGCCCGGTCGCCGTTGAACATGGCCCGCACCTGGGGCAGGGTGGCGTGGCTCTCGTCGATGAACAGCACGAAGTCCTTGGGAAAATAGTCCAGCAGGGTGTGGGGGGGCGAGCCCACCGGCCGGCCCTCAATCACCCGGGAGTAGTTCTCAATGCCGGAGCAGTAGCCCAGCTCCTGCATCATCTCGATGTCGTACATGGTGCGCTGCTTGATGCGCTGGGCCTCGATGAGCTTGTTTTCCTTCTCGAAGAAGGCCACCCGCTCCTCCATCTCCTTGTAGATGTCCTGGATGGCGGCGTCCATCTTCTCCTTGGGGGTGACGTAGTGGGTGGCGGGCCAGATGGGGATGTTCTGGAGCCGCCGGATGGGCGTTCCCGTCACCACGTTGATCTCGCTGAGCCGGTCGATCTCGTCCCCGAAGAACTCCACCCGGATGGCGGTGTCCTTCCAGTAGGCGGGCCAGATCTCCACCGTGTCCCCGCGAACACGGAACATATTCCGCTCAAAGGCAATGTCGTTGCGCTCGTAGCGGATGGCCACCAGCTTTTTCAGCAGATCCTCGATCCTGATGACCGTCCCCACCCGCAGGGCCACCATCATCTTGGCGAAGTCCTCCGGCTCGCCCAGGCCGTAGATACAGGACACGGAGGACACCACGATCACGTCCCGTCGCTCCAGCAGGGAGGCGGTGGCGGACAGCCGCAGCCGGTCGATCTCCTCGTTCACCGACGAGTCCTTTTCAATAAAGGTATCGGTGTGGGGGATATAGGCCTCCGGCTGGTAGTAGTCGTAGTAGGACACGAAATACTCCACCGCGTTGTGGGGGAAGAACTCCTTGAACTCGGCGCACAGCTGGGCGGCCAGGGTCTTGTTGTGGGCCAGCACCAGGGTGGGCCGCTGGACGGACTCAATGACCTTGGCCATGGTGTAGGTCTTGCCCGAGCCGGTGACGCCCAGCAGGGTCTGCTCGTCCAGGCCGTTCTCAATGCCCGCCGCCAGGGCGGCGATGGCCTCCGGCTGGTCGCCGCTGGGGGTGTACTCGGACACCACTTCAAACTTCGGCATAACGGCCCCTCCCTCAACTGTGTGTTCTCATTTTAGAACAAACGTTTTTCTCTGTCAACCCTGAACCCTTTAAGAAAGGATAAAACTTCATGCGCCGCCCGGACGCATGAAGTTTTGCCCCTTCACATCTGAAAAATAATCCCCACCAGCGCCGCCAGCCCGATGAAGCAGATGGGGTGCAGCTTTTTCAGCGGCGAGAACTTCACCAGCACAAAAATGATTACAGCCAGTATCACCGCCACCAGATTCAACCGGAAGGGCATCCCCTCCCAGGGCTGGCTGGGGATGATCAGGGCAATCTTAGCCACCTGAAGCAGTGCCGCCGTGATCAGCGCCACCGACGCCGCCCGCAGGCCGTAGAACACCCCGTCCACCGCCTTAGACTGCCGGAACTTCTCCAGAAACCCGGCGATGATCAGGATGATCACCACCGAGGGGAAGATCAGCCCCAGAGTGGCTACCACGCCTCCCAGCACCCCCGCCGTGTGGAAGCCCACATAGGTGGCCATATTCACCCCCATGGGCCCTGGGGTGGACTCGGAGATGGCGATCATGTTGGCCAGATCCCCCGCGCCAAACCAGCCTGTGCGCTCCCCCAGGTCGGTGAGGAAGGGGATGGTGGCCAGGCCGCCCCCTACAGAGAACAGCCCCACCCGGCAGAACTCCAGAAACAGTCTGACCAGGATCATCCCTTGAGCCCTCCCTTCGCCCAGCGCACGCACAGCCCCGCCGCGCCCGCGGCAATCACCAGGAACACCGGGGAGGTCACCACGCCCAGCACCGCCCCCAGCCCGCCCTGGGGCAGAGAGAAAAAGGTGCCGTATCCCGCCAGCACCAGCACCACGGCGTAGATCACCCGGGTGGGCCAGTCGATGACGGCGTTTTTGAACAACTTGATGACGCTGGACAGGATCAGCGCCACCACCCCCGCCCGCACGCCGTTGAAGGCGTGGATCACCCACTCCAAGTGCATGAAGTTTTGCAGGAAGGCGGCGATCACCATGATGATCACCAGCGACGGGAACACCAGCCCCAGAGTGGCGACAGCACCCCCAACGACACCCGCCTGACTGCGGCCCACAAAGGTGGCGGTGTTCACGGCGATGATGCCCGGGGTGCACTGTCCCACGGCGTAGTAGTCCGCCAGCTGGGTCTCGGTGGCCCATTTTTTGTTCTCCACCAGCTCCCGCTGGAGGATGGGCAGCATGGCGTAGCCGCCGCCGAAGGTGCACACCCCAATGCGGGCGAAGGTGAGGAACAGATCAATGAGGATGTTCATGCAATCACCCCAAAATCAATGTGTAGGGGAGGGCCTTGGCCCTCCCGATGGCCGGAATGCGTTTGGGAAAGGGCGGGAGGGGCAAGCCCCTCCCCTACAGATCCTCCAATTCGTCCAGCCACAATTTTGCCACCGCGTCCGACGGCATCCGCCAGTCCCCCCGGGGGGACAGCGCCACCGAGCCCACCTTGGGCCCGTCGGGCAGGCAGGATCGCTTGAACTGCTGGGAGAAGAACCGCCGGTAGAAGTTCTTCAGCCACTTCAGCAGCGTCTCCCGGTCATAGCGGCCCTCAAAGGCGCGGCAGGCAAGGCGAAGCACTTTACGGGGCGGGAAGCCCCACCGGATGGCGTAATAGAGGTAGAAGTCGTGGAGCTCGTAGGGCCCCACCAGATCCTCGGTGATCTGGGCGATCTCCCCGTCCTTGGGGGGGAGCAGCTCCGGGGACACCGGGGTGTCCAGAATGTCCCGGAGCACCTCCCCGGCCCGGCCGCCCAGCCGGTCCGCCTCCCAGGCCACCAGGTGGCGCACCAGCGTCTTGGGGATGGAGGCGTTGACGGCGTACATGGACATATGATCCCCGTTGTAGGTGGCCCAGCCCAGGGCCAGCTCGGACAGATCCCCGGTGCCGATGACCAGCCCGCCCCGCTGGTTGGCCAGATCCATCAGCACCTGGGTGCGCTCCCGGGCCTGGGCGTTCTCGAAGGTGACGCTGTGATCGTCCATGGACTGGCCGATGTCGTCGAAGTGCTGCTCCACCGCCTTGCCGATGTTCACCTCCAGGAAGTCCGTCCCCAGCTCCTGGGCCAGGATCTCGGCGTTGGATCGGGTGCGGCGTGTGGTGCCGAAGCAGGGCATGGTGACGGCCAGAATCCCTTTCCGGTCTTTGCCCAGCAGATCAAACGCCTTGGCGGTGATCAGAATGGCCAGGGTGGAGTCCAGCCCGCCGGACAGGCCCACCACGGCGCAGGGGGAATTGGTGTGCTCCAGCCGCTTCTTGAGGCCCCGAGCGGCGATGGTGAGGATCTCCTCACACCGCTCCCCCCGGCAGGATTCGTCCGCCGGGAGAAAGGGCGTGGGGGAGACGGGGCGGGTGAGGGGGGTGTCGTGTACCTTTAAAGAAAAGGCACCGCTCCAGATGCGGCCCGCATTGAGATCCGGGAACGTATTCATCCGCCGCCGCTCATAGGTCAACCGCTGTATATCAATCTCACTAACGATCAGTCCCGTTGCAAACCGCCTTTCCGCCAGCATGGTTCCATTTTCCGCGATCATGTTATGGCCGGAGAACACCAGATCGGTGGAGCTCTCCCCCTCCCCCGCATCGGCGTAGACATAGCCGCACACGCACCGGGCGGACTGTCCCGTGACCAGGGCGCGGCGGTAGTCCGCCTTGCCCGCCACCTCGTCGGAGGCGGACAGATTGAGGAGAAGGGTGGCACCTGCTTGGGCTAAACGCACCGAGGTGGGATTGATGGCCCAAAGATCCTCGCAGATTTCCACACCAATGTTTAGCCCCGGCATATCTTCGCACTCAAAAACAGCATAAGGGGCCAGTATAACCGACTGCCCCGCAAGCATCACGTTGTCAATGAATCGATCCTCCGGTTCCGGGGCCGGCATAAACCAGCGGGCTTCATAGAATTCCCCATAGTTGGGAATATAGTGCTTGAGACAGCCACCCAAAATCTCTCCGCGCAGTAATATAATGGCACAATTATACAATTTGCTCTCAATTCGCACCGGCAACCCCAGCGCCGTGAGCAGATCCAGTTCCTTCGTCTCCTCCAAAATCCGCCCCAGCGCCCGCTCCGCCCCGTCCAGCAGGGTGGGCTGCAAAAACAGGTCGCCGCAGGTATACCCGGTGACGCACAGCTCCGGCAGGGCCAGCACCTTGACCCCCTGCGCCGCCGCCTCCTTCATCAGGGCGATGATCTGCCCCGCGTTATACTCGCAGTCGGCCACCCGGATCCTGGGCGTACCCGCCGCCACCTTCACAAAGCCGTCCCGCATGGATGGCCCCTCCTTTATCCGCCGCCAGCCCCGCCGGCCGCGGCCCAAATTGACACTGCGGTATTTTACCCCAAAACCGCAAAAAAAGCAACGGGAACGCTCCACAAACTCCCGCCTCTCTTTTTGCGGAATTTATATCCTGTTCATTGATTTTTACAGTGGTTTGGTGTAAACTATATTGATTCAACAAAATTTTACTATGGGAGGCTATCACTATGGCATACACATTCGCTCAATATCAGGAAAGCGCTGACTACATCAAGGAAAAAATCGGGGACTTTATCCCCAAAGTCGCCATGGTGCTGGGCTCCGGCCTGGGCTTCCTGGGCGACGTGGTGGAGCACCCCATCGCCATCCCCTACGGGGACATCCCCCACTTCAAGGCGTCCACCGCCCCCGGCCACAAGGGCCAGCTGGTGTTCGGTACGCTGGCGGGCCGGCCTGTGGCCGTCATGCAGGGCCGGATGCACCACTACGAGGGCTACGAGTACGATGAGGTGTCCTATGCCGTCCGCGTCCTGCGGCTGCTGGGCTGCGACATCCTCATCGTCACCAACGCCGCCGGCTGCGTGCGTACCGACTGGCAGGCCGGCGACCTGATGCTCATCACCGATCAGATCAAGATGTTCTCCGAATCCCCCCTCCGGGGGGCCAACCTCCCCGAATTTGGCGTGCGCTTCCCCGACGCCTCCCACCTGTACACCGTCCGCCTCCAGGACGTGGCCCGGAAGGCGGCGGCGGAGCTGTCCATCCCCCTGCGGGAGGGGGTCTACTTCTACTGCTACGGCCCCCAGTACGAGACCCCGGCGGAGATCCGGGCCGTCCGCACCCTGGGCGGGGACGCGGTGGGGATGTCCACCGCCCCGGAGGCCATCGTGGCGGGCCACTGCGGCATGGAGGTGCTGGGCTTCACCCTGCTGAGCAACATGGCGGCGGGCATTCTGGATCAGCCCCTCAGCGAGCAGGAGGTGTTGGACGCCGCCGCCGCGGCCAAGGACAAGTTCTCCCGGCTGGTGCTGGCCTGCCTGGAAAAGCTGTAAAGGAGGCCCCCCTGTCATGACGACGCTGTTTACCAACGTCACCGCCCTGCTGATGGATCAGGACTTTACCACCTTGCGGGACGGCTATGTGGCCGTGGACGGGACGGACATCTCCTATGTGGGCGGGACGCGGCCCCAGGGAGCCTTCGACCAGACCATTGACTGTGCCGGCAAGGTGATGATGCCCGGCTTTGTGAACTGCCACACCCACGTGCCCATGACCCTCATGCGGGGCTACGGCGGCGGGCACGATCTCCAGAGCTGGCTCCAGGACTTCATCTTTCCCGCCGAGGCCAGGTGGGACGACCGGGCGCTGGCCGCCGCCACCGGGCTGGGGCTGGCGGAGATGATCGCCTCCGGCGTCACCTGTATCGCCGATATGTATATGCGAACCGGGGTCATCGCCCGGCAGGTGCTGGACGCGGGGATCTCCGCCAACCTGTCGGTGGGCGGGGTGTACTTCGGCGATCCGACGGACTTCTCCCCGGAGAAGTGCGGCGACTGCGCCAACCAGCGGGCCCTCACCGAGGAGTGGCACGGCGCGGGAGACGGCCAGATCCTGGCCGACGCCTCCATCCACGGGGAATACACCTCCAGCGCCCCCCTGTGGCAGTGGATGGCGGACTATGCCCAGGCCCACAAACTGGGTATGCACGTCCACATCTCCGAGACGAAAAAGGAGCACGCGGACTGTAAGGCCCGCCATGACGGCCTGACCCCCATCCAGACCCTGAGCCAGTACGGCGTGTGGGATTGTGGGCGCTCCATCGCCGCCCACTGCGTCTACACCACCCCCGAGGATTGGGCCATCATGGCCCAAAAGGGCGTGTCCTGCGTCCACAACCCCTACTCCAACCTGAAGCTGGGCTCGGGCATCGCCCCCATCCCCGCCATGCTGAAGGCCGGAGTGAACGTGGCCCTGGGCACCGACGGGGTGAGCTCCCACAACAGCATCGATCCCTTTGCCGACATGAAGCTGGCCGCCATCCTCCACAACGGCGCCGCCTGCGACCCCATGGCCGTCACCGCCCGGCAGGCCCTGGAGCTTGCCACCGTCAACGGGGCCCGCGCCCTGGGCCGGAACACCGGGCGGATCGCGGCGGGCTGCACCGCCGACCTGATTCTGGTGGACTTCGACGCGCCCAACCTGATCCCCTGCCACGACCCGGCGGAAAATCTGGTGTTTTCCGCCCACGGCTCCAACGTGTGCATGAATATGGCCCGGGGCAGGGTCATATACCAGAATGGGGCGTTCCTCACCCTGGATCTTGACCGGATCAAGGCCGAGGTGACGCAGTACGCCCTGCCCCATATGTTCAAGTGACGGGAGAGATCTGAAGATATGTCTGCTTCCACCCCCAAGAAAAACTCCTTCTTCGGCGGCGCCGCCATTTTGACCGCCGGGATCATCATCGTCAAGCTCATCGGCGCGCTGTACAAGGTGCCCCTGGGCAACATCCTCACCGACGCGGGCTTCGCCGACTTCAACACCGCCTACGACATCTACTCCCTGCTCATCGTCATCTCCACCGGCGGCCTGCCGGTGGCCCTGTCCAAGATGGTGTCCGAGGCCGACGCCCTGGGCCGGACAAACCAGGTGAACAAGGTGTTCCAAATCGCGGTGGTGGCCTTCTGCGTTCTGGGCACCATCAGCTTCCTGATCATGGCGGTGTTCCCCCGGCAGCTGGCCGACGCCATGAACAACAGCCGGGCCCGCTGGAGCATCCTGGCCCTGGCCCCGGCGGTGTTCTTCATCTGCCCCATGTCCGCCCTCCGGGGCTACTTCCAGGGCCACTCCCTCATGACCCCCACCGCCATCTCCCAGATCATAGAGGCCATCTGCAAGCTGGTCATCGGCCTGCTGCTGGCCAACGCCGCCATGAAGGCGGGGCTGGACGAGTCCCTGGCCGCCGCGGGGGCCATCCTGGGCGTGTCCGTGGGGGTGGCGCTGGCCATGTTCTATATGTACTGGTGCTACCGCTCCCGCCGCTCCCGCCAGAAAAAGGGCCGGGACGTGCCCGACGGCAGCCGGGAGATCCTCACCACCCTGGCCAAGCTGGCCGTCCCCATCACCGTGGGCGCGTCCATCATCGCCGCCACCAATATCCTGGACTCCGCCATCCTCATGGATCGGCTCCAGGACGCCCTGGGCATCGGGGAGGACGCCGCCCGCACCCTGAAAGGCGTCTACAACAAAACCATGACCCTCTACAACCTGCCCGCCTCCTTCATGGTGCCCCTGACCTCCAGCGTGATCCCGGCGGTGTCCGCCGCCCGGGCTGTGAGGAACTACCGGCAGGGGGCCCAGATCAGCGAAACCACTCTGCGCACCACCGCCCTGCTGGCCTTCCCCGCCGGGATCGGCCTGTTTGTGCTGGGCGAGCCCATCATCCGCCTGCTCTACCCCTCCACCGCCGATCTGGTCCTGGCGGGCTGGATGCTGTCCGTGCTGGGCATCGCCTCCATCGCCGTTTGCTTCATGCTGGTGAGCAATTCCATCATGCAGGCCCACAAGCTGGTGACCCTGCCCATGGCCACCACTCTCATCGGCTGTATTTTGAAGCTCATTGTGGGCTATATTCTCATTGGCAACCCCGATATCAACATCAAGGGCGGCGCCATCAGCACTGTGGCCTGCTTCGGCGTCATCGCCCTGCTGGATCTGGTGATCATCAAGCTGGCCCTGCCCCGCTCCCTGAGCTACGCGCGGGTGTTCGCCAAGCCCGCCGCCGCCGCGGTCGCCATGGGCGCCTCCGCCTGGGCGGTGTGCGGGCTGCTGTCCAAGGTGCTGGTGAAGCTGGGCCCCTTCCAGCAGACGGCCGACGGCGTGCCCGTCCTGGACGAAGCTGGATCCGCTGTCCTGTCCTGGATGGGGAACGCCCTGGCGGTGATGGCCGCCATCGGGGTGGCGGTGATCGTCTACTTCGCCCTGATCCTGCTGACCAAGGCCATCTCCAAGGAGGATTTGGCCCTCATGCCCAAGGGGGATAAAATTGCCCGACTCCTGCGGATTCAGTGAGAACTTCCTGAAAATTTCCGCATTTTTACAAAATTCCGCGAATACTTGTGGGAAATCTATTGCAATTCAGGTGACACTATGGTAAACTGGACTGACAAACCGTCCTATAACTGCCAGGATCTGCGGGAAATCGTCCGCATTCTGCGTCATCCCGGCGGCTGCGCCTGGGATCAAGAGCAGACCCACGTCTCCATCCGCCGCAACTTTTTGGAGGAGGCCTATGAGGTGGCCGAGGCCATCGACGAGGGCGACCCCGAGCATCTGCGGGAGGAGTTGGGCGACGTGCTGCTCCAGGTGGTGTTCCACTCCTCCATCGAGGAGGACGCGGGGCGGTACGACTTGGACGCCGTGGCCGATGGGGTGTGCAGGAAGCTGATCTACCGCCATCCCCACGTGTTCGGCGACGTGACCGTCCACTCCACCGGCGAAATCCTCTCCAACTGGGAAGAGCTGAAAAAGAAGGAGAAGGGCCAGGCCACCCAGGCCGACGCGGTGGACGCGGTGGCCCGCTCCCTGCCGGCCCTGTGGCGGGCGGAGAAGATGAAAAAGAAGGCCGCCAAGGCCGGCTTCGACTGGCGGGACGTGTCCGGTGCGCTGGACAAGCTGTCCGAGGAGCTGGACGAACTGAAGGCCGCAGCCCTGTCGGGAGAAGGGGATCCCGTGGAGGAGCTGGGGGATCTGCTGTTCGCCGCGGTCTGTGTGGGCCGCTTCCTGGACGCCGACCCGGAGGACGCCCTTCACGCCGCCTGCAACAAGTTCTCCGCCCGGTTCCGCAAGACGGAAGCGTTGGCCGCTCAGCGGGGGCTCAGCCTGGACAAGCTGTCCGACCGCGAGCAGATCGCCCTCTGGCGGGAGGCCAAGGAACAGATAGAGGCTTAACAGCGCCAACGTGCGCTTTAAGTATAAATCTGCGGCAAGACCGCAAGTTTAACACAGATTTACAGGAGGAAAAGTCATGAATAAAGCAGATCTGATCAATGCCGTGGCCGAGAAAACCGGCCTGTCCAAGAAGGACAGCGAGTCCGCCGTGGCCGCCGTGGTGGACGTGATCACCGAGTCCCTGGTGCAGGGCGAGAAGGTGCAGCTGGTGGGCTTCGGCTCCTTCGAGGTGAAGGCCCGCGCCGCCCGCACCGGCCGCAACCCCCACACCAAGGAGGAGATCCAGATCCCCGCTTCCAAGGTGCCCGTGTTCAAGGCCGGCAAGGCCCTGAAGGACACGGTGGATCAGTAAAAGAAACCCGGTGAGGCAGGGCGCTGGCCCTGCCTCATTTTCTTTGGAGGTGCAGTCAGGATGCGATTGGACAAATGGCTGAAGGTCTCCCGGCTGATCAAGCGGCGTACCGTGGCCAACGAGGCCTGCGATGCCGGGCGGGTGACCGCCAACGGCCGGCCGGTGAAAGCGTCCTACGACGTGAAGTCCGGCGACGTGCTGGAGCTGAAGTTCGGCGAAAAGCTCATCCGGGTGGAGGTCCTGTCCACCGCCGACATCGTGGGCAAGGCGGACGCGGAGGCCATGTATAAGCAGCTGTGAGGCTGCGTTCAAAAAGGATCGGCAGGCGTGGCCCTGCCGATCCTTTTGTGTCCCTATGTTTCCACATTGTCCCCATCCCGTGGATAGGGTTCAATCTGCTTTGTCAATCCGGCCAAGTAATCCATGCTGGTTCCCAGTGCCAAGGCAATCCGCCTGCACTGTTCAAAAGACATATACCGAAACCCGCGCTCAATTTTTGAATATGCGCTCTGATCTATCCCGGTAAGCATTTGCATTTTCACTTGCGTATAGCCGCGCTTTTTCCGCAGATCCCTTATTCTTGACATAAAATCAACACTTGCTATTATGTCAATTTGTCCTATTGATTTTAGGCTCATATTGTCCTATAATGCAAGTGAGGTGATCCAAGTGGTGGACTATAAAGAAATGTATTTCAAGCTTTTTCGCGCCACAGCAGATGCGATTGAGGTTTTGGAAGCGGCCCAACGGGAATGTGAAGAATTGTACATCTCCGCGGAGGAACCAACGCTGACCCTTTTCCCCGGAGGAGATGATCTGTCGAAAACAGGCGACAGTGAAAAATAGTGCGGGCGCTGTTACACCTCAAAATAAAGAAAGCGGACAGTCTTTCAACTGTCCGCTTCTTTGTGTCGGCATTACCTATTTTTCCGGGCCGTCGCCAGCCAAGTATTTTCGGCGCGAGTGAGCTTAACTGCCGTGTTCGGGATGGGAACGGGTGGACC
>SFVC01000102.1 GCA_004560375.1 bacterium
TGGGTGCAGCCCAGCACCACGGTATCCACGCGGTGTTCCAGAAAAGGACGGCAGTACTCCGCCACGGCGGCGGTCAGCCGGGGATCCTCCGAGGTCACGCCCTGCTCGATCATCGGGGCGAGCAGCGGGCAGGCCGCGTTGACGACCGGCTGCCCGGTTTGGCGGGTGATGGCCTGGGCAAAGCGGCCGCTGCGGACGGTGGCTTCGGTAGCGGCCAGCCCGATACGGCCACAGACGCTGCGGCGGGCGGCGGCTTCGGCCGCGGCGGAAACGACGTCAAAGCAGGGGACGGGCAGCCGCTGCAGAGAGGGGGCGTTGCAGCTGATGGTGCCGCAGGCGGCGATCAGCGCCTTGACGCCCCGGCGCAGCAGCCAGCCGGTGATCTGCCCGGTAAAGGCGTCAATCTCGCCGGCGGGGCGGCAGCCGTAGGGCATCCGGGCGGTATCGCCGAGGTATAGAATGGGTTCCTCCGGCAGCAGGCGCCGCAGGGCACGGACAGCGGAAAGCCCGCCGATGCCGGAATCAAAGACCCCGATGGGACGGGGATCCATGGCGGCACCTCCTTTCGGGTAACATCAAGAAAAAACAATAACCTGCGTCAGCGGGGCTCCAGCGCCAGTTCGATAAGGTGATCGAGCAGCTGGGGGTAGGTGTAGCCGCTGGCAAGGAACAGCTTGGGGAACATACTGATGCTGGTGAAGCCGGGCAGGGTGTTGATCTCATTCAGACGGACGCTGCCGTCCGGCAGGGCAAAGAAATCCACCCGGGCCAGGCCCATGCAGTCCATGGCCCGGTAGGCGGCCACCGCCATGCGGCGCAGCAGCTCGGTCTGCTCCTGCGGAATGCGCGCCGGAATGAACAGCGCGGTGGAGCCGTCGAGATACTTGCCCTCATAATCGTACAGGCCGCGTTTGGGGACGATCTCGCCGAGCACATCGGAGGCGAAGGCTCCCGCTCCCGCAGGGCGGCATAGCCCGCAAGGCTGGTGACAAAGATGGCTGGCTGGCAACGGGCGCAGGCGGTCAACTCCTCCATGGTGCCCCGGAAGCACAGGGACGACACCTCCCACCCCAGGAGCCGGTCGGCCTCCCGGTAAACAGCGGCGGCGGCGGGGGAGCCCTCCGCCAATGCCATCCCCATTCCGGGATGCTGGGCACCCTGCCCCGCAAAGACAATTCCCTTTCCCATGCCAATCCTCTCCTGAAAATCCTCTTGAAAAACGGTGCGCCCCGCCCGCCGGCGCACGCCCCGCCCATGGGACACGCCTCCTTCCCGGAACGGGAGAGGGACGGCCCTGGACGGGAATGGGGACGGGGAAAAGACAAAAAAAAGAGGCGCCCCCCTGCAGCAAAAGCCGCCGAAAGGGAGTGCGCCCCCGCGTTTTCCGGCCTCCCCGTCAGTTCAGGGAGTCCAATGCGTATTGATGGACCGCTTCCACGATCCGCTCATTCATCCTGGTGCGAATCAGTTCGCCCACGGCGCGAATGCCGTTGGCCACCCCGTGCCCCTGGAAATTTCCGTGTCCAATCACACAGCAGCCCTTGACCCCCAGCAGGGGGGCGCCCCCCACCTCGCTGGCATCCGTGCGCCGCTTCACCTCCCGGAACGCACCCTTGCAGAGAAGGGCGCCCATCTTCCAGAAAAAGCGCTGCATCACAGACTCCCGGATCATCCCGGAGAGGGACTTGGACAGCTGCTCGCTGGTCTTCAGGACAACTGCACCTGGCGGTTGCCCTTGCCCTCCTCCGTCCCATTGCTCAAAAGCCCCACACGGGGGGCGGAGAGCCCCAGCGCCTGGCGGGCATACAAATCCCCCATCACCGCAAAGTGGGCAAGCATCATGGGAGTGCAGTCCACCGTGGCCCCGGAATCCATCAAGACCCAGGGCCCCTTCTCGCCAGGCAGCACCGTGGCAATGCCCGGACGGGACAACCCCTCCAGCATCCGCCACTTCAAAAACGCCGCCCCTACGGCAGCCCCCGTGTTCCCGGCACTGAAAACCCCGCCGGCCCGACCCGCCTTCACCATGTCCATGGCGACGACAATCGAACTGCGGGGCTTTTCCCGGATGGCCTTCACCGGATGCTCGTCCATCCCCACGGACTGCGGGGCCTCCACGAGTTCCAGGCGCGGGTCGGAAGGATCCACCTTCCGCTCCACAAGCCCCCGGGCCACCTCCTCCCGGGGACCCGCAAGGAGGTATCCATAGGCGTCGCCGAAACGCCCCAGCGCCTCGGCGACCCCATCCAGCATAGCAGACGGCGCGTGGTCCCCCCCCATC
>SFVC01000103.1 GCA_004560375.1 bacterium
CCTTCGCGGTGGACCCCCTGCCGAACCTGTATTTCACCCGGGACCCCTTCGCCACCATCGGCACCGGCGTGTCCCTCCACAAGATGCACACCGCCACCCGGAACCGGGAGACGCTGTTCGGCAAATTCATCTTTGAGTACCACCCCAAATACAAAAACGTGCCCCGGTGGTACGACCGGGGCGAGACCAGCTCCCTGGAGGGCGGCGATATCCTGGTGCTCAGCCCCAAGGTGCTGGCGGTGGGCATCTCCCAGCGCACCCGGGAGGACTCCATCGACACCCTGGCGGAGACCATCCTCTCCTACGACGGCACGTTCCGGAAGGTGCTGGCCTTCAACATCCCCAAGACCCGGTCTTTCATGCACCTGGACACGGTGTTCACCATGGTGGATAGGGACAAATTCACCGTCCACCCCAATATTTTGTCCAGCATCACCGTGTTCGTCATGGAGCTGGACGAAAACGGGAAGATGAAGATTCACCAGGAGGACGGCCGGCTGGAGGACATCCTGAAAAAGCACCTGGAGCTGGATAACGTGACCCTCATCCCCTGCGGCGAGGGCAGCGAGATCGACGCCGCCCGGGAGCAGTGGAGCGACGGCAGCAACACCCTGGCCATCGCCCCCGGCGAGGTGGGGAGGCCCCCGGTGTATGTCCATGCCCCTCTGGAGGGATGATCCCTAAAGGCCCCCCTTGCTCAGGGGGACGGGGGGAGGGGGGACATTTCTCTTTTGAAAAGAGAAGTGCCCCCCCACGCCCCCCAAAGAGAAACCCGGGGGGATTAGCCGACGCCCAAAGGAAATGGCGTCGGCAGACCCCGCGTAAACATGCGGGGCCTCAATTTCAACACCGTCGCGGCATTGCGATTCCCGGCCCCTTTGGGGCCGCCAATCGCGCCGCTTCCTCGAAACAGGCTTGCTTCATCCGCCGCAGGCGGCGCTTCGCCTGTTTCCCCCACACCCCCTAACGACGCAAAGGGGCGAGGCTGCGGCCCCTCCCCTTTGGATTCCCCTCCCGGGATTTAGGGACGGCAGCGACAGCGGAAAGAGAACGCTGATGTATCGTTGACTACCCCGGAATTTGCAAACAGTTCGTTGCGGGCTGACGACTGAAAGATTCAGCAAGGCCGGGCCCGCGCCCAACGCTTTGACTGGAAGTTTACCGGGCAGTCTCTTGTTGGGACCCCACGTTTTAAGCAAAAAAGGCACAACGTGCCGTTTTGCGCCCAAGCGCCTTTTCTTTTGACCGTGAACGGCCGTTTTCTTTTCGGCGCAACCGAAAAGAAAATGGGGGTTCATTCCCCGTCTCCCAAGGGGGGACTACCTCACATTCAAAAAGGAGAATCACACCATGGCAGTCAATTTAAAAGGCCGGAGTTTTCTGACTCTGGAGGACTTTACCCCCGCTGAAATTCGCTATCTGCTGGATCTGGCCCGCGACCTGAAGGCCAAGCGCCGTGCCGGTATCTGCGAGCCCACCATGAAGGGCAAGCACATTGTGCTGCTGTTTGAAAAGACCTCCACCCGTACCCGCTGCTCCTTCGAGGTGGCGGCCACCCAGGAGGGCGCCCACGTCACCTACCTGGACGCGAACAGCTCCCAGATGGGCAAAAAGGAGTCTCTGGAGGACTCCGCCAAGGTGCTGGGCCGCTTCTTCGACGGCATCGAGTACCGGGGCTATGAGCAGTCCGTGGTAGAGGATTTGGCGAAGTGGGCAGGCGTGCCCGTGTGGAACGGCCTCACCGACGCCGACCACCCCACCCAGATTCTGGCGGACATGCTGACCATCGAGGAGCACTGCCACAAGCCGCTGAAGCAGGTGAAGGTGGTGTTCCCCGGCGACGTGCGGAACAACATGTGCTACGCCTGGATGATCGGCGCGGCGAAAATGGGTATGCACTTTGTGGCCCTGGGCCCGGAGAAGCTGGCGAAGGAGATGGACCAGGACCTCATCAAGCGCACCTTTGCCACCGCCCGGGAAAACGGCGGCCTGATTGAAATTACCGACCACATGGAGGACGTGAAGGACGCCGACGTCATCTACGGCGACATCTGGGCCTCCATGGGTGAGGAGGCCCTCATCCCCGAGCGGGCGGAGCTGCTGTCCCCCTTCCGGGTGACGGAGGAGACATTGAAAGCCACCGGCAACCCC
>SFVC01000104.1 GCA_004560375.1 bacterium
GTGGAGGGGGACTTCAGCCCCACGGCCTCGCCGATCTCCCGCACCGAGGGGGGATACCCCTGGTCCTGGATGGCCTGGACGATGTAGTCATAGATTTTCTGCTGCATTTTGGTCAGCTGGGCCATGATGTCCGCTCCTTTACCGGGTACTTTTTTCGATTATACCACAGAAAATCCGGGTTTGCAACAGATGTTCGATGATTTTTCTTATGATTTTCCGGCGGCGGAAAAAATCACGGTTTTCCTCTTGAAATCCCGCCGGGATTATGATAATATAGTGCGTACTATGAGAAAAGTGCCCCCAGAGGGCTGAAATTTTGGAGGGAGTTCCGTTATGAACGCTGTTTTGATTGTTATCACCGTGGTCCAGCTGCTGGTGGCGCTGGCCCTGATCCTCATCGTCCTGTTCCAGTCCGGCAAGAGCCAGGGCCTGTCCGGGGCCATCGGCGGCATTGCCGATTCCTATATGAGCCGCTCCAAGGCCAAGAGCATGGACGCCAAGCTGGCCCGGGACACCAAGTGGGTGGCCGCCGTGTTCGTGGTGCTGACCCTGGTTCTGGACTGCATGGTCGCCGCCGGCATCAAGTAAATCGCGAAAATCTCCGGGGGACGCAGCCGCGTCCCCCGATTTTTGTATGCAGGAGAAGCGTATGGAATATCTGACTTTTTCCGCCCCCGGCCGGGTGGAGCTGGGGGGCAACCACACGGACCATCAGCACGGCTGCGTGCTGGCGGCGGCCATTGACCGCACCGCCCGAGCCCGGGTGCGGCCCACCGGGGAGGGCGTGGTTCGGGTGTTCTCCCGGGGGTATGCGCCGGTGGAGCTGGCCCCGGATGACCTGCCCCCCCGGCAGGAGGAGCGGAACACCACCGCCGCCCTGGTCCGGGGCATGGCCGCCGCCTTCCGTCGGAGGGGCCTGCCCTGGCGGGGATTTGACGCGTGGGTGGAGTCCGACGTGCTGCCGGGGTCGGGGCTGTCCAGCAGCGCCGCCTTTGAGGTGCTGCTGGGCCGCATAGGCAATGCTCTGTTTGCCGGGAACAGCCTGACTGCCGCGGACATCGCCCGGATGGGCCAGTGGGCGGAGAATGTGTATTTCGGCAAGCCCTGCGGCCTGATGGACCAGCTGGCCAGCAGCACCGGCGGGCTGGTGTTCATGGACTTCCGGGACCCCGCCGCCCCGCTGGTGCGGCGGCTGGACGCCGCCCTGCCCGGATACGTTCTATACGCCGCCATCCCCCGGGAGCTGGGGGCCGTGTGCCGCCTGTTCGGGGCGGAGGTCCTGCGCCAGGTGGAGGAGGCGGAATTTTACCGCCGCCTGCCGGAGGTCCGCCGGGCCGCCGGGGACCGGGCGGTGCTGCGGGCCATCCATGTGTTCGACGAGAACCGCCGGGTGCTGGGCCAGGTGCAGGCCCTGGAAAACGGCGACACGGAGGGGGTCCTGGCCCTGGTCAACGACTCCGGCCGCTCCTCCTGGGAATATCTGCAGAACATCGCCCCGGAGGGGGCCGCCGGGCATCAGGAGCTGGCCGTGACCCTTGCCCTGTGCCGCCGCCTGCTGCGGGGCCGGGGAGCCGTCCGGGTACACGGCGGCGGCTTCGCGGGAACGGCCCTGTGCATGGTGCCGGAGGAGGATTATCCCGCCTTCCGGGCGGAGCTGGAGGGCCTCCTGGCCCCCGGCTGCTGTCACCGGCTGACCATTGGATGAATTGAAAAAAATTATGGGCGTCGGCCATGCCGACGCCCATAGATTTTTTCATGTGATTCAGTTCATCTGCTTGCGGCGGGAGAGGTTCACAGTGCCGTCGTTCATCTCGTGGACGGAATCCAGGCTCTTGCCGGTGCCGATGGCCACGCAGCTGATGGCATTTTCGGCCACCACGGTGTGGATGCCGGTGCGGGCAGTGATGAGCTTGTCGAAGCCGTCCACCAGGCTGCCGCCGCCGGTCATGACGATGCCGTTGTTGGCGATATCCGCCACCAGCTCCGGGGGCGTGCGCTCCAGGACGCCGTGAACGGCCTCCAGAATCCGCTCCACGGGCTCCTCAAAGGCCTCCAGCATCTCGGTGGAGGTGACGGTGATGGTCTTGGGCAGGCCGGTCATCAGGCAGCGGCCCTTGACCACGCCCTTCAGGGAGATCACGGCGATGTCGCTGGTGCCGCCGCCGATATCCACCACCATGTGGCCCTCGGGCTTGGTGATGTCGATGCCGGCGCCGATGGCTGCGGCCACAGGCTCCTCGATCAGATACACATGACTGGCGCCGGACTGCAGGCCCGCGTCCACCACGGCGCGCTCCTCCACCTCGGTGATGCCGGAGGGAACGCAGATGATGACACGGGGCTTGAAGATGTGGTGGAAGCTGCCGCTGACC
>SFVC01000105.1 GCA_004560375.1 bacterium
CGGGTGCGAAGAGTGCCGCGCCTACCGGGAAGCGCTCCGGGAGCTGTCCGGGCTGCTCAGTCAGGACCTCCCCACCCCCGACGAGAGCTTCTGCCCGGCCGTCATGGAGAAGATCCGTCGGCAAAGCGCCCCCCGGCCCGTGCGCCGTTTCCCCCTCCGCTCCCTCTCGCTGGCGGCATCCCTGCTGCTGCTGGTGGGCATCGGGGTCTATGCGGGGCAGGCCATTACCCCGAAATACACGGCCCGGTCCGCCGCCGCCGAGAGCGCGGAGGAGCCCATGCTCATGACGGCCTCCGCCGACTTTGCCGAAGCGGAGAGCGAGCAGGCCGAAAACGCCCCCGCCCCCGCCCAGAGCTTCTCCGCCACGCAGGCGGCAGCGGGCGCCGTGGCGGAGGACGGGAAAATGAAAGATACCGCGGCGGCCCCGACGATCGCGGACGCCGGAGCGGATACGAATCAGGCCCTTTCCCCGTCCCGGCTGAGCGCCGAGAACTGGCTTCTGGAAAACGGGAAAGAGGACTTTTCCGTAACGGATGTGGAACGGGCGGAGGAGATCCCCTCCTACGAGAGCTGTCTGGGGGACTACGCTCCCGTGGGCGGGAGCTGGCTGGCAAGCTGTATCTCCCCCGGAGGCGAGGGGCTCACGCTTCTGTTGGACGACAGCGGAACGGTATATGGGATCATAAGAGAAAAGTAATCCATTTTGGGCGGCCGGGAGAAAACCCGGCCGCCCGGTTTTGTCCACGAAAACACCCCCGCGGCACGATGACCGCGGGGGCGTTCTTTCTTCCGTCAGGGCAGAAGCGGGCAGAGCAGCATGGGTCTCTGCCCCCCCTCGCCCTCGCCCAGCAGCGTCATTTCGCCGCCGTCGTAGAGGTAGTTGTTGGAGGCGCTTTCCGCCGCGCTGCTGCTGGCGTCGTTGTGCGCCACGGGCAGCGACACATTGTACCAGCGGTCACGCTCGGTGCTTTGCAGCACCCGGCGGGGCGCGCCCTGTTCGTCCAGGGTGTAGAGCTCCAGGATCATGCCCCGGTAGAAGTCATCCTCCTCCATGGGGCCGATCACCAGCTCGTCCGTGCCGTCCCCGTCCAGATCCCGCACCAGATAGCCCAGAGTGCAGTCGCCGGCCATGAAGTTCATATCCTTGTCCACCAGCTGCTGCTTGCCCTCCCGGGTGCTGCTGCACCCGGCGGTCTCCAGCAGCCCGGCTCCGTTGGGCCCGGCGACCTCGTCGAAGCTGTCCAGCACGCTCTCCAGCTGCTGGCGGTAGAGCGCGAGGGCGTCGCCATCCAGCGTGGCCATATATTCCTCCAGCAGCGTCCGTACCCGCTCCCCCTCAGGGGCGTGGGCGGTGAACACGTCGCACAGCTCCGCGCAGCACCCGGCAGACACCAGTGAGCCCCCGGCGGTGCCGGGGCGGGCGTCGGTGCGGATGCGCTCGATGGCGGCGCGGTAGGCTGCGGCGAAGGCGTCGCTCTCCGCCGTGGCCGGGGCGTCTTCGCCGCTCTGGGGCGCCTCCGTGGCAGCAGGGGTCACATCCCCGTCCGCTTCCCCCTGCAGCGGGGCGAAGAGGAGGTTCGCCGTGGCGCTCAGCGCCTCCCGGGAGGCGCCCTCGTTCATGGAGAGAGAGTAGAGCATCCCCGGCACTGTGTCAAACCAGCGGATGACGCCCGCTCCCCCCTCGTTCCAGCTGAGGGCGGCGCTCAGATAGCCCACGGGGGTCTCCCCGCTCTGCTGCCAGTCGTAGTGCATCCCGTCGATGCTCTCCTCGCCCATGGCCGAGGGGGCCATGCGGTAGGCATAGTCCCTGCCCTCGAGCGTAAAGGTCATCTCCCCGATGGGCTGCTCACCGTCGATGAGGCGGTAGCTCACATTCTCCGCGCCTTCGGGGGCCGTCATGGCCGCGCCCAGCCGCTCCGCCACGCCGGCGGCGTCGGTCTCGTGGATGGGGTTGACCACTTCCGTATCACTCTCCCCGGTGGGTTCTTTTCTGGCGGTGCAGCCGCACAGGGCCAGAAGAAGCGCCACGGAGAGGAAGAGCGCAATCTGCTTCTTCATGGAAAGTTTCTCCTTCCGTTTTTCCGTTTTTTTGAGGGGCAAAGC
>SFVC01000047.1 GCA_004560375.1 bacterium
GGTTTTATTCTTTTTAACCAACGCGGGAAACCGCTCTCGCCGCAGTCAGTTCGGCGGATTATTCAAAAATATCTGAATAAAATTGGCGTCGAGTACCATGTAACACCTCATATGTTTCGGCACACTTTTGCCACCTCATTGCTGGAGGCCGGGGTAGACATTCGGTATATCCAGTCTTTGTTAGGACACAGCTCCATTTCTACAACACAAATTTATACCCATGTTACCACAGCACAGCAAACTCTTCTGCTGGCAGAAAAACATCCCCGAGGGAAAATGACATTCTCTTTCTGAAAATCGCGCAGGCCGCCGGATATCCGGCGGCCTGCTGCTATTTTTGAAAGATAATCTGCAATTATCATACGTTTCAGTATAACATAATGCAGTTGAAATTTCTACAATATTTGATAATTTTTTGCCAAGAAAAATTCAAAATGCCATGAGCATTACCCGGAGATAAACCCATAAGGCCAGACATCAAGTTTTGCGGCGGTTGACTTCTTCCTGCTCCCGCTCATAGGAATAACTGCCGTCCGCCCCCAGCTCCATGGCGATCCCCCAGGCCAGACGGAAGCCGGCGATGAAGCTGTTCAGTGCTATTTTTTCCTGTGCCATCGTGGGGTGTCCACCAGCCTGAGCGCTTTTTTCGAGCCTGCTTGTCCAGCAGGGCGGCAACCTCCTGGCGCTTGCCTTCAAGCTCCTGGCGCCGCTTGTGGTTCAGTTTGGGCGCGAACCTGCGCTCCGGCGCCCTTATGTAGTCGTACATGGCGTGTCTCTCCTTCGGTAGCGACACACCATACCTCGGCGGGAATAGCCCGGCAAAAGCTGCCGCCTGTTTTCAGATTTTCTGAATCTTTTGGATACGTTCAGCTTGCCACAGAGGATCCCTCTATGATTACAGCGCAGTAGATTTTTCCCAACCTGCGTCCTGGCGAATTGAACTTTTCAGAATAGTTTCATTTATCAGGAGAGCCATTTATCTGTTGTTATGCGTCTTGTTGATATCGTTCGTCCCCAAATTCAAGAGGGCTCCGTTTCTACTCCAATTTTACCAAACTGCTCTTTTGGATTTTACGAACTGGCGTTATCCTTTTCTTGTACCCAGAAATGGAAAGGAGAATTCATTATGAGCTTTATGAAAAAATTTGCAGGCATTGTGCTGATCTCCACCCTGTCCCTGACCGCCCTGGCCGGGTGCGCGCAGAGGGCCGGCGGCACGGTGTCCACCGACGGCTCCACCTCCATGAAGGAGGTCATCGGCGCGCTGGGCGAGGCCTTTGAGGGCAAGAATCAGGGCGAGCGGGATGTTGAAGCCCTGTGCCTGAAGCTGCTGCTTCAGCAGCAGCCGGTAGCCCGGGATCTGCGGCAGATCTCCGCAGCCATGAAGCTCATCACCGACATGGAGCGCATCGGCGATCAAGCCAGCGATATTGTGGAGATTGTGGAGGCCATGCTGTCCGAGGGCTATGTGCCGGAGGACGTGGGGCACATCTGTAAGATGGCGGCGGAGGTGATCCAAATGGTCACCGGAAGCGTAGATGCCTACGTCCGACAGGATGCCGCCCTGGCCCATGCGGTCATCGCCGGCGATGACGTGGTTGACCGCTATTTTACCCAGGTTCGCTCGGTGCTCATCCAAAAAATTGCCGAGGATCCCGCCTCTGGGGAGCGTGCCATGGATCTGCTGATGATCGACAAATACCTGGAGCGCATCGGCGATCACGCGGTCAACATCGCGGAGTGGGTCATTTTCGCAGTCACAGGAGAGCACAAGGGAACAACGCTGTGATCTGCACGATGGTATCTGCCGCCTGGCGCTGGGCCTGGGTGGTCACGAGGGCGTAGGTGTCCGGGGTAAACCCGGCGCTGTAGCGGCCAAGTATTCCGATCACCGGTTTGACGTCAACGCCATTTTGCAGGGCTACCGTGGCGAAAGATCCGCTGGAGTACAGCCGCCGCCTCGGCGCGGGTTGTCATTCCCTTGGGATCGAGGATCCCGCCGTCCTTGCCCCGGAGTATGCCCTGATCCACCGCCCAGCACAGGGCCTCCGTCGCCCAGCCGCTGGCCTTTTCCGCATCGGCGAAGTTCAGTTCTTTGCCCGTAGCGGCGGGACGCCCGGCGTACCGCCACAGCATGACGGCCAGCTCCTCGCGGCTGATGCTGTGATTGGGGCCAAACCGGCCGTTGCCGTAGCCGCCCGCAATCTGCCGGGACGCCGCCCAGCGGACGGCTTCCGCGTACCAGGCCCCGCCGGGGATGTCCTCAAAGCCCATGAGGTAGTTGACCACAGGCGTCCCCTCCAGATTGTGGAGCACCTGAACGAATTCGGCGCGGGAGAGGCTGTCGTCCGGCCTGAACAGGCCGCCGTAGCCGCTCATCAAACCGTTTTCCACGCAGTAGTGGACGCCGTCATGATACCACGCCGCGGGGTCAGCGTCGGGAAAGCGCCAAATGGGGCAGCTGTTGTCCCTGGGACAGTTGGCATAGCCGCCTTTGGATTTCGTGAACTCCGCTTTGACGGTCACCTTCCTGCTGGACATGGTGAAGGTGTACTTCCCGTCGCCCTTGTCGGTCACGGCAACCGTTTTCCCGTTCTGATCAGTCACGGTGACGCCGCCGATCTCATAGCCCTTCTCCGGGGTCAGGGTGAGGGTGACCGTGGCGCCGCTGGACGCGCTTTTGTGAGAGGCGGACAGCTTGCCGCCGGGGGTGGAGGCGGGCAGATCCACGGCATAGGTGGGCTGGACATATCCTCCGCCCCCGTTTCCGCCGCCCGAGGGGGGCTGGGGCTGGTTCCCGCCGCCGTCCGGGGTATAGCCAATGGCGTAGGTGGAGAATTTTGTGGTATAGATGGTGATGGAATTCGTGCCCAGCTGGAATGTGCCGTCAGCCTTGGTGTCGTTCTTGGTGAGGGCCTCCGCCGTGCCGTTGTGGTAACGGTACGCCGTCACGTCCTTCTTGCCGGAGAGGTCATAGTCCATCACGATCTCCAGAACGTTCGCCGCATTGTCGATCGGTTCATTTCTGGGATTCGTTCCCCCTGTCACCGTTTTTACCAGCGACAGATCCAGGAACTCCAGCGTTTTCCCGGCAGCAACGCCTTTGATGTCTGCCGCGCCGGGGGCGGTTGCTTCGTCCTTCTTCTCCACCGTGAGCTTCACCGTGATGGTTTCGCCGGCCTGTGGCGTCTCCGTTATCAGCCCCTCCAAGCTCTCCTCGTCCACGGAGGTGCGGGGGGCATCCCCCACCACCTCCACCTTGCCCTGGGTGCTGCCTGAATCAGGCGGCGTGATCGTCCGGGTGTAGCCGCAGGTGTTGCAGGTGGTGTCCGCGTCGCTTTCCCAGACGTGGTTTTCCTCGGTGATCATATCCGTGTCAAACTCGCCGCAAACGGTGCAGGTCTGCCAGTGTGTATACTCGTTATATTTATATTGTGTGGTGTGGGCGGCATAGCCGTCCTCCTGGGCGTTGTCCGTGATGGTGCAGTTGTCATTGTAGCACTTGTGCCAATGGCCTGTCTCGTCCTTTTCCCATGTCCTGGCCCATTTGTGCTTGCGATAAAGCTCCACAGTGTGCTTGCCGTTTTCGCCCTCCACATCCCGGAGGGCCAGCTCGCCGGTCTGACTGGACACGAGCGAGAAGTGGCCGGACTGATCCGTATCAGCGGCGGCGGTCAGCACCTGGGGGGCCGCCTCAGTGAGCCCCGGCGGATAATTGCGATATACCGTGTAGCTTCCCTCCAGCCCGTCCTCCACAGTGATTGCGCCGCTGGGGGTCTGGGCAAAAAGAATAATGTCGCCATAGCTGCTGCCGTCGCCTTTGATGACGGGGCTGCCCGACAACGTCAGCGTACCATACAGTTCGATGCCCTTCGCGCCCGTGATGGTACCGCCAATCACCTCGGCGGATGCCTGGAAGCTAATAAACACACCCGTCCTATCGGAAGTGATGCTACCGCTTTTGACAACCAGCCGGCCTTCGTTCATGGTGATACCGCCGCCGGTAGAACGCAGCGTGGCCCCGTCCAGGATGACCGTACCCGGTCGGCTCACGCTTACGCAGGCATAATTCCCCCCCTGCACCCAGTTACCGCCATAGAGGATGATCTTGGTACCGGTCGTCCCCCGCAAAAGAGACATATTCGTTTGCGCTGCGGATAAGCCGCCTGCCCCCTGGCAGTCACAGGCGTTGAGCAGGGCGCCGCCCTCCACCCACAGGGCGGTTCTATCCGAATCCATACTGCTATTGGTGACGCAGGTACTGGTCAGGGTGTGGCCGTTGAAGCAGAGACTGGAGGTACCGGAGACCGTGAGTTGCTTGTCCGTGGCAATATTTTCGGCCAGATAGTAATTTTCATCGGAGATGGAAAAGGTCTTGCCGGCCGCATTCACCATGTCCTGGGTCAGGGGCTGCCATTCCGCCGATCCGTGGGCGTCCGCCCCCCCGTGGCCGCAGCTTGCGCCGCAGACCGGGTGGCTGTGGGTTGTGCCGTCCGCCGCCCGCGCCGTCTCCGGCAGCAGGCTTAGCACCAGGCAAAGACATAAAAAGACGCTCAGCAGCCGTTTTTTCATCCTCGTTTCCTCTCTTTCCGAATGGGTCGTTCCGTCCCATCCCTGTTTGTACCGCCATCATAGCAAACCCCCGCGCCCATTTCCACAATTCCGGCAAATGTGACGAGCCTGTGACTTTTCTCCCGGGAGATTGTGTGGTATGATAAAGGGGAGAAAAAAGGGGGTGGGGCGATGTACCGGGTACTGCTGGTGGATGACGACGCCCATATTATCCACACCAACCGGGCCTATCTGGAGCAGTGCGGCTACCAGGTGATCGACGCCGCCGACGGCGCCCAGGCCCTGTCCATCGCCTCCACCACCGCCCTGGACGCCATCGTGCTGGACGTGGAACTGCCGGGGCTGGACGGGGTGGAGGTCTGCCGCCGCATCCGGGAGGTCAGCGGCGTGCCCATCCTGTTCCTCTCGGCCTACGCCGAAACCGACGATCGCATCCGGGGCCTGCTGGCGGGGGGCGACGACTACCTGGCTAAGCCCTATTCCCTCCGGGAGCTGGAGCTGCGGATCCGGGGGCGCATCCTGCGCCGGGAGAACGCGGAACACCGGGAGGCGCTCAACTTTGGGGGCCTTAGCATCGACACCGGGCTGCGGAAGGTGTGTTTTGCGGAGCAGGAGGCCGGCTTTACCACCCTGGAGTTTGATCTGCTGGCCTTTCTGGCCCGCCATCCGGGGCAGGTATTCAGCTATGAGGAGCTGTATGACCGGGTGTGGAAATCCCCCATGAACCAGGGCGTCCACAATATGCAGGTGTGCATGGCCCGGGTGCGGCAGAAGCTGGATCGGCTGTGCCCCGGCGTTCATTATATCCAGACGGTGCGGGGCAAGGGTTACCGCTTCCTGGGCGCTCCAAAGGAGTAGTAAAACCCGCCCCGGCCCAGGGCCGGAGCGGGTTTGCCGATCTGTCAGGTTCGTTTTCTGCGGGCCGCAAAAATGCCCACCAAGACGCACAGCGCGATTCCTCCCCCCACCAGCAGGATTTGCAGGATCGGGGCGGGGCCTTCCTGCCCCCGCTCCACGCCGGATCCGGGCTCCGGCGTGACCTCCGGGGCCGCGGAGGGCATGGCGGAGGGCTGATCGCTGGGCGCGGGAGGGGCGGTGGGCTCCGGGGCGGGGCTGCCTGGCGGCTGGAGCGGACTGGGCTGGGTGCTGGGCGCGGGCGCCGGCGTCCGGTCGGGCGCGGCTACGGCGACGCTGCCGCCCCGGTTGCCCCCCTGGTCGGAGGGCGTCTCACGCCCCTCGGGCAGCAGGAAGGCGTCCGAGCTCCAGTACCGGTGCGCCCGCTCGTTGGACGCCCGGAGGCGGAAGTGCCGGGGCGTGCTGTCGGGCAGGGAAAACACGCAGGAGGTACGGCCTCCCTCTCCTCTGTGCTCAAACGGCTCCCAACGCACCCAGGTCTCTCCTCCGTCGGTGGACACCTCGCCCCAGAGTTCCGTAGCCTCCACCGGCAGTCCGTTCAGCTCCAGCTTGGCGGAGGCGGCGGTATCCCCTAACCACACAGTGCCGGTGACAATGAGCTTGTCCGGCTGATACCAGTGGACGGTGAGCGTCAGGGGCCGGACGGAGGGCAGGATAGCTCCATCCTGATCGAAAAACCGCCCCATCAGGGTGGCCTCGCCGCTGGTCTGGCCGCCGCAGGGGGCCGTATCCCATTGGATTGGGACGCGCTCCCACCGCTGGACACCCTGATCCTGCACATAGGTGTTCAGCGCATCGGGCAGCATGGTCTCAGCCAGCGCCGTTCCCTCCTCCAGCCAGAGATCCGGGGGCTGCTGGTAGGTATTATTCACCATAAGGGGCGCCCAGGCGACGAGGCCGTCCTCCGGCTCCATGTCGGTCAATTCCACCGAGCCGCCCGGCTCCTGGACGATGAACAGCCCCTGACCTTCCAGTTCCAGGGACACACCCTTCAAAATGAGCCGTCCGCCCGGCCGCACCACGATCAGACCCTCCGGGGAACAGGTTCCCCGGAGCACCGGGCTGTGCTCTTTTTCATTTCCGGCAGACAGCGTGCCGATGGTCAGGCAGCCGCCGTCCTCGATGACGATCTGTCCGGCCAGCTCTACGATCAGCTCACCGGGATAGTAGTCCGCCGCAAAGGGATTGCCCGCCAACTCGGGGGCCACGGTCTCGTAGGAAAGGTTCTCCCCGCCGCCGACGGCCTGGGCCTCCAGGGTCAGCCGGTAGACTTTGACCGGGGAGGGCTCTTGTTCGGGCTGGACGCCCTCAAAGGTCATGGCAAAAGCCGTCGGAGCCCAGAGGCCCAGCGTAACCGCCACCGTGCACAGCCAAAGGCCGAGGCGTCTTCCCGTCATGATCGGATTCCTCCCGTAAAGGTGTGATGTCTATGAAAAAAGAGATAAAACAGGGGTTGCTGCTTCTGCTGGCGCTCACGCTGGCGGGAGGGCTGGCCTTTTGGGCCTTGTGGAGGTGGGACAATAAGTACACCGCCGCGCTGCCCGGCGGATCCGGGTACAACGTCCTGCAGGACGACCCGGAACAGACGGCCTTTTTGGTGGACGGGTGGGAATATTATCCTGGCGAACTTCTGACGCCGGAGGCCCTGGCGGGCAGGGAGCCGGCCTATCACACCTATGCCGGGGAATACCCCAACTTTTCCCCTCACCTGGGCAGTCCTTATGGCGCGGCCACCTACCGGTTGATCCTGGAAAACCGAGACGAGCCCAGGACGCTGTCCCTCTACCTCCCGGAGCTGCTGTGCGCCGGGAGGATCTATCTCAACGGTGCGCTGGTGGGCCGGCAGGGATCCGTGGAACCATATAGGCCCCATGTGGTGGACGGGGTGTATTCCTTCCGATCTGAGCAGGCCGTCGAGATTGTCATCCAGTGCGCCAACTACACCCACTACTATTCCGGTCTGTACTATCCACCCGCCGTCGGCACCCCCTCCGCCATCGCCCAACTGCTCACCGCCCGGACGATGATCTACGGTCTTTTGTGCTTTGGCTCGCTGGCGGTGGCCCTCTCCAATCTGGCGCTGTGGCTCTTTGACCGGGACAAGCAGAACCGGCGGCTGGGGCTTCTCTGCCTTGCCTTCGCCCTGCGGGTGAGCTATCCCTTCCTGCGGGCGTTGGGCGTGCCGCTGGTGCGGCCCCTCTACGCCCTGGAGGACTTCTGCGGCGCCGTCGTGCTCCTCCTCGCCATTCTGCTGGCGGGAGAGCTGAGCGGCGGCGCGGTGCGAGCCTACCACCGCAGGCTGGCCTATCCCGCCGCGGCCAGCCTGTGCGCCGTCACGGTGATCTTTCCGCTGTTCATTTTACCACACGCGCCGCTCTTCATCAACACCTACGGCTTTGTCCTGTTCCTCTGGAAACTTTTGGCCGGGGCGTACCTCCTTTTTCTGGCCCTGCGGGGGCTTGGACAAAACGGGGCCCTGGGGCGGTATTTGCTGTGCGCCGCCGGACTGTACGGCCTTTGTATTGTCCTGTCGGTGCTGACGGTGAACCGGTTTGAGCCCATCCGGGGCGCATGGATGGAGGAATACGGCGGGTTTGCCCTGGTGGCAGGCTTCGGGGCGCTGATGGTTCACCGGGGCGTGCTCCTGACGGCGGAAAATAGACGGCTGAACCTCCACCTGCAGGAGGAAGTTGACCGCAAGACGCGGGCCATCGAGACGCTGCTCACCGAACGGCGGGAGCTGCTGGGACACTTGATCCACGATGTGAAAAACCCCCTCACCGCCATCAGGAACTACGTTGAGCTGGTGCAGCTGGGCAATGTGGCGCTGGATCAGGAGACTGCCGGGTATCTGGACGCCCTCAACGAGCGGGCCGGGATGCTGGAGGATCGGCTTGACCTTCTGCAGGGCTTTTCCCGGGGGGAACGGGGGCTGATCCCCCATCATCCCGTCTGCCTCAACGACTTCCTGGGGCAGTTCTACGAGGATAACCGCCCGGACATGGAGTTGTCCGGCCAGACCTTTACCCTGGAGCTGCCCAAAGAGCGTCTGACAGTCGCCGGGGATGAGGAGCGGCTGCGCTCAGCGCTGGAAAACCTCTGCTACAATGCCTTGTCCTTCACTCCTGAGGATGGGACAGTCACCCTGTCCCTCCGCCGGGAGGATGGCTGGGCGGCTGTTTCTGTCACCGACACCGGCGCGGGCATCGCCCCCACCGATCTGCCCCATCTGTTTGAGCGAGGCTTTACCCACCGACCCGACGGCAGCGGCCAGGGTATGGGGCTGTTTATCGTCCGCAATGTTGCCCTGGAACACGGCGGTACGGCAGAGGTGAGATCTCAGTTGGGCGAGGGCAGCACCTTCACCTTGCGGTTGCCTCTTTCCGAAAAATAATCAGCGATCACTGACAGAGAATGGCCCGGTAAAAATTTGCCGCCTGGCTTCAAACCATCTGGATCTTTTGCGTGTTCTCGACTTATCGCGAGGGGCGTTCTATGGTTGCCTTGCGGTCGATTTTGTGCTGGATACCGTGGAAAACTGGTGGAAAACCATGGGTATCGCTCAATAGCGGCACGATCCGTCACAGCGACCAGGGCGCCCACTACACCTGCGTGAAGTTCATCCAGTTTCTGAAGAACAGCGCCCTGCGAATGAACGTATAAACCTACACAACTTGTTTCCATCATAGATTAGGTTGCCTAATGTCAAAATCATGATATAATTCATTGAACACACTACAGACATGGAGGGCGTCATTTTGTGCACCAATGATAAAAATATTTGGTTGGACGCGTTGGATCGAACCGGCTTTCCGCTGGAATATCAGACACAGCAACTCCTCAGAAACCATGGCTGGAACGTCATCAATAGCCGGTACTACCTTGATGACAAAACCGGTTCTGAACGGGAAGTCGATATTGTGGCATATAAAACGCGCCCTGCTGAAGGGGTACTATGCTGCACATATCTCATGATCAGCTGCAAAAAAGCAGCAAAAAGCAGTTGGGTCTTCCTTACCTCAGATAACAGCAGCGCAGAGGAGGATTTCGACCCCTGTCCCTTGGGGATTGCCGTT
>SFVC01000025.1 GCA_004560375.1 bacterium
GGGTCAGCGGGCTCATTGGGGTCAGCGGGCTCATTGGGGTCAGCGGGCGCATTGGGGTCAGCGGGCTCATTGGGGTCGGTGGGCTCATTGGGGTCGGTGGGCTTACCCGGATCGATAGGCCCGCCTGGATTGACGGGCGGCTTGGCTGCGTTTTCAATGGTCACATCATGCCCTTGCGTTCCCTCATAGATGGTGGCATCGAGCTGATAGCCGCTGGGCGCTGTGATTTCCTTCACCCAATATGGCTGATCTTTTATCAGTCCGGCAAAGGTAACTGTTCCGTCCGCCCCGCTGGTCTCTTTTTTGATAAGCGTCCGGCCGTTTTCATCCGCGTACAGCCCGATCTCGGCCCCGGCCAGCGGGGTCGTACCGCCTTTGATCACCTTCTTGACGGTCAATGCCCACTGCTTATCCACCGGTGTGCTGCCTGAAACCTTGTCATCTGCCGTAAGCGGTTTCGACATGCCGTCCGGCAAGGTCACCGTTGGCTGTTTCGTGTCCTCGGTCGGCACTTCTATGGTCATTACCTGATTGTCCGGGTAACGGACGTACCAGGTCTGTCCGCGGCGGATGCTGGGGAATGTCACTGTGCCGTCCGCAGAGACGGTGACCTTCTTATCCGGAGTGAGGGCCGGGTTCCCGGTGGGATTCTTTGAGAACAGCTCAACCACCGCCCCCGCCATGGGGATATCTGCTTCATTGAACAGCCGGAACACGAGATCCGTGGTGTGGGCCTGGTTGGTTAGCCCCAGCTGAAGATCAGAGCCTTGCGTGCCCGCCGTAATCAGCAGGCTGCCCTCCCGTCCCTCCACGCCGGCGGGAAGGGAACTCCAGCCAAAGGCGGTGCCATAGCCGGAGGCGCTTTGGGTCTCCACCAGCTGGTAGTGTGCTCCAGGCTTGACCCGGAAGGACAGCTTCCCCTGGGCGTCGGTGACCCCCTTGGCAAAAGCCATGCCCCGTGTCTCATTGGCGCTATCCCACTGGTAGAGCGTGAAGGACACACCGGGGATCGGGGTCTTTCTCTCGCTGTCCGTTTTGACGATGGAGATGGTGGCCTTCCGAGCGGCGACGCCGCCTCCGCCGCTTCCGCCGCCTCCGCTTACGTCCGCGCTGTTGTTTTTACTGCCGCCCAGCTCAACGCCCTCGCCCACAAAACGGACGCTGTTACTGTAGCCCCCCGCTTCCCGCCGGATGATGTCCGCCCTATAGGTCAGCAGATAGGCGTCTTGGCTGCCCGCGGTAATGGGGAGCTCCACGGTGAAACTGTTGGCGTCCAGGTCAAAGGCTGCAATATTTAGCGTTTCGCCAGGTTCCATTTTCTGATAGCTCGGCTTCTGATCTGCACCTGTCGTAGTTCCGGTCAGGGTCACCTTATAAAACTTCAGCGTGTCGGCGTCCAGCTGGAGCCGCTTATCCAGTGTGTCCACAAGGCTCGGATTTCCCGGAAGCGCAAGGCGGTATGGGTTGATCAGCACCGCATACTCAATAAACTCCTCCGGATTGTACACGTTGCTGCTCTTGACAAGGCCATGATTGGTGAAGGTCTTCTCCGCTGTGCTGGAGACCTTCTCAAATTCGATTCCGTCCGCCGTGCCGGTCATGTCGATGGCATTCTTTACCTCGACCGATTGGGCCTTGGCAAAGCCTAAAGCCTCCGGGTCAACCGCGGTTTCAAACGTGACGGTGGTCAGCCCTGAGATATCGTTCAAATCAATGGTCAGCGTTTCTATGTCCTTGGTCTTGGTCACCTCGGCGGTGGCCCCCGTTGTCGGGGTAAGGGATCCTTCCACGTAGCTCAATCCCTTGGGCAACACATCCGTCAGCTTCACGCCGGTCATAGGCAGCCCCGCCGCGTTCACCTCCACCGTCCATTTCATCCTGCCTGTGGCGTAGTGATAGACCGGCGGCCACTTGGTCAGTACCGTGGGGTTGACGGTGACCGTGCTCTCGTCGCTTCGCGAAAGGTTTGTCTGATTTCCGATGGACATATCGGTTGTGGAGATCACATTTTTAAATGTAGCTGTTGTGTTGTTGGCAAAGACGCAGGGGTCGCAGACCTGGGTGGTATATTGAAGCGTTACGACCTTTTGGCCGACGCCTCTTGTCTCAACCGTGATCTTTTGGTTGGCATATGTCACCGTCACCGAATCATCAGTGGGCGGGGCCCCATCAACCAAAACGGTAACGCCATTCTCGCCGCCCACCACCTCCAGGCCGTGTTCGTGTCCTCCTTTTCCACAGGACGCGGGGCCCACGCCGCTCAGATCGTCTATAAAAGTTCCGCTCTTGAGATCGGCCATGTGGGGATTGACGGTCACCTCCCAGGCGATGGTACGGGTAGCCGCATTGTATCCCCTGTTCATTTTCACCAGTGTGGCCGTGCCGGAGGAATCGCTGCCGGCAGAGCTGGGCACGTGGGTTTTGACCTTGGGCGTTTCATAATCCTTTTTATCAGGGTCACCATACTGGAACGCAAACCAGGCCACATTATCGCCCAGATCTGTGCCGCTTTCGTACAAATCCTCCTCAACCTTGGTTTGATAGGTGATGATGATACTTTTCGTAGTTTCATCAGCTTTAAGCCCCGAAATAGTAAAGCTGTTATCCTTTCCAGTTGTTGCTGCTACACCGTTTCCGTTCACCTTTACCGAGTTTTCCACCAGCTCACTGCCCGCAGGCAGCTGATCGTGGAGCGTCAACCTGTTCGCATCAGAAAACACAAAACCATTGGGATAAAAGTTGACCGTCCACTCGGTGGTGGATCCGTTTCCGGGGTCACGGGTCGTTTTTCCTGTCTTTGTCAGCCAGGTGGGCTGGGAAATAGGCACGGTCTCACTGCTGCTGATGTTTGTACGCTGAAAGCCGGTATCTGCCCCCGTCTTGGCAAAGAGTTGAACTGTGTTGCTCACGTTCTGAGCGCCTGCGCCGCCCTGCACCGGCAGGAGAAGTTCGTCCTTGATGGCGGTCTCATAGGTAATTTTCAGCGGTTTTGCTGGATCCTTCCCCGTCGCCGTTCCCGCATTGAATGCCTTGCCGCCGAAGATCAGGGTTGTGTCGCCGCCGTCCGCCGGCGTTTCCACCAGCACATAGGCTTCCGCATCCTGGGGGATAATATCCCGGGAGGTGTACTCAAGGAGTTCCACATTGTTTATTTTCGCGCTGCCGGTCGCATAGCTGTGCAGCTTGGCGTCAATGGTATCTCGCAGTTCAAAGGCAGTATCCAGCGTAACTCCATCGTTTTCGGCGGGATTCTGCCATGGGGTGTAGTCAACCGTCCAGGTGATGGTCTTGTCCGTCAAGCTGCCGCTTTTGCTGAGCTGCGCCTTTGCCGTCACCGGCTCGTTCTCCGCATAGCCGAACAAAAGTTCCTGGTCGGTATTTTCAAACTTTATCGCGTAGAGGTTATCGTGCCCTTCTATGGGCCGTTCGGTATCCGGCACATCGGCCGCCCGGAAGCAGTTCAAACTGAGATCGGCATTGTAAAGCCCTCCATAATGAGAGACAACAGTGCCTAGGGAAGGAATGTCACCCAAGCGCGTTGGCCGTCCGCATGGAGCACACCAAAGGGCACCTGCTCTATCGCCCCTGTGTCTGTCTCCACTTTCATGGGCAGGAGGATCCCCTCTGCTGCTATCGTGGGCAGCTGCAAATGGGGTGAAATCCGTAAATAATACGCGACATCTGGAAGAATATCAGCGCACCGAGTATCATCTATCGTGTATGTATAGCGCAGCTCCAACCGTTTTCTCTGTTCAATGAGGGCACTGTTCTGGATCTGCACGCCGGCATCATCATAGAGTGCAGCGCTTTCCAGTTTCGCGATGTTGTCGAACAGGTATTTGTCCTCCGCCGCCTGCGCCAGCCCGGGGAACAGCCCCGCCACCATGGACAGGCACAAAAGGAACGCGGCCATCCTCATGGCCAGTTTTCTCGTGGACTTTGGCCCTTGGCCGCCGTTGCGTTGATGGTGCTTTGTCATTTCAATTCCTCCTGTTCTTCCGCGTCATGCTCACGCGCCGCCTTGCTGCTGACGCTGCGCCTCCAGTTCTGTTCCGCGTCACAGAAACCTGAAAACCGCAGCAGCAATAAGACTCAGGAACCCCCTCCCAAGACAGCCGCCAGGCCTGCTCCACCGTAATGGTTTTATTATACACCGTTTCCCTTTCCTTGGCAATACTGACTTTCCTTTTTCTTGGGCGCAAAACACTTGCAAATTATTTCATTGCAGTTATATAATAAGTGTATCCCCAGTGGGCCGCAGAAAAAGAACGAGTGGCCTATCCCATTGCCTGGAGGTGCCAAGCTTGAAAATTCTGGTGGTAGAGGATGCGCGGGACATGAACCGCTTGATTGAAAAGACCCTGAAGCGGGCCGGTTACAGCGTAGACAGCTGTTTCGACGGCGAGGAGGCCCTCAGCTATCTGCTGGGTGCGGAGTATGACGCCATCCTGCTGGATGTGATGATGCCAAAGCTGGACGGCTATTCTGTGCTGAAGCAACTCCGGGATCGGGATGTGGACACCCCCGTACTGCTTCTCACCGCCAAGGATGCGGTAGCCGACCGGGTCAAGGGGCTGGATCTGGGAGCGGACGACTACCTGATCAAGCCCTTCGCCTTTGACGAGCTGCTGGCCCGGATCCGGGCCCTGACCCGGAAGCGTGCCGGCAACCGGAAGAATCAGTTTTCCATCGACGATCTGGTGGTGGACATCGAGCGGCGCACCGTTCACCGGGGCGGGATGGAAATCCCCCTTCTGCCCAAGGAATTTACCCTTTTGGAATACATGATCCGCAATCAGGGTATTGTGCTGTCCCGCAGCCAGATGGAAAACCAGATCTGGAACTATGAATACTCCGGCAGTTCCAACAACATAGACGCGTACATCAGCCGCCTGAGAAAAAAGATCGATGGCGAAGACCGGAAAAAGCTGATCCACACCATTCGCGGCTCCGGCTGGGTGCTCCGGGTGGAGCAGGAAGGGGACGCGCCATGAAGCCCCTCTCGGTCAAGCTCCGAATTGCCGTCTGGCTCACCCTGCTGATGGGGCTGCTGGCGGTGCTTTTGCTGGCCTTCCTGCTGTCCATCAGCAAAGTTGTGGCGGCGCAGTCCTCTATGTCCCAGCTGTCCCAGACCGTGCGAAGCAATCTGTCCCAGACCGGCATGGCCAATGGCCGCCTTGCCCTGGGGGACAGCTTCAGCTTTTATCAAGACGGGGTTTCCACCCTGATTTACAGCCGGGAGAAAGCCCTTCTGGCCGGCCAGATTCCCGTATCCTTTTCCATCGAGGAGGAATTTCAAAATGGGATCACCCGGGTGGTGAACGCCGGAGGCGGGCAATACCTGGTGCTGGATCTCTGGCTGCCCATGGGCTGGGACAACGGGGTATGGCTCCGGGGGCTGATGGAGGTTCCGGAAAATCGGCAGCTCACCGCCTCCCTGCTGCGGGTGGCCCTGATCGTCATGCCCGCGTTCATGGCGCTGGCCGCCCTGGGCAGCTATTGGATCGCCCGTCGGGCCTTTCGCCCCCTGGACAGCATCATGTCCGCCGCCGCCTCCATCAATGAGGCCCAGGATCTGTCCCGCCGGATTGGACTGCCCCCCGGGCGGGATGAGTTTTCTCAGCTGGCGGCCACCTTTGACCAGCTGTTCCAGCGGCTGGAGAAATCCTTTGAGTCGGAGCAGCAGTTCGCCGCCGACGCCTCCCACGAGCTCCGCACCCCGGTGTCCATCATCAAAGGGGCCTGCGAATACGCGGAAAAGTACGATGAGACCCCGGAGGAACGGCTGGAGACCATCTCCATGATCCACCGGCAGGCGAACCGGATGTCCCAACTCATCTCCCAGCTTCTGAGCATGACCAGACTGGATCAGGGGACGGAGACCGCCAAGCTGGAGCCGGTGAAGCTGAACGACCTGATCCGCTCCCTGTGCCAAGAGCAGGCATACGATCCCGACCGACTGATTTTGGAGCTGCAGGAGGAGGTCACCGCCGCGGCGGATCCGGCTCTTCTGTCCAGGCTGATCCAGAACCTGGTGGAAAACGGGTTCAAATACGGCCGGCCCGACGGATGCGTGTGGATTTCTGTCCGGCAGAGCGGCGGTGAGATTCTGCTGGAGGTTCGGGATAACGGCATGGGAATCCCCTCCGAGCAACAAGACAAGATCTGGCAGCGGTTTTACCGGGCGGATCCCGCCCGGAGCGGCGAAGGGGGCACGGGGCTGGGCCTGGCCATCGTGCAGCAGATTGCCCATCTCCACGGCGGCTATATGACGCTGGAAAGCGTCCCCCGGGTGGGCAGCGCCTTCACCCTCCACCTGCCTGCGGCCGAGTCCTCCGCTCAGGCAACGGCATAGGACGCAAACCCTATCCGGCCTCCAAAAAAATTTCAAAAAAACTTTGTTGAATTTCATGTAGATTTCATGTTGGCGCGGTAGACTGTGTCCAGAACCAGGAAAGGAGACCGCTATGAAACGAACCATTCTTTTATGCACGGCAGGCCTGGCCCTCCTTCTTTTGGCTGGATGCGCCCAGCCGGAGAGCCAAATGGGCTACGTCGGCGCTGAAACGGCAAAGCAAAAAGCCCTGGAGGCCGCCTCCCTGACGGCGGCGGAGGTCAGCTTTATCAGTACGGATATGGGCACCCGCAATGGCCTTGATTATTATCAGATCTGCTTTCAGGCGGGCGGACAGACTTACCAGTACGACGTGGACGCCCTCACCGGCGTGGTGATCAACGCCCAGGGGCCTGACGCCGGCGCCGCGGGCCAATCGGAGCCGCCTGAATCCACCGCCCCCCAGATGACCGATGCCGTCTCCACCCCGACCCTTTCTCCGGAGCCGGAGACGTCTCAGTCTCCACTCCCCCCCGCCACCGCCGCTCCCTCCCCAGCGGGTTCCGATTCCCGCGCCTATATCGGTGAGGCAGAGGCCAAGCGCGTGGCCCTGGCCCACGCCGGACTGACTGCGGATCAGGTCTCCCTCATCCGGGCCAAGCTGGAGTTTGACGACGGCCGGTGGATGTACGACGTGGAGTTCTTCACGCCCAGCAGCAAAGAATACGACTATGAGATCGACGCGTACACCGGCGCGGTGATCAGCTATGACTATGACGCGGAGTATGTGTACCCACAGGGTGGTTCCGGTTCCGGTTCTGGTTCCATCACAGCCGAACAGGCCCGCCAGATCGTTTTGGCCCGAGTTCCGGGCGCAACCGCCGCTGATATTCGTGAGTTTGAAACCGATTACGATGACGGCGCCCTCAAATACGAGGGTAAAATCATCTATAACGGGATGGAATATGAATTTGAAGTCGACGCCTACAGCGGCCTCGTCCGGGAGTGGTCGGTGGAGCCCTTCTCCCGGTAACATAAACAGAAACATTTTTTTGGAGGGATTATCATGCAAGCAAAAACCAAGCGGTATGTCATGAGATGGACGGGAGCGCTTCTGTGTGCTCTGATGCTGGTGGGGGCGTTGTCCGCAACCGCTTTGGCGGCGTCGGTCACCACCGTCAGCGCCACCCTTTCGCCGGATATCACCGTCCAGGTGGACGGCGCCACGAGAACCTTCTTTAACGTGAACGGCGTCCAGGTGTACCCCGTCCTCTATGATGGAACCACCTATCTGCCGGTGCGGGCCATCGGTGAGCTGATGGACAAAAACGTGAACTGGGATCAGAATACCTTGACGGTCACCCTTTCCAGTCCCCGCACCACCTCTGCCACCACGGGCACCCGGGACGCCAACCCCAAACAGCAGACCGTCCAGGCCCAGCTTCGCCCTGATTTTACCATCATTGTGGACAATGTAACCCGCACCTTCACCGATGTCAATGGAAAGCGGGTCTATCCCCTGCTGTACCAGGGCTCCACCTATTTGCCAGTGCGGGCCATCGGTGAGCTGATGGGCAAAACCGTCGCCTGGGATGGCGGAACCCGCACCGTCACCCTCTCCGCTTCGGGCAACGACGGCGGCCTTGTAACAGACGCCGACACCTTTAACCCCACTCCGACTAATCCCACTCCGACGCAGCCCGGCACGGCGCAGGACGGCTCCTACATCGGAGTGGAGCGCGCCAAGAGCATCGCCCTGGCTCATGCCGGACTGACCAGCGGTCAGGTCACTTTTGTAAAGGCAAAGCTGGAGTTTGACGACGGCCGGTGGGAGTATGAGGTGGAGTTTTACACCGGCAGCTATCAGGAGTACGACTATGAGATCGACGCCTACACAGGCGCCATCCTGAAGTTCGATCATGATGTGGAGGGGTGGGCGCCCCCCTCCCAGAACACCAGCGGAACCCAAATCGGGCTCGACCGGGCCAAGAGCATCGCCCTCAACCACGTGGGGCTGTCCGCCAGCCAGGTCAGGTTTGTCAAGGCCCGATTGGATCGCGATGACGGCCGCTGGGAGTACGAGATTGAGTTTATCTCCGGAAGCTGGGAATATGAATTTGAGATCGACGCCTACAGCGGCGCCATCCTGTCCTATGAGCGGGATTCCATCTACGATTGAGCGCTTCGCCGTCCTTGGATCCCCATGGGATCGTGCCGCACGACAGTTCGCCACCATACAACCGCATCATAGCGTGCAGCCCGGTCAAGCGGGCGCTTGAGGCTATGCAGGCGGGCTATAAAGCCCCAGGGCGGCCGGGATTACCCGGCCGCCCTGTTTTGCTTACCGCATCGCCCGGCCAACGTCGTTGGCTGCGTCGCCGATGGCGTCGCCCGCGTCTCGAACCACATCGCCTGCGCCCCGGGCCACATCCCCCGCTGCGTCGCCGATGTCGTCCATCACGCTGTTCCCATCCTGGCTACCGACCCCGGCAGAGCTGTCGGGACGGCCGTCATTGTTCTGATCGTTGGTGCCCCCTGCGCCGCCGCCATTCATGGCGTCGTTGCCATTGTTGCCACCGTTCATGCCGGGGCTATGCTCATCCTGGGGCATGGTGTGGGTGGGCTCCACCGGGCTGGAGTTCTCCTCCCGGTTGGCCGAGCAGCCCGTCAGGGCCAGGACAAATACCAGGGCCATTGCCAAAGCAAACCTTCTCTGTTTCATCGTTATGCCTCCTGCTTTTTTTCACTTCCCCGTTCCTCATTATGCGCTGGCTCCGGCAAATTAAAAGCAGGAAAATTTTGCCGATTTTCCAGCGCGTCTCATGAATCCGCCGGTTTTTTCGTCAGCGCGCACCCTTTTCTTCTTTTTACATAAGCTGAATCAGGGAAGCCGGAACCCGCCCCAGGCGGGGCCTGCCATCGCAGACTTCCCACAATCCCCAAAAGGAGGAATTGTCCATGCCCCAGACCGGCTCTTTGACCGTTCGCGCGTTTACCTCCCAGGCCCAGCTTCCCGTCGCCGGTGCCACGGTGATCATCTCCGGCCCCAGTGAGGACGGCCGCCGAAACGTGCTCTCCATCCAGACGACGGACAGCAGCGGCGCCACCAAGCCCTTCCAGCTGGACGCCCCCGACCTGTCCCTCAGCGAGTCCCCCGGCGGGGCCGCGCCCTTCTCCGACTACGCCCTGGTGGTGGAGCACCCGGACTACTATCTGGCCACCTTTGAAAAGCTCCAGGTGTTTCCCGGAGTGGAGACGGTGCAGAATGTGCCCCTGGTGCCCCTCCCCCAGCCCTCCAACGGGGATGATACCGCCAGTCCGGTGGTGGTCACGCCACAGCCGCTGTGAACCGCTCCGGCGCCAAGTAAGGAGGTTCCTATGCCTATCTCAGTCACGCCCTACATACCACAGACGATCACCGTGCACCTGGGCCCGGCCAACCAGTGGGCGGAAAATGTGACGGTGCCCTTCATTGACTATATTAAAAACGTGGCCTCCAGCGAGATCTATCCCACCTGGCCGGAGGCGGCGCTGCGGGCCAATATTCTGGCCCAGATCTCCTTTGCCCTGAACCGGATCTACACCGAATACTACCCCAGCCGGGGCTATGACTTCGACATCACCTCCTCCACCGTCAACGATCAGAAGTTTATCAAGGGGCGCAGCACCTTTGAAAACGTAGATCGCCTGGTGGATGAGCTGTTCAACACCTATATCCGGCGGCAGGGCTTTGTGGAGCCCCTGGCCGCCAAGTTCTGCAACGGCACCACCGTCACCTGCGACGGCCTGTCCCAATGGGGCAGCGAGCGGCTGGCCCGGCAGGGCAGCTCCACCATGAATATCCTGCGCCACTACTACGGCGACAACATCGAGCTGGTGTCCAACACCCCCATCCGGGACATCTCCTACTCCTACCCCGGCTATCCCCTGCAGGTCGGCTCCTCCGGCGACTATGTCACCGTGCTCCAGGTCATGCTCAACCGGATCGGGCAGAATTACCCCGCCATTCCCCGCATCCGCCCGGTGGACGGCGTATTCGGCAGCCAGACCGAGGTGGCGGTCAAAAAATTTCAGTCCATTTTCAACCTCACCCCCGACGGCATCGTGGGCCAGGGCACCTGGTATAAGCTGGTATCCCTCCACGGGGCGGTGAAAAAGCTGTCCGAGCTGGTGAGCGAGGGCCAGCCCTTCACCCAGATCCAGGGTCCCGCCGCCGGGGTCACCCTCCGGGAGGGCAGCACCGGCCTGGCCGTGTCCGCCCTTCAGTATTTTATCTCCATCATCGCCCAGTTCAATTCCGGCGTGCCGCCCCTGGCCATTGACGGCATCTTCGGCCCCCGCACCCGGGAGGCGGTGGAGGCCGCCCAGACCCGCCTGGGTCTGCCCGCCACCGGCATGGTGGATCAGCAGACCTGGCAGCGGCTGTACGACGAATACCTGGGCATCGCCCGCACCGCCCTGGCCGGGGCCAACCTGCCCACCAGCGCCCAGGACATTCAAAACTCCGTGGCCGCCGGTCAGTTCCCGGGCTATAATCTCACGTTTGGAAATTCCAACGCATGAAAGGAAGGATCTTCCCTATGAACAACACGGCAAACGGATCGGAGCTCACCGGCCAGCCCATCCGATCCCTGCAATATATGCTCAACCAGCTGGCCATCCATAACCCCAAGCTGATCCGGCTGACGGTGGACGGCATCTTCGGGGAGCGCACCCTGGAGGCCGTCATGGTGTTTCAGCGGGAGTATCACCCCCCGGTGACCGGGGTGGTGGATCTGGGCACCTGGGACGCCATCCGGGAGGCCTACTATGAGACTGAGCTGCAATACGGCTTTCCGCCCCCGCTGAACGTCATGCCCTGCGGCACCTACACCGCGGTCGAGGGCCAGGAGTGCCCGCCCATACTCATTGTCCAGGCCATGATCGTCTCCCTCAGCAAGGTGATGAACAACTTCATCCCCTGCAAAATGAGCAGCTGCAACGACGGCGAAACCCCCGCCAACCTCCGCGTCCTTCAGAAGCTGGCGGGCCTGCCCGTCACCGGCGTGCTCGACCGCTCCACCTGGGCCTATCTGGTGCAGCTCTACCAGGCCCTTGTCACCCGGGCCTGAGCGACAGACAAATTCTGCTTGTCTTTACCGCCGGGATCGGCTATAATGTTCCTTGTCCCTTGCGCGGCGCCTGCCGCGCCCTGCCCGGGAGAGGAGCTGGTGCATATGGCCGGGTTTATCCATGACAAGCTGGACATCAAGCTGCTGGTGCTCTACATTTTGGATCGCGCCGCCGCCCCCATCGACTTCGCCACCCTCACCGACCTGTCCATGTGTGACGGCGGCGTGGACTACTTCCAGTTCGCCGAGGCGGCGTCCGAGCTGCTGGACAGCGGCCACATCGCCCAGGAGGGGGAGTTCTATTCCATCACCGGCAAGGGCCGCCGCACCTGCGCCGCCGGGGAGAGCAGCCTGTCCCCCGTGGTGCGCCGTCGGTGCGACCAGCGCATGGCCCCCCTGAACCAGGCGCTGAAGCGCAAGGCCCAGGTGCGGGCGGAGGTGCGGCCCCAGCCCCAGGGCTTTGACGTGTGCCTCGCCATGGACGACGATCAGGGCAGCCTGTTCTCCCTGACGCTGCTGGCTTCCTCCGAGGAGGACGGGCAGCGCATTGCCCGTCAGTTTCTCCAGCACCCCGACCGGATATACAACGGGATCCTCGGCGTCCTGCTCGCCGAACAAGATTAGGAGGGAACCCTTTTGACCATCCTGGGCTATTCCATTGTGGATCTGTTCCTCTACTTTATCTTCTACTCCTTCCTGGGGTGGGTGATGGAGACCTGCTACTGCTCCATCTGCGAGCGGCGGCTGGTGCCCCGGGGCTTCCTGTACGGCCCCATCTGCCCCATCTACGGCACGGGCGTGCTGCTGATGATCCTGTTTTTCACCCCATTGAAATCGAATCTTGTGCTGTTCTACGTGGTGGCCGTGGTGGTGATGAGCTCCTGGGAGTATTTTGTGGCCTGGCTGCTGGAGACCACCACCCACGTGAAATACTGGGACTACTCCCACTTCCGCTTTAACCTGAAGGGCCGGATCTGCCTGTGGGTGGCGCTGGTGTGGGGCGTGCTGTCCTATGTGGTGATCTTCTACATCCACCCGCCGGTGGAGGAGCTGTTCGCCGATATCCCCCCGGTGCTCAAATACACCCTGGGCGGCGTCCTGCTCATGGTGCTGATCGTGGACGCGGTGTTCACCATCCGCCATCTGGCCCTGGTGTCCCGGCTGGTGGTGGGCGTCACCTCCCTGGGGGAGGAGCTCCAGCTCCAGCTCTCCCTGGGCAAGGCGGAGCTGTCCGATATGCTGGAGGACAAATCCTCCGCCCTGCGCCAGCGGTACGGCGACCAGATCGCCCAGCTGGAGCGGTACAGCCGCCGCTTCCGCAGCCGGTACAGCAAGATGTCCGTCAACCGCCGCTACACGGTTCGCCACGAGGACATCGTGGCCGCCGCCCAGCTGGCCCGGGAGGAGCTGCTCCGGAAAAAGGCGGAGCGGAAGGCCAGCCGCTGATCAACCCGTACAAAAACCGGGGCAGACGGTTTTCCCGCCTGCCCCGGTTCGTTGTGTTCTGTCAGCTCTCCCAGCCCTTGCACACGTCCACCCAGGCCGTATAGCCGGAGTACCGCTCCAGCTCCTCTATGGACAGCTCGATGGCGCTGTTGCTGCTGCCACAGGCGGGGAACACCGTCTCAAACCGCTTCAGGGAGCGATCCAGGTAGACCGCCACCCCCTCCTTGATCCCGAAGGGGCACACGCCGCCCACCGCATGGCCCACCAGCTCCACCACCTCGTCGGGGGTGAGCATCTTCGCCTTGGTTCCAAACTGGGCCTTATACTTGGGGTTGTCGATCTTGGCGTCCCCGGCGGCCACGATCAGAACCGCCCGCCCGTCCACCAGAAAGGACAGCGTTTTCGCGATCCGGCAGGGCTGGCACCCCAGCGCCTGGGCCGCCAGCTCCACCGTGGCGCTGGACACGTCGAACTCCTGCACCCGATCCGCCAGTCCAAATTGGGCAAAATATTCCTTTACTGCCTCGATTGCCATATCATGCACATCCTTTCCGCTTTTTGCATGATACCACAAATGGGGCTTTCAGGCAACTGTAATTATTCCGCGCCGGGCCGGTCTGATGGTTCCGCGGGCAAGGCCCGCCCGTTCTCCGCCAGCCAGGCTTGGTAATACTCCTCCCCCGCTGCCAGCAGCTTGGCGGCGATCCGGGCCGTCTCCACCGCCTCTCCGTCGGAGATAGACGCGGGACAATAGAGCAGCTCCGCGCCAGCATCTTCTAACAGGGGATGACCCGTCATTGCCGTCACCGTCCCGCTGTCCAGCTCCACGGTGAACTCCCACCAGCCGGTTTGCGTGTAGTTTCTGATCATGGCCATCATCCTGGTGTCCACCGTCACCGAGCGGCGGCCCCCGTCCGTCCACCGGGCGTAGATGCTCCCATCGATCTCACCGGCAAACCCCGGGTACACCATAGACAGGTATCCGTAAGGGTAGTCCTGCCCCGATGCCGACCACGACGCCGGATGCCAGAAGGCCCCCTGTTCCAGCGTCACATTCCCCACGCTGCCGTCCATCCGGACGCTGTGCTCCTCCCCGGCGGTGTTCAGGGTGAAGGTCAGCTCAGCGGCGGGTAGATCAGGGGCTTCTCCTGCCCCGCCGTCCGATCCGATGTCCAGCCCGTTCTCCGTCAAAATCAACCGGCCGCAGCGGGTGCGCGCCCCGCCCAAATAGTCCCGCTCCTCCACCGTGAGCTGATCCCCCACCTGTCCCAGGTAATAGTCATGCGTCATGCGATCCTTTAGCTCCAGCAGGGAGAAGGATCCGGATTCGTGTAACCACCGGATCACCCGGATACGCTCGTCCCCAATGCCCGATCCGATGCACACCTGGGAGCAGATCTCCCGTCTGCCGTCCCCGTCCAGGTCGCATAGATAGGTGTCCCCAATGGGCATACCATCAAACAGCGTTACTTCCTCCCCGTTTCGGACGGCGGTGAGCTTCCCCGGGTACAACCGGAAGGTGACGCCGGGGTACTCGTTTAGCCGGATCTCTCGGCACTCATCCCACGCCATCCCATCGATCACAATGGAGTCCACCCAGATCTCCGCCGGGCCGGGCTTGTGGTATACAAAGTCTATCGGTCTCCCCGGCCCCGAGGAGTAGCCGGGATTGGTGGCCAGGGCCACCCACAGGCCCAACACCCCAACGAGGGCCAGCGGCGCCACCCAGAAGGCAGGTTTGTTGTACTTCAAGACGTTCTTGATGCGGCTCTGGAAGCCGCTGCCGCCGAAGGCCAGAGGCCCCGCCGGCAGCCTCCCGCCCTGGGACAGCCGCAGCAGGGAGGTGGAGTAGTCCGCCCGGATATCCCGGCCCATCCGCTCCAGCACCGCCTCGTCGCAGGACATCTCCATGTCCTTCCCCGCCAGATAAAAGGCCAACCATACCAGTGGGTTGAACCAGTGGACAGCCAGCGCCAGCCATGCCAGCGCCCGGAGGATATGGTCGCCCCGGCGAATGTGGGTGCGCTCATGGAGGAGGATATAGTCCCGCTCCCCTTCCGGCAATCCGGAGGGCAGATAGATTTTGGGCCGGATCACTCCCAGCACAAAGGGGGACGGGATGTGATCCGCCAGCCGGACGTTTTTCTCCCCCTCCAGCGGTATCCAGCCCACCAGTCTGCGCCGCAAGCGAAGCATAGATACTACGCTGTACCCCAGCAGGAGGACGGCTCCTACCACCCACACCACCCCGGTGGCGCTCAGAAAATCCGCCTTGAACCCGGCGGGGGCGCGGACGACGCCCTCAAAATAATGGCCGCCCAAATAATCATTCACAGGCTCGTCAATGGCGGGCACGCCCTCACCCCCTGCTCTCGTCAATGAGCCGCTGGAGCTGCTCGATCTCAGCGGCGCTCAGCTTCTTCCGGCTGGCAAAGGCCGCCAGGAACTTGGGCAGGGAGCCGTCAAAGGCCTGGTCTACAAACTCCTCGCTCTGGCGGGCGGCGAACTCCTCCCGGCCAATCAGAGAGGTCACCACCCCGCCCTCGTTTTGAAAGATCCCCTTCTGGCACAGCCGCCGCAGCACCGTATAGGTGGTGGACTTCTTCCAGTCCAGCCTTTGGGCGCACAGCTCCACCAGCCGGTTGGACGCCACCGGCTCATTGTCCCAGATCAGGGCGGCAAAGGCGGCCTCCACCTCGCCCAGCCTGTACTGCGTCATATTCATCCCTCCAGTTCGGTTTACATTCTGTAGTCCATCTTCAGTCTACAATAAGTAGACCAATTTGTCAAGGACGAAATTACTTCCGCTGCACTGCATTCCCCGTCAGGCGCAAAGGGTTGTGGAGCGGCGTTCGCTGTGATACAATCAAAAAAATCTTTGCGCGGGGGGCATATCCCCTCCCCGTCTGCGTTTTTATAGGTGAGAGGAGGCGAGAAAGATGGAAGACGCCGCCATTGTCGCGCTCTACTGGAGCCGTGACGAGGCCGCCATCGCGGAGACCGACAAGAAGTACGGGCCCTATTGCCGGGCCATCGCCCAAAACATCCTCACCGTCCGGGAAGATGCGGAGGAGTGCGTCAGCGACAGTTACCATCACGCCTGGAACGCCATGCCGCCCCAGCGGCCCGACCGCCTGCCCCCCTTTCTGGGGCGGATCGTCCGCAACCTGTCCATCAGCCGCTGGCGGAAGGAGCGGGCCCAGAAGCGGTACGCGGGACTGGAAAGCCTGCTGTCCGGGCTGGAGGAATGCCTGCCCGCCCCCCAGGACGTAGAGCGCACGGTGGAGAACCGGGAGCTCACCCGCCGGGTGGAGGGCTGGCTGGAGGGCCTGCCCCGGGACGACCGGGCCCTGTTCCTCCGGCGGTACTGGTACGGGCAGGAGGTGCAGGCGCTGGCCAGGGCCTGGGGCGTCAGCCCCAACCAGATGGCCAAACGGCTCCAGCGGCTGCGGAAAAGCCTGAAACGGGACTTGGAACAGGAGGGATTTGCGGTATGACCAGGGAAATGCTGTATGACGCCATCACGGAGGTCAGGGACGAGCTGATCGTGGAGGCCATCGAGATAAAGCCCGTCAAAAGCAAGGTGCGCTGGCTGAAGTTCGGCTCCGTCGCGGCGGTCTTCGCCGTAGTGGTGGGCCTGGGAGTAGGTGTGTTCAACGGAAAAATCCCGTGGCTGCACATCGGAGGCAATGCCGCCGGAGCTGGCGCGGACGGCAGCATGGTGTTTGACAGCTACGCCGGGCCGGTGTTCCCCCTCACCGCCATAGCGGGCGGGGACGGCCTGAGGTTGGAGCGGACGATCACCTATGACTTCCAGAGTTGGATGGCCGGGGGCTCCAACCGCCCCTACTACGGCCTGCCGGTGACCGATTCCTACACCCTCACCAACCCCACCGGGGAGGATAAGACCGTCACCCTGCTCTACCCCTTCGCCGCCGACCCGTATGAGCTGGAACGCTACCAGCCTGCGCTGACAGTTGACGGGATCGAGGCAGACGCCGCCCTGCTCACCGGGAAATATTCGGCGCTTGGCGACGCCGGACGACCCGGCGGCCTGCCCAGCCTGGACGACCCGGAGAGCTGGGAGAACTACAGGACCCTGCTGTCCGACGGGCGCTATCAGGCGTCGGCCACAGGCGATTGGCCCGACCTGTCCCACATCCCGGTGACCGTGTACGAGGTCACCAATCCCTGGGCGGAACCGGGCGTGGGGAACAAGGGGGACGGCCACTACAACCCCAATATCCACGCGGAATTGGAGTTCGACTACAGCAAGACCACGGTGCTGACTTACGGCTTCAACAGCTACTGCCATAATCCAGATGGGGGCACGGCCCGGTTTGGCTTTGACGCCCCCCAGCCGCCGGCGGAGGGCTCCTCCGTCGACCCCGACTTCTACGAACGGGAGCGTACCCAACGCCATTACCTCATTGTCATGGGGGAGCCGCTGGACAGCTTCCGGCTGGTGGGCGTGTCCACCGGCGGGCCGGAGAGCACCGACTACCTGGAGTGGGGCACGGAGATCAAGGCCGACCTGCGGCAGTACCAGACGGACTTGGAGAGCGCCCTGCGCGCCGCGGCAGAGCCGCTGTACTACGGGCGGGACTGGGACGGCGTGGCGGGCAACGTGGAGGACACCCCAGATTTCGAGCTGTACTTCGGGCTGCTGAAGGACTGCCTGCTGGACGCCGGACTGCTGCTCAGCGACCCGGAGAAGCAGTATGATCTGTTCTACCAACTGGAAAACGTGGAGGTATGGGCCTACCAGCGGTTGTTCTATCTGGAGACAGAGGTCACCGTCCCCGCCGGGGGCAGCGTCACGGTGGAGGCCCAAATGCTCAAGGAGGCCAGCTTCGACCACGCCTGCACCGGATCGAAGAACATGGGCGTCTACGGCTACGATCTGGTGACAAAGCTGGGCACCAATCTGGACATTGCCGTCCAGACCGCCAAGGCCGTCAACATGGACGGCGTGGAGATCGTCCGCCAGAACTTCGGCTTCGACTGGGAAAACGGGGTGGACACCGTCACCTTGGATCCGGCGGTAGAGCACTACTATCTGGAGGTGCGCCGGATCAAGACGAAATGACCGGAACGCAAAAACCGGGGCCTGCCGCACGGCAGGCCCCGGTTTTCCGGATCTGTTTATTTCTGCTCCCCCTCGGGGGCGGCGCTGTCCGCCAGCTCGTAGACCGTCTTTTCGCTGAACAGCGCGGTGATGGCGTACACGTGCTCATAGCCGTGCTTGTCATACTCCCGGGGCATCTCAAAATATTTCACGTCGTAGGAGCTGATCTCGCTCTTGGTGGTGGCGATCTGCACCACCAGCGGGGTCTCCTTGTCCAGCTCGATGGGGACGCTGCCTGTCAGCACCGAGGTGGCGTAGGTCATACTGGAGGCGTTGTCCCCCGGCGCCGTCTCCAGCGTACTGGTGCCCAGCATAGTCTCGCTCTGGAGGGTCAGCTCCACTCCCTCGGGGATCTTGCTGAACCCCAGCGCGATCCGGCCATCCGGATCGGACAGGGCGCGGCGGTTCTGGCTCACCGGGGCCCACTCCCCGTTCTTCAGTTCGTACAGGGTGATCTGGACGCTTTTCACCCCGCCATCCCCGGCCTTGCCCACCCCGAAGTCAAAGATTCGGAAGGAGTCCATGTCTACGTTAAGCAGCTCCGCCAGCGCCGCCTCCTCCGGCGTCAGCTCAGCGGGGGCAATGGTCTTGGCGCCGCCCTTCACCGGCGGGGCGCCGCAGCCGAACAGGGCCAGAGCCAGCAGGGCGGACAGGAACAGGGCGCGGTATCGTTTGGTTCCCATAGGACATACCTCCTGTGCGGCAGTTTGCCGGATTCGGGGTGATTTTGTCGGATGGTATATTATAACACGTCTCCCCCGCCCTGTCTACCCGACATTTCCTGACGTGTGAACGGCAGGAGCACCCTCTCCCCACCCTTAAAGAAGTAAGACGAGCCCTACCCCTGACAGGCATTGGGGCTTACCTATCCGGAGCATGGCCCGTTTGTTCAAGGCTTTGTGTTGGAGCGGCTATACCCTTCTCCGATTCACTCCCTTGGTCTCATAGTGCTTCTGCTTGGCCTGATACATCCTCATATCCGCGATTTTCACCAGTTCTTCCAACGTTTTCTCCGGGAACTCCTTGTGCTGCACATAGCCGCAGGACACCGACAGCCCCTTTACGATATGGATACTCCAATTCTTGATCATCTCATCAAACTCGCGTTTGAGGGTCTCAAGCTGCTGGTCATCCACCTCAAGCAGGGCCACGAACTCATCTCCGCCAAGCCTGAACAGCTCTCCATACGCTCCAAAGCATTTTCTCATACAGCTGGCCGCGCTTTTGAGCAGTTTGTCCCCCGCCTCGTGTCCAAAGGAGTCGTTGGCCTGCTTCAGGCCGTTTAAGTCCATGGACGCATAGACAAACGTATCCTTCAGCGGGGCCTTGCTGAGGGCCATCATGCTGTCGTCATACCCTCTGCGGTTCAGCAGCCCCGTCAAAGCGTCCGTCTTCGCGTGCTTCAGCGCACTGTCCCTGTGCCCCGCCATCCTCAGGATAAAGATCATGGCCACACCCACCGCGATAACAAAATAGATGGCCACAATGCCCAAAATCAGGGGCACATCCTTATGGACAACGCTTTTTTCCTGGATGACGGCTATCACGTGCTCATGATGGCTGAGCATCTTGTAATAGGATTGCTTTCCGTCAACGCTGCCCGAAAGCATCTGATCCAGCTTTCCCCGCCTCAGATTGATTCCAATCTCCCCAAGGGTTTTCCCCACCAGCTGCGCGGTGGTAGCCCCCAGGATTTCACCGGTATTCTCGTCCGCCACTGCCATGGTGACCCCAGGGTAGGTGGGCATATTCTGCATCGTCTCCTGAACGCTGCCCACCCGGAGCTCCTCCATCAGCCGTTTGGGCTCAATGCCCACCTGGATCATCTTTGTCCCCGCTTCATTCCAACAGATGGCGTACATCATTTGTTTTCCTTCAGCGGTGTTGGCTTCCAGATCCTGGCACATGGACATGGTTTTATCAGTGAGCATGGGTTTGAAATAGCTTATCTGTTCGCCGGAATCAAAGGAATACCCGTAATACTGCGGCTCCGTCCCCCCATAGATCACGCCGTTCTCATGAAAAAGATGTATCTCGTCCACCTTGAGCATGGAGGCAATTTTCAGCAGTTCCTCCAAGTTTTCCTCCATCTCGGGCCTGCTGTCGATGATATAGGCGACGGCCATGGCCCTTGTGATATAATCCTCCTGGAGCGATTCCACAAGCACGGTCTCCCTGGCCTGATTGCTGTCGATAATCTGACAGACCTGATCCAACAGAATGGTCGTGGTCTGACTGACTTGCTTTTTATTTTGATTGATCTGGATCCCGGATAAAATCCCCAGCAAGATAAAGATGGTGCATAGAAGCAGTGCCGCCATAAAGATCCTGTTCTTCTTCATGATCTTCATGCCACCTCACCCTTCCGCCTCTCCTGTACCCCGGCCGTACCAGTGGCGCAGGAAGCCCGCCACCGCCACCGTCAGTTCCTTCAGATCCCAGCCGGTGGTATTTACTGTCATGCAGTAACTGCTGCCCTGGCCCCAGCGGGTATCCGAAATCATCTCACGGCTCCGGGCCCGGGCTTTGTCCACCCGGCGGATATTCTGCTCCAGGGCCTTTCGGGTGAGGTTCTCCCCCTCCCCCGCCCGCTCCATGCAACGGCGCACCTTGGCCTCCATGCTGGCGCACACGAAAATGCTGAAGGGCTTCTGCTCCGCCAGCAGCACGTCCGCGTCCCGCCCCACAATCACGCAATCCTTCCCCGCCTTGGCGATGCCGTCCAGCACCCGCTTCTGCTCAATGAGCAGGCTGGTCTGGGTAGACTGCATCATGGCGCCCGTGCTGAAGGAGCGGCCATAGGTCAGGGGAATGTGCTGCCACGCGTGATCCTCCAGAGCTTTTTCCACATATCCCTCGTCCATCCCCTGCGCCTCGGCAATCGCGGTGATGATCTCTCTATCATAGTAGTCAAAGCCAAGCAGATCGGCCAGCCGCTTTCCCAGCTCCCGACCGCCGCTGCCGAACTCCCGGCTGATGGTCACAATTTTCATGCCTGATCCTCCTTTTCCGGTTCGGCCCATCGTCCCCAAAGCCGACAGTCCTGGCATCAGAATTCCTTATAATGTATTGTAACGGGTTTTCCCACGATTTGTCAAGTACCCGAAGCAATAGTTCTACTTTTCCACATGATATTTACCACTATACCGAATCCCTCCCGCCCCATCATGCCGGGAAAACCGCCCCGCTGACAAGCCTTGACACATCCGGCGGGCAACCGGTATAATGGGCACAACAACGTCAGGAGGTGCGGCACATGAAGCGGGTATTGCTGGAGGTCTGCTGCGGAAGTGCAGACGATGTGATCGAGGCCCACAAAGCGGGGGCAGATCGGGTGGAGCTGAACAGTGATCTGTTCCACGGGGGGCTTACCCCCACTCTGGGGGAGCTGATCGTGGCCAAGCGGGAGACGGGGATGAAGATCATGGCCATGGTGCGCCCCCGGGAGGGCGGCTTCTGCTACACGGACGCGGAGTTCGCCACGGCAGTGGAGGACGCCAGGCTGCTGCTGACCCACGGAGCGGACGGGCTGGTGTTCGGCTTCCTCCACGAGGACGGAACCCTGGACGTGGAGCGCACCCGTGTGCTGGCCGAGCTGGCCCGGGGCGCGGGAAAGGAATCGGTATTTCACCGGGCCATTGACGTGACGCCCGACTGGAGGGCGGCGCTGGATCAGCTCATCGCCCTGGGGATCACCCGGGTACTCACCAGTGGGCAGGAGCCGGATGTGTCCCTGGGCACAGACACCGTGCGGGAGATGATCGCCTATGCGGCGGGGCGCATTGACATACTCCCCGGGGCGGGGATCACCGCCCGGAACATGGATCGGATTATCACTGAGACCGGCTGTAGTCAGATCCACCTGGCCGCCCACCGGGAGTTGGCCGACCCCTCGGTACGCAACAACCGGGCCATCTTTTACGGCGGCTGTCTCTACCCGCCGGAGGATCGCTTCAAGGTCATCGACAGCGGCTACATCGGCGGGATGGTGGCGCGTTTGAGGGAATGACCAGTTGCAGATCAAACGAAAATGGAGGCTTCCGTCCCATGGCAGACATAGACAAGGCAAGACAGCAGCAGCGGGAGGACATGATGCTTCGGGGCTCCCTTCCCCGGGTGATCACCAGGATGGCCCTGCCCTCCATCATCTCCTTCCTGATCACGTCCATCTACAATCTGGCGGACACCTATTTTGTCAGCGATCTGGGCGAGAGCGCTCAGGCCGCCATCAGCGTCAACGCCTCCCTGGATCAGATCATCATGATGGCGGGCTCCATGCTTGCGGTGGGGGCGGCCAGCTACATCTCCCGGCTGCTGGGGGCCCGGGATAAGGACAAGGCAAGCCAAGTGCTGTCCACCGCCTTTTTTACCGCCATGATCTTCGGTGGGGTGGTCACCCTGCTGGGGGTGAGCTTCCTGCACCCCATGGTTCGGCTGCTGGGGGCCACCGAAACCTGCGAGCAGTTCGCCGTGGAATACGCCACCTATGTGCTGCTGGTGGCCCCCTTCATGGCGGCCAATTTCGTGATGAACCAGTGCCTGCGGGCGGAGGGCAGCGCCATGCGATCCATGGTGGGCATGGGCTTCGGCGGCATTCTGAACTGCTTCCTGGATCCCATCTTCATCTTCAACCTGAACATGGGGGTGGCGGGCGCCTCCCTGGCCACCGCCATCTCCAAGCTGGTGAGCTTCGCCATCCTGGTGTTCCCCTACCTGACCCGGCGCAGCGTCCTCCACCTGTCCATCCGGCACTTCCACCCCGCCCGGGACATTGTGACGCAAGTGTTCACTGTGGGCTCCTCCTCCATGTTCCGCTCGGGGCTGGCGGTGGTGTCCGCCATCGTGCTCAACAACATCGCCGGGCAGATCTCCGACGCGGTGCTGGCCGGAGTGGGGGTGTCCACCAAGGTGATGATGTTCCCCTTTGGCGTGATCCTGGGCTTCGGCACCGGGTTCCAGCCTGTGGCGGGCTTTAACTGGGGGGCCAAACGGTACGACCGGGTGAAGGAGAGCTACCGCTTCGCCTCCCGGGCCGCCATTCTGGGGGCGCTGGCCATGGGGCTGACCCTGGCGGCGCTGGCGGATCCCCTCATCGGCCTGTTCGCCAAATCCGATCAGTCCGCCGAGATGCTGGCGGTGGGGGCGCTGTGCATCCGGCTGCAGTGTCTGGTGCTGCCCATACACGGCTGGGTGGCGGTGGTCAATATGTTCTGCGCGGGGCTGGGCAACGCCCGTGGGGCGCTGCTGCTGTCCACCTCCCGGCAGGGCACCTGCTTTCTGCCCATCGTCTACCCCATGGCCTGGCTGTGGGGGGCCAATGGCGTGGCCGCCGTCCAGGCGGTGGCGGACGTGCTCTCCTTGTTTCTGGCGGTGCCCCTGATCCGCCGGGTGAAGGCCCGCATCCAGGCCGCCGCCGACGCCCAGGCGCGGGAGTCCTCCGCCCCCTCCGGAGGCGAGGCGGCCTGACGGAACCCCTACTGTCCAGCCTGCCGCCGGCGCCGGATGGGGACAGTTGACAGACTTCTTCCCCTGTGGTATACTGTCCCCATCAACTGGAAAAGGGTGAAAAGATGCGCAACAAGTGAGTTGAACTTCAAGCTGTGATTTGATAGGTTGGATCCATGTCTCATGGATCGGATTTTTCATGGCGAGAAGGGCGGCTTACTTGACCGGGGGCCGTGTGTCTCAGACACACGACGTCCCTGCCTTTTCGTCATGTGATCCGCCTTCCCGCTGTGGAAGGCGGATTTTTTGCGTGGAAAGGAAGATGCGTATGCTGCAGGTGAAACACCTCACCGTCACCCATAAGAAGGATCTCACCACCCTGATCGAGGGGCTGTCCTTCACCCTCTCCCCCGGCGACCGGGCCGCCGTCATCGGCGAGGAGGGCAACGGCAAGTCCACCCTGCTGCGGCTGCTGTACGATCCCGCCTCTGTGGAGCCCTACGCCGAGTGGACGGGTGAGATCGTGGATCAAGGCCTTCGCAAGGGTTATCTGGCCCAGGAGCTGTCCCCCGACGAGCTGGCCCTCCCGGTGTGGGAGTTCTGCCAGAGGGCCCCCGCCTTTGATCCGGCGGATCCCGGGGCGCTGGATCGGGCCGCCCGCCAGGTGGGGCTGGACGCCTCCCTGTTCTGGGACGACCGGCCCATGTCCACCCTGTCCGGCGGCGAGCGGGTGAAGCTGCGGCTGGCTCTGCTGACGCTGGATCAGCCGGACGTGCTGCTGCTGGACGAGCCATCCAACGATCTGGACGTGGCCACCCTAAAGTGGCTGGAGCAGTTCCTCTTAAACTGTAAAGTCCCAGTGCTGTATATCTCCCACGATGAGCCGCTGCTGGAGCGTACCGCCAATGTGATCCTCCACCTGGAGCGGCTGCGGCGGCGCACCGCTCCCCGGTGTACGGTAGCCCGGATGGGGTACGCCCAGTATGTGGAGCAGCGGGCGGCGAACTTCGCCCACCAGGAGCAGACCGCCAGGAAGGAGCGGGCGGAGTACGCCGCCAAGATGGAAAAATACCGGCAGATCCGGGACGCGGTGGATCACCAGCTCAACACCGTGTCCCGGCAGAACCCGGGCAAGGGGCGGCTGCTGAAAAAGAAGATGCACACGGTGCTGTCCATGGGACAACGGTTTGAACGGGAAAAGGAGAACATGACCGCCCTGCCCGAGTGGGAGGAGGCCATCCTCACCGCTTTCGACCCGGACAGGGCCGCCCTGCCGGCGGGCAAGACGGTGCTGCGGCTGGATCTGCCTGAGCTGCGGGCCGGGGAGCAGCTGCTGGCCCGGGACGTCCGGCTGTGGGTAGACGGCCCGGAGCACATCGGCATCGTGGGGGCCAACGGCGCGGGCAAGTCCACCCTGCTGAAGCTGGCGGCGGAGGAGCTGCTGCCCCGTACCGACATTCGGGCGGCCTATATGCCCCAGAACTACAACGAGCTGCTGCTGGGGGACAAGACGCCGGTGGAGCTGCTGGCCCCCTCGGGGCATAAGGACGACGTCACCCGGGCCCGCACCCTGCTGGGCAGCATGAAGTACAAGGCGGAAGAGATGGAGCACCCCGCGGCGGCCCTGTCCGGCGGGCAGCGGGCCAAGCTGCTGTTCCTGTCCATGGTGCTGAACGGGGCCAATGTGCTGGTGCTGGACGAGCCCACCCGTAACTTCTCCCCCCTGTCCGCCCCGGTGATCCGGGAGGTGCTGGCCCAGTTCCCCGGGGCCATCGTCAGCGTGTCCCATGACCGGTTCTACCTGGAGCAGGTGTGCACCCGGGTGTTGGAACTGACCCGGTTGGGGCTGATCCCCTGGTACGGATAGCGCCGCCCGGGGAAAAGGACGCCGCTGCACCTTGACATTTTGCCCGTGTTTGGGTATGATGGGAACCACATTCCAAAGAGAGAGGACTGTTTTTATGGATCGGGAGCATTTTCAGTCCCGGCTGGGCTTCCTGCTGGTGAGCGCCGGGTGCGCTGTGGGCATCGGCAACGTGTGGAAATTTCCCTACGTCACCGGGCAGAACGGCGGCGGGGTGTTCGTGCTGTTCTACCTGCTGTTCCTGGTGGTGATGGGGGTGCCGGTGCTCACCATGGAGCTGGCGGTGGGCCGGGCCAGCCGCAAGAGCGCCGTGCTGGGCTATAAGGCCCTGGAGCCCGTCGGCAGCAAGTGGCACCTCCACGGCTGGTTCTGCGTGGCGGGGTGCTGCCTGCTGATGATGTACTACACCACCGTGTCCGGCTGGATGCTGGGCTACTTCTTCAAGTTCGCCGGCGGCGTGTTCGAAGGGCTGGAGGGCACTGCGGTAAACGGCGTGTTCGACGCCATGCGGGCCAGCCCCGGCGAGATGACCGCCTGGATGGCCATTACGGTGCTGGCGGGCTTCCTGGTGTGCAGCTTCAAGCTCCAGAGCGGGCTGGAGCGGATCACCAAGTGGATGATGCTGGGCCTGCTGGCCCTCATCGCGGTGCTGGCCGTCCACTCCTTCACCCTGCCCGGGGGACTGGAGGGGGTCAAATTCTACCTCCTGCCCGACTTAGGCCGGGCCATGGACGCCGGCATCGGAACTGTGATCACCGCCGCCATGAACCAGGCGTTCTTTACCCTCAGCCTGGGCATCGCCGCCATGGAGGTATTCGGCAGCTATATGAAGCGGGATCACACCCTCACCAGCGAGGCGATTCGCATCTGCTCGCTGGACACTTTTGTGGCGCTGATGGCGGGTCTGATCATCTTCCCCGCCTGCTTCTCCTTCGGGGTAGAGCCGGACGCGGGGCCGTCCCTCATCTTCTACACCCTGCCCAAGGTGTTCCTGGGTATGGCCGGGGGGCGGCTGTGGGGGGCGCTGTTTTTCCTGTTCATGAGCTTTGCCAGCTTCTCCACCGTCATCGCCGTGTTTGAGAACCTCCAGGCTAACGCCATCGACAATTTCGGCTGGAGCCGGAAAAAGGCCGCCGTCCTCAACTGCGTGTTCATCCTCCTGGCCAGTATGCCCTGTGTGCTGGGCAACAACCTATGGAGCGGGGTACGCATCCTGGGCCGGGACGTGCTGGACTTTGAGGATTTCCTGGTGTCCAACCTGCTGCTGCCCCTGGGCTCTCTGGTGTACCTGCTGTTTTGCGTCACCAAATGGGGCTGGGGCTGGGACAAGTACCTGGCCGAGGCCAACGCCGGGGAGGGGATCAAGATGCCCCGAGGGCTGAAGCCCGTGTTCCAGTTTGTGCTGCCCATCCTGGTTCTGGTGATCCTGATCCAGGGCCTGCTGCCGTGAAAAAATCTCCCCCGTCCGGGCGGACGGGGGAGATTTTTGTTTGTCAGAACGCCACCTTCAGGAACAGCGCCACGCAGCACAGCACGATGGCGCAGGGCACGTACACGTACCGCCCCAGGGCGTACCACAGGGGGCCCGGGGCTTTTTTCGCCCCCCGGCCCACCTCGTCCAGCAGGGCCTCCCGGGGGAGGATCCAGAACCAGGACACCGCCCCCAGCGTGGCCCCGATGGGGATGATATAGATGGACACCACGTCCATCCACGGCCCCCACTGGGGGAGCTGCTCCATGTTCAGCCCCACCCCCAGGCACACCACGCACAGAAGGGCCAGCACCGCCTTCCGCCCCAGCTTGGGGAAGCGGTGGAGGAGGGACTCGCCCACCGCCTCGAACATATTTTGCAGGGAGCTCACCCCGGCGAAGATCATGGCGGCGTACAGGATCACCGCGAACAGCCGGCCCAGGGGGATGTCCTGCAAGATCCGGGGCAGGGTGACGAACAGCAGGGACGGCCCTGCCCCCACGTCCAGCCCGTAGGCAAAGCAAGCGGGGATGATCACCAGGGCGGCCACCAGGGCGGCGATGGTGTCGAACAGCGCCGTGCGCCGGGCCAGGGCGGCCACGTCCTCCCCACTGTCCAGATAGGCGCCATAGACGATCATGCCGCTGCCCGTGATGGACAGGGAGAAAAACGCCTGGCCCATGGCCCACACCCACACCATGGGATCCAGCAGCTCCTCCCACCGGGGGGAGAACATATAGCGGTAGCCCTCCGCCGCACCGGGCAGGAAAGCCACCCGCACCGCCAGCACCACGAAGATCAGGAAAAACAGGGGCATCATGATCTTGTTGGTGCGCTCGATGCTGTGGGCGCCCAGCAGCAGGGTGAGCAGCGTCCCCGCCACCACGATCACGTGGAGGGGGATCACGGAGTAGCCGGACAGGGCGAAGGAGTCAAACCACACGGCGGTGTCCGCCGTCATCAACGTGCCGTCCAGGGAGTTCACCAGCGCCTTCAGCACATAGGCCACGATCACCGCGTAGCCGATGGCGATGCACATGGAGCCCGCCAGGGGCAGCCAGCCCAGCGCGCCCCCCGCCTTGCCCAGGCCGGGCTTCCGTGCGGCCCAGGCCATCCGGTAGGCTCCCAGCGTGCCGGTGCGTGCCCGGCGGCCCACGGCGTACTCCGCCACCAGCCCCACCGACCCGAACAATACAATGAACACCAGGTAGGCAATGAGGAAGGCGCTGCCGCCATAGCTGCCCATCTTGGCCGGGAAGCCCCACACGTTGGCCATACCCACGGCGGAGCCCACCGCCGCCAGCACAAAGCCCCAGCTGCTGGTAAATCGCTTGCTCTTGCGCTCCATATCCTTCGTCCTCATTTCTCTCTTTATCGCTTCACAGTACAGTATAACCAGAATACAGACAGTTTGACAAAATGTCAATCACTATTTTCCTGTGCAACCCATTTTGCCGCCCGCCGACCCTCCAGCCACACCCGCAGCAGGTGAACTGCCTCTGGGGACAGCAGCAGCAGGGCGGGCAGGTTCACCGCCAGCAGCAGGCCGTTGAACACGTCCACCAGCTGCCACACCGCTGTCAGATCGCCCACCGCGCCCAGGATGATGCAGGCCGGAAAGGCCAGCCGGTACAGACCCAGGGCCAATTTGGAGCCGGTCAGCGTCTCCAGCCCCCGCCGCCCGTAGTACCCCGACCCCACCAGGGAGGTGAAGGCGAACAGGATCAGGCTCACCGCCACAATCCATTCCCCCGCCTCCCCGAACAGGGTGGCAAAGCCCGCCGCCGTCAGCGGCGCGCCCAGCATGGCCTCAGGCACCGCCCCCGCCTCTGCCAGGGGGAGCATCTGCGCCGCGTCGTACACCCCGGAGGTGAGGATCACCAGGGCGGTGACGGTGCAGATCACCATGGTGGCGAAGAACACCTCGAAAATGCCCCACATTCCCTGCTCCGCCGGCTCGTCCACGTCGGCGCAGGCGTGGGCGATGGCGGACATACCCAGGCCCGCCTCGTTGGTGAAGATCCCCCGGGCCGCCCCGTACCGCAGGGCCATGCCCATGGCGTACCCCCCCGCCGCCGCCCGGGGGGCAAAGGCGTAGGCAAAGATCTGCCGGAAGGCCTCCGGCACCGCCTGCCAGTGGACGGCGATCACCGCCAGCCCGCCCCCCACGAACAGCAGGGCCATGGCGGGCACCAGCAGCTCGCACAGCTGCCCGATCCGCTTGATACCCCCCGCCAGCACCAGGGCGGTCACCGCCGCCAGCACCACCCCCACCACCCGGCGGTCCAGCCCCCCGGCGGCGGACAGCGACGTGGCGATGGAGTTGGCCTGGGCCAGGTTGCCCCCCGCCAGCGTCTCCGCCACGCAGAGCACCGCAAAGAGCTTTCCCAGCCCCGGCAGGCGCAGGCCGTTTTTCATGTACTCCATGGGCCCGCCCCGCCAGCGGCCGTCGGGGCCCTTCTCCCGGTGGCGCACCGCCAGCGTCTTTTCCCCGCAGCTCACCGCCATACCCAGCAGGGCGGAAATCCACATCCAGAACACCGAGCCCGGCCCGCCGTATACGATGGCGGCGGCCACCCCGGCGATGGAGCCGGTGCCGATGGTGGCCGCCAGGGCGGTGGACAGGGCCTGGAACTGGGTGACGCCTCTCCCCTCCCCTTTTTCTTTCTTCCGATGGAACAGGGAGCCCACGGTGGTCTTCCACCAGACGGGCAGGCCGAACAGGGGGAAGAACCCGGTGGCAAAGGAATACCACAGCCCCACCAGCAGAAAGGCCGCCAGCAGCGGCCCGCTCCACAAAAAGTCACCCAACCGCGCGAAAAAAGCCATGTCCCCATCCCCTCTCATTACCAGAAGGTATGCGGACATGGCCTGCGTTATGCGGGGCGGCCTATTCCTCCCAGGTCACCGCCTCCTCCGGTTCCTCCGTCCCTTTTCGCCGATCCAGCCAGCCGGGGCGCTTCCACACCCGCAGCTCCGCCGCCTGTCCGGGGAGAAGGCCCTTGCGGTGGAGGATGGGCAGCAGCGCCCCGAACAGCCACACCAGCAGGAGGGCCTGAATCGGCAGCATAATGGCGTTCTTGATGGCGCTGGCCCCCACGATGGCCCAGTACCCTTTGCTGGAGTAAAACAGGTAGGTGCCCAGCCCCCCCAGGAACACGTTTTGCAGGTTGGTGACCAGCTTGGCCAGAAACACCCGCAGCACCGTCACCTCCGCTCGGTAGAAGAACAGGGCGTAGGTGAACACGCCCAGCATGGTGGTGAACATATAGAAAGGGTTGTAGCCCCCCGTGGGGTGCATGATATAGCCCACCGTATCCTCCACCGCGCCGAACACCAGGGCGTTCACCGGCCCCCCCACCAGGGCGCACAGCGCTCTGGCCAGAAAGCCCCAGGTAATTTTGATGTTGTTCACAACCGGCATGGACTGGAGATAGCCCAGCGCCACGCAGGCGGCCACCATCAGGGCGGAGAACGCCAGGGTTTGAGGTTTTTTGAAGTCCCGGACAGCGCACCGCCAGTAGGCCCGGGAAAAGGGCGTTTTGAACAATTCCATAAAAAAAGACCTCCTTTTTGTCCGGCAGCACCCAAAACGGGTATGCCGCACAAAGGAAGCCTCACGGGCGCGATTCCACCATGCGGCAGCGGGATGCGGAGGGCGCACTGCAAACCTTTCGGCTTTTCGTCCGGCGGACAACTCCCCGTCCCGCCGGCACTTGTACACACGCGCTCCTACTCTGCCTGTTGGGGATAGTGTACTCCTTTCCTTTGGAAATTGCAAGGGGCAAACGACATTTCTGTAAAACGGCGGTAAAGTTTTCCACTGACCGTTGACAGGAACCCCGTCCCCTCCTATAATAGGCTCCAGTGAACAGCAAAATCACCCGGCTTCGCAGCCCTCCAGATGAGCGCATGTGGTGCAAGGAGATGACGCCCATGGATACCGAAATTCTTCCCGCCCTTCTCCGGTACATTGACGAGTACCAGTGGAGCTTCAACATCGCCAAGCGGCTGATCAATATGTACTATGGAACGGCGTACACGGAAAAGGAACTGAAACAGCTCTACAAGCGCGGCCGGGCGGCAGGGCCCGCTGCACCGTAGCAACGCAGGGCCCCGGGGGAGTATCCCCGGGGCCGTTGTTTTGTCCTCCAAATCGCCGGTATGGCCCGCAGGCCGCATCCCATCATTCTGTCCCGCTATCCGGGCTCCCTATCGCAGCAGCGGCCCCACGTCCTCCATTCCCCGCTGGCGCAGGAATATTGCCTTGGGGGACTGGCGCAGCACCTCCCGGATGTCGCAGGTCAGGGAGCTGGCTTCCCCGGTGTCCCGCACCACCCGGATGTACTCGTGGACGCTGTGCATACTGCCCATGCTCTGCCCCAGCTGGCCGTACATGGCGCCATAGGCCCCCTGGAGCCGGGTGACCCAGCGGTGATCCGAGATCAGCACCGTCATGGCGGCCCGGGCCGCCTCCCGGGTAGTGAGGTTCAAGGCGTCCAGCCGCAGGGCTCGGGCGGACACCCGGAACCGGGGCAGGGTCACGCTGGACTCCCCCACCTGGAGGGACAGCCCCTGCCGCGTCCACAGCTTCGCCCCGCCCAGCTCCGTGCCCGGGGCCACCTGAACCTTGCCGCAGTTCCCAAACAGGCAGCCGCCGATGTCCCCATCCGGCCCGCCCCCCTGGGCCTTTACCACCCGGGCGGATCCGGTGATCACGATGTCGCCGCAGGCCCCCTGTATGCCCGCGCCGATGGCGGCGGCGCCGCAGGCGGCCTGGGCCGTCACCACGCCGCCCTGGATGCGGATGTCCCCCACCGGGGCGCCCAGGGCCCCGCCGATGCCGGCACCGCCCCCCGTCCCGGTGGCGGTGACTACGCCGCCCCGGATGTGGATGGGGCCGGTGGGCTGCCGGCCAGCGGCGCTGTCCCGGCCGATGCCGGCGGCGCCGGCGCCGCCGGTGGCGGTGAGGGCGCCCTCCGGCTCTCCCCTGCCGCCCTTCGTCTGGTCGATCCGCAGGGAGGTGCCGTCCCCCAGGGAGATGCCCGCAAAACCCGGGCCGCTCTCAAACACATTGTCCGTCCCCCGCGCCAGCAGCAGGGTCACCTCGTTCCCCCGGCCCAGGCGGAAGGCACAGCCGGAGTCCACTCGGCACTCCACCCCGTCCAGGGTCAGCTTTACCGCGCCGATGCCGTCGGCCAGAACCAGCCTGCCGCTGAAGGGCAGCTGATCTGCGTCCGTCCCCTCTCCCCCCGCCACGGCGGTGACCTGGGCGGTCAGGATGGCGAGGGTGTGGCTCTCCTCCTCGTAGTGCCAGTCCGTCTCCGGCTCCCCACCGGTGACGGTAAAGGGGTTGGGATACCTGGAGATCTCCTGAAATGCCCCCGCTTTCTCATCCCAGCGCACATAGATATACCGGGTCTGGGCGTGGCCTGCCTTGTCCCTCCCCCGCAGGGCGATGGTGTGGGCGGGATAGCCCTTGGAGTCGTCCCCCTTCAGCAGCCACAGCCGGGTCAGGTCGGGCTGGCTGTCCGTCCGCAGGGCAAGCTGTCCCTGCCTGCCGTCCACCCCCAGGGCGGTGATGGAGCGCCACTCCGGGATCAGCGTTTTCCACACCAGATCGAAGGGCGTCAGCGGTTCGCCTTGGGCGCTGTGTACAACAACGCCCTCCGCCACCAGCAGGGAGACGGGCCCGTCCACCACCACCTGGGCGGCCAAGGTTCCCGCTTCCTCCCCGTCCAGCACCACCGCACCTCCGGTGAGCCGCAAAACGCCGCCCGCCTCGGCCCGGAGCTGGCCGATACGCAGCAGCCCGCTGCCGTCAATGGTGAGGGTGGCTCCCTCCCCCAGCTGCACCTGGGTCAACGTGTTCTCCCCCGCGGCCGCCACCTGGGCCTGGGTGGATTGGACGCTGAGCAGAGGGGTGTCCACCTGCTGGAGTACCACCCGTCCCGTACCGGAGAGTTGGAGGGCCGGGGCCTCCTGCCCCAGCCCCCGGAGGATCACCTCCTGGGCTCCGTCCACCGTCAGCGTGCCGCTCTGCGGATCAAAGACCGCGGCGGACAGATCCCGGCCCGCTCCCTGCACCGTCCCCAGCTGCCGTGTCTCAAGGGGCTGAGCGGCCTCCGCCTCCGGCACAGCCTGCTGCGGGGCCCTGCCCTCCGGCGTACCCAATCCGTCCAGCAGCGCCATCAGCCCGTCCCCGGAGCCCGCCAGCAGATCCATCAGCGCCCCCAGATCTCCACTCCCGGCCAGCAGTTCCAGCAGCCCGGGCATGGGTGGATCAACCTCCCCCACCAGCAGCAGATTCATTAAGAAGGGCTCCAGCCCCGGGGCGGTGCCGTCGGCAAACTGGGCCTGGAACTGCTCCAGGCCGGCAAAGGCGCCGCCCGTCAGCTGCTCCAACGCCTGATCCGGGGAGACGCCCCCGGCCACCAGCTCAAACAGCTGCCGCAGCCCCTCCGCCGCCTGCTCCGCGTCCACCGCCCCCGAGGGTGCGCCCCCGGAAATGACCGCTCCCAGGTAGAGCGCGGCCAGATAGCCCGCGGCAGAGCTGTCCTCCAGTGGGAGCCTGCCCAAAGCGGCCAGCAGCTGCGCCCCGCTGGCGGTGCGATCCACCCCCAGGGCTGCCAGCAGTGCGGCCCGGTCGGGCGCGTCGCCCGTCATGGCGTTCAGCAGCCACCCCGGAAGGCGCTCCGCGCCCTGCTGGGCGGACAGGCTGTCCAGCGCTGCGTCCACCAGGGCGTCCAGGCCGTCCCCGTCCTGGAACAGCCCCTCCCGCACGCCGTTTTGGGCGATCCGGTCGATCTCCCCCCGCAGCTTCTCCAGCTCCGCCTGGAGGGCGACCCGATCCACCGTCCCCTCCCCCGCGGCCTGACGGGCCAACTCCTCCATGCCGCCCAGGTTGTCCTCCACCTCCGCCAGGGCCGCCTCCCCCGACTGGAGCATCCGCCGGCCCTCCCGGGCCTGACGTCCCGCCTGGGTGACCCGGCCCATCAACTGCCGCAGCGTCTCGGATACCGTCGCCGCCGCTTTATCCGGGCCGGAGGCCTGCCGGATCTGATCCGAACCGGCCTGCTTCTCCGTCTTGGCCATCTTCTGGTAACGGGGCGCGGCCAGCTCCCTGTTTCTGCGAATGCTCAGCTCTCCCATCTCCCGGGCCTCCTTCCTTTGGCGGCAGAGCCGTTTTTCTCTATTCTTATTATCGTCCTGCCGCCGGGAAAATTAAGCAAAGGCGGCCTCTCGCGCTTCCCTGCCGTGCCTGCATTCCATTCCCTCTGCGTCAGGAATACCGGTTGCCGCAGTTACACCGCCCTGGGATCTCTACAAAACCCGCCAGCTCTCTATGGGATCGTGAGATGAAAATTTGCAGATCCTGTAGCAATCGCATTTTGAGTGTGATATCATTCTTTTATAGGCGCTGTATTGACCGCAGCTACATCTGAAATCGTTCCAAGCCACTTTGAATCACCCTACATAAGAAAATTTGACATTGAGCGAATCAGGAGGACTATGATGCAATATTTTCTAACAGACGTCCAACTAAACAGAATCGAAAACGGCCTGAAAGCGGCAATTGCCGTCCCTTTTATTGATGATATCGAGGACTATATTGTGGAAGCCATTTTGGAATATACAAAGGAAATCGAAGGGATCGATCCCTTTACCAATATCCGTTCCAAGCGGCTTTATGATGTCGTCGATGTGCCGGCATCCATAGGTTATTCCGTCAAAAGTTTAAAATGGGCATTCCGTGATCACGCAGAAACGGAATTTGAGCTTGTCATACAACGAGCGGATATTTTCAAGAAAGCACAGGCGTTGGGATTTCACCATATTGGATGTAACCTCAGATCCGCAGATCCTGGGCGCGGCCTTATTGGAGCATTGGAGGCGGAAGGTTGAAGATGACGCAGAATTTCAAAGCGTAACATCGAAACGTATTTTTGTCCTTCTAAAATCAAAAAACAACCGGAAATTTGCCTTTTTTGAGGAAGATATCCGACTGTATACTGCGGATGAGTTAACCTGGCGATGGACAGACGATACGAAAACTGGTCTCCAGGGCATACGCAATGAAGACCAGATGTGCGTTTATCGTTGGTATCCAAACCAGAAGCAGTTTTTTGAGCGCTTCAAACTGCCTGCGAACATTCAAAAGCTTGACATCATCCCCAAAAGGCTTGGAAAAGGGCAAGTTGTTGATATTCTTCTTCCCTACCTTGAAGCGCATCCGTAATTTTATCCGCTAATTGTTCCATAAAATATGGGGGAACAGCATTCCCAATCTGTCCCGCTTGATCATTCCGGCTTCCAAGAAAGTGAAAGTCGTCCGAAAATGACTGTATTCTTGCGGCCTCTCTCATCGTCAATCCGCGCACCTCTCTTGGATGTGCAAATCTTCCGGAGCCGACGTGGAACACCCATCGAGTGATTGTCGGCGCAACGGATCTATAGTCCAATCTCCCATAGGCGCCGGAGTAACCGCTTTTCACCTGCAATTCCGCAGGCAGATCCTTAAGCCCCTGGCCGGGGCCAATGGATGCGATACGGGCTGTCTGCTTCGGCCTCATTGTATTTGCGATATGGTTATACAGGCAATCCGATCCCTCTCTCAGGTGCGCCTGATAGCTGTTGAAGGGCTCCCGGTCATAGGCCATCCCGTCATAACCCTCCCCCTGGTTCACCACCGGAAGGTCGGAGATGGCGTCCCAACCGGACAGGGACGTCTCCTTTTCCCCCGGAAAGACCGGCGTGCCCACTTTTGACGCGAAAAAAAAGCACCTCCTTCGTTTTTGTGGGATCCCGTATTTAGACATATTTACAATCTTGACGGAAACCCGATATCCAAATTCCCGTAATGCGTCGATGATTTCCTTTCTGACAACGCCGCCAAAGGCGTTATACAGTTCCGCCACGTTCTCAATGATCACAATTTTGGGATTGATCTCCCGTACAAAACGCAAATACGATTTATAGAGCTGATTTCTCGGATCCGCTAAAAAATGCCAGGACGCCGGCGTATTTTTGGAAAATCCCTGGCATGGCGGCCCACCGATTATGACGTCAATTTCTTCGGGCGCAAGATCAATATCCCGCAACACAGCCAACGGATCGGCGTCTGTTATATCCAGGTTTATCGCCTTCGCTGATTTGAGATTGTGCTGATACGTTGCCAATGCCACATCCCAATTGTCAATCCCGGCAACAATATGAAATCCTTTTTTGGAAAGTCCCCAGGACATCCCTCCACAACCACAAAACAAATCAAGTACATGATACCGTTCCATTGTTTTGTGTCCCTCCTTAGCCTGAA
>SFVC01000048.1 GCA_004560375.1 bacterium
CGGGAGTAAAGGGCTGTAATTTTACTATAATCAGTCATGTGCATAACCTCCTGTGCGTCCATATAGGCTTCCTTTACACTTAAAATTATGCACTCCAGCTGGCGGGGCGGGATCTGTCCACCTCCCAGCCCTCCCCCGGCGACGTGATGGATCTCTGGGATCGGGTGCTGGAGGAGTACGACGCCCTGGTATACATCCCCATGTCCAGCGGGCTCAGCGCCTCCTGCCAGACCGCCATGGGGCTGGCGGAGGGCTATGACGGCCGGGTGCAGGTGGCGGATCTCCGGCGGATCTCGGTGACCCAGAAGCTGGCGGTGCTGGACGGGCTGGAGCTGTCCAGGCTGGGCCTCACCGCCGTGGAGATCCGGCAGGAGCTGGAGCGGGTGGCCATGGACGCCATGATCTATATCGGCGTGGAGACGCTGACCTACCTGCGGCGGGGAGGCCGGGTGACCCCGGCGGCGGCCGCCCTGGGCAGCCTGCTGAACATCAAGCCCCTGCTGAAGATCCAGGGGGATCGGCTGGACGCCTTCGCCAAGGTGCGGGGCGTCAAGGCCTGCAAGCAGCGGGCAGTGGAGGCGCTGCACGAGAGCGTGGAGGAGTTCCAGGCCAAGGGCTGGGACTTCGTGGTGGGCACCGCCCACACCTACCGCACCCCGGAGGAGATCCGGGACTGGCAGCACACCCTGGAGGACAATTTCCCCGGCCTGCCCGCCTTCCACGGGGAGCTGGCCCTCAGCATCGGCTGCCACACCGGGCCGGGGGCCTTCGGCCTGGGCCTGGTGCGGCGGGTGGAGCTGCCCAAACAATAAAATTTGCGCGTCCCTCCGGCCAGGCCGGGGGGACGCCTTTTTTGTTTCCAGATTGTAACGATTCTTTGGTTGACATTGTAAACCAGCCATGGTATGATAGGGCTACAATGTAAACCAAAGGAGGACTGGGCCATGGACGAGATCAAACTGAGCGCCAGCGAGTGGAACGTGCTGAACTGCCTGTGGAGGGACAGCCCCCGCACGGTGATGCAGCTGGTGGCGGAGCTGGAGCAGGCGGTGGGCTGGGCTAAGAGCACCACCATTACCACCCTGCGCCGGATGGAGGAAAAGGGCCTGGTGCGGGTGGAGCAGACAGGCCGGGGCAAATCCTACACCCCCGCCGTGGAGCGGGAGCAGGCCGCCACCGCCGAGACCCACAGCTTCCTGGATCGGGTGTATCAGGGCAGCGTGGGGCTGATGATGAGCGCCATGGCGCGGCGGCAGGAGCTGTCCGCCGATGAGGTGGCCCAGCTCCGGGCCATCCTGGATCAGATTGACGAGGGGGGAGTACAATGACCATCATGCTGTTGGAGTGGGTGTGCACCGCCTCCTTTCTGATTCTGGCGGTGTTGGCCCTCCGGGCGGCCTTCGGGAGGCGGGTGAGCGCCCGGCTGCGGTACGCCCTGTGGCTGGTGGTGCTGGTGCGGCTGCTGGTGCCGGTGCAGCTGTTCACCTCCCCCCTGGCCGGGACGTGGGTGAGGACGGAGCAGCGGGTGGAGCACAACGAGGCGGAGCTGCCCACCGCCCCCGCGGTCACCCCGCCCATCGCCACCGCCCCCGTGGAGGGGAACCCGGGCCTGCCGGTAACCAACGTGACCCCGGGCTTCGTGCTGACGCCCCCTACCCTGCCGGACGCCCCCGAGCCCCCGGTGGCGCCGGAGGCGCCGGATCTCCGCAATCCCCCGGACTGGATGGCCCTGCTGGGCTGGGCGTGGCTGGCGGGGAGCGGCGTACTGACCCTGGGGCTGGCCTGGGCCAACCTGCGGTTCGCCCGCCGGCTGCGGCGGGTACGCATCTCCCTGGAGGGGACGGACTGCCCCCTGCCGGTGTACGCGGCGGCGGGCCTGCCCTCCCCCTGCCTGTTCGGGCTGTTCCGCCCCGCCATCTACGTCACGCCGGAGGCGGCCGCTGATCCCACCATGCTCCGCCACGTCATCGCCCATGAATACACCCACTTCCGTCAGGGCGACCACCTGTGGAGCGTCTTGCGGTGCGGGGCGCTGGCCGCCCACTGGTGGAACCCGCTGGTGTGGCTGGCGGTGGCCCTGAGCCGGCGGGACGGGGAGCTGGCCTGCGACGAGGGGGCCCTCAAGCGCCTGGGGGACGGGGAGCGGCTGGCCTACGGCAACACCCTGCTGTCCCTGGTGACCGCCAAGCCCGGGCCGGGCGACCTGCTGCGCTTCGGCACCACCATGGCGGGGGATAAGAAAAGCCTGAAGGAACGGTTCACCCGGATCGCCAAGGCCCCCAAACAGTGGCTGTGGGCGGCGGTGGTGGTGGTGCTGGTGACGGCGCTGGCCTGCGTGGTGGCCTTCGGACGGGGGTCGGACAAGTCCGCCGGGAAAGAGCCGTTCCAGCTGCCCCTGGCCGACCTTAACTTTACCCTTGAAACCTCCGAGGACGGGAAGCCCTTTGTCCGGATCGGGGGCCAGGTGGACGGGCGGACGGTGGATCACACCGTCTGGTATCCGGAGGGCGACGGGTTTGGCTTTGGGGCGCTTGTGGATATCCCTGACGAGGGGGAGAAGCAGGGGCCGCAGCTGAGCGCGGAATATGAGTTCTCCACCGGCTGGGCCTGCGTGTCCGCCCGCTGGGCGGACGAGGAGCACACCTCTGTGACGGTGTCCACCGCCATGTCGGCCACGCTCAGCAGCCAATTCAACAGCGGCTACTGGGTGTTTACCGTGGAGCTCTCCGGGGACAGCGGCACGGTGGTTTTCAAGGAACACTCCCAGGGGAACAGCAATCTGGGAGAACCAACGCTGTACCCCGCGTCCCTCCCCGACGAGGACGCGGTTCAGGCCGCCCGCTATGCCGCCAAGCTGCTGACGGCGGTGGAGGACTACTACAAGAACGCCGCCGCCGGGCGCGGAGCGGAGCTCACCTTCGACTGGGACGGCACCCCCACCATGCTGGTGAACGGCACCGTCATGGACGTCCACCCCGACTTGAACCGCAACGGCGTGCCGGAGACCATCACCGCGGGGCGGCTGTGCGTCCCGGAGGAGGCGGACGAGGCCCGGACGAGCACGGACGATTTTCGGTGGGATCTGGGCGTGGTGGTGCAGGAGGACGGGGAGGTGCTGTGGCATGGCGCTGCCTCCCAGATCCACGCCGGGGAGAATGCGATTCTCCTTTACACCAAAGACGGACAGCACTACCTGATGGAATTTGACATCCACGGGGGTATGGGCCACGGCAACGGCCGCTACCACCTGTTCACCCTGGAAAACGGCGAGGAGCACACCGTCCGGGAGAACCATGTGGAGTTCGACTACGTCTCGGTGCCCGGCACCGGCGCCGACGTGCGGGAGAACTTTGACCCGGAGGCGGTGGCCGCCTTTGTGGAGGACGCGGACAGCCTGCTGGCGGACTGCGTGATTCTGGCGGACACCTCCGGGGACTTCTGGCCCGGCGACGACCCCCTGCGGGTGGATCTGCGGTGGCTGTCCAACTACGCCTTTGGCTTCCAGTGGAGCGCCCAGCTCACCACGCTGGAGAACCTGACCCGCTTCAAGCTGGCCGGGGAGGCCCCGGCCTACGCCCGCGACCTGGACGGGGATATGCGCCAGGAATTGATCCAACGCACCATCATCACCGACGAGGAGGGAAGCGCCCAGGGCCAGCGGGTGGAGATCTGGCGGGACGACAAGATGATTTGGTGCGACGAGGCGTACTACGCCCACGCGGGCTATAACGCCGTGTTCCTGTGCACCCTGGACGGGAAGGACTACCTGCTGCGCTACCATCCCACCATGTACCAGGGCACCTGTACCTACCACTACCAACTGTTTACCCTATCTCGGAGCGGCGAGGAGCGAATGGTGAAGGAGAACAGCGTGGAGTTCGACACCAACTTCTGGCACACCGAGCCTCTCTATGGCCAGTTCGACCCAGACGCCATCAATGCCTTTATGACGGAGATCAACGACCTGCTGGCCCACAGCGTCCAGCTCATCAACACCGATTCCGAGCTGCTGGCCACCTTTGAGAAGGAGGGGCGGCTGTATGACAGCCTTTGGTGGCTGGATCACTGGGAGTCTGTGTTCACCCGTGACCCGTCCAAGTCCCTGCTGGAAAACCTGCGGGCTTTTAAGGAGGCCATGTCCGCACAGAGTTACGCCAAGACGCCCCAGCTGCGTACTCTGGACGAGTACGGCAGGCATTTACAGCTCACCTACCGGGACAAATACGTGCAGTTTGACGGCTACTGGGACGAGATGTACCCGTCTGAGGTAGACTTCCAGGTGCGGGACTTCAACGGCGACGGCAAAGACGAGATCGCCTTTACGTTAAATGAAGGCAGAGGCACCGGGTGCTGGGTGGATCGGCTCTACCTGTTCGACGCGGACACCCTGACGCAGTACGACACCTCCGACCTGACGGATCGGATCATCGCCCGGATCAGTTCCACCGGGGACGATCAGTATTTCTACCTCTCCGCCCCGGGCATGGAGCGGGTGACCGTCCCCAAAAGCGTGGCCTACTTCCCGGGGGAACAGATCGAGTTTGGGAACATTGTGTACTACCACATTGAGGACGGCAAGCTGACCTGTTCCCTGGACTGCGGCGTGGGAACGCTCCCGGAGTACATCGGCGATGTGCTGGCGGCCCTGTCCATAGACCGCCAGGGAAAGGTGAACCCCGTCTCCTATGAATACGAGCCGTATCAGATCCCCGCCGATTCCCCCGCGGCAGCGGCCAATACCCTGTACGGCGAGGTGCTGCTGGGCTCCAGGAGCTTCACCCTGCTGGGGGAGGAGGGCGGAAGCGCCGGCCGGCAGGTATCCGTGTCCGATATCCCGGGGCTGTTCCCCCTGGGGGACGACGGCTACACCGCCGTGCGCCGCTTCGCCGTCGTGAACCTGAACAGCAACGGCCTCCCCGAGGTGGTGCTGAAGGTGGAAGCGGCGGCGGGCGACGCGGGGGGCTACCTTGTGCTGTACCAGTTGAAGGGCACGGTATACGGGGTGAAATTGGGCTACCGGATGTTCTGGGATCTGAAGCGGGACGGCACCTTTTCCTATTCCGATCCCACCGGGTCGGAGCACGGCGTGGCCGTCGTGTACCTGGGCACAAAGGATCCGGGCGGGCTGGGGAAGCGGTTCTATTGCGTGCTGGATCACGAGACGGATCAATATACCTATTATGTGCACCGGCAGGAGGCCACAAAGGCGGAGTTTGAGGCCGCCGAGGCCCAGTGGGCGGAGCGGCAGGACGCCATCTGGTATTCCTTCACCCCCGCCGATATCCGCAACGTCTTTCCCTGACGGCGGGGCGGCGTCCCCCTCCCCTTTACTTTTCCACACGGATCATTTATAATCAGCGTATTCTCCGCCCCCTTCTGAAGCGGCGAACCCTCCGGGTTGCGCTGCGACGGGAATTTCCCGCCGGCCGGGTCATGTTCAAACGCGGGGGGCGGGAAAGGTGTGGAAGGACGAATGGACGGTATTGAATTGAACTTTTTCCGTGGGAAGCGGGTTTTTGTCACCGGGCACACGGGATTTAAGGGCGCGTGGCTGTGCCGCATCCTGGCCGACGCCGGAGCGGAGGTCACCGGATATGCGCTGCCCGCCCCCACGCAGCCCAACTTGTTTGAGATCGCGGGGCTAAAGGACAGGATTGTCTCCGTGATGGGCGACATCCGGGATCGGGAGCGCTTGACAAAGAGCTTTCACCATGCCCGCCCTGAGATCGTGTTCCATCTGGCCGCCCAGCCCATCGTCCGGGACGGCTATCGGGATCCGGCCGGAACCTATGAGACCAATGTGATGGGAACCGTGAATCTGCTGGAGTGTGTGCGCCACAGCCAGCGGGTTCGCAGCGTCCTCAACGTGACAACAGATAAGGTCTACCACAACAACGAGTGGCCCTGGGGCTACCGGGAAGAGGATCCGCTGGACGGCTTTGACCCCTACTCTAACTCCAAATCCTGCTCAGAACTGGTGACCCACTGCTATCACCGCAGTTTTTTTGCCGGTACTGATGTGTCCATCTCCACGGCCCGGGCCGGTAACGTCATCGGCGGCGGGGATTTTGCCCCTGATCGCATTCTTCCCGACTGTGTGCGGGCGGCCAGTGAGGGGCGGAGCATCCTCCTCCGCAACCCTCAGTCCACCCGGCCTTATCAGCACGTGCTGGAGCCGTTGTTTGCCTACCTGATGATTGCCCGGCGGCAGTATGGGGACAAGCAATACGAGGGTTGGTACAACGTGGGGCCGGATGAGTGCGACTGTGTAACCACCGGTGAACTGGCGGAGCTATTCTGCCGCGCCTGGGGCGGCGTCACGTGGGAGAGCCGCGCCGAGGCCCACGCCCCCCATGAGGCCGGTATGTTGAAGCTGGACTGCGCCAAGCTGAAGGCTGTCTTTGGCTGGAGGCCCCGCTGGCATATCCAGCAGAGCGTGGAAAAAACGGTGGAATGGTTCAAGGCCTGGTTGGGGGGCGGCGACACTTCCGGGATCATGGGCCGGCAGATCCGGGACTATTGGGAGGCCGGCGGATCTTATGCGATGTCTTTTCGTTGATACCACCACAGGCCCATCCCGGCGCCCAGCGCCCCCAGGGCGCACCCCGCCAGCATGGGGCCCGCCAGGGTCTCGCCGTCCAGCACCCGGGCCGCGTCGGCGTAGTAGTAGGGCGTGACAAAACGCAGCCAATCCAGGCCGCTGTCCAGGTTGATGAGGATGCCCGCGAAGTAGAGCAGGGCGGTCAACCCCATACCCAGCCCCAGCCCGCCCCGGCGCAGCAAGGCAGACAGCCCAAAGCATAGCGCGCCCATCTCCAGCTGCATCAGCAGCAGGGCCCCGTGGTAGCGCAGCAGATCGCTCCAGTCCACCGATTCCCCGATGACTACAATGCCTCCCGCACCGCAGGCCAGGCAGATCAGGTTCAGCCCCAGGATCAGCGCTACCAGCGCCGCCAGTTTCTCCAGGCAGACCCGCAGGCGGCTCACCGGATGGGTGAGCAGAAATTCCGCCGTGTGGCCGCCCTCCTCCCCCGCCAGCAACCCCATGGCGGTGACGGCGGCGTAAAGCGCCCCGCCCAAACCTAAGATATTGCCGCACTCCGTTCCATAGAATCCCAAAATGGTGCCGAATTGCAGCTTGTCCAGGCCAAAGGCGGCGGAAAAGTCCCCCATCCCGGCAAACAGCTCGGATACGTCCCCCATGGAGTCGGAGAAGGACGGGTACATCCCCACGCACACCGCCATCAATCCACCGATAATGGCGCTCCACACCAGAAAGCTCACGGCGCCGGCCCGTAGCTCCTTGCGAAAGATGGTCATGACATCACCTTCCCCTCGTAGTAGTCAAAGAATCTGTTCTCGATGTCCAGCTCCGCCGTGGTTCCTTCCACCACCAACCGGCCCTCCCGGATGATGGCGGCCCGATCACAGTATCGCTGAACTTCATACAGCACGTGGGAGGACAGAAACACTGTGGCTCCCTCCCTCCGGCGGTTTTCCAGCTCCCCCCAGAAGGCCCGCTGCACCAGGGGATCCAGCCCGCTGGTGGGCTCGTCCAGAATGTACAGCCGGGGCCGGTGCTGCATGGCGCATACGATGGATACCTTCTTGCGGTTGCCCAGGCTCAGCTCCCGGACGCGCTTCCGGACGTCCAGCTCCAGCGCCTCACACAGGCCGGCGGCCTGATCCCGGCAGTCCAGCCCGCGCAGGGCGGCGGACAGGCGGATCACCTCGCTGACCCGCATATCCGGATAAAACATGGCCTCGGAGGGCATATAGCCCACCTGGGCCAATATTTTCTGCCGTTCCCGCACGCAGTCCAGTCCCAGCACCCTGGCCGAACCGGCGGTGGGAGAGAGCAGGCCCAGCAGGGTGCGGATGGTGGTGGACTTGCCCGCCCCGTTAGGGCCGATGAAGCCGAAGCAGCTCCTCTCGGGAACGCGGAGGGTCAGCTCCGTCACCCCCCGGGCCTTGCCGTAGCTCTTGGTGAGATGGTCAATCTGAATCACAGGTATTCCTCCTTATAGAGATTCTGCCGCAGCATATTCGCGTATTTCTGGTACTCCCCGAACAGGGCGTCGATCTCCTGGGCGGTGCAGGCCCCGGTCTCCGCCAGCATCCCCTCGGCGGCCAGCATCAGCAGCCGCACCACCGTCTTGGGATCTACCCCATCCTTGAACTTGTACAGATCCATCCGGCTGAGGAACTCATCGGTGGACTGGGCCAGCACGTCGTCCAGCTTTTTCCGCAACTTCGGGGTGAGGATGCTGTCCCGCTCGTAATAGGCCCGCATGACGAACCGAAACATCCCCGGCATCCGCCGCACCATGCCCATCTTGATCTCCTGACCCTTCTCCAGCGCCAAAAAGAAATCCCGCTCCTCGAAATACCGAAAGGAGGACAGGAACGTCTCCATACAGGCGTCGATGGCGTGCTGGAACAGGTAGAGGTACAGCTCCCGCTTATCCTTGAAATAGTGGAACAGCAGGCCCTTGGACACCCCCGCCCGCTTCGCGATAGAGTCCGCCGACGTCTTTTTGAAGCTGCCCTCGCCGAACTCCACCATGGCGCTGTTCCGGATGAGATCCTGCCGCTCCTGGGGGAGCTTGAAAAATTTCTGATTCATAGCCCGCCCTCCTCTCCTCCTTACCATACCGCCGTTGACCAAATCGGTCAAGGCCCTAAATCTAATTTGTGCCGGGCAGGTTTCGTCCCGGCAAAGGGCAGGCAGAACACGCGGAGGCGTCAGAAACGGCAAAAAAGAAAAGCCCTGCAATCCAAAACGAATTACAAGACTATTACATGACTTTTGTGTCTTTCCTTGAGCAAAAGATCCGGGCAAAGCCCGGAACCCAGCCGCCCGCAGGGCGGCCCCCCAACCGTGAGCCCAGCGCAGCGGGTCGCGGTTGGAAGCGAAGAAATTCCCGCCAGCGTGCAGTTTTCGCCGCAAGGCGGAAAGGTCACGGTGGCGGGAATTTCTGAGCTGGTACACCCAGACTCCCCAAAATCGAACCCTGTCGCTTCGGCGGCGGGGTTCTTTTCGACCCTGAATGTCTTGGTTTTGCAGGAAGTCAGGTTATAGGCTGTTGTGATTTTGTAGCCGTCAGGCTTGTCCCATATCACCCTGATCGGCGTATTGATTGCCAACAGTAAGACTCAGGCCGTCATGGAAACCAAGGTGGACGAGCTTACCCGTGAGGTAAGGGAACACAACAAGTATGCCCGTGGTCGAGGAACAGATCAAGGCCATCAATCACCGCATTGAGGACTTGGAGGAATACCACAAAGGGGCGTAAAGCGAAAATTCAGTGAGTTTAGTGAATGATTTGGGCTTTTTCCTACAAAGTCCTCTTATAGAACGCTCTCTATAAGGGAGTTTATACGAAAATGGCTCGATTATTCACTAAACTCACTAAAACGAAAGGAGAAGTCTCATGGAGATTATCAGAAAGCGTATCGCAAATCTGTTGTCGGTCAAAAGTCTGGTGACGATTGTGCTGACCATCGTCTTTGCGTACATGGCTGTGACCGGCAAGATCAGTCAGGATTTCATGACCATCTATGCCGTCATCATTGCGTTCTACTTCGGAACGCAGTCTCAGAAGGCGCAGGACATTTTGGATAACAACGAGAGTAAGGAGGGTTGAGCTATGATGAAGTCGAGTGAGCTGGTCGCCAAGGTTACGGACATTGCCAAGCACTACAAGACCCTGTATGTCATGGGGTGCTTTGGTGCGCCGATGACTGCGGCGAATAAGACCCGCTACACGCAAAATCATTCCTACAACAAGGCGGCAGCTCGGACGGCTATGATTATGGCGGCTTCCGATGACACCTTTGGCTTTGACTGCGTGAACCTTATCAAAGGTGTCCTGTGGGGTTGGACTGGCGACAAGAGCAAAGCCTACGGCGGTGCCAAGTATGCCGTGAACGGTGTACCTGACATTGGTGCTGACACCATGATTACCAAGTGTAAGGACGCTTCGTATTCCGGGTGGGACAAGGTTGACCCCGGTGAGGTGGTTTGGACTGGCGGTCGAGTGTTCCCCTCGTTGGGCGAACAATGTGCAGATCACCGCTGTCGGCAATATCGGCAGCAAGGCGGGGTACAACACCCGCAACTGGAAAAAGCATGGTCATCTGCCCTATGTGACCTATGACATCGCTGTGACCGCTCCTGTTCAGCCTGAGACTGTCAAGCCGGAACCCGTGACCTCGGTCAAGGCAACCGGTATTGCTAAGTCCTTCAATAAATCTGTCGCCG
>SFVC01000049.1 GCA_004560375.1 bacterium
GTAGAGAAAGCCCCTACAAAGGCCTGGAAAATCAAATGACCGTTTTTCGGCGTGAGGAAATAGAATTAATCCTTGTGAGCCCCTTGCGATTCGCAAACGGTTCTTCTATAATGAAGATGCTGTATCGCAAGGCGCTAATTGAAAGGGGAGCGCCATATGGCAACAACAGATACAAAAAAGAAATATACCTATTTGACCAAAGCAATCCAACTCCCGGACGGCACCCGTAAATACCTCCGGGCCAAGACCCGGGCAGAGCTGGATGACAAGGTGCTGAAGGCACAGATCCTGGTCAATGCGGGCGTGGACATTTGCAGTGAGGAAACCTTCGGCCACTTCGCCCAGATGTGGTATGACCTCTACAAGAAGCCCTACCTGCGGGAAAACAGTCTCAACGCCATCAAATATGTGCTGAATCAGCACATTCTGCCTTACATCGGCGGTTATCGTCTGCGGGATATCAGCCCCATGCAGATCCAGGCCATTATGGCCTCTCTGTCCGGCAAGAGTAATTCCCTGCAATCCAAGGTGCTGATCCATCTTCGCAGTATTTTCAAAGCGGCGCAGGAAAACGGCCTGGTAGCAAAGTCCCCGGTAAGCAGTATGTTGAAGCCGGGGGGCAAGAAAACTGCCGAAAAGGCAGCCCTGGCCCCCCAGGAGAGCCGCCTGCTGGTGGAGCGTGTGAAGAATCCACGGGCCCGCACCTTCCTTCTAATCGCGCTTCACACGGGGATGCGCCGGGGAGAGATCCTTGGGCTCAGGTGGGAGGACATCGACTTCGCCCAGCGGATCATCCATGTCCGCCACAACGCCATCATCGGGAAAGGCGAAACCTCTGTCCGGGATACGCTCAAAACGGAGGCCGGACGGAGGGACTTGCCCCTCACGGATGAGCTGGAGGCATGGCTGACGAAATACAGGCAGCGCAGCCGTTCCAAATTTGTGCTGGCTATGAAGAACGGTAAGCCGCTCACCCAGTCCGCCTACAAGAGTATGTGGAAGCTGGTGGAGCGGGAGCTGCCCGAGACCCATGTAACGGCCCACATCCTCCGGCATACCTACGTCACCCGGCTGTTCGAGGCGGGGCTGGACATCAAGGAGATCCAGTACCTGGCAGGGCACAGCACCGTGGACATGACCTTACGGGTATACACCCATTATGACCGCCGCTCCAGGGAAGGACAGACGGCGGAGAAGGTGAGGGAAGCCATGCGGGAGAGCGCGTAAAGCAGCGCAAGGGGCCAAGAATTTGCAACATATTTGCAACAACGAGGCCCAAAATAGCCCGAAAACATCCTAAATTATGGGAAATAAAAGTCCCATAATTGGCCTGAGAAAGCAAAGTGAAAACCCCTCAAACCGTTGCGGTTCAAGGGGTTTCGGCTGGTGGAGACTACAGAACTCGAATCTGTGACCTCTTGCGTGTGAAGCAAGCGCTCTAACCAACTGAGCTAAGCCTCCATATTGGTGACCCGGACGGGAATCGAACCCGTGTTACCGCCGTGAAAGGGCGGTGTCTTAGCCGCTTGACCACCGGGCCAGGGTGCCCAAGGCGGGGCTTTTCTGTGGAAGGGGCTCCCAAAGAAGCGGCCTCGCCGCTTCTTTGGGTCTGGTAGCGGCGACTGGATTCGAACCGGTGACAACTCGGGTATGAACCGAGTGCTCTAGCCAACTGAGCTACGCCGCCATGTTTGCCGCCCTCAGCAGGGGCAAGTGATAATATACCTCATTTCCGAAGAAATGTCAACCTTTTTTTTGCCCCTCCGCAAAAAAAGTTGAATCCGGCCCGGAGCCCTGCCCCGGGCCGGATTCTGATCTTATTCCTTGTCCAGCAGCTCCGCTACGCCGGTCATGGGGTTGGGCTCGTAGCCCTCCACCTTCCCCGCGTCCACCGCCCGGGCCAGGGCCGGGTCGATAGGCAGCTTGGCCAGCACCGGCAGGGACAACTGCGCCCCCAGCGCGTCGATGGTGCTCTCCCCAAACACGGGGTGCTCCTGGCCGCAGCCGGGGCAGCGGAAGAAGGAGTAGTTCTCCACCAGCCCCAGCACCGGTATGTCCATCATCTCCGCCATACGCACCGCCTTGGTGACGATCATGCCCACCAGCGTCTGGGGGGCGGACACCACGATCACCCCATCCACCGGCAGGGACTGGAACACCGTCAGCGGCACGTCCCCGGTTCCGGGAGGCATATCCACAAACAGATAGTCCAGATCCCCCCAGATCACGTCCGTCCAGAACTGCTCCACCGCCCCGGCAATGACGGGGCCCCGCCACACCACCGGGTCGGTCTCCCGCTCCATCAGCAGATTCAGGCTCATCAGTTCGATGCCGCCCTCGGTGACCGCGGGGTAGATGCCCACCTCGCTGCCCTCCGCCCGGCGGCTGATGCCGAAGGCCCGGGGCACCGACGGCCCGGTGATATCGGCGTCCAGGATGCCCACCTTTTTCCCCCGTCGGGCCATGGCGGCGGCCAAGGTGCAGGTGACCGCGGACTTGCCCACGCCCCCCTTGCCGCTGACCACGGCGATCACCTTTTGAATGGAGGACAACTCGTTGGCGGGCTTGCGGAAGTCCTGGGGGCTGGTGCGCTCCCCGCAGCTCTCGCCGCAGGAGGAACAGTCGTGGGTGCACTCGCTCATTTGCAACATCTCCTTATGGTTCCGGGCATAAAATGACCCGGAAAAATTTTTTTGATAAAATACCTTGACAGGCGAGGTATCTCGTGCTATAGTGAGCACATCAAGTTACTTCGGCTCGTGAGGTATCTTAAACAGTTGGGTATCTCAGCAATCAACAGACCGCCAACCAACAGAAGGGAGGACGCCATGTCAATTTCCGCGGATACCCTGCGCGGACACACGGACACCATTATTTTAGCACAATTGATGCGCGGGGACAACTATGGTTATGAAATCAATAAAAACATTCAGCAGCTGACCCAGGGGGAGTATGGCCTGAAGGAGGCCACCCTATACACCGCCTTCAAGCGGCTGGAGCAGGGGGGGCTCATCGCCTCCTACTGGGGGGACGACGGCCCCGGGGCCCGGCGGCGGTACTACGCCATCACCGACGAGGGCCGCAGGCGCTGGGCGGAGAGCCGCCAGGAATGGGAAAACACACGGGCGCTTTTGGACGCGCTGATTTCAGTGGAGGAGGATGAACACCATGGATGAAATGAAGGTAAAGCTGATCGACGCTGTGGCCGCGCGCCTGACCGCCGCCCCCGCGTCGGAGGAGAAGGACGAGCTCATCGAGGAGCTGTCCGACAACCTGTACCGCCGTTTCCTGGAGATGAGCGGCGCGGGCGTGCCCGAGGAGGAGGCCTTCCAGCGGGCCCTGGACGACCTGGGCGACGTGGATGAGCTGCTGGCTTACCTGGGCGTGGAGCCCGCCGGGGACGGAGCGCCCATCACCATCAACAACGACGAGCCCGAGGAGCTGAAGGCCGAGCGGCTGGCCGCGGAAGCGGAGCGCGTTGAGGCGGAGGCCCAGCGGGCCCGGATGGACGCCGGGGACGCCCCCCAGGGCCAGCCGGACGGGCAGGGCGGCGTGCGCTACAACTACGACCCCAACGCCGGCCAGAGCGACCTGGACGCCATCCTGGCCAACGTGGGCGAGATCTGCCGGACGGCCATAGACCAGGTGAAGGAGGCGGCGAAGCAGGCCAAGGACGCCATCCAGCGCCGCACCACCGTGGAAAAGGAAAACAACCATGTCCGCGTCCACTTCAACACCCAGCCGGACGAACCGGTGCCCCCCGCGCCTCCCACACCGCCTGAGCCGCCCGCTTCCCCCGTCCCGCCCCAGGAGGGCAAGGGCTGGGAGTTCGAGGCCGAGCTGGACTCCGACGAGGGCCGCTTCTTCGCCGGGGCGGGCCCCAGGGAGAAGAAGGACGTCATCTACGGCTTCGGCTACGACAAGGCCAAGGGCGGCTTTTTCGCCCAGTGGGGCGAGTACCAGGGAGGGCAGCCCCAGGGCCCCCGGTTCACCGGCTCCGACTCCCGCATGGAGCACCAGGACGACGGCTCCTATTCCGTCACCGCCCTGAAGGATCTCCGGGGCATTGAGGTGCACACCGGCGCTGGGGACGTGACCATCCACGTCAGCGAGGCCGCCGACGCCGGGGTGATCATCGACGGCGACGTGGACGACCTGGACGTGACCTGCTCCGCCGACGGGGTGCTCACCATCCGGGAGGGCCGCACCGCCAGCTCCTCCTTCTTCTCCCGCCGGGGCATCGGCTCCGCCGACGTGGAGCTCTACCTGCCCAGCCGCCGCTGGGAGACCATCTCCATCACCACCGGCAGCGGCGATGTGGAGTTCGACCGGGACGGGCTGGACATCGACCAGCTCAGGGTCACCACCGGCAGCGGCGATCTCAGCCTCCGCCTGGCGGACTGCAGGCAGTTCTCCTTCCGCTCCGGCAGCGGCGACCTGGATCTGTCCGGCGCCTGCGCGGAGCTCCGGGCGGAGACCGCCAGCGGCGATATCTCCCTCCGGGGCCAGTTTGGGCGCGTCAACGCCAAGAGCGCCAGCGGCGACATCGAGCTGGACGGCGCGGCGGGCGGCCTCTGGTGCGGCTCCATGAGCGGCGATGTGAGCGCGGCCGTCTCCACCTTCCCGGAGGCCATGGAGCTGTCCTCCAAGTCCGGGGACGTGGAGGCCCGCATTCCCGACGCGGGGCCCTTCTCGGCGAGGATGAAAACCGTCAGCGGCGAGCTGTCCTGCTCCTTCCCCGTCAACTACGTCAACGGGATGTGCGTCTACGGCGATTGTACCGGCGACCGCCCCGTCTATTCCGTCACCAGCGTCAGCGGCGACGTGTCGCTGGATCGCAGCTGAGGAGGTGTCCGTCTGATGAAAAACCTCGCTGTATTTGACATACGCATTGGCCGCCCCAGCGTCTCCTGCAGCCGCAGATGCCCGGATCCCACCCTCTACGAAGGGGCCCTGGATGCCTGCGGGGTAGGCAACGGCGTCCTGCCCTATGCGGGGGCCTCGGTGCGAAATTCCCACCTGCTGCTGCGCTGAATTGAGAAAGGAGCTTGCTGTTATGAAACGTCTTTGCCGTACTACCGGCCCCGACGCCCTGCTGTGCGGCGTGTGCGGAGGCATCGCCCGTTACTTCAATGTCGATCCCACGGTTGTGCGCGTGGCCACTGTCCTGCTGGTGGCCTTCGCGGGCCTGTCCCTGTGGGTGTATATCATCGCCGCCCTGATCATGCCCAAGGAGTACTGAGTCCGTTGATCGACGTGCCCTTTACGGGGCCCCCGCAAAGCCGTCCTTTGGCTTTGTGGGGAGAGGAGGCACAGCGGAGCGGACGAACTTTCCCCGCAGGGGAAAGCGAGTGAGCGCAGCTTGTGCCGACGACGGATTGCCCGATCCGCCCGCCGCCCCGCAGCAGCGGCCCCGCCGGGATCATGGGGGGCCCCACAAAGCCGTCCTTTGGCTTTGTGGGGAGAGGAGGCACAGCGAAGCGGAGGAGCTTTCCCCAAAGGGGGAAGCGACTGAGCGCAGCTTGTGCCGACGATATCCTCCCCCGGCGGGGCCGCTGTTTTGCGCCCTTGTAAGGCCCGGAAAAATGTGGTATGATAGTCCCACTGAACAAAGGAGGAGGCCCCGAACCATGGCAGAAGCGAAAAAAATCCCCCAGCGATCCGAGGTTCCGGTGGAATACACCTGGAACACTGCGGACATCTACCCCACCGACCAGGCGTGGGAGGCGGAATTTGAGGAGGTTCAGGCCGCCATCCCCGTGCTGGCGGGCTATGCCGGCCGGCTGGGCGAGAGCGCCCAGACCCTGTACGACTACCTGACCCTGTGCGACAAGACGGTGGAGAAAGTCAGCCGGCTGTACCAGTACGCCAGCCTGCGCCAGGACGAGGACACCCGGGACGGCAAGTACCAGGCCCTGGCGGGCAAGGGCGGCACCCTGTGGGTGGAGCTGAGCTCCGCCACCGCCTTCGACACCCCGGAGCTGCTGAAAATTTCCCCCGACACCCTGGAGCGGTTCTACGCCGACCAGCCGGCGCTGACGCTGTACCGCCGGTTCTTCACCGTCCTTCAGGACAAGAAGGAGCACACCCTGTCCGATGGGGAGGAGAAGCTGCTGGCCGCGGCGGGCGAGATGGCCCAGGCCCCGGACGAGGTGTTCTCCAAATTCTCCAACGCCGACCTCACTTTCCCCGACGCGGTGGACGGCCAGGGCAACCGCCTGCCCCTGTCCAACGCCACCTTCGTGCCCTATGAGATGAGCGAGGATCGGGATCTGCGCCGCTCCGCCTATGAGACCTACTACGACACTCTGGGCGGCTTCCGCAACACCGCCGCCGCCCTGCTGGACGCGGAGGCGAAAAAGCGCCGCTTCTTCTCCACCGCCCGGAAGTACGACTCCCCCCTGGCCGCCGCCGTGGCCTCCAACCGGGTGCCGCCCCAGGTGTACCGCAATCTGGTGGACACGGTGAACGCCAACCTGGACAAGCTCCACCGCTATGTCCGCCTGCGGAAAAAGCTGCTGGGCGTGGACGAGCTGCATATGTACGACATCTACGCCCCCATGGTGGCGGGCGCGTCCAAGATTATCCCCTTTGAGGAGGCCAAATCCACCGTCTACGACGCCCTGGCCCCCATGGGGGAGGAGTACCGGGCCATCATCAAAGAGGGGCTGGACAACCGCTGGATCGACGTGTACGAGAACGTGGGCAAGCGCTCCGGCGGCTATATGAGCGGCGTGGTGACCCATCCCTATATCCTGCTCAACCATAAGGACGACCTGGACAGTATGTTTACCCTGGCCCACGAGCTGGGCCACGCCGTCCACTCCTACCTGTCTAACAAGACCCAGCCCATCGTCTACCGGGATTACGTGATCTTCGTGGCGGAGGTGGCCTCCACCTGCAACGAGGCCCTGCTCATGGAGCACCTGCTGGCCCGCACCACCGACAAAACCCAGCGGGCGTGGCTGCTCAACCACTTCCTGGAGCAGTTCAAGGGCACCCTGTACCGCCAGACCATGTTCGCCGAGTTCGAGCTGCGGATGGGCGAGCTGAACGCCCAGGGCACGCCCCTCACCGCCGAGCTTTTGTGCGCGGAGTACAAGGCCCTCAACGTCAAATACTTCGGCCCGGACATGGTGACCGACGACCGCATTGCCCTGGAGTGGGCCCGCATCCCCCACTTCTACTACAATTACTACGTGTACCAGTACGCCACCGGCTACTCCGCCGCCATCGCCCTGTCCCGCCGCATCCTCAAGGAGGGCGCCCCCGCGGTGAAGGATATGCTGGGCTTCCTGTCCGGCGGCTGCTCCCAGGATCCCATCGACCTGCTCCGGGGAGCGGGGGTGGACATGGCCTCCCCCCAGCCCGTCCAGGATGCGCTGGAGCTGTTCGGCACGCTGATCGACGAGATGGAAGCCCTCACGGGGAAAGAACCGTCTATTGATTGCGGAGGTGGCCTATGAGAGACGCGTTAAAGGGCATCAAGTGGAGCTTGATTCTGGCATCCCTGCTCTTTCTGTTCCTGGGCATCTCGCTGTTGATCTGGCCCCACACCAGCAACCTGATCCTCTGCTATATCGTTTCCGGCGTGCTCACCGCCTATGGCCTTTTCCACATACTCGCTTACTTCGGTAAGGATCGCGACTCCTGGATCGGACTGGCCGTCGGCGTCATTTGCACCGCCTTTGGTATTTACGCCTTTGCCCAGCCCACCCGCATCAGCGATATCATCTCCATCATCCTGGGCGTCGCCATCCTGGTGGATGGGGTCATGAGCCTGCGGCGGGACTTTGCGCTGCGCGCGGCGGGTTTCCTCCAGTGGTGGATCCCCTTTGTTCTGGACATGCTCATTCTGGCTTTGGGGGCCGTTGTGGTGTTCAACCCCAGCCTGTTTGCCGAACTGTTGCTCCAGATCATCGGGGTGATCCTCCTTTATGAGAGCATATCCGACCTGTGGAGCATTCACCGGCTGGCCAAACTGACCCGTTCTGCCATGATTGAGGGCGAGGTCATCGACGTGCAGGATACGGAATGACCCATGACAGAACGAGGGGACGATCCAATGCGGATCGTCCCCTCGTTTTGTTTAATCGCCCGTCTGAGTTGCGCTAAGCATCCAATCCAATTCCAACCCTAAAGCTGCCAGCTCCACGTCCGGCTTCACCCGTTCACCGTGGAAGTCGCTACCGCCGGTCTGGTGGAGCCGGTACTTTTCCGCCAGATGGAGGTAGAACGCCTGCTGTGACCGGCTGTACTTGGGGTAGTAGCACTCGATGGCGTCCAGCCCCCAGCCCTTGAGCCGCCCCACCAGATCCTCCAGCTCCCCGTCCGGCAGCCCCATCTGATAGGGGTGGGCCAGAGACACCTTCCCCCCTGCCGCCCGGATGGCCTCCACGCAGGTGCGGGCATCGGCTTTGAACCGCTTCACCCGCCTCCGGAACTCCTCCGTGTCCAAGTAGCGGTCGAAGGCCTCCCGGTTGGTGCTCACGTACCCACGCCGCACCAGCGCCTGGGCAAAGTGGGGACGGGCGATCACCTCGCCCCCCGCGATCTCCTCCACCTCGGTGAGGTCGATGTCCACGCCCTTTTCGTGGAGAAAGTCCACGATTTTGTACTTCCGGTCGTCCCGGCCCGCCCGGAATTTCTCACACAGGCGGGCCAGCTCCGTGTCCCCATCCCGGAAGCCGTAACCCAGGATGTGGCAGTTGGGGTAATCCTTGGCGCTCAGCTCCACCCCGCGGATCACCGTCAGGCCCAGTGCGTTCCCGGCCCGCTGGGCCTCCGCCACCCCGGCGATGGTGTCGTGATCCGTCACCGCCAGCAGGTCCAGGCCCCGGGCGTTCGCCAGCCCCACCAGCTCCGTGGGCGTGTACTGTCCATCGGAGGCCGTGGTGTGGGTGTGGAGATCGCACAGCATACTTATCCCTCCAGGTTTTCCATAAAGGCGGCCTTGTTCTGCTGAGGCGTGGTGGCGGGACGGCCCAGATCCGCCCGTGCCCCCAGGGCGCACTTCACCTCCAGGAAGGTGAGCTCTTTGCCCTCCTTGGCCGCCTCCAGCGCCTTGTCCAATTCCTCTGGGCAATCCACGCAGAACACCCTGGGGTAGCCGCAGGCCCGGGCGACGGCGCACAGATCCACCCTGCCCGCCACCGTGGGCATTCCCCCCACGGACTCGTGGGCCTCGTTGTTCAGCACCACGTGGATC
>SFVC01000001.1 GCA_004560375.1 bacterium
TCCCCTGCCGAATCAAGCATAGAGTTCAGATTTCTTTCAAAATCTGCCTTGTTTTATTGCGTATTTCTACGCAGATTGTCAAGGAACAAAGCGCACCGGATCCACATGAATTCCGTGGGAGGTGCGATCCAAAATGTAGTGCTCCGGCGCCCTTGTCTCCCGGGCCTCGATATACATCTCCGCCTTGATCCCGGTGACGTAGGCTTCCCCCGCGTCATTGGTGGTGACGGAGGTAAGAAACTTGCCGTCCGCAAAAATATCGAAGGAAGCCCCGGCCAGCGATACGCCGGTGCGGGCGTCCTTTTTCACGAGGATGATCCGCATCTCCCTGACGTTTTCGAAGGTGAGCAGGACGTCATTTTCGCCTGTCCACTCCACGGTTTCCACTCGGGTATCCTTCAGGTAGCCCTGCGGGGGGGATTCCTCCGTCACCCGGTAGCTGCCATAGGGCAGCTCCTCCCCAGAAAACGAGATCTGGCCGTCAAAGCCGGTGATGCCGGTGGTGGTGTAGTCCCCGTCAATCTGCTCAAAACGGAACACTGCGCCCTGGAGGCTGCTCTTGTTCTGGGCATCGATTTTTTTGATGGTGAAGCCCTTCTCGGCGTCATTGGGCACGGTGAGGTAGGTTGTCTGGCCCCCGGTCAGGGTGATGTTCTGGGGGGCAATGACCTGGCACCCGTCCGGCGCCTTGGTTTCCTCCAGGGTGAACTGCTCATCGGCGGGGAGGTCTGCCCAGATTACCTTGCCGTCCCGGTCACTGGTGCCGGTGAGGGTGGTGCCCTTGTTCCCCGTGAGCTCGAACTCCGCCCCCTCCAGCGGGCCGCCGCCAGGGCCGGTTTTCACGATCTCGAGGCTGGCCGTGTCAGGAATAATGTCCGTGGTTTTCCACTTAAATGGAGTGGAGCTATCCACTGTAGTGTAGCCCGGATCGGCGATGATGTAGGACTGCTCCGTGGAGGAGGGGTTTTTGGCCAGAAACAGGTTATACTGGGCCACGCCGCCCGTAGCCTTGATTTGGAAAGACCCCTCATTGGTTACCGAGTTCACGGGGATACAGATCTTGAAGGTGCCCCGGTACTCGGTGCCGTTGGCGTTGAAGCCCACCGTGTGCTGCTTGCTGGTGTCCACCTTGTAGTAGGTGGTTCCGCCCTCCGTCTCGGTCTCCAGGGGGGAGTTGTTCTCGGCCACAAAGATGGCGCCCTGGGGGGCGTCAGTGGAATACACCTTGGTCTTGTAGCCGTCGATCCAGGTGGAGGTGGCGGAGGCCACATACATCACCCGGGTGTAGTACTCGGTGCCGTTGATGGTTTCCTTTTTGATTCCGTTTTCAGCGTTGAGTGCCGCGCCCTCAAGTCCGTGCTCATTGACAATTTCCACACCCCGGATATCCCTGTCCGCTTCGGCCCGGAGGTACATTCCTGTGTAGAGGTGCTTAGTCCACTCCCCGGCGTGCTCCAGGATACCCTTGATGCTGTCAAAGATACGGATCTGCTGGGCATCCGCAGTGGGCTCCACCACAGAGGTGCGGCCCGCGCTAAACTTGGTGCCGGGGACAGAAATCTGCCCGCAGGTGGCCCACACCGCCACCTGGGTGGCGTACTTGTACTCATCCTCCGTCAGCTGCTGGATGCCCCGCACATCGTCCTTGTGGAGCTGCTTGAATTGATCCAGCGTCCGGGCGGGGTAGCCGTTGGCGAAGGCCCCCATGGTCTGGGGGCTGCGGTTGTAGGGCTCAATGGTGAGGGACTTGTTGGGGGACACCCCGGTGAGACCCCAATTGATACAGTATGCGGCCCCCTTCAGGCCGTCATTGCTGGTGTACTGCCAGTAGCCGCCGCCGATGGTGCCGCCGGATTTCTTGCTCAGGTAGTTGCCAAACCCGGCCTGGGTGATCTTCACGCTGCCGCTGTCATGCAGGGTGGCGGCGCTGGCGGGAACCGCCAGCAGGCCGGCAAGGGTGGCCAGCGTCAGCAGCATGGAGATCAGCCTGGTGGATAATTTATGTTTCATCGTGTCTTTGCTCTCCTTTCTGGGCATGAGGAAAGGCAGACCGCTGATGGCGGTCTGCCTTTTCTGCCTATTTGGTTGATTGGTTACTTTGTAGAACCGGGAACCAGAAGTTCCTTTAGGAAGGCTGTGGCTTCTGGCGCTTCATCCGGATGGTTCGGGTAGGACTCCCGGAGGAGCATGGTGTGGCTGTGGGTAACATCATTGAGAGACACGTCCACATGGAGCCACTGATTGTCCACGTAGACTATATTCCAAGTATGGGTGGATGTGCTGATGGTAAAGCACGGAATATTTGCTGCCTCGCAAAGGAACTTGAAGTTTGTTGCATAAGCACCACAGTTTGCTTCCAGTTCATTGCCATGTGAGGCAAAGGTTTGCGGTATACCTGCGTATTTGCCTGCTTTGTAGGCAAGCAATGTGCAGAGGTATGGTACACGTCAGGCACAGCTCCGGTAACAGCGAAGTAGTCCAGATACTGCCAATAGTTCGAGAAGTTCTCAGGAACATAGTGCTCATATCTTGTCATCCCGCTCATTCGGCCCATCAGGTACACAACAGCGCTATAGTCATCCCCCTTATCCACCATAGTATAGGCTGGCGGATCAATGGCTCTGCCGTCCACCAACGTCTGCCGGAATGTGTTGTATAGGGCCCGGTCATACATACCGGAAAATACTGCGGGGTTGGCCTGCTGGCTGAAATCCTCCCGGCTCCAGTGATCCACGTTGATGGTGTACGCGCCCGAGGGTGCGGGGGTTGGCGCCGGGGTGGGTGCGGGAGTGGGCGCTGGGGTCGGCGCCGGCGTTTCCTCGGCATAGGGGGTGTTGGGATCGATGTGGACGCTGTTGTCGGCGGCGTTGTAGGTCACGCCGAAGTCCACCGCCTTGCCGATGTCCCGAACCTTGACAAAATTATTCCCGTGAATGGAATACGCCTCGAAATTTGCTTTCTGCCCGTTGACATAGAACGTCTGGCTGGTGGGGCTGGCGGTGAGGTTCACCGCCGCCTGGCCGCCGCTGATCAGGGCCATGCCCAACAAGATTCCCGCCACGAGGGTTAATAGCTGCTTTTTCATGATATCGCGCTCCTTTTCAGCTTTTCTGATCTGAGCATAATACCATTTTGAGGCCTTGTCAAAGGATTATTTAACTTCCTTACGCCGATAAAAAGAATCCTCGCCTTTTCTTTCTTGGTTTTTAACGTTTTGGACGATTTCAGGCACTTTTCTCCACGGCCTGCACGCAAATTCTTTTTGCGGGCTGGTTGGCCAGACAGGTGGTGAGGGTGATGCGGTTGTCCACCGTCCCTTGGAGATAACTCCAGTCGTTGTTGGCAATGGTCTTCACCATAGTCACCTGATAGGTGCGGGTGCCGTAGACGGTGGTATAGGTGATGATATCGCCCGGCTTGAGATCTTTGATGGTACCGATATTATACCGAGCCCCCCGGTTGTGGCCGCACACCCCGACGTTCCCCAGCCAGCCGGAGGTGGAACTGTAGTGGCCCAGGCCCTTGGCCATGCTGGCGTTGGTTTCGCCCTCCCACACCTTCATGTTGATCTTCAGCTTAGGGATGGACAGGGTTCCGATACTTCCGTCCGCCTGGGCCATGCCCTGAACGCTGGTGTAGGCGGGCTGCTGGATGGTGGGCGCGGCGGGGATGGCCCATGGGCCGTCTTTCGTGACACTGTCGGTGATGAGTTCAGTAAGGGGGCCTCCGTCCCCGATCCCATAGCTGCCATCCTCGTCCACCAATGCCGCCGCACCCTGAAGACCGGGCAGAATGGTGCGCTCCATAATACCTGCCTGGGTGGTGCTCATGCGTCCGTACTCCAGTTCGGGTACGTCGTAGTCCACGGCGTTCCTGCCGCCGTAGTTGTACTGGGAGCCGTACACGTCCTCATAGCTGGTGCTGCCGTAGTAGTCCTGAGACGCGGTGGTCGCAAAGCTGTAATCCGAAGCGAAGGCCGGGATCGTCAGGGACAGCGCCGCCCCCACCGCCAAGGCCAGCCCCAGCAGATTTCTCATCTTTTTCATGTTCCGTTCTCCTCCTGTTCGTCGTCAGTTTCCCCGTCCTCGGAGCGCAGCGACCTGACCTCCCTGCGGGACAGGATCAGCAGCACCGTCAGCACCACCGCTGTGATGACGCCCGCGCCGCCCAGCGCATTGCGTAAAAAATTGGGGGAGGACACCACCTGCTGGAGCAGGTTGGGCTGCCCCTCCTCGGAGGCCGGGCTGGGTTCCGGCTCGTACCCCTTGCCCAGGTAGGTCACCTGGTAGGTGACGCTCTCCACCCCCTCGTGGGTGACCTCACCCACATAGTTGGCGGTGGTGACGTACCCGGTGGCGGCTTTGTAGTAACTCTTGCCGCTGTAGGTGGCCACCGCCTGGTAGGAGCAGGGGGCCATCACATCCCCAACCACATCCGTGCCGATAACCTGCCACTCCACGTTGGACAGGTTCAGCGTCACCCCATTCTTTGTCGTGGTGGCCGGGACATAGGACATATCGTTGCGGTCCAGCGGGCCGATGGTCTTGGTGGTGGTCACCGTGCTGCTGCCGGTGGTATAACCCGCCGCCTGGGTACTGATGCTGGTGTGATCCAAGGCCAGGGTGCCCGCCCAGGTGCCGTCGTCATACTCCATGGTGGGGGCCAGCTGCTCCAGGATCACGTCCAGGTTTTTCTTGGCTGTCTCCACCGTCACCGTCTCGGTGTGGGACTGCCGCTCGGCCACCTGATTTTCCTGCTTCACGATGTCCGCATAGGTATAGAGAAAGCCCTCCAGCTGGAAGGGCTCCTCGATCAGCGTCTGGGCGTCCACCTCGGGGGAAACGGTATAGGTCTTAACCACCTGCTGGCTGCCGTTGAGGTTCTGCACCACCGTGCTGGTGGGCACCTCCAGGGCGCTGGCGCTCATGGTCAGCGCCGCCGTCAGCAGCAGGCAAAGGCAAATCTTTTTCATTGGGTTCAAATACTCCTATTACAATATAATTTGGTTGGAACCCTCGGCAGCCGGCCGGGGGTTTCGTCCGTCTCGTGCCAAAGCTACAATAAGGGGAGCAACTGGCTGGCCTAAATCTCCTTGGGCTGTGATGTCCGTACGAAAGACTGTCAGCCATCCTCTTGTTGCGGCGTTCGGTTTAAGCAGGTTGAGCCATGAGTTCGCGTCACCCAATAGATTGAATCGGCAGCGAGAAAAAGATGGGTTCCGGTTGCAAATTTTGTATTGGGGGAATGAACGTGAACTGTGTAGGCATTGACGTTTCCAAAGGCAAGAGCATGATTGCCGTCATGCGTCCTCTGGGAGAGATGGTGATCCCGCCCTTTGAGGTGGGACACACCGGTATTGAGTTGTGTGAGCTGTCGAGCCGGTTGAGGGAACTGGGCGGCGAGACCCGCGTGGTGATGGAGGCCACGGGGAACTACCATTTGCCGGTGGCCAGCTTCCTCTACGATTCTGGGTTTTACGTCTCCGTGGTGAACGCCATGCTGGTGCATGGTTACGGGAACAACAGTCTGCGGCGGGCCAAGACCGATAAGAAGGACGCGCTCAAGCTGGCCAACTACGGCCTCGACCACTGGCTGACGCTGCCCAGGTACATCCCGGAGGATGAAGTGCGGCTGATGCTGAAAACTACATACTGCCAGTACCAGCAATGCGCCAAAGTACAGACCATGCTTAAAAACAATCTGATCTCCTTGCTCGACACCGCTTTTCCAGACGCAAACCGCCTGTTTGCAAGCCCTGCCAGGGCTGACGGAAGTGAGAAATGGGTGGACTTTGTTGCCGCTTTCCCACACTGTGAATGTGTCTGTGGGCTGTCCGAAAAGGCATTTGCAGCCAAGTACCAGAAGTGGTGCAAGAAGCATGGCTACAACTTCAGCCAGGACAAGGCCCTGGACATCTATGCCTCCGCCTGTGGGCATTTCAGCGTCATGCCAAAAACTGATACCGCCAAGTTCCTGGTGGAGCAGGCGGTGTCCCAGCTCCGGGCCGCTTCCGCCGCGCTGACCGCGCTCAGGAACGAAATGCAGTCCCTGGCGGCATCGCTGCCGGAGTATCCTGTTGTGATGGGGATGTTCGGCGTTGGACCGGCTCTTGGCCCCCAGCTCATGGCCGAGATTGGAGATGTGCGCCGCTTCCACTCCAAAAAGGCGCTGGTGGCTTTTGCGGGCATTGATGCCCCGCCGTACCAGTCCGGCCAGATGGAAGTCCGCAGCCGCAGCATCTCCAAACGGGGTTCTTCTGCCCTACGCAGGACGCTGTTCCTGGTGATGAGCGTTATCCTCCAGCGTTCCCCATCTGATAACCCGGTGTTCCAGTTCATGGACAGGAAACGCACCGAGGGCAAGCCTTATCGCGTCTACATGATGGCCTCCGCCAACAAGTTCCTGCGTATCTATTACGCTACCGTGAAGCAGTATCTGGACAGTCTCGAAGCCTAATATCCAACCTTTAACCTGCTTATCTCAGGCCAGCGCCAAAAAATCTCAACGGCGGTGGCTTGGTTTTCTGTTCCCTTTTTGCTGTGTCTATAAAAATTCTTTGTTCCCCCAATTTAACCCTTGACTTTTATTAGCAGGTCTTTCATCAAATTGGGTGCTGAGATATCCGGGCGCACCCCCTGGGGGGGCCGCGAATGGACAAATGCCGGTTCACCGCTTTTCCTCCTTCACAATGTACTCCACCGCTAACTCCGGCCGCTCCCGGACTCGGGCCAGAATGTTGAGGGACTGCTCCAGGGCCTGCATGGTATCCCGGCTCTGCCGCTTCACAAAGGCATGGAGCAGGATGACTTCCCCGTTTGGCCGGATGGTGAAGATGACCCGTACCAGCACGCGGCCCCGCTCGCGCAGCTCGTAGAGTTCCCGGTACCGCTCCAAGGTGAAGTGCTTGTAGTGGGGCTCCCGGAGATTGGCCCGCGGTGTGGTGGGCAGGACGATGAGCTGGCGGATCAGCTTTTCCCGCAGCCGGGGCTCCAGGCCGTCGATGAACTGGGCCACGGGCGCAGCCCGCTCTGGGAGTTTGAATAAGTAGATGCCTTTCAAGGTTTCACCTCGCTCTCCATCAGCCGCTTCAAATGGGCCAGAAAGCCGTCCGCGAACGCCTCGGCAAAGGCCGGACTGCCGCTGAGCCACCAAACCGGGTCGGGCAGGGTGCGGTAGATGCTGTCGTATTGCAGGCAGATCATCAGGAACTTCCCCTGGGGATCGCCGGTGTCCGCGCCGTCCACCAGGGGGGTGACAGCGGCCCTGACCGCTTGGGCATCGTCCTGGTGGTAATCGCACAGGTCGTCATAGAACTGGCCGGCGAAGATGCAGCAGAACACCGCCATGGCGTCCCGCTCCACCGAGCCGTCCGCCGTAGCCAGTCCCATCCGGCGCAGGCGATCCAGCGCCGAACTGTCAAATGGGCTGCGGGTGGGTCGATAGTTTTTCATGTTATGCGCTTCCTCCTTTGGGGCATAAGAAAAGCTTGGCGCCTTGCGGCGTCAAGCTTTTTCTTCCGTGTTTTTCGATTGTCAGTTGTCAGATTCCTCCGGGTCATCCGGCTGAGATTCGGCCACCATCTCGATCATATTGGTGACCACGGTATTAAGCTGTATGGCATTCTGAGCCGTGACCACCGGCACTCCTGTCTCAGTTTCCAATGCCTGACGGGCAATGTGGGCGACCCCGCCGCCCCGCTGGGCCACTTCACGGTTTTCTTCAAAGCCCTCCGGCTGTTACCTCTGGGAGATCTCCTTGGTAGAGTTTTCCGCCAGCATAGTTAGAATGAGTTCGGTGGTGCTCATGTTGTCCCGCAGGTTTTCCTTCTTCAACCCTTTCAGCCGCTTATACTGGCTGGTTGTCATGCCAGCCCAGGCCCGGGTGATCTCGTCGGTGAGGATGGCATATTCCCGCCCTTTTTCCACACCCCGGGCCTGCCATTCAGCAGTGAGCTCGTTGCGGACACGGATGGCTAAAATGCGCTGATGTGCCCAATCGGAGGAGTAGCCCTTTTTTAAGTAAGTCTCCAGCGCCCGGTCAATGGCCTGCTCCGGGTCAATGGTTTCCTCAATGCGCTCCCGGCCCACCTGGGCCAGCCAGAGTTTGAAGGGCTCCGCTTTGGGAGACGGAATGGACTGAATAATACGTAGCAGCTGCTCTGTGGTGGCCACATCGGTAGAGTAGTGCTTGCCGTCTTTCGGAGATTTTAATTTCAGTTGCTTACAATTTGTAAGCAACTGATCCGCGCCTTCGTCCTTTAGCCGCTTTTTCAGCACAGCCCAATAGGTACTGGCATTGCGCTGCGTTGGCTGGTCTGTCAGTACACCCACCACATCTACTACGAAAAAAAACCATTCTTCCTGCTCTGCGTCCCACGCTGTCCGGATCGGCTGATCCTCAAACAGTTGAATTTTGTCCTGTTCGCTCATGGCAATACCCCCGCGCACTCATTTTTGATATTATACATTATCTCACCCGCTCCCGCAAGAACTCCAGAAACAGGGCCTCGATCTCTTTGTCGCTGCGTCCGTCCAGATAGGGGGCAAACTGCTTGCGGTCAAAGGATATCTTCTTGGGCAGCGCGGTCAGGCGCTTTTCGGCCCGCGCCCGGGCCTCCCGCCATGCGGCGTACATATCCTGACACTTGGCGGAAGGGGGTGGGCACTTGGAAGCAATATACTTCATAGCGGCCTTGTTGAGCGGATAACTCTCATTGCGGCACATCTCAATGAACACCTGCTGAGATTCCGGATCATAGTCCGCCATCAGGTCGGCGCAGGCCAGATTCAACTGCTTTGGGGATGCTTCCAGAATACTGGCCAGCTCCGGGATGAGATAGGTGAGCTTGACCGCCTTGCGGATCTCGTACTCCGTGACGCCAAAGAATTCCGCAACTAACGCTCGTGCGGAATACCTCTGGCGAGTTTCGCCTGATGTTCCGCTGCCCAACATCGGGCGATTATCGCCTGATGTTGAATGCTGCATTAAATCGAAACGTTGGCCCTGTCGGGATTTTGCTTCCAGAAGTGCCCTGTACGCCTTGCCCCGCTCAACGACGGACAGGTTCTGCCGTTGGATCAGGTTAGTGGAGGTAGCAATCACGATTGCCCGGGCATCGTCCGCGTCCACGATCTCAGCGGGGATCTCCGTCCATCCGGCCAACCGGGCGGCGGCAGCACGGTTGTGTCCCGCCAAGATCTCGTAGTGGTCTGTCCCCGCAATAGGGCGCACAATGATCCGTACCATTAGCCCTTCTTCCTTGAGCTGCTCGGCAAAAGCCTCAAGCTGCGCCTGCGTGTAGGGCTTGAACCCAATATCCGCTGAGGAAAATGCGATCAGCTTGTCCAATAGCAGGTTACAGATGCGGACGTTTGCCTCGGGCGGGATTTCCCGAAAGAGTTTTGCGTAGGCTTCGTCCGTGGCCTGAAGCTCGGATGCCTGCTGGGTAGCGGACATCCGGCGCTTCAGCAGGTCGTCCATCGCCTTTTTAGCCAAGGGCCAGCACCTCCTCCGCCAGGCTGCGGTAGGATTCGGCGGCGGCGTTTTTGGGGGCGTACTCAAAAATGCTCTGCCCCGCCGCTGGGCACTCCGCCACTTTGATGGAATACTCGATGGGGCGCTGGAATACGTGGAAATCCTCGCCGTAGACCTCGGAAACGCTGGCTTTCACACTCTGGCACAGCTGGGGTCTGGACTGGTACATAGTCAGAAGGATCCCCGCAATCTTGAGGTTGGGATTGAATTTGGCCTGCACCGATTTGACCAGTTCCAGCACATCGGGAATACCTTCGCTGGCCAGAAAGTGGGCCTGCACCGGGATGATGCAGTAGTCCGAAGCCGCCAACGCGTTGACTGTCAAGAGTTCATGTTGCAATCCACAGTCAATGATGATATAATCGTACTGTTCCCTCAACGGCTCCAGTAGCGAGCCCATGACTTTCTCGCAAACCCGATCCACCTCGCCCACGGCGCTATATTGGGACATCTGCATCACCTGAAGCCGTGCAGCGGCGTCAGCCAGACGACGATTGGCGGGGATCAGATCCATACCGCTGCCGGTGTGGATAATCGTGCGGCTTGAATGAAGGTTCAGATCTTCCGGGTAGTCGATAGCCGCAAACAGGAGATTGGACAGTGTATGAGACTGTTCTGCTGGGGTATAGCCTAAGGCAGCAGTCAAGTTGCCTTGGGGATCGTTATCAATGATTAGAATCCTTTTCTGGAAAATGCTGAGTGCAGCACCTAAGTTCAAGGTGCTGGATGTTTTTCCGACACCGCCTTTTGAGTTGGTAAAAGAAATGATATATGCCATATGATTTCCTCACTTTCCTATGTGGGGGCATCCCCCAATTTTTGATGCTGTATCGCAAGGCGATCATGTTGGCAAAAATAAGTTACGCAATTTTTCGCAAGGGGTCATTGACCTGTTGCGAAGTATGTTGCAAAACTGAATAATTTAACGTTAGGGATCGGTTGGGACACAACGGGTTGGAGACATTTGTGACTAAATCCTTCACACGCAAGAGGTCACAGATTCGAGTTCTGTAGTCTCCACCAACCAACATAATCCGAACTTGTTCCCCATGAGGGACGGGTTCGGATTTGTTGTTTATCTGGACAGCATCAGCGCAGAAAGAGCGGCCCGTCTTGCCGCTGGCGGCGGTCTGTAGGCCCGCCGCTTGGGGGTCTATGGCTCGATGGGCGGCATAAAGAAAGAGACACCCCGTTAAGGGTGCCTCTTGGCTGTGTCTGTTCGGCTTTGCGAAGGTTGTGCAAATGGCCCCAAAGGGGCGGAGATGTGCGGGCTGGGGAAGGACTAACTTTTTATCGTTAGCCCTGCTTGAAATTTGTATTAACTAATCTTTAATTTATTAAGGACCATATATGAAATCCCCTGGATCGGACTCTTCATAACCATAATCTGTAGTCTTCTTGGTTTCATCTAGGTTTATTCTGTGGGATCCAGATTCGAAGGGGTCACTCCCATCAATGTCACCGCCACCTTGGGGAGGTGTTTGGGTGCCGGTGCCTCCGCCAGTGCTGCCGGGCTGGGGAGTTCTATTCTGGTTTTGCTGCTGGGGTTTTGATGTACTCAGATAACTGGAGACTATATATGCTATTGTACCATCCGAGAGCTGAATTCGTGACCAGCCCTCCGCTTCTGTTCCCGGGATTGCTGTGCCTATTCGGGTTATTGACTGGCCCCTCGTTAAACTTCCTAACCTCGTACTGCTTGTTGAATAGCTCGCCCTGATATTTACCTGATCCAGTGCGTAGACTACTTCATTACATTCTGCAAATAGCTGTACCTCAGCTTGGGGAGGTGCTTGGGTTGATGTAGCTGGATGAGCTTCGGCCCGCCATGCCCTGTATTGGGATTCAAGGTCTGCCGGGGCCTTAACGTCTGTCCTTACGCTTAATATTGATTCAACCTCCGCAACCTCCATCAATATTAACTCTTCCTCACTTAACCCAAATTCAATATATATCTGCCCACCTTGATATCCCTGCTCAAAAATCGTGTATAACTCTGTCCCGGCGGCATCTTTTACGCCCCCGTTTCCAGACAACGGCTCCACGGCATTGTCCGGTTTCTCACTGGGGACAGCCGATTCCTGCGGCGGCTCAGTCTGGACAGCGGACGGTGAGGTTGTGTCTGGCTCGTCTGGCTGGTTGGCCTGTGCGGTGCCGCAAGCGGTCAAGCTCAGAAGCATGACGGCGGACAGGCCATATAATAGCGCCTTTTTCATAGGATCCGTTCTCCTTCCGATCTTTGTTGGCGGTTTTTACCTTAGTGCTTCTATTCTACACCATATGCCCAAATCATGCAAGCGGTTTTTTGTTGTTGATAAAGCGTGTTTGCGGGGCGGCGTACCAAGCGGAAGCGCAAGGAACGCGCACAGCTTGTTAGCTGTGCGCGTTCTTAACCTTGCCGTATTGTAAACCAGCCCCCGCTCCATGGGGCGGAACCGCGCTTACAGCAGTCCGCTCAGGCACTGTCCCGCCAGGAACAGCATCAGGGCGGTGCCCGCCGGGGCCAGCGGGGCCCTGGAGCCGGTGGCGATGCGCTCCAGCGCGGCAGTGTAAAGCAGGCAGGCAACCCCGAATACCGCCGCTCCTGCCAGGCCCAGCGCCCAGGCGGGGGTTCCTCCCGCCACCCCGGCGCACCAGGGCAGAAGTCCAAAGGCGATCCCGCCCAGCACCGTGTTGGCCAGCAGGGCCGGCCAGGACAGCTTGGATGTAGCGCCCAGGTATGCGTCCAGGGTCAGCGCGATGAGGCTGAGCCCCAGGATCATAACCAGGTCAAACCTGGGCCGGATGGCCAGCGGGGCCAGCGCCCCGACCAACGCCAGGGCCAGGCAGGCCGCGCCCACCACAATGGCCAGCAGCGCGCTGCGCTTCAATGGATTGTGCTTCATGTCAGCCCTCCCATTCTGTGGCGCCGGAGGAGACGTCCGCGCCGGTGACGAAAGCGGCGGCGGAGTTGACCGCCCGGGTCACCGCTTTGCTGGTGACGGTGGCCCCGGTGAGGGCGTCGATGTCCTCCCCCACGGCGGCCTCCCCGGCGGTGCCCAGGAATTGCAGCAGGAAGGGCACGTCGGTCTGAGCCCCCCGGCCCAGGCCGAAGGTCTCCCCGTGATCCCGCACCATCACGCCGGATACCGTCCCCTCGTTGGTCACCCCTACCCACAGGGTCATGGGGCCCACGTAGCCGTCGGTCTCCACCTCTAAAACGTACCCGTCCTCCGCCTTGAACACCCGGCGGATGCTCTCGTCCTCCCCGTCGTAGGGCTCCTCCGTGAAGGCGGTGGGGCGGCTGGGCAGCATATAGGACAGGATCTCATTCCGGGCCGCCTCCTCGCGGCTCCGGGCTGTCCCGCTCAGGGCGGCGGAGACGCCCAGCAGCACCGCGGCCGCCGCAACAAGGGCGGCAACCGGGGCGATAAACTGCTTCACCTTCATCACGCGCCCTCCTTTCCCGCGCCGAAGCGCCTGGGGATCAGATACCGATCCAGCAGCCACGCGGCGGCGTTCATCAGCAGGATTGCGTAGGTGACCCCCTCCGGGAACAGGCCGGTATAGCGGAACACCACTGTCAGCACGCCGCAGCCAATGCCGTACACCACCTGGGCCGCGGGGCCCACGGGGGAGGTGGCATAGTCGGTGGCCATAAAGATGGCCCCCAGCAGTACGCCTCCGCCCAGCAGACTGTACGCCATCCACAGGATGGGGCTGTCCCCCTTGGGGAACACCAGGGTGAGGACGGCCACCGTCCCCAGGTAGGCGGCGGGTATGCGAAGGCTGATCACCCGCCGGAATACCAGCCAGGCGCAGCCGAGGAGCAGGGCCAGGGCGGAGGTCTCCCCGATGCAGCCCCCGATCCGGCCCAGGAACATATCGCCCAGGGACGCGTCGGGCAGGGCGGGCATCTGCATATTGTGCAGGGGGGTGGCCCCGGTGACCACGTCCGCCGGACTCAGCCCGCCCAGGGGCAGGGGCGTGCCCAGGGCCGGGAACCGGGTGAGGCAGGCGGGAAAGAGCAGCATCAGGAAGGCCCGGGCGCCCAGGGCCGGGTTAAAGGTGTTCTGCCCCAGGCCGCCGCACAGCCCCTTCACCACTACTGTGGCGAACAGCCCGCCCAGGGCGGCCACGTAATAGGGCACGGAGGCGGGCAGGGTCAGGGCCAGCAGCAGCCCCGTCACCAGAGCGGAGCCGTCGGGCAGGGTGTTGTGCTGGCGCAGGACGAGCCCCAGCAGCCACTCGCCCGCCAGGGCGGACAGCACGCACACCGCCGCCACCAGCGCGGCCCGAAGGCCCTGGAACAGCAGCCCCGCCACCAGCGCCGGCAGCAGGGCGATGGCCACGTCCAGCATCAGCCGGGTGGTGGTATCCTTCCCCCGGATGTGGGGGGAGGAGCTTACCGTCAAATTCATTTCGAACCCTCCTTCAGCGCCTGCTTCCCCGCCCGGAAGCCCTTTACCAGCGGAACCTTACCCGGGCAGGCGTAGGCGCAGCAGCCGCATTCAATACAGTCGGTCAAGTGCAGCCGCTTCAACGCGTCCAGATCCCCGGCGTTGGAAAAGCGGTAGAGGTACAGGGGTTCCAGCTTGATAGGGCACACCTCCAGGCACTTCCCGCAGCGGATGCACACCGGGTGGGCGCTCTCCCCGTTCTGGGCGGAGGACAGGCACACCACCGCGTTGACGGCCTTGGTGACGGGGACGGACAGATCCGCCTGGGCCACGCCCATCATGGGGCCGCCGGACAACACCTTCCACACGTCGTCCGTCAACCCGGCGGCGGCGATGACCTCCTGGAAGGGGGTGCCCACCCGCACGATCAGGTTCCGGGGGCTGTGCACCCCCTGGCCGGTGACGGTAACCACCCGCTCGATGAGGGGCGTCCCCTCGTACACCGCCCAGCAGACCGCGGCGGCGGTGGCGGCGTTGAACACGGCGCAGCCCACGTCTTTAGGCAGGCCGCCGGAGGGCACTTGCCGCCCGGTGACCGCCTGTATGAGCTGCTTCTCCGCCCCCTGGGGGTAGCGGGTGGGCAGCACCTTCAGCTCCATGCCGGGATAGTCCTTCAGCGCCTCCTTCAGCAGGGCGGCGGCCTCGGGCTTGTTGTCCTCCATGCCGATCACCACCCGCTCCGGGCTCAGCGCCCGGGCCAGCAGGGCCAGCCCCCGGAGCACGTCCCCGGGCCGGGCCCGGATCAGCGCGTCGTCCGCCGTGATGTAGGGCTCGCACTCGCAGGCGTTGAGGATCAGGGTATCGGTGGCGCCGACGCCGGTCTCCGTCTTGACCCCGGTGGGGAAGGCGGCGCCGCCCATGCCCACAATTCCCGCCTCCCGGAGGGCGGACGTCAGCTCCCCGGGGGTGAGCCCCTCCGGGTTGGCGCAGGGCCGCACCGTGGCGGCGGGCGTATCCAGAAAATCGTTTTTGATGAGAATGGCGGGGCAGACGCCGCCGCCGGGATGGGGCCGATCCTCAATGCCCACCACCACGCCGGACACCGGCGCGTGGACGGGGACGCACAGCCCGTCGCCGTCGCCAATCTTCTGGCCCATGCACACCGCATCCCCCACCGCCACCAGGGGCTTGCAGGGCGCGCCGATGTGCTGGCGCAGGGGGATGATGGCCAAAGCGGGCGCCGCCAGGGCCGTGAGGGGAGCCGAGGCGCTCAGCTCCTTGTGCCCCTCCGGATGGACGCCGCCGAAGAACAGGGACTTCATACGCATCACCTCTTACTGTTAAAATGAATTTCTTCCGGGGCTGTTCAGGTCCGCACCAGCTCCAGGAACCCGTCGGTGTAGAGCAGACCGCCGTCCGGGGCTACCCACATGGCCTGGACGCCGCAGCGCTCCGCCAGGGCGGCCCCCTCCGCCTGGGACAGGAGGAACAGGGCGGTGGACAGCCCATCCGCCAGCCCCGAATCGGGGCCCACCACGGTCACCGCCCGCCACAGCCGGCCGGGGCGGAGGGTATCCGGGTCGATGATGTGGTGGTAGCGCACGCCGTCCACGGTATAGTACCGCTGGTAGTCGCCGCTGCTCACCACGGCCTGGTGTTGGATGTTCAGGGTGTGGAGGTAGTCCTGGGCTTCCCCGTCCGGCTCCTGCACCCCCACCACCCAGGGGGAATTTCCCTCGGGCTTGGGCCCGGTGGCCTGGACGTTGCCGCCCACGCTCACCAGCAGCCCCGCCGGGGCGGTACGGCACACCTGCTCCACCGCCCAGCCCTTGGCCACCGCCCCCACGTCCAGCCGGGCCAGAGGATCGGTGAGGCGGACGGTGGACGCCTCCTCGTCAAGCTCCAGCAGCGCAAAACCGGTGTGCCGGGCCGCCTCCTCCAGCGCCCCGGCGTCGGGGAGGGCGGCGTGCTCCGGGTCGTCCACCCCCTCCGTCCGGGCCTCATGCCACAGGGCCAGTACGCTGCCCATGGTCACGTCCACCTTCCCGCCGGTGAGCCCCTCCAGCTCCCGGCAGAACAGCAGCAGGTCGAGGATCCGGCCGTCTACCTCCACCGGATCCCCTCCGGCGTTGTCGTTGACGGTTTTCAGGTTATTGATCCCGTCGTACTCATGGTAGACGTCAAAGAGCTGGTGGTACTCCAGCAGGCTGTCGTGAAACTCCTGGGCCGTGCGCCGAAACTCCTCCTCGGTCTCCCCGTAGCCCACGATGGTGGTCACCGTGTCAAAGAGGGTCAGGAAGCTGGCCTCATAGCGGCGCGGCTTTTGCCCGGAGCCGGCCTGTCCGGCGCATCCGCTGAGCAGCAGCGCCGCCGCCAGCGCCAGCGCCAGAACCCGCTGCCTCATGTCCCTTCCCTCCTTGCGGCCGGGGCAGGCCGGACGGCCTGCCCCGGAAGTGTCTGCCCGCTTACTTCGCGGCCTTCTCGATGATCGTCTGGAACTCGCCGATGCCCACGGTGGTGGTGGCGGCCAGGTCGGCGTCGGTGGCCTTGCCGGTCTCGTCCACCGCCAGGCCCTTGATCTCGGCCAGGGTCTTGCCGGTGACGTAGGCGCAGAAGCCGGCGGCCTGCTCGTTCCACTCCTTGCCGATGGAGCTGGCCTTCTTCATGCCGTAGCCGTCGCCCAGCTCGTTCTTGGTCTTGGGGGCGACGGTCAGGTCGGTGGTGATCTTGCCGGCGGTGTCAAAGTTCACGTTGGCCTGCACCGCGTCGATATAGCAGCTGGTGACGGTATCGCCGTTAAAGGTGACGGCGGCAAAGGTGGCATAGGCCTGGGCCAGACCGTCTCCCTCGGCGGAGGCATCCTTGCTCTTGCTCATATTGGTCTCGCTGGCCAGGCCCAGCTTGTCGCCCTTGACCGCGCCCAGGTGGCTGGCGTTGTTGACGGCAGCCTCGATGCCGCCCACAAAGCTGCCGATATACAGGGTGACGGAGGCGGCCAGATCCGCGTCAGTGGGCTTGCCGCCCTCGTCCACGGCGATGCCCTTCAGCTCGTCGATGGTCTTGCCCACGGCGTACTGGGCCATGGCCGCGGCCTGCTCGTTCCACTCCTTGCCGATGGAGCTGGCCTTACGCATCCCATAGTCGTCGCCCAGCTCGTTCTTGCTGGCGAAGGTGGTGGCGGGATCGGTGGTCAGCGCGCCAGAGGTGTTGAAGTTGATCTTGGCCTGGATGGCGTCGATGATACAGCTGTCAATCACGCCGTCGTCGCCCACGGTGACCGCCACCAGCAGGATGTCGCTCTGGGCAGTGCCGTCCTTCTCGGCCGTGGCATCCTTGCTGCTGTCCAGCCCGGTCACCACGGCAAGGCCGGTCTTGACGGGGGCAGCATCGCCGTTGCCAGAGGGCGTCTGGGTCTCGGGGGGCGTCTGGGTCTCAACGGGCGCCTGGGTGGAGGGCTTATCCCCTTCCGGCCCCACCACCACGGTGGTGCAGCCCGCCAGGGCGGACAGCAGGAGCAGCGCGGAGAGCAGCAGAGCGGTGATCCGATTCAGTTTCATTTTGTAATTCCTCCTAAAGTCTCTTGTTGGGATGTATCATGCTGCTTCATTTCAAAATGGATGAGGAATGAAAGCAAAGCACGCAGAATGATGACGGCCCCCAGCACCATCAGCTCGGTCATGTCCCGAACCAACACGGTTTTCAGGATCTCGGCGGCCATTTTGAACTCCAGGCTCAGGGCCAGCCCGGAGGCCAGCTGGGACTTCACGTCCCCCGGGGTGCGGGTGAACAGCCCCCGGAAATACCGCCAGAAGGCGGTACAGGTGGATACGGCGATGACCAGAATACCCATCATCTCGCACAGCGGGATCAGTACCTCCAGCACCGCCTCCACCAGATGCTCCAGCATGAGAACTCCCCCCTTTTTTCAACAGTTTATGCGCCCCGCCTTAATGGCACATATATGCCCCCTTAATGTTTGTTAAGAAAAAGACAATCGCCCCGCCGGGCATACCGGCAGGGCGAAAAGGTTTGTTCGGGTTCCGCCCGCCGCGGCGGCCACGGGCGGGCCCTCAGGGCTGGGGTGATTCCTCCTCCGGCGGGGCGGCGGGAAAGGCGACGGTGAAGGCGGTGCCCTGGCCGGCGGCGCTCTCCAAGGTGATGGTTCCGCCATGGGCCTCCACAATCTGCTGCACAATGGCCAGGCCCAGGCCGATGCCCTTGCCCGAGCCCTTGGTGGTGAAGAAGGGGTCGAAGATCAGATCCTTCACCTCGTCGGGGATGCCCGGGCCGTTGTCCGCCACCCGCAGGACGACGTGCTCCCCGTCCGTTCCGGTGGACACCCGCACGGTGCCCCCCTGGCCGGCCAACGCCTCAAAGGAGTTCAGCACCAGGTTCAGCGTCATCTGGAACAGCTGGGTCTCGTCCCCCAGAATGGGGCGGCTCCGGCCGGTGAAGCCGGTATCCACCCGCACCCCCTTGGGACGGGCTGGGGCGGTCACCTCCAGCACCTGCTCCGCCAGCGTGTCCAGCCGGATGGGGCGCAGCGCGCCGGGGGTCTCCTTCCGGGAGAGGTTGGACAGCCGGGAGATGATCTGTTTGGCCTTCTGGGAGGCGTTGTAGATCTCCAGGGCATTGTCATAGGACTCCGTGTCCTCCGGGGGCAGCTTTTCCAGGATGAGGATGCTGTACCCCATGATGGGGGTGAGCAGGTTGTTGAACTCATGGGCGATGCCGGAGGTCAGGGTGCCGATGGTCTCCAGCCGCTGCCGGTGGGCCATCTCCCGGGTCTGGGCGTTGAGGGCCTCCATAGCCTCCGCCTTGGCCTTCAGCACCTCCAGCTCCTCCTGTGCCTGGCGGTGGCCCCGGCGGGAGCGCATCAGGAACAGGGCCAGCGCCCCCGCCCCCGCCATGATCACCACGCCGCACAGCACCATTTGGGCGGCGGCGATCTGGAAGGGACGGATCACCTGATCATAGTTCCGGGCCACCCCCACGGTGAAGCAGCCGTTTTCATTGCCGGGGGCGGGGAGCACCGCCATCCGGGCGGTGTAGCTTTTCCCGCCGGACTGGCCGCCGCTGCGGAAAAAGTCGGAGCTGGGCTGTCCCGACCGCTGGGCGGACAGCATCAGGTAGAGACTGCTGTGAACCAGGGGATCCAGGCTGTCCACGGCATCCACCCGGATCCCCTCCTGGGTGCGGTGGAAGAAATACCGCTCCCGGGCGTCCAGCACCAGGATGCGGTCGGTCTCCTCGGCGGCGGTCTGCTCCTCGGCGATGGCGAAGAACGCCTCCCCGTCGATGAGGGCGGCGTAGCCCACCTCCCCCTTCTCCAGAACCAGGGCCACATAGGGCCGCCCCGCCCCGTCCGCCCACAGGGAGATCCCGATGCCCCCGATCCGCCCGATGACGTCCAGCAGTTCATAGTCGGTGCTGTCCCCGGTGGACAGCACCACCCTGCCCTCCCGGAGCACCAGCATGGACTCCACCATCACCGTCTTGGGCAGGGGGCTCTCCCGCAGGTAATAGAGCAGATCCTCCGCCCCGCCGCCGCCGAGGTAGCGCTCCTCCGCCCGCAGGAAGCCCGTGCGGGTGGTGATGTACTCCAGATCGGAGCAGTACCAGGCGAAATGGCCCATGATGTTGTTGTCCACCGATTGGGCGGTTTTCATCAGCTGTCCGTCCTGCCCGTCCACCAGCAGCTGCTGGCTGCGGTGAAACACGCCGGACATCATCGCCAGGCCCAGGAGGATCACCAGCAGGGCCAGCGCAGGGATCACGGGGACGCGGCGCAGCCCCCTGGCTTTGTTCTCCATATCGTCCTCCTGTGGGTTTCTCCGGGACGGGCCCGCGGTTTCACCCCGGGGCTTGCGCCCGGGCCCATCTATGTGATATAATTCACAATATAGTTTTATCAGTCTATCACAGGAACTTTCTTCTGTAAAGGGGGAGGATACGCCATGGCGGATACGGTTTTGATTGTGGACGATGACGAGGCGGTGCTGACCATGCTCCGCAAGGTGATGAAAAGCAGCGGTATCGAGTCCGATGTGGCGCGCAGCGGCGGGGAGGCCATTGAGCTGGCGGGGCGGGGCCACTACGATCTGATGCTGCTGGATGTGAATATGCCGGGGATGGATGGGTTTGAGGTGATCCAGACCCTCCGGGGCCGGGGCCTCAAGCTGCCCATCATCATTGTCAGCGGCCGCAAGGAAGACTACGACGCACTTTACGGCCTGGACATCGGCGCGGACGACTACCTGACCAAGCCCTTCAATCCGGTGACCCTGGGGGCCAAGGTGAAGGCCCTCATCCGCCGCAGCCGGGGGGAACTGACAGGGGCGGGGGGCGTGCTGGCCGCGGGGCCTTTCCGCTATGACACCAGCACCCTGCGGTTTTACAAGGGCGGGGTGGAGATCGTGCTGTCCTCCAAGGAAAACGCCATGATGAAGCTGTTCCTGGACAACGTGAACCGCATTTTCACCAAGGATATGATCTACGACCTGGTGTGGGGCTCGTCCATTGTGGACGAAAACGCCATTATGGTGTATATCAGCCGCCTGCGGCAGAAGATTGAGGAGGATCCCGCCCGGCCCGCCTACATCCAGACGGTGCGAGGCCTGGGGTACCGCTTTGTAGTTTGAGCCGGAACGCCGCCGGGCGTGGGCGGTGGACAAGGCAGAAAAGGCCCGGATCGCCGGCGATCCGATGGCTCAGGGACTGTCGTTGACAAAACATCTTGAAATAAGGAAAGGCACGCCTATGGCGTGCCTTTCCTTATAACCGCTGCTTCAACTGATACAGCAGGTTTAGCGCCTCAATGGGGGTCAGGGTGTCCACGGCGGTATTCCGCAGCTCGTCCAGCACCGCCGCTCCCGCCATATCACCCAAGGACACCTGACCGTCCGGCTGCTCCCGGGCCGTCCGCGGGGCAGGGGAGGGGGCGCCCTGTCCCTCCAGCTCCGACAGGATCTCCCGGGCCCGGTTCACCACTCGCTCCGGTACCCCGGCCAGCTTGGCCACCTCCACGCCATAGCTCTGATCCGCGCCGCCGGGGACGATCTTCCGCAGAAACACGATGCCGTCCCCCCGCTTTTTGGCGGAGATGTGGTAGTTTTCCACCCCCTCGATGGACTGATCCACCTCGGTGAGCTCGTGGTAGTGGGTGGCAAACAGGGTTTTCGCCCCCAACCGCTTCTTGTCGGCGCAGTACTCCAGCACCGCCCGGGCGATGGACATACCGTCGTAGGTGGAGGTACCCCGGCCGATCTCGTCCAGGATGAGCAGGGAGCGGGGGGTGGCGTTTTTGAGCATGGCCGCCACCTCGGTCATCTCCACCATGAAAGTGGACTGGCCCGCCGCCAGATCATCCGACGCCCCGATCCGGGTGAACACCCGATCCACCACCCCGATCCGGGCGGAGCGGGCGGGCACAAAGGAGCCCATCTGGGCCATGAGCACGATGAGGGCCACCTGCCGCATATAGGTGGACTTGCCCGCCATGTTGGGCCCGGTGATGATGGCCAGGCGGTGGGTTCCGCCGTCCATCCGGGTGTCGTTGGGCACGAACAGGGATCCGTCCAGCATCCGCTCCACCACCGGGTGGCGGCCCTCCTTGATGTCGATGACGCCGCTGGCGTCCACCTCCGGGCGGCAGTACCCCCCCTGGGCCGCGGCGGCGGCGAAGGAGGCCAGCACGTCCAGCCGGGCCACGCAGGCCGCGGCCTCCTGCACCTGACGCACCTGGGCGGAGGCGGCCTCCCGCAGCTCCCGGAACAGCTGGTACTCCAGGGCGGTGACCCGGCTCTGGGCGGAGAGGATCTCGTTTTCCAGATCCTTCAGCTCCTGGGTGAAGAACCGCTCGCAGTTCACCAGGGTCTGCTTGCGGATGTAGTCCTCCGGCACCAGATCGTAGTAGCTCTTGGACACCTCGATGTAGTAGCCGAACACCTTGTTATAGCGCACCTTCAGGCTCTTGATCCCGGTGCGCTCCTTCTCCCGGCCCTCCAGGGCGGCCAGCAGATCCGCCCCGTGATCCAGAATGTCCCGCAGCCTGTCCACCTCGGCGTTGTAGCCCGTCCGGATGAAGTTCCCCTCCCGGATGGTGAAGGGCAGGCGGTTGTCGTCCGTGTCCTCCCGGATGGCGGACAGCAGCAGGGCCTGGAGCTCCTCCAGCCCGCCCAGCCCCTCCGCCAGCGGCTCCAGGGCGGCTGCCGCCGCGTCCCGGGCCCGATCCGCCAGCTCGGGCAGGACGGACAGCCCGGTGCCCAGCAGCAGCATATCCCGGGCGTTGGCGGAGCCGTACACCACCTTGCCGATGAGCCGTTCCAGATCGGGCACACGGCGGAGGGTGCGAATCAGCTCCTCCCGGGCCACCGCGTCCCCTAAAAGGGCGGCCACCTGATCCTGCCGCCGGGCGATGGCGGCGGGGGAGAGCAGGGGCTGCTCGATCCAGGCCCGGATCATCCGGTGGCCCATGGGGGTCTTGGTCTTGTCCAGCACCCACAGCAGGGAGCCCTTCTTGTCCTGCCCCCGGAAGGTCTCGGTGAGCTCCAGGGTGCGCCGGGCGGTGAGATCCAGCTCCATAAAGTCCTGCTCCGCCCCGCCCTCCGGGGCCGCGGAGTTGAGATGGCCCAGGTTGGTCTTCTGCGTCTCGGCCAGGTAAGCCGCCAGCGCCCCCGACGCCTGGAGGCACAGCCGGGGGCCGTCCTCCTCCGGCAGGGGCTCGTCCGCCTTCCGCAGGCCGCAGTCTGCCAGCGCCTGGGCCGCCTGGGCGGGGCGGAAGCGAACCTCGTCCCCCCGCTGCCACAGGCAGCCCAGCCGCTCCTTGAGGAAGGTGGTCAGGTCGGGGTCGGAGGCGGCGGCGTCGGACAAAATGGCCTCGCTGGGGGGACAGGCCGCCAGGGCGTTGAGCAGGTGGGGCAGGAAGCCCTTCCCCAGATAAGGGACGGCGGCGAACTGCCCTGTGGACAGGTCGCACCGGGCCAGGGCGGCCCCGGCGCTGTCCCGGTAGACGGCGCAGATGTAGTTGTTCCGGCTCTCGTCCAGCATCACGTCGTCCATGGCGGTGCCGGGGGTGACGATGCGGATCACGTCCCGATCCACCAGCCCCTTGGCGGTGGCGGGATCCTCCATCTGCTCGCAGATAGCCACCTTGTACCCCCGCTTGATGAGCCGGGCGATGTAGCTTTGGGCGGAGTGGTAGGGCACGCCGCACATGGGCACCCGATCCTCCTCCGGCTTGCCCCGATCCCGGGTGGTGAGGGTGAGGCTCAGCTCCTCCGCCCCCAGCCTGGCGTCGTCGTGGAACATCTCGTAAAAGTCGCCCAGCCGGAAGAACAGCAGGCAGTCCGGGTGCTCCTCCTTCACCCGCCAGTACTGTTTCATCATGGGGGTCAGTTCCGCCATGGGATCACCTTCTCTTTGTTAGAAAATGTAGGGGAGGGGCTTGCCCCTCCCGGGGGACAGAGGGGGCGCCGAAAAGGCGGGAGGGGCAAGCCCCTCCCCTACGGGGTCGGCGATGGACGTGTGCCACCGGCACACACCGCCCCCTCCCCTACAAAATTGGTATTACTCCCCATAATCTACGATGACGTACACATATTGCACCCCGTTGATGTCCGCCGCGGGCTCCACCTGGGCGTACCGGGTGAGACCGTCCTCCTCGGTGACGAGGGAGCGCACCGTGCCCACCGCCAGCCCCGGGGGATACATCCCCCCCAGCCCGGAGGTGATCACCTGATCCCCCGTCACCAGCCGGGCCTCCTCCGGCAGATAGGACAGCCGGGTCAGCCCCTCCAGCATGAGGGAGAAGTCCCCCTCCAAAATGGCGTCCTCGTCGGTGCGGGCGATGCGGCCCCCCAGCTCCAGGGTGGGATCCAGGATGGTGGTCACCAGGGAGGAGTTGAAATCTGCCTGGGTCACCACGCCGATGAGGTGGCCGTACTGGTCGATGACGCAGTCCCCGGCCTCCACCCCGCCGGAGGTGCCCCGGTCGATGGTCAGATCGGACGTCCAGTTGGACGAGGCCCGGCGCACCACCGCCGCGTCCCGGTACTGAAGCTCCGGCCGCTGCTCGGCCAGGCCCAGCAGATCCTTCATCCGCTCGTTCTCCCGGACGGCCTCCTGGCCGGCGATGGCATCCCGCTCCAGCTCCGCCACCCGGCGGCGCAGAGCGTCGATCTCGGCCTGGGCCTGATCATAGCGGAAGGACTTGTCATATTGATCCTGGGCCCAGCCCGTCACCGCCGAGGAGGCGGCCCGGAAGGGGGTGGCCAGCAGCTCCAGCGCCCCGGACAGGGGGTCGTAGCCCAGGATGTACGCCCCCACCGTGAGGACGCCGGCCAGCAGCACCGCCGCCACCAGCAGCAGGCCGCCGTTGTTCCTGAAGAATTGCTTCATAGCTTTGCTTGCTCCTTATTACTCCCCAGCAGATCCACGCCCAGGCCGGCCAGCATCCGGCCCAGCCGGAACACCGGCAGGCCCACCACGTTGCAGTAGTCCCCCCGGATGCCGGACGCCAGCAGCGCCCCCAGGCCCTGGATGCCGTAGGCCCCCGCCTTGTCCATGGGCTCCCCGGTGGCGATGTAGGCCCGGATTTCCTCCGGCGTTATATCCCGGAAGGCCACGGCGGTCTCCTCGTGCTGGGTGACGGACTTCTCCCCCAGGAGGACGGTCACACCGGTATAGACGTGGTGCTCCCGCCCGGACAGGGCGGACAGCATGGCGAAGGCGTCCTCCTCGTCCCGGGGCTTGCCCAGAATTCTGCCGTCCAGGGCCACCACCGTGTCGGCGGCGAGGATCAGATCGTTGGGGCCGGCCCGGCTGGCTGCCGCCGCGGCCTTACGCAGAGACAGCTGCTCCACAATCTCGGCGGGGGGGAGGCCGGGTTCCACGGACTCGTCCACGTTGGGGGCGTTGACCTTGAAGTCCTCAATGCCCATCTGCTTCAGTAGCTCCCTGCGGCGGGGGGACTTGGAGGCGAGGATGATTTTCCCCACTCCACCCGGCGCTGGCTCGTTTACGCCCAGCAGGTAGTCAGTGGATACGTGGAAAAGCCGTGCCAATTTTGCAATTGCGGTGGCACCGGGCTCCCGTTGGCCGTATTCATAACTGCAATAGGTGCTGATGGCGACCCCAATAGCATCGGCAACTTCTGTTTGTTTTAATTTGTTTTCAAGGCGTTGTTCCTTGATACGTTGTGCTAAAATTTCCATAAAGCCTCTTGACTATTTATAAATCGGTAGTATAATAAAAATATAAATATCGAAAAATCGGAGGTTTTGCTATGACAGAACTGATAAACGAGCTCTATTATATGGTAGACGATTGGGCCAGTCAACAGGATAAAGACAGCGGGAAAGCAAAAGACTTGCAAGCCCGCTTGTCCGACATAAAAGATGAAATTGAGCTCAGGCTCGGCGAGGGCGGCCGGGAGCTGCTGGAGATACTTAGCAATCTGACCCTGGAGCTGGAGGACATCCACGACCAGGCCCTGTTCCGCGCGGCCATGGGGCTGGGGGCGCAGATCGCCCGCCCCTACTCCACATCCCGGTAGTACAGCCCCCGGGTGAAGTTGTTGGGCCTGTAGGCCCCCGCGCCCCGGTAGGCCTCCAGCACCTGGGTGCACTCCACGCCGTTCTCCGTGGTGAACAGCAGCCGGACGGCCCGCAATCCCGCCTTTTTCCAGTCCTCGGCCTTGTCCGCCAGGAAGATCTTGTTGGCGTTCAAAAGCTCGTTGCGGCAGCCCCAGGCTTTTTCCACTGGGAAGCGGACGCCCTTGCGGTCGATGAGCTGGGTGACGTTGCCGCAGGTGCACTGGCCCGACTGGTTCTTGATGGCGCAGTTCTCCGTGATCATGAGGGGCAGGCGGCCGTAGCCGATGATCTCGGTGTCCACCGCCTTGCTGAGATCCCGGATCTGGGCCAGCTTCAGCTCGAAGGAGGCGGTGAGGGATTGGAAGCCCAGCCGCTTGTACTCCTTCAGCCCCTGGCTGTTGAACACCTGGAGGCCGAAGTCTCCCCGGAGGGTGAAGCCCAGCTCCTTACACAGGGGCACCAGCCCCAGATTGCCCACATAGGCGTCGGTGACGCCGATCTCCCGGCAGGCGGCCAAGTCCTCCCGGAGCCTGGGCAGCTCCCGGTCGAAGCAGATCCGGGGCAGCACCGCCGCCACGGTTACGCCCCGCTGGATGGCCCCCGCCGCGTCGTCCGGATGGGCGGCGATCTCGTCGGCGGGGAGGGTGATGAGGGCGGGGCGGGCCTTCACCAGCTCGAAGGTGAGCTGCCCCGCGTGGCGCAGGGAGACGTACAGCTCCGGCTCCTCCCGGCGGTTTTCGTACCGGGCCCCCACCTTGAATTCCCCGTGGCGGCGCTGGGGCAGGGCGGTGCGCTGCTTGGACAGCTCGTCCAGCACCTGCCGCCGCAGGGCGTTCACCGCCGACAGGGGGACGTTCAGCCCGCCCTCCACCAGGGTACGCATCCCGGCGGCGGTAAAGGGGGTGCCCCCGGTCTTGCCCAGCTGGGCCTCCACCTCCTCCTGGGAGGTGGGGCGGCGGCGGGCGGGCTCGGGGATCTTGCCGGCGGCGGTGGCCACTCGTCCCTGACCGTCCTCCACCCCCACCTGGATGGGCTCGCCGGAGCGGATCATGGCGTAGAACTTCACCGGCACGCCGGGGCCTTCTCCCTTCTCATAGGCGGCTTTGGCCTGGGCGAACAGCTCCCGGGGAGGCTTGGTCTCCTCCCGCACGCCGAACATATCCGGGCCGGTCTGGCCCATGTAGTAGCCGTCGGTAAAGCCCTGCCGGGAGAAGGCCTGCTCCAGCTGGCGCCGCTCCTCGGCGGTGGGTTCCCGCCCCTCCCGGAGGGCGTCGGCGTACACCTTGGTGACAATATAGACGTATTCGGGCCGCTTCATCCGTCCCTCGATCTTTGCGCTGGCCACCCCCATGTCCTGGAGTTCCTTCAAATGGCCCGCCAGCGACATATCCTTCAGCGACAAGGGGTAGCCGTCGGCCAGATCCCCCCAGCCGTAGGGCAGGCGGCAGGGCTGGGCACACATTCCCCGGTTGCCGCTGCGCCCGCCGATGGCGGAGGACAGAAAGCACTGGCCGGAGTAGCACATACAAAGAGCCCCGTGGACGAACACCTCGATCTCAATGGGGGAGCGCTCACAGATATAGGCGATGTCCGTCCGGGACAGCTCCCGGGCCAGCACCGCCCGGGTGATGCCCAGGTCGGCGGCCTGGCGTACCCCGTCCAGGCTGTGCAGGGTCATCTGGGTGGAGGCGTGGAGGGGCAGATCGGGGGCGGCCTGCCGCAGCGCGCGCACCAGGCCCATGTCCTGCACCAGCACCGCGTCCGCCCCCAGCTTGGAGGCCTGGACGGCGCAGTCCACGGCGTCGGCCAGCTCCCGGTCGGAGCACAGGGTGTTGAGGGTGAGGTACACCTTCACCCCCCGGAGATGGCAGTAGGAAACCGCCGAGGCGAATTCGTCCCGGGTGAAGTTCCGGGCGCCCCGGCGGGCGTTAAATTGGCCGAAGCCCAGGTAGACCGCGTCCGCCCCGGCGCGCACCGCGGCGCGCAGGGCCTCCGGGCTTCCTGCGGGGGAAAGTATCTCCATAGGTATCTCTCTCGTTTCTACAGAAAATTATCGCGGATGGATGCGCTTCACCTGTTCGCGACGCGGTTCTAAGATTCTCGCCTGTCGGCTCGGTCGTGCGGTGGACGTGTGCCACTGGCACACACCGCCCCTCCGACTCCGGGAAAATCCATCCGGGCCCATGGCCCTCCTTGGGCTTTCCCTGCGCTCCGGTCTTAGCCCGCCGCTCACGACGGTTCAGCGCTTTTGTTGCAATTTGAAGATCTCCCGCTTGGATTCGCTCAGCTCCGCCTTCAGCTTGGAATTCTCCTCCAGCAGCTCCTTGATCTGGCGGCGGAGGTTTTCCGACGCCTCCTGCTCCTTGAAACGGTCGTCGGCGATGTTGATGGCGGTGAGGATGGCGCAGTCCATCTGGGAGATGCCGCCCTGCCCGCCGGTCTCCTTCAGCTTGTCGTTGACGTAGCCGGCTACCCGGTGGACGTAGTCCTCCCCCTCGGTGGCCAGCAGGGTGTAGTTCAATCCACCCACGGTAACGGTGACGCGGTTTTGCATGGCGTTCCCTCCTGAACATTTTATCAGATGCTATATTATATCACACTGTTTATAAAAAGGAAATGAAAAAAGTATAAAACCGGGGCATTTTTTTCGCGGCCCTGGGGCTGCATTTTAGGGAGAGAGGAGGCCTTTCCGCTTGCAAATTCTCCTCCGGGGAGGTATAATATAAGGTAAATCTTCCGAGAAAGGGGGCCGCGCCCGTGAAAAAGAAGCCCGTCAAGCTCACCCCCGGCCGTATGCTGGCCGTGGGCTTTCTGGGCATCATCCTGGCGGGGGCGGTGCTGCTGTCCCTGCCCTTCGCCAACCGGACGGGCCGCCCCCTCCCCTTTCTGGACTGCCTGTTCACCTCCACCTCCGCCACCTGCGTCACCGGCCTGGTGGCGGCGGACACCTGGACGCAGTTCAACGGCCTGGGCCAGCTCATCCTGCTGGTGCTCATCCAGGTGGGGGGGCTGGGCTATATGACCATGGTGCTGATGGCCTCCATGCTGCTGGGCCGGAAGATCAGCCTGCGCCAGCGGGATCTCATGCTGGAGAGCGTCAGCGCCGAGCGGCTCAGCGATGTGTATATCCTCCTGCACTATATCCTGCGGGGAACCGCCGCCATCGAGTGCGCCGGGGCGGCCCTGCTGGCCGTCCGCTTCGTGCCCGAGCTGGGGCTGGGCCGGGGGCTGTGGTTCGCGGTGTTCCACAGCGTATCCGCCTTCTGCAACGCCGGCTTCGACCTGATGGGCTTCCGGGAGCCCTACAGCTCCCTCACCTACTACGCGGATGACCCCCTGGTGAACCTCACCGTGTGCGCCCTGGTGCTGCTGGGCGGGCTGGGCTTCCTGGTGTGGCGGGAGGTGTGGGAGAAGGGCCTGCGCCTGCGCCGGTATTCCCTCCACGCCAAGATCATGCTGTCCGCCACCCTGATTCTCACCCTGGGGGGCGCGGTGCTGTTCTGGCTGGCGGAGCGGGACAACCTGCTGGCCGGCATGGCCCCCGGGGAGCAGGCCCTGGCCTCCCTGTTCCAGGCGGTGTCCCCCCGGACGGCGGGGTTCAACACCGTGGATCTGGCCTCCCTCACCAGCGCGGGAGGGCTGCTCACCATTGTGCTCATGTTCATCGGGGCGGGCCCCGGCTCCACCGGCGGCGGCGTCAAGGTCACCACCGTGGCCGTCTGCCTGCTGACCCTGTGGGCCTATATCCAGGGCAGGCGGGAGGTGGGAGCCTTCAACCGCCGGCTGGACGAGGGCCAGATCCACCGCTCGGCGGCGGGGGTTACCCTCTACCTGACCCTGGCCATGGCGGGGGGCTTCGCCCTGCTGGCCACCCAGCCCTTCCCTCTCCAGGACGCCCTGTTCGAGGTGTTCTCCGCCATGAGCACCGTGGGGCTGTCCACCGGCATCACCCGGGCCCTGTCCCCCCTCAACCGGGTGCTGATCCTGGTGATGATGTACTGCGGGCGGATCGGCAGCCTCACCATGATGATGGCCCTGGCGGAGCGCCTGCCCCCCCGGGTCAAGGATCCCATAGAGCGCATCACCATCGGGTGACGGCGCGGTTAAACTCAAAAACGGAAAGGTGTGATCAGAATGGCCGCCACATTCCTGGTGATCGGCCTGGGCCGCTTCGGCACCAACCTGGCCCTGCGGCTCATGGATCAGGGCAACGAGGTGATGGTGCTGGACAGCAGCGAGGAGGCCGTCAGCCACATCGCCCCCCACGTCACCCAGGCCAAGGTGGGCGACTGCATGGACGAGGAGGTGCTGGCCTCTTTGGGGGTGGACGGCTTCGACTTCTGCTTCGTGTGCATCAGCGAGAACTTCCAGTCCTCCCTGGAGATCACCTCCCTGCTCAAGGAGCTGGGGGCCCCCATGGTGGTGGCCAAGGCCGACCGGGATCTCCACGCCCGCCTGCTGCTGAAGATCGGCGCGGACGAGGTGGTGTTCCCCGAGCGGGACATGGCCCAGCGCACCGCCATTCGCTTCAGCGTCAACGGGGCCCTGGAATATGTGGAGCTGGCCCCTGGGTATGCTATCTTCGAGCTGGACGTGCCCGATCACTGGGCGGGGCTCACCCTCATCGATCTGGACATCCGCCGCAAGTGGAACGTGAACGTCATCGGCCGCAAGGAGGACGGGGCCATCCTGCCCATCGGCCCCGACTTCGTCTTTGCCGCCGACACCCACATCATGGCGGCGGGCCGGCCCGACGATATCTCCAAAATGGTAAACTGGCGGGGCCGCTGAGGCCCCAATCCGACGCAAAGGAGAGGATGCCCATGGGCGGACAGGCCCCCGCCGGGCTGGACTACCGGCCCCTGATCCCCCGCCGCCCGGTGGCGGTGGATCGGCTCTATTCCGTGCACTACTTCGAGTACACCGGCAGCTACGCCTACCCCGGCGAACGCCACGACTTCTGGGAGCTTTTATATGTGGACAAGGGCTCCCTGCTGGTCACCGCCGGGGAGCGGCAGCTGCGGCTGGAGCGGGGGCAGGCGGTGTTCCACGCCCCCGGGGAGTTCCACGCCTTCTCCGCCGCCGGGGTGGCCCCCGATCTGGTGGTGGCGGGCTTCGGCTGTGACAGCCCCGCCATGGACTTCTTCCGGGATCGCACCATCGCCATCCGGGGGGAAGAGCGCTCACTGCTGGGCCGGCTGGTGGCGGAGAGCGCCGCCGCCTTCTCTGCGCCGCTGAACCTGTCCGCCGTCACCCGGCTGGAGCGCCGGGGGGCGGCCCCCTTCGGGGGGGAGCAGCTGCTGTGCGCCGCCCTGGAGGAGCTGCTGATCCGGCTCATACGCCGGGAGGGCGCCCCCCAGCCCGGCCCGGACGGGCGGCCGGAGGGGGGCGGCGTGGTGGCCCAGGTGATGGACTACCTGGAGCAGCGGGTGGATCAGCCTCTCACTCTGGAGCAGATCTGCCGGGACAACCTGGTGGGCCGCAGCCAGCTGCAAAAGCTGTTCCACGCCCACACCGGCGGCGGGGTGATGGCCTGGTTCGGCGATCTGAAGATCCAGTCCGCCCGGCGGCTGATCCGGGAGGGGCGGCTCAACTTCACCCAGATCGCCGCCCGGCTGGGCTTCCAGTCGGTGCACTATTTCTCCCGCCGGTTCCGGCAGGTCACGGGGATGTCCCCCAGCGAGTATGAGCGCAGCGTGAAGATGCTGTCTGAGGGCGGGGCCTTGCCGGACGATTGTGCAAATAATGTACACGATAGCATATTCCCTTTCCGCCCCGGGCCACTTACAATATAGCCAACGAAACGGAATCACCAGTGGTACCCAAACTTGAAAGGAGTCTTTCCTATGTCTATTCTGGTCGCCGGCGGGGCCGGCTATATCGGCAGCCACACCTGCGTGGAGCTGATCAACGCGGGCTATGACATCGTGGTGGCGGACAACCTCTACAACTCCTGCGAGGAGGCCCTACGCCGGGTGGAAAAGATCACCGGCAGGCAGATCCCCTTCGTCAAAACCGAGCTGTGCCACGAGGACGAGGTGGAGGCCCTGTTCGTCCAGTACCCGGACATCGACTCCGTGATCCACTTCGCCGGCCTGAAGGCGGTGGGCGAGAGCGTGGCCAAGCCCCTGGAGTACTACTCCAACAACCTGATCAGCACCCTGTACCTCCTCCAGGCCATGCGCCGCCACGGGGTGAAGAACTTCGTGTTCTCCTCCTCCGCCACGGTGTACGGTGACCCCCACACCGTCCCCATCCAGGAGGACTTCCCCACCGGCGGCACCACCAATCCCTACGGCACCTCCAAGCTGTTCCAGGAGAAGATCCTCATGGACATCTGCGCCGCCGACCCCGAGCTGAACGTGGCCCTGCTGCGGTACTTCAACCCCATCGGCGCCCACGAGTCCGGCCTCATCGGCGAGGATCCCAACGGCATCCCCAACAACCTGGTGCCCTATATCGCCAAGGTGGCGGTGGGCCAGCTGGAGAAGGTGCACGTTTACGGCAACGACTACAGCACCCCCGACGGCACCGGTGTGCGGGACTATATCCATGTGGTGGATCTGGCCAAGGGCCATGTGGCGGCGCTGAAGAAGCTGGACACCAACTGCGGCCTGTTCGTGTGCAACCTGGGCACCGGCAACGGCTACTCCGTGCTGGACGTGATCCACGCCTATGAGAAGGCCTGCGGCCACCAGCTGCCCTATGTCATCGAGGCCCGCCGCCCCGGCGACATCGCCGCCTGCTACGCCGACCCCGCCAAGGCCCGGGACGAGCTGGGCTGGACGGCCCAGCTGGGCATCGAGGAGATGTGCGCCTCCTCCTGGAAGTGGCAGTCCATGAACCCCAACGGGTACAAGGGGTAAATCGTAAACCCAACCGGGCGCGGCGCGCGCCCCTACATACAGATTTGAGGAGGACGGCAGACAGTGAAAAAGCCTGTTTTAGTGATCATGGCCGCCGGTATGGGCAGCCGGTACGGCGGACTCAAGCAGCTGGATCCCGTGGGGAACCACGGCCAGCTCATCATCGACTACTCCATCTACGACGCCCATCGGGCCGGGTTTGATACCGTGATCTTCGTCATCAAGGAGGAGATCGAGGCCGATTTCCGCGCCTGCATCGGCGACCGGGTGTCCAAGGTGATGGACGTGAAGTACGCCTTCCAGCGCAAGGACGACCTGCCCGCCGGCTACGCCGTCCCGGAGGGGCGCACCAAGCCCTGGGGCACCGCCCAGGCCGCCCTGTCCGCCCGGGAGCTGGTGGACGGCCCCTTCGCCATCATCAACGCCGACGACTACTACGGCCCCGAGGCTTACAAGCTCATCTACGACTACCTGTGCGCCCACCCCGACGGGGATCTGTACGAGTACGTGATGGTGGGCTACCTGCTGAAGAACACCGTCACCGAGCACGGCTCTGTGGCCCGGGGCGTTTGCACCGTGGACGGGGAACACATCCTCCGGGACATCCAGGAGCGCACCGCCATCGAGAAGGACGCTGATGACGCCCGCTTCACCGAGGACGGCGGCCAGACCTGGACGCCCCTGCCCGGGGACACCACCGTGTCCATGAATATGTGGGGCTTCACCCGCAGCTTTCTGGACGAGGCCCTGGCCCGGTTCCCCGCCTTCCTGGACAAGGCGCTGGCGGAGAATCCCGCCAAGGCGGAGTACTTCCTGCCCATGGTGGTGGAGCAGCTGATCCAGGAGAACAAGGCCCGGGTGCGGGTGCTGGTCAGCGAGGACAAGTGGTACGGCGTCACCTACCGGGAGGACAAACCCACCGTGGTGGCCGCCATCGCGGAGAAGACAAAGGCGGGGCTCTACCCCGACCGGCTGTGGGAGGCTTGAGACGACATGGCAGACATTGACACCGCCCTGCACGAGGCGCTGGACGCCTTTGAATTCGGCGCCCCGGTGGTGGGGGCCATCCGCTACGGCCAGGGCCACATCAACGACACCTTCGTGGTACATACCCAGCCAGAAAACCTGTGCTGCCGCCGGTTCATCCTCCAGCGCATGAGTCCCGCCGCCTTCAAGCGGCCCGATCAGCTCATGGCCAACATCATCGGCGTCACCGACTACCTGGGCCGGGAGATCGAGAAGAACGGCGGCGACCGCGGCCGGGAGGCCCTGGAGGTGCTCCGCCCCAAAAACGGCCAGCCCTACTTCACCGACAGCCAGGGGGGCGCCTGGCGGCTGTACCCCTTTGTGGAGCACACCATCTGCTACCAGTCCGCCGAGACGCCGGAGCTGTTCGCCTCCTCCGGGCGGGCCTTTGGCCGGTTCCAGAAGCTGCTGCGGGACTACCCGGCGGACACCCTGTACGAGACCATCCCCCATTTCCACGACACCGAGGATCGGCTGGCCAAGCTGAAGGCGGCCATCGAGGCCGACCCCCTGGGCCGGGCGGCGGGCTGTCAGCCGGAGATCCAGTTCATGCTGGATCGGGAGGCGGACTGCTCCGTGGCCCTGTCCGCCCTGCGGGCGGGGACGCTGCCCCTGCGGGTCACCCACAACGACACCAAGCTGAACAACGTCCTCATGGACGATAAGACCGGCGAGGGCGTGTGCATCATCGACCTGGACACCGTCATGCCCGGCCTGTCCATCAACGACTTCGGCGACTCCATCCGCTTCGGCGCCAACCACTGCGCCGAGGACGAGACGGACTTATCCAAGGTGAACCTGGATCTGGATCTGTTCGCCGCCTACACCGAGGCCTTCCTCAGCGAGGCGGGGGACGCCCTCACCGACAGCGAAGTGGAGTACCTGCCCTGGGGGGCCAAGCTGATGACGCTGGAGTGCGGCATCCGCTTCCTCACCGACTACCTGGTGGGGGACGTGTATTTCCACATCGCCCGGGAGGGGCACAACCTGGATCGCTGCCGCACCCAGTGCAAGCTGGTGTCCGACATGGAGGCCCACTGGAGCGAGCTGGAGGGTATTGTGGCGAAGTACTACAGGGACTAAACAGAAGTCATACGCACACGGGGCGTACGCCCCGTGTGCGCTTTGCCTTACGGCAAAGCGCAGGGGAAGCTAAAAAGGAGGGACGCCGATTGAATACTCTGTTCGATGAAAAACGGCTGCGCAGGCTCATCGCCAATCTGGATACCCTCACCGGCGTGCCCGCCAACATCCTGGACGTCACCGGACGGGACATCCAGCTGTTCAGCGGCCATCCCCCGTTCTGCCGCGTCATCAACGCCAACCCGGAGGGCCACGAGCGCTGCGTGGCCTGCGACGCCTGGAAGGTAAACACCTACGCCGGGGACGGCGGGTTCCAGTATTACCGCTGCCACCTGGGCGTCTGTGAGGCCCTCATGCCCCTCTACAGCAGGGAGGAGCCCCTGGCCTGGCTGGTGTTCGGCTGCTACCTGGACGACTCCCCCATGGAGGAGCAGTGGGAGAACACCCGCCCCCTGCTGGACTGGTGGCCAGGGGACGTGGAGGAGCTCCGCCGGGCCTTTTTCCAATTCCGGCAGTGCTCCGGGGAGGAGCTGCGGGCCTACTCCGAAACCCTGGAGGCCCTGGCCGCCTATATCCGCCTGGAGGGGATGATCCAGTCCGCCGAGCAGAGCGACCTGGAGCGGCTGGAGCGCTACCTGGATCAGCACTACATGGAAAAGCTGTCCCTGGCTCAGCTCTCCCGGCAGCTCCACATCGGCCGCACCAAGCTGTGCGCCCTGGCCAAGGAGCTGTCCGGCGGGCACACTCTGTCCTGGCTCATCGCCCAACGGCGCATCGACGCGGCCAAGCGCCTGCTGATCCAGAGCAGCCTGCCCGTCTCCGCCGTGGCGGAGGCGGTGGGCATCAGCGACTACAACTATTTCTCCAAGGTGTTCCGCTCCGTGGCCGGCACCACCCCCAGCCAGTACCGGAAAAGCGCCCGCCTCACCCCTTGAACGAAGGGCAAATTTCCAGAAAAATCGTACGAATTTTCATATTCGTACGATTTTTCTATAAGCTGAACGTTTTCACCTATTTATTTACAGAACGCCTAAGTATAATCAACAGTAACAGAGTACGTTTGTGAATTATGCCAACGTGCTCAGCCTCCTTTTTCCAGGCATTTCCGCCGGGAAAATGGGGGCGAATATCAATCGAGAAGGAGAATGAAAATGAAGAAGATTCTTGCAATGCTGCTGGCCCTGGCCATGGCGCTGTCTCTTGTGGCCTGCACCAGCGGCAACAACCCGGATCCCACCAAGGATCCCAACGCCGGCACCCAGGAGACCCAGAAGCCCGACGATCAGCAGCCCTCCGGCGACAAGATCGACATCAACGTCATCGCCGCCGAGTACGGCCAGAACACCAAGCAGTGGTGGGCCGACTTCCAGGACGAGTTCAACAAGACCTATGAGAACATCAACCTGGTGGTGGAGGTCGTGTCCTGGAACGACATCTACACCGTGGTGAACACCCGTCTGGGCGGCAACAACGCCCCCGACATCCTGAACATCGACGTGTTCGCCGACTATCAGGCCGACGACCTGCTCCTGCCCGCCAAGGATTACGTGTCCGAGGAGACCTACGCCAAGTTCTATGAGGCCTTCCTGGATCAGTCCGTGGTGGACGGCACCGTGTGGGCCATCCCCGATCTGGCCTCCGCCCGCGCCATGTACTACAACGTGGACATCCTCGAGGCCGCCGGCGTGGACAAGGTTCCCACCACCTGGGACGAGCTGAAGGCCGCCTGCGAGAAGATCAAGGCCTATGACTCCAGCATCTATCCCTGGGGCATCGACATGACCACCGACGAGGGCCAGGCCGCCTTCGCCTACTACATCTGGAACAACGGCAGCGACTTCACCGACGCCGACGGCAACTGGATCCTCAACGATCCGAAGAACGTGGAAGCCATTGAGTACGCCATCGGCCTGGTCAATGACGGCCTCACCAACTCCGACCCCGCCAACGAGACCCGCTATAACCTGCAGGATCTGTTCGGCGCCGGCAAGCTGGCCATGGTCATCGGCCCCAACTCCATCCCCACCTACATCGCTGACAACTATGCCAAGGCCAACACCCCCAAGGAGGAGCAGATCAACTACGCCTTCGCGGCCATCCCCACCAACGGCGGCAATGCCTCCGTCTCCGCTGGCGTTATGGATCGCTTTATGTGCTTCGACAACAACCACTCCGCTGAGAAGATCGAGGCCATCAAGACCTTCTTCGATTTCTTCTATGAGGACAGCCGGTACTCCGACTGGGTGCTGATGGAGGGCTTCCTGCCCGCCACCTCTGCCGGCGGCGAGATCGTGGCCGCGTCCGACCCCGCCATGGCTCCCTGGGTTGACATCGTGGGCTCCTGCAAGTTCTATCCCACCGCCAAGGCCGAGTGGGCCGACGTGAAGCAGGGCGTCATCAACGTGGAGCAGCAGGCCCTGCTGGGCGGCAACGTCCAGGAGCTGCTGGATAACCTCCAGGCTGAAATCGCCGGCTAATCGTCCCAGCACATTCAAAATCGAAACAACGCACTGCCACGGGCCAGGCCAGAGCGGCCTGGCCCGCGGCTTCTTTCAGCCGTTCTCAAAGCGCGGAAGCCTTCCGTGTTTTGAAAGCGGCCGGAAGGAGCCTGTGCGGGAGAAAATAGGGAGGTGTCCCCGTGAGTAAAGCAACCGCGCCAAAAGCCGTCTCCACCACCAAAAAGGACCCCTATTCCGGCAAGCGGGTTCTCCGTAAAGTTGAGCCGTATATCTGGATCGCCCCCAGCGTCATTTTGATGGCCATCTTCATCCTGATCCCCATTATCTCCGTGTTCCGGATGGCGCTGAACAACGTGAGCAAAACAGGCCAGCTCAGGGGCTTCAACAACTTCGCCAACTTCACCAAGATCATCAAGGCCCCGGCCTTTGCCATGGTGCTGAAAAATACCCTGGTGTGGACCATCGCGGTGGTGGTGCTGTCCACCGTGCTGGGCTTCATGCTGGCCCTGGTGCTGAACAACAAGTTCCGCGGCCGGAAGATCGCCCGGGCCATCGTGGTGTTCCCCTGGGCCACCACCCTGGTGATCCAGGCCAGCGCCTGGGGCTTCATCATCAACAAGGACTACGGCACCCTGAACACCCTGCTGATGAAGCTGCGGATCATCAGCGAGCCGGTGAACTGGACCCCCACCCCGGAGGCCTACTTCGGCTGGGAGATCGCCTGTGGTATCTTTGTCACCATCCCCTTCGTCACCTTCTGCGTCCTGTCGGGGCTGCAGAGCATCGACGGTTCCTACTACGAGGCCGCCACGGTGGATGGGGCCACCTACTGGCAGAAGCTGTTCAAGATCACCCTGCCCCTGGTGAAGTCCTCCCTGACGGTGTCCACCGTGCTGAACATTATCTACGTGTTCAACTCCTTCCCCATCATCTGGACGATGACAAAGGGCGACCCGGCCAACCGCACCGACACCCTGGTAACCTATCTGTATAAGCTGGCCTTCTATAACGGCCGGCAGGGGGAGGCGGCGGCGGTATCCGTCATCGGCTTCCTGATCCTGCTGATCTGCGCCAGCGTGTACATGATCTACACCCTGCGGAAAGGAGATGGCGATTTATGAGTAATCCCGCCGCGAACACCGTCAAAAAGCCGGTCTCGGTGAAGAAGGTCATTCTGCGGGTGCTGCTGTACTTTGTGGTGCTGGACGTGTGCGTCATCACCCTCTACCCCTACTTCGCCATGCTGTGCACGGCGCTGAAAAACCGGGTGGAGATCTTCTCCGGCAACACCATCCTGCCCGTCACCGCCCTGTGGTCCAACTTCATCGAGATCTGGAGCCGGGCGCCCATGGCCCGCTACCTGCTCAACTCCGTCCTCATCGCGGGCGGCTCCACCATCATCGCCATGCTGTGCGGCATCCCCGCCGCCTACGCCCTGGCCCGCATGAAGTTCAAGGGCCAGACCGCCTTCCTGGGCTTCGTCATCGTCTCCCAGATGTTCGCCCCCGTGGTGCTGCTCATCGGCATCTACCAGGTGATGCAGGTTCTGGGCCTGACGGACAGCATCCTGGGCCTGGTCTTTATCAACGCGGCCTTCAACCAGGCCTTTACCATCTGGCTGCTCCGGGGGACGTTTATGGGCATCTCCGCCGAAATGGAGCAGGCCGCCACCATTGACGGCTGCAACCGGGTGCAGGCCATGATGCGGGTGCTGCTGCCCGTGGCCGCCCCCGGCATCGTCACCACCCTGATCTTCATCTTCATCAACGCCTGGAACGAGTATACCGTGGCCCTGTGCCTGATCTCCACCGACACCCTCAAGCCCCTGACGGTGGGCATCAACACCTTCAACGGCTACAACATGATCGAGTGGCAGTATCTGTTTGCCGCCTCCATCTTTGCCATTATCCCGGTGGTCATCCTGTTCATGTGCATTGAGAAGAATCTGGTCAGCGGCCTCGCCTCCGGCGGCGTGAAGGGCTGACCCCCTCCCCACAAGCGCAAAGCGGCCCGTCCCAGAAGGGACGGGCCGCTTTTCCATATTCCTTTTTATTTGATGGCCTTGGAGGACACCTCGTCCCCCAGCAGGGCGGCGAAGGCGTCCAGCGCCATGGCCCCCAGATCCTCGCCTGAGCGGCGGCGGGGGGAGACGGTGCCGTTTTCCATGTCCCGGTCGCCCACCACCAGCATGAAGGGCACCTTTTCCAGGGTGGCCTCCCGGATCTTCTTGCCGATCTTCTCGTTGCGCTCGTCCACCTCGCAGCGGAAGCCCTGGGCCTCCAGCTTGGCGGCCACCTCCTTGGCGTACCCCTCCGCCCGGTCGGTGACGGGCAGCACCTTCACCTGCACCGGGGCCAGCCACACCGGGAAGGCCCCGGCGAAGTGCTCGGTGATGACGCCGATGAACCGCTCGATGGAGCCCAGCACCACCCGGTGAATCATGACGGGCCGGTGCTTCTGGCCGTCCTCGCCGGTGTACTCCAGCTCGAACCGCTCGGGGAGCTGGCTGTCCAGCTGGATGGTGCCGCACTGCCAGGTGCGGCCCAGGGAGTCGGCCAGATGGAAGTCCAGTTTGGGGCCGTAGAACGCGCCGTCCCCCTCGTTGATGACGAACTCCTTGCCCATGCCGGTGATGGCGTCCTTGAGGATGTCCTGGTTGCGCTCCCACTCGTCCACGGTGCCGATGTGATCCTCGGGCATGGTGGACAGCTCGATGGTGTAGCTCAGGCCGAAGGTGGAGTACACCTCGTCAAACAGCCGCACCGTCTCCTGGATCACGTCCTTCATCTGCTCCCGGGTCATGAACACGTGGGCGTCGTCCTGGGTGAAGCAACGCACCCGGAACAGGCCGTGGAGGGCGCCGGACAGCTCATGCCGGTGCACCAGGCCCAGCTCGCCCACCCGCAGGGGCAGTTCTTTGTAGGAGTGGGGCTCGCTGGCGTACACCAGCATCCCGCCGGGGCAGTTCATGGGCTTCACGGCGAAGTCCACGTCGTCAATGACAGTGGTGTACATATTGTTCTTGTAGTGATCCCAGTGACCGGAGCGCTCCCACAGCTGCCGGTTGAGCATGATGGGGGTGGAGATCTCCACATAGCCGTACTTCTTGTGGATCTGCCGCCAGTAGTCGATGAGGGTGTTCTTCAGCACCATCCCCTTGGGCAGGAAGAAGGGGAAGCCGGGGCCCTCGTCCCTCAGCATGAACAGGCCCAGCTCCTTGCCCAGCTTGCGGTGATCCCGCTTCTTGGCCTCCTCAATTTTGGCCAGGTACTCGTCCAGCTCCTCCTTCTTGGGGAAGGCCACGCCGTAGATCCGCTGGAGGGTCTGCCGGTTGGAGTCCCCCCGCCAGTAGGCGGCGTTGCAGGCGGTGAGCTTGATGGCGTTGCCCTTGATCCGCCCGGTGGAGTCCAGGTGGGGGCCGGCGCAGAGATCGGTGAAGTCGCCCTGCTTGTAGAAGGAGATCACCGCGTCCTCGGGCAGGTCGTGGATGAGCTCCACCTTGTAGGGCTCGCCCTTTTCCTCCATGAACTGGACGGCTTCCGCCCGGGGCAGCTCGAACCGCTCCAAGCGTAGCTTCTCCTTGCAGATTTTCCGCATCTCCGCCTCCAGCTCCGCCAGCTGGCCCTCGGTGAAGGGCTCGGGGGTGTCGAAGTCGTAGTAGAAGCCGTTGTCGATGGACGGGCCGATGGCCAGCTTCACCTCGGGGTGGAGCCGCTTCATGGCCTGGGCCAGCACGTGGGAGCAGGTGTGCCAATAGGTTTTGCGGTACTGCTCGTTTTCAAACGTATACAGGTTGTTTTCCTCGGACATTTTGATAACCTCCTTGTCTTGGTAGGGGAGGGGCTTACCCCTCCCGTGCGGAGTTGACCGTCCTGTCTGAATCAGGACGGCCCATTTGGGGGCAAAGCAAAACGCCTCACCCCTGATGGTTCAGGGGTGAGACGCGACAATCCGTCCCACGGTTCCACCCTGCTTGCAGAGAAGCGCGGAACTCCTCTACCGCTTTGTGTCCTTCTGTAACGGGAAGGCCCCGTCCCGCTCCTCGCGGGCGGCTCAGGAGTGGTACGGCCGCCGCCCTGCGCGGGGCGCTTCCACCAATGCGCGTCCCTCTCTGTGCGCCGCTTCGCGGTTTCTTCTCCGTCTGTGCCAGTTTGATAGGTGCAGTATATCACCCGGCCGGGAAAATGTCAAGCGGGAAAAACCGCCCCGCCCCAGTCTGGGGCGAGGCGGCGGTTACCGCTGGCTGATCCGGGCGTCGGTCTGCCCGGAGAAGATCAGGTCGTCCACGTCCTGGGACGGCTTGCCGGGGGACTGATACCGCTTGCCTTTCTCCATCAGAATCGCTCCTTTTTCCGCACATACAGTTTGCCCATACAAATCAGTATATGCGGAAGGGGCCGGGGAGATGACAGCTATTTTGTATTGTTAAAAACCTCGATCCCCAGGATCTCCACCACCGTCCCCATCTGATACTCCGACTGGGAGCCCGGCGGGTTCAGCTTATGGAGTTTTTCCACGCTGTAGAGAACCGCACGGTATTGAACGGTGCCCCCATCCTTCAAATGGTTGGGGATGGGGATCAGAAGGGCGGCGAGCAATACCGCGAACATCCCCACAGCGGCTTTTTTCGCCATGGTTTCACTCCTTTCCGCTTAGGCACGGTCGGGGCAACCCTTGACCGGGGCCGCCGCCCGCTCCGCCGCGGGGCCCTTGGGGACGGCGGACTCCACCTCCGGAGCGGTCTCCCGGGCAATCCGGCGGCCGCGCAGGGTGCGTCCCACCAGCAGCACCACGGCGGTGACGATCAATACCAGATAGCAGTTCAGGGTGCGGCTTAAAATCATGGCGGGGGCCACCAGCCCCTCCCCAAAGATCAACAGGAAGCTCCGCAGGAACACGTTCTCCGCCGCCCCGGCGGAGCCGGGCAGGGGCAGATATCCCACGGCGAGGGCGCACAGGGCCTGGAGGGCGAAAGCCTGCCCCAGGGAGAAGCCGGACAGGCCGAAGGCCCGGTACACCACGTAGGGCATGGCGTAGGAGCAGGCCAGCTGGAGGGCGCTGAGCCCCAGCACCCAGGCCAGCAGGCCGGGGGCCTTCCGAATGAGCTGGGCCCCCCGGCGGTACTCGGCGATGTGGGCGTCCGCCTTGGCCTCCAGCGCCGCCTTGTCCAGGCGGGGGCATAGCCGTACCGCCAGGGCGATGCAGCCGTACAGCAGCCGCCGGGCGGGGCCGGGGAGGAACAGGAACATCAGCATGGCCGCGTCAATGAGGGCGAACACCGCCAGCCCCACCCCCAGCAGCAGCCCCACCTGGCCGCCCAGCTGCTCGGTGAGGCCGCCGGCGGTGGTCAGGGCGAAGATTCCCCAGCCCATGGCGGCGGTGTTGTAGCCGATGGTGACCAGCAGCATATCCAGCGCGCCGGAGGCGGTGGGCACCCCGTCCTTGCCCATGGCCAGGATCTGGGCGGGCTGCCCGCCGGTGGCGGAGGGGGTGATGGTGCTGAAAAAGAAACCGGTGCAGGAGTAGTAGGCGCAGCGGCGGAAGGGCTGGTCGCAGCCCAGGGCGCGCAGGATGGCATAGGTGGCGGCGGCCTCGCAGCACAGGAACAGGGCCATCAGCGGCAGGCCCAGCAGCAGCACCCAACCGTCCGCGCTGAGCAGAGCGGCGGCCAGCTGGCCCGGGGTCTGCTGCTTCAGGATGGTGTGTACCGTCCAGCCCAGCAGGGCCAGCACCGCCCCCATGCACAGAAGGTTTTTCAGTTGCTTTTTCACGCGGACACCCTCTCTCCCGCCAGCTCGTCCACCACCTGACAGACCGCCGCCCGGGTCAGCTGGTTGGAGGTCTGCTCCATGGCCCGCTCCATGGCGGACAGGGCCTTATCATCGTAGATCGTCCGCCGGATGGCGGCCAGGCAGGCGGACTCCTCCTTGGCGGCGATGCGGGCCATGCCATGGCTCACCAGAAAGTCTGCGTTTTCCTGCTCCTGCTTCAGGAAGGGCTGCCACGCCAGAATGGGCAGGCGGGCGGCGATGGCCTCGAAGCAGGTGATCCCGCCGGGCTTGGACAGCATCAGGTGGGCCCGGGCCATGTACCGCTCCACCTCCCGGGTGAAGGGGACGGCCTCGATGTTCTCATACCGGCCGTGGAGGCGCTGGTACAGCTTCTCATTCTTCCCCGTGAGGATGGTGGTGTGCACCCCGGGCAGGGCGTTCAGCCCCTGATAGAAGGAATCTCGCCGGGGCATGAGCCCCAGGCCGCCGCCCATAATGAGCAGCTCCCGCCGCCCGGAACGATCCCGCGGGGCTGGCCGGAATTTCCCGCTCACCGGGATGCCGGACACCACCACGGTGTCCGGATCCACGCCCTTGGCGGCCAGTCCCCGCCGGACGCTCTCCCCCGCCACCAGGTAACAGTCGGTGCCGGGGTGGATCCACTCGCTGTGGCAGGTCACGTCGGTGACGCAGGTGACCAGGGGGATCCCGGACGGGCCGTCCGCCTTGTACCGGGCCATGGCCGCGGAGCAGACAGGGTGGGTGGACACCACCACGTCGGGCACGTACTCGTCCAGCAGCCGATCCAGGCCGCCCAGCAGCTCGTTCCCCCGGCTGTCCCCGGGGTCATTGACCGTCAGGTCATGGTAGATATTGTAGAACACCCCGCCGTAGGTCACCAGCACGTTGAACCACCAGTACATGGCGGCTGCCCGGCCGGGCAGGGCGTATTCAAACAGATCCACGGTGTCGGCCCGGTGGCCCGCCTGCCGGAGCTGCTCCTGCAGGGCCTGGGCGGCGGACAAGTGCCCCATGCCGAACTTCCCGGTTAAAATCAAAATCTTCACGAAGATCTCCCTCCTGTCGTCCACACAAGCCGCGCCCACGGGCGGCGCAGGCCCGGGGGCCTCTTCCCCCGCAGCCGCCGGCAGCCCTTCCCCGGGCTCCCGCCATACAGGAAAGCATTGCCGGTTTCCCGGCGTGGCAAACGCCGTGGGGCGGAATTTGCCGGTTCTTATCCTATGCTCCCAATTATAAAGGACAAATCTTCAGTTTCAAGGGAGATCACCTTTAGCTTTTGGTGAGAACTTTTTTAAGAATCCTTTAAGATTTCCGCCGCCACCCAGCGGATCTCCTCCGGCGGCGTCCCGGAGCAACAGATCGCCCCTTGCCAGCCCGCCCCGGCATAGCTCCTGTGGGGACAGGGGGGAGGCGTCCCCAGCTGTCTGGGGGGGAACAAGGGGGCGTCCTCCCGCTTGCACCAGCTCTCCTTCAGCGTCCACAGCCGGAAAAATTCCTCCCAGCTTCCATCAAACCGGGCCAGTTCGCCGGGGCTGAGGGCATAGGCGGGCAGCCCCGCCCGCCGGGGGCGCACCAGCTCCACATCCACCCCCACCGGGCCGTCGTCGGACAGGGCGCACAGGGCCAGCCCCCCGCTGTGGGACAGGGAAAACCACCGATCCTCCACGCCCGAAAAGGAAGGTTTGCCCCGGGAGGAGCGCTCCACCGGGGGCAGCGACGGCCAGCCCCAGCAGTCCTGGATCGCCCACGCCAGCAGGGACCATGCCAGCAGCCTGCCGTCCACCCCTTCTGTGCCGTACAGCGCCGTCATAGATTTCTCCTCCATTCCCCGTAAATTGCGCCATTCCCAACTCCACCCAAGCCCATGGCGCCACAAAAAAAGCTCCGGGCGCAGCCCGGAACCCAGCCGCCCGCAGGGCGGCCCCCAACCGCGAGCCCAGCGCAGCGCTTCGCGGTTGGAAGCGAAGAAATTCCCACCAGAGTGCAGTTTTCGCCAAAGGCGGAAACGGAACGGTGGTGGGAATTTCTGAGCTGGCGCAGTGGGAGGGATTCGAACCCTCGGACGGCTTTTGACCGTCACACGATTTCCAGTCGTGCTCGTTATGACCACTTCGATACCACTGCGTATCTCACTTGGAAGTCAACAGCACATATTATACCCACCATTCCCGTCCTTGTCAAGTCAAAACTTCTCAAATTCGATAAATCTTTCTCTCCCGCCCTCTACCCCTGCCGCCGCTCCTGTGATATACTGTTGGACTGTGGGCCGGCGCCGCCTGTGGCCCGCCCCGTAACCTTAATTATAAGGTAGGTGATCCCCGTGTCCCAGCCCCTCCGCCTCCTGTTGATCTGGATGGGAGCCCTCAGCGCCCTGGCCTTCGCCCTCTACGGCTGGGACAAGGCTCTGGCTAAGCTCCACCGCCGCCGTGTCCCCGAGACGGCGCTGCTCTGCTGCGCCCTGCTGGGCGGATCCGCCGGAGCCCTGCTGGCCATGACCATGTTTCGCCACAAAATCCGCAAGCCCCCCTTCCGGTACGGCGTGCCCCTCCTCCTGGCGATTCACGCCGCCTTTTTGCTCTACGCCGCCGGACAGGGCTGATCCCCCTGCCTGCCCCGCCTGAAACCGGCAGGGTGGGCAGGTTTTCGTTTTTCTTGAAAAATTTTTTAAGATCCTGTTGACAAGCGGCGCTTCAAGAGGTACAATGGCAATAGTTACAAATCGGTAACAACCCGTTACAACTTTTGAGGAGGCACCCATGGCTGAAAAATCCGGCGCCCTGATGTATAAGGGACACCCGCTCCGCCGCAAGGACAATCTGATCTACTACGGCTCCATGGCCGACAAATACATCATCATGATCCAGGTGACCAGCTCTGAGAAGGAGGGTGGCCTGGAGGTGGCCAACAAGGTGCAGCTCCAGCTTCAGCGCACCGAGCCCGGCCTGAAAAGCAAGGATCGGGTGGTGAAGCAGAGCGACCAGCCCGATCTGTTCTCCGCCATCGACATGGGTTCCATCTGGCTGATGCGGGCCCTGGCCGGCAAGTAAAGTCCCATCTGTTTACCCACGAAAATTTTGAATGGAGGAACCTTCCAATGACTTTCAAAGCCAAAGCCGTCCGGGTCGCCGCTGCCGCCGGACTGGCCCTCGTTATGACCACCGGCGTCGCGTTTGCCTCCATCGGCAGCGCCACCGTTACCGCCGACTCTCTGCGCCTGCGTAGCGAGGCCAACACCAGCTCCGCCACCATGACCAAGGCCCCCAAGGGCGCCACCGTCACCGTGGAGGAGGATGTGGGCAACGGCTGGTATAAGGTTACATATGGGAATCAAACCGGCTATATGTCCGGCGACTGGCTCACCGTCTCCCTGGCGGACGGCACCGTAGTTCCCGCTGCCGAGGGCACGGAGCCCGAGCAGAAGCGGGGCCTGATCACCGCCAGCGCGTTGAACGTCCGTTCCGGCGCGGGCACCAGTTACAAGAAGGTGGGTTCCCTCAAGGCCGGCGCTGTGGTGGACATCGTGGCCGACCTGGGCAATGGCTGGTATCAGATCGACTCCGGCTATATCTCTGCGGAGTATGTCACCCTGGTGGACGCCGATTACCAGGCCTCCAGCTCTCTGGGTGCCTCCGCCGCCGCGATGGCCAAGAGCCTGTTGGGCTGCCGCTACCGCTCCGGCGCCGCCGGCCCCAGCTCCTTCGATTGCTCCGGCCTGATGTACTACATCTACAAGCAGCTGGGCCATCCCATCGCCCGGGGCTCCTCCAGCCAGTACTACAACAGCGGTTACTTCGTGTCCACCAGCGCCATGCAGCCCGGCGATCTGATCTTCTTCTTCGACCGCCGCTTTGACAGCTCCGGCGGCACCCTCCCCACCACCCACGTGGGGATGTACGTGGGGAACGGCCAGTTTATTCACGCCTCCACCACCTCCTATCGGGTGCAGTACGACAGCATTTACGGCTACTATGCTCCCTACATCGTGGGCGCGAAGCGCATTGGCTGATTGAACCTTACTTAAATGAAATCAGGCGCGTGATTTTCATCACGCGCCTGATTTTTTAGTGGAGCGCCCGGGGCTCTCTTTTCGCGCAAGGCCGCCCCGGAGGGCTCCGCGGACTGTTACGCGGGGCTGTGCCGGCGGTTGTCCTCCGGGCGGAACAGCAGGGTGAGACACCACAGGGCGGCCAGGCCCACGATGGTGTAGATGATGCGGGCCAGCCAGGTGCCGGAGCCGCCGCTGATAAAGGCCACCAGGTCAAAGTTCAGCAGCCCGATGAGCCCCCAGTTCAGCCCGCCGATGATGGACAGGGCCAGGGCGATCTTGTCCAGAAACATGGTGCAAACCTCCTTTGCGTCCCTGCCCGCGCCGCGGGAAGGGACGATTTTTTGTCACAAAGGTAGTTTGCGCCGGGAAAAGTCCGCTATGCTGGAAAATTCCCGCTTTTTTGAGAGAAAAATTATTCTGCGGTGACGGTGCGGCTGGTGGGGATGATGCACACGTAGCTCTTGCCCACGCCCAGGGTCAGGGGGGAGCCGTCCTCGTTGAAATAGCGCAGCTGCTGGTTGGCGTCTCCCTTCTTCCAGGTGATGGGGGCCATCTTGCCGCCGCAGGCGAACCAGCCGCTGCCGGAGGACAGATCCACGGTGATCCGGCCCTTGTCGTCCACCACGTTGCAGGTGGTCTGGAGTACCAGCAGGTTGGTGACCGCCACCTGGGTGTTGTCGTTGCCGTCAATGTAAGGCTGGCCGTACTCCTCCACCGCGTACAGCTTGGTGGTCGCGTCATAGCGGAACACGCCGGATTTGTAGTTGGAGAAGGGGACGGTGACGGTGACCGCGCTCTGGCCGCCGGCGGGGGTACCGTCCTCGGCAAAGGCCATCTCGTACCGGTAGCCTTCCGTGTGGGCGGTCTTTTCCTCCTTGGCCAGCATAGCGCTCACCGCCTCGCCGGAGGTCAGCAGGGAGTGCTCAACGGCGTAGCGGTGACCGGCGATGCGCTCCCGATCCCGCCAGAACATCCCGGCCGCCGCAGAGCTGAAGCGGCCGTTGACTCCGTCCACGGTGAACAGGCCCAGCCGGCTCTTGGTCTCGTAGAACTCGGGGCTGGCGCCGGCATGGATGTACACTGCGTCATGGCCCTGGGCCAGCTCCCAGTAGTACTGCCGGGCGGAGCGGACGGAGCCGATGAGCCCCACCTGCTCGGGGTGCTGGTACACCGCCAGCATCCGGGTGATGCCGCCCTCGGCCAGCACTTCGTAGATGATATCCGCCTGGCTGTTCCCCTGCTGGGGCAGGGCGGCCTTCAAATTGTTCAGCATAATGGCCACCGGACGGGCGCCGGAGAGATCCTCCTCACATGGCAGGCCGGTGAGGGGCTCCCGGATGGGCTCCGGGGTGGGTTCCGGGGTGGGCTCCGGGGTGGCGGTGGCCTCCGGGGTGACGGTGGGATCCGGGGTGGCGGTGGGCTCGCCGGTGGTGTCGCCGCAGGCGGACAGGAACAGGAGCAGCAGGGCGGAAAACAGACAGATCACGCGCTTCATGAAAGTCCCTCCTCAGGCTCAGCGCCCAACCATAGCGGGTTGACGCAGGCGTTTCCATTATTGTACCAAATTTGTCGAAGGTTGTAAAGGTTTCCCGGCAAGATGGGGGCGGGAGGCGGGGAATCGCTCTTGCCATTCGTGCCGGGGTTTGCTATAATATCGGCAAACGCCGTGCAGGCACGGCGATCCCCGGGCCATGCCTGCCGCCCCAGGGCGGTGGGCGGGGAAGCTCGATTTTTTGGAAAAGGAGTTGTGACGCTGCGCTATGGACGCTTCTGTGCCCATATTCCGGCAGACGCTGGCCCCCCTGGGGCTGGACGTGCCTCCCATGGGGGAGACCCCCTTTGAGGAGCTGGCCTCCGCCTTCCGGCAACGCCTCATCCCCGGGACGGGGCCCGTGTACATCGCGGGTATGACCACCATGGCCGAGTGCCGCGCCGCCCTGGTGGCGGTGCGGGAGGCGGGCGGCCCAGCCCCCTGGGTGAGCTGGGTGTGCGACGAGGACGGGGAATCGCCCACCCGGGTGCATATGCTGGCCGCCCTGTTTGTGGCGGAGGGGATGGGGGCCGCCGCCTTCGGCCTGGACTGCCCGGAGGAGTGCGCCCCGGAACGCTTGAAGGAGCTGGCCCAGTATGCCCGCGTCCCGCTGTTCTGGGCGGGGGCGGACGGCCTTGCGCCCTTTCCCTACACCCCCAGCCGCCGGGATCCCGACGTCATCCCCTGCGCCACCGGCACCGCCCCATGCTTCGTCACCCGCACCATCGACGTGGGGGAGGAGCTGGAGTGCGGTCCGGATCTGCTGGAGGACATCATCGCCGCCGAGGACGACCCGGTGGGGGCGGTGAAGATCGTGATCCAGGAGCCGGACGATGTGGACGTCTTCGCCCAGCACCAGTACGCGGTGCGGGAGGCCCTGTGCCTGTGCTCCGACGTGCCGGAGCTGCTGGAGGGGGCGTTGCGGGTGTACCAGGGCCGGGCCTTTTATGACGGAACCGGCGGGCTGGAGCGGCCGGATCTGGATCGGCTGAGCCGCCTGTATGGGCTGATCGTGCTGTAGGGGGGCAGAACAACATGGTTTTGAGCATCGACGAGGTAAACGACATCCTGGATGAGATCTACGACGAGTTCCCGGAGGCGCTGTTCCAGGAGCTCAACGGCGGCGTGCTGCTGCTGGAGGAAGCCCTGCCTGATCCGGACGCGGGGGAGGACGTCTATATCATGGGCGAGTACTGCGTGGATGGGCTGGGCCGGTACATCAACATCTATTACGGCTCCTTTGCCGCCCTGCTCTTTGACGAGCCCCGCCAGGTGTGGGAGGAGGAGCTGCGAACCACCCTGCGCCATGAGCTGACCCACCATGTGGAGGGGCTGGCGGGGGAGCGGAGCCTGGAGTACAAGGACTCCGCCCAGCTGGACGCCCTGCGCCACGGGGAAGATTGGCCGCCGGAGGGCGAATAACCAGAACAGAAAGGGAGAAAACGCCATGGAAACCATTCAGTACACCCCCCGGGGGGTTTGCGCCCAGAAGATGGAGATCGATGTGGAGGACGGCGTGATCCGGGCCGTCCGGGTGCTGGGGGGCTGCTCCGGCAACCTCCAGGGGCTCTCCGCCCTGCTGAAGGGGATGACGGTGGACGAGGCCGTGGCCCGGATGGAGGGCATCCACTGCGGGATGAAGCCCACCTCCTGCCCGGATCAGCTGGCCCAGGCGCTGAAGTCCGCCCGGTAAGCCGGATTAAGGACGGGCTCCTACCTTATATATATATAATGGAAAGGAATGTGTGAGTATGATTTTTGCCTGCGCCAACGCCGTGCCCTGCCCCTGCAAGTACCCCGCCCCCATTGAGACCGCCCTGAAGTGGATGGCGGATCATGACCTGGCCAATATGGAGGCCGGCACCTATGAGCTCCAGGGGCAGGATCTGTACATCATGATCCAGGACTTTACCACCCAGCCCGCCGAGGTTCGCCGCCCGGAGCGCCATGACGACTATCTGGACATCCAGTACATTGTCTCCGGGGTGGAGCGGATGGGCTATGTGCCCTACACCGGGAAGGAGGCGGTGGACGAGGATCCGGAGGGGAAGGACGTAACCTTCTACCGGGATCTGGAGGGGGAGACCTTTGTGGACGTGCTCCCGGGCAGCTACTGCATCTTCTTCTCCAACGACATCCACCGTCCAGGGTGCGCCGCCGGGGAGCCCTGCGCCGTCCGCAAGGCCGTGGTGAAGATGAAACAGAGCCTGCTGTAAGATTGGAACCTCAAAAAGGCCGTCCGGCATTGCCGGACGGCCTTTTTGTCCGCCGGGGCGCTGGAAGAGGGATCCTCCGCTGGAAAATAGTTTGGCTTGCGCCAGGGGGCTAAAAAAGTTACAATTTTGTCATAACTTCCACGCAATGGCCGTGGAGAACAGGACAAGGAGTGAACTGAGATGAAGTTTGGGAAAGCGGCGGCGGGCCTGGCGCTGGGGTTGGCCCTGGCCCTGCCCCTGGCCCAGCCCGCCCGGGCCCAGAACGTGCTGTCGGTGGGCGGACAGAATCTGTGGAGCCAGGCCTCTGCCCGGCTGGTGGGAGACGGCACCACTTATGTCTCCCTGCGGACGGTGGCGGGGCTGCTGGCCCCGGAGGCCCGGGTGTCTTGGGAGAACGGCGCGGCCTGGGTGCGGGGGGAGGGCGTGACCCTCTCGGTTCGCCCCGGGGATCAGTGGATGACGGTGAACGACCGGGCGCTGTACATACCCCACGGGGTGCTGCTGGAGAACGGGCGGACGCTGGTGCCCATCCGGGTGCTGGCGGCGGCTCTGGGCGGCACGGTGGACTGGAGCCGGGAGCAGGGCGTGACCCTGACCCCGGGCAGCGGACAGGCGGCGGCCCCGGCCTACACGGTGGAGGAGCTGTACTGGCTGTCCCGGATCATCTCGGCGGAGAGCCGGGGGGAGCCCCTGCTGGGCAAGATCGCGGTGGGCACGGTGGTGCTGAACCGGGTGGCCAGCGGGGAATTCCCCGACACCATCTACGACGTGATCTTCGATACCAAGTGGGGCGTCCAGTTCCAGCCGGTGGCAAACGGCACCGTCTATGACGAGCCCACCCAGGAGAGCGTGCTGGCGGCCAAGCTGGTGCTGGAGGGGGCCAGGGCCGCCGGAAACAGCCTGTATTTTTTGGCGCCGGATTTGACGAATAACCACTGGATTATGGAGAACAGGGAATTTGTGGTGACCATCGGATGTCATTGGTTTTACCAATAAAAACCCATATAATGGAAATTATATGGGTGTTAAATAGACAAAACTATAGAATTAGCACAATAGCCGAACCTCTAAATATAGGAGGTTCGGCTATTTTGACCACATAAAAAGGTTGCAAAGCAGTTTTAAATCAGTTACAATATGGTTACAATTTGAACGCAAATTGTAACAAGGAGAGATTTCATGAAAAAACGAGCAGTCAGTTCCTTGCTGGCCTCCCTCGCTGTCGTGAGCTTTATCCTGCCCGCGCTGGCCGCGGACGCCCCCGAATTGGAGGAGACGTTCCCCGTCAGCGTTGAGGAGACTGTTGAATGGGCCCCCTTCCTGGTGGATGGCGAGCCCCGGCAGTCTGTGGAGTACGAGAACCGCAATGGCGTCACCTATGTCACCGTGAGCTCCTTCGTGTCCATGCTGGATCCGGAGGCCATGGTGGAGGAGGAGAATGGCGCCGTGACCGTCAACGCCGCCCGGGTCTCCCAGGTGGAGGACGGGTCGGGGAACACCGCCACCGTGGTGGAGGAGACCCTGAACCTGACGGTGCAGGCCGGAGCCTCGTATATTGTGGCCAATGGCCGCTATCTCTATGCAAAGGGCAGCCTCATCCTGCTGAACAATTCCGTGGCCGCTCCCGTTCGGCTGCTGGCGCGGGTGTTCAACCTGGATGTGGGCTATGACGGGGAAAACGGTACCGTGGTGCTCAACCACATCGGGGAAGGGGCCTATCTCCTCCCCGGCGACAGTTATTACAATGGCGACACTCTCTACTGGCTGTCCCGCATCATCAACGCGGAGAGCGGCAACCAGATTCTGGAGGGCAAGATCGCGGTGGGCAACGTGGTGATGAACCGGGTGAACAGCCCTAAGTTCCCCGACAACATCTACGATGTGCTGTACCAGAAGAACCAGTTCAGCCCGGCCAGCAGCGGCTCCCTGAAGCGCACGCCCAACGAGGAGTCCGTGATCGCGGCGAAACTGGTGCTGGACGGGGCGCAGGTGGTTCCCACCGCCCTGTTCTTCAGCCGGGCGGGCCTGTCCTGCTATGCCTCCCGCAACCGGCCCTATGTGACGACAATCGGAGCTCACGCGTTTTACGCCTGAGAAGCAAGGAACAGAGCACGGCGGCCTCCTGGCTGCCGTGCTCTTTTATGCTGCGGCTCCGCCGCCGGGGCGCTCATCCCAGCAGCTCCCGCAGCGCGGCGTTCACTGACTGGGGGTTGGCCTTCCCCTTCAGTTCCCGCATCACCTGGCCCACCAGGAAGCCGAAGGCCTTTTCCTTGCCGCCCCGGTAGTCGGCCACGGACTGGGGATTGGCCCGCAGCACCTGATCGCAGATCTCCCGCACCAGGCCGTCGTCGTTCACCTGCTCCAGGCCGTGCTCCCTGACGTAGGCGTCCACGTCGCCGTCGGTGTCAAAGACGGCCTCGAACACCTTGACGGCGGTGTTACGGTTCAGCTTGCCCTCCGACACCAGGGCGATGAGCCGGGCCAGGGTGGGGGGCGTGAGTTTCATGTCCCGGGGCTCCATGGCCCGCTGGGACAGCGCCCCCAGCACCTCCCCCATGATCCAGTTGGCCCCCTGCTTGGGGGGCGCGCCCAGCGCCGTCAGATCCTCAAAGAGGGCCGCCAGCGCCCGATCCGACGTGATCATCCGGCAGTCGTACTCCGGCAGGCCGTAGTCCGCCTGATACCGCGCCCGCTTGGCCTGGGCCAGCTCGGGCAGCCCGGCCCGCAGCCCGTCCAGGTATTCCTCCGACAGCTCAATGGGGGGTAGATCCGGCTCGGGGAAGTACCGGTAGTCCTGGGCGTCCTCCTTGGAGCGCATGGCGTAGCTGGCGTCCTTGTTCTCGTCCCAGCGGCGGGTCTCCTGCACCACCCGCTTTCCCTCCGTGATGCGCTCTATCTGCCGTTTGGCCTCGTAGTCGATGGCCCGGGCGATGGCCTTGAAGGAGCTGAGATTCTTCATCTCCGTCCGGGTGCCCAGCTCTGAGCTGCCCAGGGGCCGCACCGACAGGTTCACGTCGCACCGCAGGGAGCCCTCCTGCATCTTGCAGTCGGACACCCCAAGATATTGCAGCGTCTCCTTCAGCTGCTCCAGGTAGGCGATCACCTCGTCCGCCGTCCGGAAATCGGGCTCGGTGACGATCTCGATGAGCGGCACCCCGCAGCGGTTGTAGTCCGCCCGGGTCTGGTCGATCCAGGGGTCGTGCATTAGCTTGCCCGCGTCCTCCTCCATGTGCAGCTCGTGGATGCGGATGGCCTTGTCCCCCGCGTCCGTGTGGATGGGGACGGCCCCGTCCCGGGCGATGGGCAGGTAGAGCTGGGAGATCTGGTACGCCTTGGGCAGGTCGGGGTAGAAATAGTTTTTCCGGTCGAACCTGCCGTACCGGGTGATGGAGCAGTTCAGGGCCAGCCCCGCCTTGACGGCGAACTCCAGCACCCGCCTGTTCAGCACCGGCAGCGTCCCCGGCATCCCGGTGCACACCGGGCAGCAGTGGGTGTTGGGCGCGCCGCCGAACTGGGTGGTGCAGCCGCAGAAGATCTTGGTTTTGGTGGCCAGCTCCACGTGGGTCTCCAGGCCGATGACAGTCTCCCAGGTCATTTCAAATCCCCTCCCTTCGGTGTGCGCTTGTGCCAGTCCGTCTCCAGCTGGAAGGCGTGGGCGGCGTTGAGGATGGCCCCCTCCCCGAAGTGGGGCCCGATGAGCTGGGCCCCGATGGGCAGGCCCTTTCCGTCGAACCCGCAGGGCATGGACAGCGCCGGCAGCCCCGCCAGGTTCACCGACACGGTGTAAATGTCGCTCAGGTACATCTTCAGCGGGTCGGACAGGCTCTCCCCCAGCCTTGGGGCGGTGGTGGGGGCCACCGGGGTCAAAAGCAGATCGCACCGCTGAAACGCCCCGTCAAAGGCGGCCTTGATCACCGCCTTGGCCTGTAACGCTTTTTTATAGTAGGCGTCGTAATACCCGGAGGACAACACAAAGGTGCCCAGCAGGATCCGCCGCTTCACCTCCGCCCCGAAGCCCTGGGTGCGGGTTTTACAGTACAGGTCGGTCAGCCCGTCGTACTCCTCCGCCCGCCAGCCGTACTTCGCCCCGTCGAACCGGGACAGGTTGGAGGACGCCTCGGCGCAGGCGATGATATAGTAGGCGGGCACCGCGTAGGGGAGCACCGGGAAGGACAGCTCCACGATCTCCGCCCCCCGGCCCTTCAGCACCTCCGCCGCGGACAGCACAGCGGCCCGCACCGCTCCGTCCAGCCCGTCCCCGAAGCAGTCCGCGGGCAGGCCGATCCTCCTCCCCCGGATGTCGCCCGTTAGCCCCGCCAGCAGATGGCCGTAGTCCACCCGGGGCCCGGAGCCGCTCCAGTCGTCGTGCAGTCCGGGCAGGCTGGTGGAGTCGTGGGGATCGTGGCCCATGAGCACGTCCAGCACGGCGGCGCAGTCCGCCGCGTCCCGGCACAAGGGCCCGATCTGATCCAGCGACGAGGCGTAGGCGATGAGGCCGTACCGGCTGACGGCGCCGTAGGTGGGCTTGATCCCGGTGACGCCGCAGAAGGAGGCGGGCTGGCGGATGGAGCCGCCGGTGTCCGAGCCGATGGCGTACCAGCCCAGACCCGCCGCCACCGCCGCCGCCGCGCCCCCGGAGGAGCCGCCGGGGGCCCGCGTGGCATCCCAGGGGTTCTTCACCGGGCCGTAGAAGGAGGTCTCCGAGGTGGAGCCCATGGCGAACTCGTCCATATTCAGCTTGCCCAGGGACACCGCCCCGGCCCGGGTCAGCCGTTCCACCGCCGTGGCGTCATAGGGGGGCGCGAAGTCGCCCAGGATTTTGGACGCGCAGGAGGTTTTCACCCCCCGGGTGCAGAGGTTGTCCTTGAGGGCCATGGGCACGCCGTACAGGGGGCTGTCCGCGTCTTTGACCCCGGCCTGCAGCTGTTGGGCCCGCTCCAGCGCCCGCTCCCCGGTGACGGTGATAAAGGCGTTCAGCGCCCCGCCCTGAGCGGCCACCGCGTCCAGCGCCGCCTGGGCGGCCTCCACAATGGAGACTTCGCCCCGCCTGATGGCCCCGCCCAATTCCAGGGCGGTCAGTTCTCGCAATACCATACGCCGCCTCCTATTCCACCGTCTTGGGCACCAGGAACGCCTCGCCGTCCGGGGCGGGGGAGCCGGCCAGCAACTCCTCCCGCGCCTGGGACGGGATCACCTCGTCCTCCCGCAGCACGTTTTTCACCGGGAACACATGGCTCATGGGCTCCACCCCCTGGGTGTCCAGCCGCTCCAGCACGTCCATATAGGCCAGGATCCGCTCCAGCTCGGCGGTCATGGCCTGCCGGTCGCCCTCCTGGAGCTCCAGCCGGGACAGCCCGGCGAGATAGTCTACCAGTTCCGCTGTAATGTTCATAATTTGTCCTCTCCTCTCTCACGGCTCCAGCCGCGTCCGATCCCGGGGGAACAGGGACACGTACCGGATGTTGTCCAGCCCGCACAGCTGCATGGTCAGCCGCTCCAGCCCGACGCCCAGCCCGCCGTGGGGCGGCATCCCGTGCTTGTGGATCATCAGGTAGCTCTCAAAGTCCGCGGGATCCATCCCCCGGGCCTCCATCTTGGCCACCTGGTCAGCGTAGTCGTGCACCCGCTGGCCGCCGGTGGTGACCTCCAGCCCCCGGAACAGCAGGTCGAAGGACAGGGTATATTTGGGATCGTCCGGGTCGTCCATGGCGTAGAAGGGCCGCTTTTTGGAGGGGTAGTGGGTGACGAATACGAAGTCGCTGCCGTACTCCTCCCTGGCGTACCGCCCGATGTGGGCCTCCTCCTCCGGCTCCAGGTCGTAGGGATCCCGGATCCGGTAGCCGTACCGCTCCGCCGCCAGCCGTTTGGCCTCGTCGAACCGCAGGCAGGGGATACGGTCGGCCTCCGGCAGCTCCACCTCCAGCAGGGCCAGCTCTTGGGCGTACTCCTTTGCCAGCAGCGCCATGGCGTGGCGGAGATAGCCGGTCTCCATCTCGATCACATCGTAGAACGAGCCAATATACCCCATCTCCAGATCCAGCCCGGTGTACTCGTTGAGGTGCCGGGGGGTGGCGTGCTTCTCCGCCCGGAACACGGGGCCGATCTCAAACACCCGCTCATATACCCCCACCATGGTCTGCTTGTAGAACTGGGGGGACTGGGCCAGATAGGCCTTCTTGCCGAAGTAGTCCAGCTTGAAGATATTGGAGCCCCCCTCCGCCCCGGCGTGGACGATCTTGGGCGTGTGGATCTCGGTGAAGCCCTCCCCGGTGAGGTAGTCCCGGAAGGCCCGGGCCAGCCCCTCCTGGAGCTTGAACACCGCCCGGGCCCGCTCATGGCGCAGCACGGCGGGGCGCAGGGGCAGCCCGGTGTCCAGATGGAGCCCCAGCCGCCGCTTGGACAGGGACACGGGCATGGGGGCGGCGGGCCGGGACAGCACCGCCAGATCCTCCACGGCGATCTCCACGCCAACCAGGGCCCGGGGTTCGGCCCGGAGGGAACCGGACAGCTCCACGCAGCACTCCTCACACAGCCCCTCCGGGAGCAGATCCGGGGGGCACACGCACTGGACGGCGCCCCGGGCCAGCCGCAGGGTGAGGAAGGCCACGCCCCCCATGTCCCGCAGGGCGTGGACGGCGCCGTGGACGGTGACGGGCCGGTTATTCCGCCCGCCCCCCGCGAGGTCTTGCCAGACAGTCGGTTGTTTGCTTGCGCCAGTGACGAACTTCATAACCATTCAGCTCCTTTTTTCGTCGTCGCAAAGTCCGCTCAACTACGCTTCCGCCTTTGGCGAAAGCGACCTTCGCTCCCTTGCTCCTCCTCTCCCCACCGAACCCGCTTCGCTGGGCTTCGGCGGGGGCCCCAGATAATAAAAATCCCGGACTGTACAAATGTACAGTCCGGGACGGAATCAACAACTGAATCCGCGGTACCACCCGCGTTGCCCCTCCAGCAAGGGGCCTCTCTCGAGCCCCGGTAACGTGGGGAGGACGGACGGCCCTACGCCCCCGCCCTTGGGGGTTCGAACCGTCGGCTCGGAAGCGTTGCGCCATCTCGTCTTTCCGGGGCGGGCTTTCAGTCGGTGGCCCGCGTTCTCTGTCGGACGCCGTGAGGGGCGGTCTTCGTCGATGCCTTTGGGATTTTAGAATTGTTTTAATCTTACTCCTGTTTCTTTTCGTTGTCAATGGGAGATCCGCTAAAGTGTCCGACCCATCAAGATGAAACTTTTGCCACAAGTTCCAAAAAAGGGACGTGGTTTTTTAGCCTGAAACCGTAGTATATTGGTGAAAGCAGAAAGGAGGCGTCGCCAATGATGGACGACCAAAGCATCGTTCATCTGTTTTTTGAACGTTCGGAAACGGCCCTTGCGGAACTTGACGCCAAATACGGCAAGCTGTGTCATACCCTCTCCCGCAACATTTTGAACAGCCGCCAGGACGCGGAGGAATGCGTGAACGACGCGTATCTGGGTGTGTGGAACACGGTTCCCCCGGCCCGGCCCGACCCCCTGCGGGCCTATCTGTGTAAAATCGTGCGGAACGTCTCGCTGAAGCTCTACTACCGGAAGAAAGCAGAAAAGCGCAGCAGCGCGTACGATATCGCAATGCAGGAGCTGGAAGATTGCCTGCCCGCGCCCAATACCGTGGAATCGGAGGTGGAGGCAAAGGAACTGGCCCACATGATAGAGACGTTTTTGGATACTCTGAGCGAAGAAAACCGGGTGATTTTCCTGCGCCGCTACTGGTTTTCCGATCCATACGCGGACATCGCCAAGCGCACGGGCATTTCGGAAAAGAGCGTGTCCATGCGGCTTGTCCGCATCCGAAAGCAGATGAGGCAGTATCTGGTGGAACGGGAGGTTTTCGCATGAATGTCAAGCAATTTTCAGAGGCCATGGGCGAACTTGACAGCCGGTACATTGAAGAGGCCATCGCCTATCAGGCAAAAAAAGCAGCTGCTTCCCGGGGGAAACGCTGGCTGCTTCCCCTCGCGGCCGCCATCCTGGCCGCGCTGCTGATGGGGACGGCGGTGGCCGCCGTGGTTCTGTACGGCGACCTGTGGAGACAAACCCCCTCCAATGACCCGGCGGAGTCTGTGCGCTCCGCCCTGGAGCACCAGACGGAGAAGGACTACGCGATCAGGCTGGAAGTCAAGAGCGTGGAGGTTGACGAGGCGGAGACCAAGCGCGTTGTGGAGCGGGTGATCAAAGGTGTCATCGCTGAGCGGCGGGACTGGAGCGATGAGTATCTGGCGGAGCATTTTGTGGTGGTGAAGGCCGTCTACTATGCGGAGTATGACCACGCGCGGACGACGAGGAGCGACGGCGAGGTCACCATGTATTTCTATTTGACGCAGGATGTGGACAGCGGCGCGTGGACTATCGTGGACAACTCCGGCAATATGAACCTGGCGGAGCCGGAACCGGAGTGGGAGCCCACGCCGGGGGAGAGCGATCCGCCTGCCGTCATGAGCGCACGGGAGCAGATCTTCGCCTATCTGTCGGACTTGTTTACCCAGGCGTACTCCCCCTATTATGACGGCCTGCGCTACGAGATGAGCTACTACGAGGAGACGACCGACGGGAACGAGGTCACGGCCACCTTCCTCTGGACGATGTACCATCTCGGCAAAGGGTGGGATGTCGGGACGGATGAAGGGGTCGAACAGGAGATGAACTGTTTTCTCCAAGCCGTGGCCACGGTGGGCGAGGATGGCACACTTGATTTTGAGACAGCCTCCATCCTGATGGACAACAGCGGCAGGGGCGGCCCAAATTACAGCAGTCCCATTGAAGAACTGTTCCCCGATCAGCTCGCGGATTGAAACATTGCCGCGTTTCAGGGCAGCCGAGTGATCGGCTGCCCTTTTCGCGTCCGTGGGGGCGGCCCCAAAAGTTTCTGTGGCATTGAAGCGGGACCTGTGTTACAATACCCGAAGAAACAGAGAGACGGGAGGAATGACCCCATGGCAAATTGGGAAGAATTGGAGCGCCGCTGCCTGGGCTGCCAGAAGTGCGCCCTGGCGGACACCCGCACCCACGTGGTGTTCGGCAAGGGCCCCCGGGACGCGAAAATTATGTTCGTCGGGGAGGGCCCCGGGGAGAACGAGGATCTCCAGGGCGAGCCCTTTGTGGGCCGGGGCGGCCAGCTGCTGGACGAGATGCTGGGCCTGGTAGGGCTCAGCCGGGAAAAAAACTTTTACATCACCAACATCGTCAAATGCCGCCCGCCCAAGAACCGGGATCCGCTGAACACCGAGCAGGACGCCTGCATCGGCTACCTCTGGGAGCAGATGGAGCTGATCCGCCCGAAGATCGTGGTGTGCCTGGGCCGGATCGCCGCCATGCGGCTCATCAAGCCGGACTACCGGATCACCAAGGAGCACGGCCAGTGGGAGGAGAAGGACGGGGTGCTGTACACCGCCATCTACCACCCCGCCGCCCTGCTGCGGGATCCCACCAAGAAGCCGGACACCTTCGCGGATCTGCGGGAGATCCGGGCCAAGATCCGGGAGCTGTGCCCGGAGGCTTACGGATAAGATCCGAACCCTGCTGCCGGGAGGGGCAAGCCCCTCCCCTACATGGACGGCAATAAACGAGCGCTGCCGGCACACATCGCCCCTCCCCTACGGCTCCTCCTCCGACAGGAGGTTCATCACCGAGATCTCAAAGGCCGTCCGCTCCACCTGCTCCCCGTCGATGAGCTTGTGGTACTGCCGGCTTTGCAGCCGCCCCTCCAGCCGGAGCTTATCCCCCACGTCCAGCCCGCCGCAGTGGACGGCCAGGGAGCCCCAGGCGATGCAGGGTAAGTAGTCCGCCCGGCCGTAGGGCCGGTTGACGGCCAGCAGCAGATCGCAGATCTCCCGGCCCAGGGGAGTGCGCCGGGCCACCGGCTTGCGGCACAGCGCCCCGGCCAGGGTCAGGCGGTTCTCCCCCTCCTCCACCGGGGCGGGGCGGGCGGATCGCACCAGCACGGTGATCACCAGCTTGCTGCCCTGGCCGGAGCGGTTGTTGTAGGAGCGCACCTCCCCCTCCGCCTCGATCCACCGGCCCTGGGCCCACAGCGCCGGGTCGGGGCCGGCGGTGATCAGGTTGAGCACATCGTCCACCCCGGACAGCCGGGGCACCCGCAGGGGCGACACGTAGTAGTCCACCCCGTGGTTCCGGTGGGAGAGGGCGGGCGGGGCCGCCGCCTGCCCCCGCAGCAGGATTTTGTTTTCCCCTCTGAATTCATCCATTGGTATCACGCTCCGTCATCATGTGTTGGCCTGTTCACTATATGCCCGGGCCGCGCCAAGTATGCCCATTGACAAATGGGGTGGAGGGCGTATAAAATAGAGGGGATCAGGGGGCGCGGGGCGCTCCCGGTGCGAACCAGGCCGAAGGAGGGCTGAAGATGGAATTGGAGCTGACACGCAAGCAGCTGCGCCGGCTGCTGGATTTGGTATACATCGGGAACTGGATTCTCAATTCCACCCGGGGCGAGGATCGGTTTAAGGACTATGACGAGGTGGAGAGCCTGCTCTTTGCCCGGGCCGCCCAGGAGGGGATGCCCTCCCTGGCGGAGACCTACCAGGGCGAGGTGATCCCCTCCCGGGCCTTTGCCGAGGGGGGCATACACGAGGCCATCATGGAGTATGAGAATAACGTGTTCTTCGAGATCCTGGCGGAGGATCTGGCTCGGCGGGACATGGACGACGTGCCCATCGACGAGAGCAACTACGACGAGCTGGCCCAGCGCATCGACGCCTACATCGACGAGTTTGAGGCCCACGGCACCGACAACATCACCGTGGACTGCTGAGCCAGCGCCCCGCGGGAAAGGAGCGGAACCATCATGAAAAAACTGAGCCTGCTGCTGTGTGTGCTGCTGTGCGGAACGCTGGCGGCCTGTCAGGCCGCCGCCCCGGCCGGGACGGACGCCCCGTCCTCCCCGGCCACGGAGACGGCCGCCCCCGTCCAGCCCACCCCCACGGCGGAACCCAGCCAGCCCGCGATAGCGGATCGGCCCGCGGTGCTGTACATCGGCACCAAGGCCGGCGGCTTCCGGGAGTATCCCCTGGAGCACGAGGGGGAGCTGACGCCGGAGGCGCTGATCCGGGGGATCGGGGATCTCACCGGCTGGGATCTGACCCTGGCCCAGCCGGTGACGGACGGCAAGGGGGGCATGAGCGTGTGCCTGGCGGACAGCTCGGCGCTGTTCCAGGGGCCGCCGGAGCCCCAGAAGGACGAGTTCCATATGTACAGCGCGGAGCAGCTGGCGGAGACCATTCTGGACAGCATCCAGAAGACGCTCCAGAACTACTACGTCATCGCCCCGGGCGACCCGGACAATCTGGACATTTGGTACTACAGGGAGGGCGAAAAGCCCCTGGAGCTGCCGGAGCTTGGCCTGTCCTGGCCGCTGGAGGAGCCCTACCAGTGGGCGTCCGCCCGGCGGGGCTGAGGGAAGAAACGGCTGCGCCGCAAGCGCGAGCGGGCGGGGATTGTGAAGATCCCCGCCCGCTTTGTCGCAAGGCGGACAGCGGCGCGGGGCGCCCCCTCGATGGGGAAAGGCCTCAATGGTGGGCCGATTTGGGCAAAATCCGCCCTCCCACTTGTTTCCCCCCGGTGGATGTGGTATAATTTTCTTTCCAGCATAAAATATAGGTGGAACGCCACATGAAATAAGGAGAACTGCTATGAAACTCGTAATTTTGGCGGGGGGGCTCAGCCCGGAGCGCAACGTGTCCCTGTCCAGCGGCTGCAAGGTGTGCGCCGCACTGCGGGAGCGGGGGCACCAGGCGGCCCTGATTGATCTGTACCTGGGCACGGCGGAGGATCCCGCGGCCCTGTTTGACGCCCCCATCCCGGAGGAGCTCACCCGGATCGGGCGGCAGGCCCCGGATCTGGCGGCGGTGCAGGCCGCCCGGAGGTCCGGGGGGATCGGCCAGTTCGGCCCCGGGGTGCTGGAGCTGTGCAGGCTGGCGGACGTGGTGTTCCTGGGCCTCCACGGGGCCTGCGGGGAGGACGGCCGGGTGCAGGCGGCCTTCGACCTGCTGGGCATCCCCTACACCGGGGCGGGCCACCTGGGCAGCGCCATCGCCATGGACAAGGACCTCACCAAGCGGGTGGTGGCCCCCCTGGGCGTCCAGACCCCCAAGTGGGAGCTGATCCGGTATACAGCGGAGGATATCCCCGCGTTGACGGCCCGTCTGGAGCTGCCCTGCGTGGTGAAGCCGGTGGCCTCCGGCTCGTCCATCGGGGTGTCCATCGTCCGGGAGCGGGAGGAGCTGCCCGCCGCCCTGGAGGACGGCCTGTCCTGCGGCGGCGTGTGCGTCATCGAGCAGTACATCGCCGGCCGGGAGATCCAGGTGGGCATTTTGGAGGATCGGGCCCTGCCCTCCATCGAGATCATCCCCAAGGAGGGCTTTTACGACTACGAGAACAAGTACCAGCCCGGGGCGGCGGAGGAGATCTGCCCCGCCCCCATCCCGGAGGAGTGGGAGAAGCGGCTGGGCGAGGCGGCGCTCACCGTGTTCCACGCCCTGGGCCTGTCGGTGTACTCCCGGGCGGACTTCATCGTCACCGAGGACGGCGCCCCCTGGTTTTTGGAGATCAACACCCTGCCGGGGATGACCCCCACCAGCCTGCTGCCCCAGGAGGCGGCGGCGGTGGGCATCGGCTACGGCGAGCTGTGCGAGCGCATTATCAACGCATCCCTGAAGGCCCGAGAGGCCGGAACATGATCGACAGGGGAGGGGGAACGGGCTGTGCCGCCCCCTTCCGGGAGAGAGGAGCGCCATTATGGAGAAGCTGACGCTGAGACAGCTGCTGGAGGCGGTGGACGGCACCCTGCTGGGGGACTTTGCCGATCTGGACGCCGGGGCGGCGGACGTGTGCACCGACAGCCGGAGCATCACCCCGGGCTGCCTGTTCATCCCCCTGGAGGGGGAGCGGTTCGACGGCCATTCCTTCATCAATTCCGCCCTGGAGGCGGGGGCCGCGGGCTGCCTCACCGCCCGGGAGCGGGAGAGCTACCTGCCCGGGAAGTTCTACATCAAGGTGCGCTCCACCCAGCGCGCCCTGTGGGAGCTGGCCCGGTATTACAAGGGGCTGTTCCCCATCCCCTTCGTCGCCATCACCGGCTCGGTGGGCAAAACCACCACCAAGGACATGGTGGCCGCCGTGCTGGGGGCGAAATTCCGCGTCCACAAGACGGAGGGGAACTTCAACAACGGCATCGGCGTGCCCCTCACCCTGCTGAAGCTGAAGCAGGGGCATGAGGTGTGCGTGGTGGAGCTGGGCATGGATCACGCCGGGGAGATCGACAACCTGGCCCGGCTGGTGGAGCCGGACATGGCCCTCGTCACCAACATTGGGGACGCCCACATCGAGAACCTGGGCAGCCGGGAGAACATCTTCAAGGCCAAGTGCGAGATCTTCCCCCACCTGAAGAAGGGCGGGCTGGCCGTCCTCAACGGGGACGATCCCCTGCTGGCCACCCTGAAGGGCACCCTGCCCCAGCGCACGGTGTTTGTGGGCAGCGGCGAGGGGCTGGACTACACCGCCCGGGATCTGTCCACCGATGGCGCCGGGCACCTGAGCTGCCGGATCAAGACCCCTAAAAGCCAGTTTGAGGCCGATATCCCCGCCCTGGGCAGCCACATGATCTACCCCACCCTCATGGCCGCCGCCGTGGGGGAGGCCATGGGTATGGCCCCAGACGAGATCGTCCGGGGGATCGGGGCCTTCCTGCCCACCAAGATGCGGATGAATATTGTCCGCTGCAAGGGGGACATTGTGATTTTGAACGACGCCTACAACGCCAACCCCCAGTCCATGCGGGCGGCGGCGGCGGTCTTAGGCGACGCGGGCCAGAAGCGCCGGAAGGTGGCCGTGGTCGGGGACATGAAGGAGCTGGGCCCCGGCGGGGAGCAGTTCCACCGGGCGGTGGGGGGCTGCTTCGCCCAGTCCGGGGCGGATCGGCTCATCGCCATCGGGGATCTGGCCCGGTTCATGGCGGAGGGCGCCCGGGACGCGGGGCTGGAGCAGGCGGACTACTATCCCACGGTGGGGGAGGCGAAGAACGCCCTGCTCCGGGAGCTGCGGGCGGGGGCCACCATTTTGGTGAAGGCGTCCCGCTCCATGGAGTTTGAAAAGATTGTGGAGCTGCTGCTGGCAAATGTGCCGGAATGAGGAGTAAAAAATAACCCATGATTGACATACAGCTGACCGGCCTCGTCAAGGAGTTCGAGGTCGGCAAACGGATACTGGACGGCTTCTCACTCCAGATCGACCAGGGGGAGCGGGTGGGCCTGCTGGGCCGGAACGGCGCGGGCAAGACCACCATCTTCCGCATGATGACCGGCCAGGTGGATCCGGACGAGGGTACGGTGTCCATCGCCCCGGGCAAGCGCATCGGCCTGATCTCCCAGATCCCGGTGTACCCCGAGGGCTACACCGTCCGGGACGTGCTGGACACCGCCTTCGCCCCCCTCCACGCCATGGAGGCGGAGCTGGCGGATCTGGCCGCGAAAATGGCGGACGGGGACGACCCCGGGGTGCTGGCCCGGTACGACAAGCTCACCGCCGCCTTCGAGGCCGGGGGCGGCTACGACACCGAGACCCGGCTCAATAAGGTCTGCAACGGCCTGGGCATTGAGGACGGGATGCGCTCTCGCCCCTTTGACGCCCTGTCCGGCGGGGAAAAGACCCGGATCAACCTGGCCCGCCTGATTTTGGAGGACACCGACATCCTCCTGCTGGACGAGCCCACCAACCACCTGGATCTCAATGCCACCGAGTGGCTGGAGGGCTACCTGGAGCGGTTCAAGGGGACGGTGCTGGCCATCTCCCACGACCGCTGGTTTCTGGACAAGGTAGTGAAGCGGGTGGCGGAGATCCAGGACGGCAGGGCGGAGCTCTATTCCGGCAACTACTCCTTTTACGTGGAGGAGAAGGAGCGCCGCTATCAGGAGCGGCTGAAGCAGTACGAAAAGGAGCAGGCCAAGATCGCCCAGCTGGAGGCCGCGGCGGAGCAGATGCGCCTGTGGGCCTTCAAGGGCAACGACAAGCAGTACCGCCGGGCCATCAACATGGAGCGGCGGATCGAGCGAATGCGGACCACGGACAAGCCCACCCGCGAGCGCAAGCTGGCCACCCGGTTCGGTGAGCGGGAGTTCCACGGGGATGAGGCCCTGGTGGTGACGGATCTGAAGAAGTCCTTCGGGGAGCGCACCCTGTTCGACCACATCGATCTGGAGGTGGCGGGGGGCGAGCGGATCGCCCTTTTGGGCGACAACGGCACCGGCAAGTCCACCTTCATCAAGCTCATCATGGGGGAGGAGGCCCCGGACTCCGGATCCATCTACCTGGGGCCGTCCATCCGGATCGGCTACCTGCCCCAGATCATCCACTTCGACCGGCCCGACCGCAACCTGGTGGATACCATGCTCTACGCCCAGAACTGCTCCACCCAGGAGGCCCGGGATCGGCTGGCGGCCTTCAAATTCCGGGGGGAGGACGTGTTCAAGCAGGTGTCCGCCCTGTCCGGCGGGGAGCAGTCCCGGCTGAGGCTGTGTATGCTGATGGACAGCCGGATCAATCTGCTGATTTTGGACGAGCCCACCAACCATCTGGACATCGACTCCCGGGAGTGGATCGAGGAGGCGGTGGAGGAGTACGGCGGCAATCTGCTGTTCGTCTCCCACGACCGCTACTTTATTGAGAAGTTCGCCACCCGGGTGTGGATGCTGGAAAACGGGCAGATCACCGATTTCCACGGCACCTACGGCGAGTTCCGCTCATTCCGGGAGCGGCAGGAGCAGCTCAAAAACGCGAAGCCCGCCCCCGAGCCGGAAAAGCCGAAAGAGGACAAGCCCCGCCGCCCCGGCGGCACCAAGGAGCTGGAAAAGCAGGTGCGGGCCGCCGAGCGGGCGGTGGAGAAGGCGGAGGTGCGTTTGGACGAGCTGGCCCAGGAGGCGGAGGAGGCCGCGTCGGACTATTTGAAGCTCCAGGACGTGTATGCGGAGCGGGAGCGGCTGGAGGACGAGCTGGCCCATCTCTACGGGGAGTGGGAGCGGCTGGCGGCGGAATTAGAGGACGCAAGGGGGTCGTAAGAAGATGAAAGAGTATGCCAGTTATCGGGGCAGGAGCCGGGGCCGGGGATGGCTGACGGCGCTGCTGGTGCTGGTGATCCTCGGCCTGCTGGCCTTCGGGGCGCTGGAGGTGTATATCGGCCTGCACAGCCGGGACAGGATGGCGGGCGACCCCCAGGTCATGGTGATTTTCGGCTGTCAGGTGCGCCGGGACGGGCCGTCCATCCTCCTCCGGGATCGGCTGGACACGGCGCTGGACTATCTGGAGGATCACCCGGATATCCGGATCGTGGTGACCGGCGGCAAGGGGGACGACGAGCATATGTCGGAGGCCCAGGCCATGTACGACTACCTCACCGCCCGGGGGGTGGACGGGGAGCGGATCTGGATGGAGGACAAGTCCCGGAACACCTGGCAGAACATCAACAACACCTTTGCCCTCATGGAGCGGGAGGGGTGGGATCTGACCGATGATGTGCTGTTGGTGTCCAGCGGGTTCCATCTGGCCCGGATCGAGATGCTGTGGGATCGGGTGCGAACCGGCATTTTGTGGGATGAGGTGTACAACGATCAGTACAGTTCCACCCTGGCCGCCCCGGTGAGCCACGTGCCCTCCCGGGTGCAGATGTTTTTCCGGGAGCCGCTGGCGCTGGTGAAATCGTTCTTGTTCGACCGATAAACCGCAGGGGAGGGAGATCCCATAGACGAGCAATTGAAGGCCATTGAGCTTCGGTATCAGGAGCTGGAGGCCCGGCTGGCTGCCAACGAGACCTACAGCGACCCAGAACTGGTATCCCGGCTCAACCGGGAGCAGAAGGAGCTGGAGCCGCTGGTGACGGCCTACCGGGCGCTGTGCCGCGCCCAGAGCGACCTGACGGAGGCGGAGGCCCTTTTGGGCGACCCGGAGATGAAGGAGCTGGCCCAGCAGGAGATCGCCCAGGCAAAAGAGAAGATAGAGCGGCTGGAGCGTGAGATCAAGGTGCTCCTTTTGCCCAAAGATCCCAATGATGGCAAAAACGTGATCCTGGAGATCCGGGCAGGCGTGGGGGGGGAGGAGTCCGCCCTGTTTGCCCACTCCCTCACCCGGATGTACACCATGTACGCGGAAAAGCGGGGCTGGCGGGTGGAGATCAACGCCGCCAGCGAGACGGAGCTGGGGGGCGTGAAGGAGATCTCGTTCACCATCGAAGGGGACGGCGCTTGGTCCCGGCTCAAATTTGAAAGCGGCGTCCACCGCGTCCAGCGGGTGCCCGAGACCGAGTCCGGCGGGCGCGTCCACACCTCCACCGTGACGGTGGCGGTGCTGCCCGAGATGGAGACGGTGGACGTGGAGATCAACCCCGCCGACGTGGAGATGCAGGTGTTCCGCTCCTCGGGGGCGGGGGGGCAGCACATCAACAAGACCTCCTCCGCCGTGCGGCTCATCCACAGGCCCACGGGCACGGTGGTGGAGTGCCAGCAGGAGCGCTCCCAGTTCCAGAACCGGGAGAAGGCCATGCGGCTGCTGGCCTCCATCCTGTACGACCGGGAGCAGGAGCGCATTGAGTCGGAATACGGCGAGAACCGCCGCAGCCAGGTGGGCAGCGGGATGCGGAACGAGCGGATCCGCACCTACAACTTCCCCCAGGGGCGGCTCACCGACCACCGGGTGGGGCTGACGCTGTACAAGCTGGACGCGGTGATGGACGGCGACCTGGACGAGATCATTGACGCGCTGGTGGCCGACCATCAGGCACGGCAGATGGCAGAAAGAAGCTGAAATTATGTACACTCATGTGATCTTTGATTTGGACGGCACCCTGCTGAACACCATCGACGACCTGGCGGATGCAGGCAACCACATCTGCCGGGCCCATGGCTGGCCCGTCCACACGGTGGACGAGTTCAAGCATATGGTGGGAAACGGTATCCCCAAACTGGTGGAGCGGTTCGCCCCCGCCGGGACGGACGGGGAGACGCTGGCCCAGGTGCTGGCGGAATTCTCCGCCTGCTACGACGCCCACAAGGAGGACAAGACCGCCCCCTACCCCGGCATACCGGAGCTATTAACGGCGCTGAAGGGGCAGGGGGTGCGTATGGCGGTGCTGTCCAACAAGGCCCATGCCCTGGCGGGGCCGGTGGTGGAGCACTATTTCCCGGGAATGTTTGACGCGGTGCAGGGGGCCCTGCCCGACGCGCCGGTGAAGCCCGATCCCACCCTGCTGCGGGCCCTCATGGAGCGTCTGGGGGCGAGGCCGGAGGCCACCCTCTTTGTGGGGGACAGCGACGTGGACGTGCTCACCGGCAAAAACGGCGGGCTGACGGTGGCGGGCGTGCTGTGGGGCTTCCGGGATCGGCAGGAGCTGGAGGGGGCCGGGGCGGACTGGATCGTCCACGCCCCGGATCAGCTGACCGCTATCGTCGCGGGGACGGCGCGGCTGGACGCCGGACAGGCGGCCCTTGCCGCCGCTCTGCTGCGGGCGGGCAAGCTGGTGGCCCTCCCCACCGAGACGGTGTACGGCCTTGCCGCCGACGCCACTCAGGAGCGGGCCGTCCAGGCCAACTACGACGCCAAGGGCCGCCCGGAGACCAAGCCGCTGAACGTGCTGGTGGACGGCATGGCCATGGTGGAGAGGGTGTGCCGGGACATCCCGGCGGACGCCTACCGGCTGGCGGAGGCCTTCTGGCCCGGGCCGCTGACCATGATTTTATGGGGTAAGGGAACCCTGCCCTCCATCGTTCCCGCCGGGGGGGACACCCAGGGGGTGCGCTGCCCCGACCACCCGGCCACTCTGGCGGTGATCCGGGCGCTGGGCAGGCCGCTGGCCTGTCCCTCCGCCAACCGGTCGGGGCGGCCCAGCCCCAAGTCGGCGGACGACGTGCTGGCCCAGCTGGGCGGGAAAATCGACGGGGTGCTGGACGGCGGGCCCTGCGCGGTGGGGGTGGAGTCCACCATCCTGGATCTCACCGTGACGCCCTACCGGATTCTACGGCAGGGTGGGCTGGCCCGGGCGGAGCTGGAGGCCGTGCTGGGGCCGGGAAAACTTGACAATACTGGAAAGGATTCAAATAGAACAAAATGAACATAGAGGTAAAGAATCAAATCGCCATGGTGCGGGAGCCGGGGGTGCTCATCACCGACGGCCCTTCCGCCATGGATCTGCTGGCCACGGTGCGCTATGAGACGGGCTGCTCCGCCATGGTGCTCCAAAAGGAGCAGATCGACGAGCCCTTCTTCCGCCTGTCCACCGGGCTGGCGGGGGAGGTGCTGCAAAAATTCGTCAACTACCAGATGAAGCTGGCCATCGTGGGGGACTTCTCGGGCTACACCAGCAAGCCCCTCCGGGACTTCATCCGGGAGAGCAACGAGGGCCGCCACATCTGCTTCCAGCCCGACGAGGCGGCGGCCCTGGCCTGGCTGGGGCGGGCGCAGGCATGATCGTCATCGGCATCACCGGCCCCACCGGGGCGGGCAAAACCACCGTGCTCAACGTGCTCCGGGACATGGGCGGGGCGGTGGCGGACTGCGACGCGGTGTACCACGACTTGCTGCGCGCCAGCGCCCCCCTGCGGGAGGAGCTGCGGGCCCGGTTCGGGGAATCCATTTTTGATGAAACTGGGGACTTGCGCCGGAAGGAACTTGGTGCTATTGTATTTGGGGATCCGGACGCGCTGGCGGATCTGAACGCCATCACCCACCGGCACATCGTGGCCCAGCTGCGCCGCCTCATCGCCCAGGGGTCGGCGGAGGGCCGCCCCGCCATCGCTCTGGACGCTATCGCCCTGCTGGAGAGCGGGGCGGGGGCGCTGTGCGACACCACCGTGGCGGTCACCGCCTCGGAGGAGCTGCGGGTGGGCCGGATCATGGCCCGGGAGGGCATTTCCGAGGACTATGCCCGGGCGCGGATCGCGGCCCAGAAGCCGTCCGCCTGGTTCGAGGAGCGCTGCGCCCACACCCTGCGAAACGACGGGGACAAGGAGGCGCTGGAGGCCAGGGCCCGGGCACTATTTCAGTCAATTCTTTGTAAGGAGGATTCATAACATGGAAGAAAAGGAAAAGACGCCGGGGCAGCAGCTGCGGGAGGCGCTGCTGAACCAGAAGAAAAACGGCTGGGACGTGGTGGACGAGGCCACCGAGCAGGCGGCCTTTGACTACTGCGAGGGCTACAAGACCTTCCTGGACAAGGGCAAGACCGAGCGGGACTGCGTGGACTACGCCGTGGAGCTGGCCGAGGCCGCGGGCTTCGTCCCCTTCGAGCGGGGCATGGAGCTCCAGCCCGGGATGAAGGTCTACCGGGTGAACCGGGGCCGGGCCATTAACCTGGCCGTGATGGGCTCCGCGCCGCTGGATCAGGGCGTGTCCATCAGCGCCTCCCACATCGACAGCCCCCGGCTGGATCTGAAGCCCACCCCCCTGTATGAGGACAGCGAGCTGGCCTTCCTGAAAACCCACTACTATGGCGGGATCCGCAAGTACCAGTGGGTGACCATCCCCCTGGAGCTGCGGGGCGTGGTGGCCATGAAGGATGGCTCCATCGTCCACGTGTCCGTGGGCTCCCACCCCGGCGACCCCCTGTTCACCATCGACGACCTGCTGCCCCACCTGGGGGCGGAGCAGTCCAAGAAGCCCCTGGGGGAGGCCATCCCCGCCGAGTCGCTGAACATCCTGGTGGGCAGCCGCCCCCTGAAGGACGACGACGGCAAGGATCGGGTGAAGCTGGCGGTGATGAAGCTGCTGTACGACCACTACGGTATCCGGGAGGCGGACTTCATCTCCGCCGAGATCGAGGCCGTCCCCGCCTTCAACGCCGTGGACATCGGCTTCGACCGCACCCTCATCGGGGCCTACGGCCAGGACGACCGGGTGTGCGGCTACGCGGGGCTGAAGGCCCTGCTGGATCTGGAGGGCGTGCCGGTGCGTACCGCCGTGTGCGTGCTGGCGGACAAGGAGGAGATCGGCTCCGAGGGCGTTTCCGGGATGCAGTCCGCCTTCTTTGAGACCTTCATCGGCGACCTGTGCGCCAGCCAGAAGGTGCCCCTGCGGGTGTGCCTGGAGAAATCCTTCTGCCTGTCCACCGACGTGACGGCGGCCTTTGACCCCAATTTCACCGAGGTGTACGAGAAGAACAACTCCGCCCGGGTGAACTACGGCGTGGGCCTGTGCAAGTACACCGGCTCCCGGGGTAAGGGCGGCGCCTCCGACGCCGGGGCGGAGGCGGTGGCCTATATCCGCCGCCTGCTGGACGACCGGGGCGTGCTGTGGCAGATGGCGGAGCTGGGCGCCACCGACAAGGGCGGCGGCGGCACCGTGGCCTGCTATATGGCCAACCGGAACATCGACACCCTGGACGCCGGCGTGCCCGTGCTGAGTATGCATTCCCCCTTTGAGGTCACCTCCAAGCTGGACTGCTATATGACCTACGCCGCCTGCAAGGCGGTATACGAGGGCTGACCTGCTTTTTCTCGAGAGAAAAAGTAGGCAAAAGGGTCTTAGACCCGCGAGCTTTAAGCTCGCTGACGGCCCAGGCGGCAGCCATATCCTGCGGGGCCCGATAACGAAAGCTGCGATAAATAAAACCCCCCTTTTGCGGAAAAGCTATCCGGAAAAGGGGGCGTTTTACTATGACCGAGGAAACAAAGCCGGCGGAGCAGGCCGACGGCGGGGCGGACAGCCAACAGCAGCAGATTGTGGACATGGGCTCCGGCGTTGTCAAAACGGAGGACGGCCTGATCCACACCCTCACCATCGTGGGCCAGATCGAGGGCCACCAGGAGGCCCCGGACGGGGCCAAGACCACCAAGTACGAGCACGTGCTGCCCCTGCTGGCCACCCTGGAGGAGAGCAGCGAGATGGGCGGCCTGCTGATCCTGCTGAACACCATGGGGGGCGACATCGAGGCGGGGCTGGCCATCGCGGAGATGATCGCCGGTATGTCCAAGCCCACGGTGTCCCTGGTTTTAGGCGGCGGGCACTCCATCGGGGTGCCCCTGGCGGTGGCGGCCAAGGAGTCCTTCATCGTCCCCTCCGGGGCCATGACCATCCACCCCGTGCGGCTCAACGGGCTGGTGATCGGGGTGAGCCAGACCTTCCACTACTTTGAGCGCATCCAGGATCGGATCTGTGCCTTCGTCACCCGGAACAGCCGGATCAGCCGGGAGGACTTCGAGCACCTGATGCTGAACACCGGGGAGATGGCCGCCGACGTGGGCAGCGTGATCTACGGCGAGGAGGCGGTGGAGATGGGGCTCATCGACCACTTGGGCGGGCTGTCCGACGCGCTGGCCTGCCTCCACGCCCAGATGCGGGCGGCGAAACAGGGAGCGGCGGAGTGATCTCCGCCGCTCCCTGTTGTGTTATGGGGCAATCTGCTCCAGAATCCGGGTCATGAGGGCCACCCGGCGGAAGGGGGTCATCAGATACAGCCCGTCCACATAGGGGGCGATCTCCCCGGCAATCCGGGCGGAGATCCGCACCGCCAGCTCCTCCGCCTCCTCCCGATCTTTGCCCTCGTACAGGGCGGTGATCTCCGGCGCGATACGCATTCCGGCGATCTCATTGTTCAGGAAGCAGGCGTTTTTGTGGCTGACCACCGGGTAAATGCCCCCCAGGATTTTTCCGTTCAGCGTCTCCCGGGCCAGCCGCAGGTTATCCAGCGCCTGGGCGGACAGCACCGGCTGGGTGAGGAAGCCGGACACGCCGTTGTCCTCCTTTTCCCGGGCCAGCCGGAGCTGGACGGCGAAGTTTGCGGCATTCACGTTCAACGCGCCGAAGATGCGGAAGGGGGTACGCAGCACCGATTCGTTCAGGCCGCTGACATACCGGGCCAGCTTCCGGGAGTTGAAGTTGAACACGCTTTTCACCTCGTCCCGGTCGGTGGACGGGATGGGGTCGCCGGTGACCAGCAGCACGTTGTGGACGCCCTCCATGCTTAGGCCCAGCAGCAGGGCCTTGGTGGCGTTCAGGTTCCGATCCCGGCAGGTGAGGTGGGGCAGAGGCTCCACCCCCAACTCCCGGCGGAGCTTGCAGGCCAGCAGGGAGCTGTCCGCCCGAGGCCGGCCGATGGGGCAGTCAGCGATGGTGATGGCGTCCGCCCCCGCCTGGGACAGGGCCCGCACCCCGTCCAGGAAGAAGGAGAGGTCGTCGTCCGCCGGGGGATCCAGCTCCACGGCGATGACCCGCTCCCCCCGATCCAGCTTGTCCGCCAGGGTGTTGGGCCCGGGGACGGGACGGGCGGGGGAGGGCCGGACGGGCTCCGGCGCCGCCGGGGCAGGGGGGAGGGCGGCCACGGCCCGAGCGGCGCAGGACAGGTGCTCCGGGGTGGTGCCGCAGCAGCCGCCCACGATGGACGCCCCCGCCTGGACGATCTCCGCCAGCTTGTCCCCAAAATAGTCCGGCGTGCCCTGATAGGCCGTCCGGCGGCCCAGTACGGTGGGATAGCCCGCGTTGGGCATGACGGACAGGGCCTTGTTCCCCAGGACGGACAGATCCAGCCCCCGGATGTAGTCCAGCAGATGGCTGGGGCCGGACACGCAGTTGAAGCCCAGGGCGTCCACCTGGGGCAGGGCGACGGCGCGGCGGAACAGCGTCTCGCCGGAAAAGCCCTCCCGGGTGACGCCGTCAAAGGCCACGGCGAAGGAGACTATGAGGTACGCGCCGGGACAGCGCCCCTTCAGATGGGCGGCCAGCTGGGCCACGCCGTCGTCGGAGGGCAGGGTCTCCAGCAGGAAACAGGTGATCCCCTGGGCTAAAAACAGATCCGCCTGGCGGCAGTAGAGCTCCCCCCGGCTGAGGGGGCCCCCCTCCGGGGCGGGGCCCAGGTCGGCGAACACAAAGGCGTCATACGGCGCGGCGCACTCCTGCGCGATCCGGCAGGCGGCGGCGATGAGCTCCGCCGCCAGATCGTCCCGGCCCTGGGCCAGATCCACTCCGACGGTAAAGGTGTTGGTTTTGACGGCGCGGCAGCCCGCGTCCAGGTATGCCCGGTGGATGGAGGCAATCTCGTCGGAAGCGGTAAGGTTAGCCAGCTCACAGCGTTGATCAGCCCGCCCGGGCAGGGCGGCGAAGCGGGTGCCCATGGCCCCGTCGAACAGCAGGGGGCCGTGTTCTTTGATAGAAGCGCGAATATCCGTCATCCCAGCACCCTCTTTGCGATCTCCACCGACTGTTTGGCGTCCTTGGCATAGTAGTCCGCGCCGATGGATGTGGCGTAGTCCGGCGTCACCACCGCGCCCCCCACCCACACCACCGGGGGTTCCGGCAGGGCTTTGAGCAGGCGGGTGGTCTCCTCCATGGCGGGCAGGGTGGTGGTCATCAGGGCGGACAGCCCCACCAGCGGGATCCGCCGGGCCTTCACCGCCTCCACCACGGTCTCGGGGGGCACGTCCCGGCCCAGATCCAGCACGTCGTAGCCGTAGTTTTCCAGCACGGTCTTGACAATATTTTTGCCGATGTCGTGGATGTCCCCCCGGACGGTGGCCACGGCGATCCGGCCCTTTTTCACGCTCTCGCCGCCGCTCTCCGCGATGGAGGCGCGCACCGCCTCAAACACGGCCTGGGCGGCCTGGGCGGCGCTGAGCAGCTGGGGCAGGAACAGCGTCCCCTTTTCGTAGCCCTCCCCCACCCTGTCCAGGGCGGGGATCAGGCGGCGCTCCACCAGGGACAGGCCGTCCTCCGACTCCAGCGCCTGCCTGGCCAGCCGTCCCGCGTCCCCCTTCAGCCCCCGGAGGATGGCGTCCTCCAGGGTCATGTCCTGCTTTGCCCCGGCAGCAGGGACGGGGGCGGCGGGGGCCCCGGCGAACCGCTCCACATAGGCGCGGCACTGTTCGTCCTCCCCGGACAGCACCCGGAAGGCCGCCACCGCGTCCATCACCTCCCGCTGGTTGGGGTTGACGATGGGCAGGGTGAGCCCCGCCCCCAGGGCCTGTATGAGGAAATTCTGGGTGATCAGCCCCCGGTTCGGCAGGCCGAAGGAGATGTTGGACACCCCCAGCACCGTCTGAAGCCCCAGCTCCTCCCGGACAGCCCGGACGGCCTTCAGCGTCTCCCGGGCCTGCTCCTGCTGGGCGGACACGGTGAGGGTGAGGCAGTCGATCCACACGTCCTCCCTGGGGATGCCGTGGGCCAGGGCCGCGTCCAGAATCCGGCGGGCGATGGCCACCCGGCCCTCCGCCGTCTGGGGGATGCCGTCCGGATCCAGGGTGAGCCCCACCACCGCCGCGCCGTACTTCTTCACGATGGGCAGGATCCGCTCCAGCACCTGGAGGTCGCCGTTGACGGAGTTCACCGCCGCCTTGCCGTTGTACACCCGCAGGCCCGCCTCCAGGGCGTCCGGGTTAGAGGAATCAAGCTGTAAGGGCAGGGAGACGGCGGACTGGATCTTCTTCACCACCCGGGGGAGCATGGCCGCCTCGTCCACCCCGGGGTAGCCCACGTTCACGTCCAGGATGTCCGCCCCGGCCTCCTCCTGCTGGACGGCCACGTCCAGGATGTAGTCCAGGTCGTCCTCCAGCAGGGCCTGCTGGAACCGCTTTTTTCCGGTGGGGTTCACCCGCTCCCCGATGACCCGCACGCCGTCGATCCGGGCGGGGTGGGGTGGGGTGCACACGAAGGAGGGGCGGTCACAGGCCCGGGGGGCGGGGGCTTTGCCCTCCAGGGCGGCCGCCAGCCGCCGGATGTACTCCGGGGAGGTGCCGCAGCAGCCGCCGAAGATGGTCACACCGGCCTCCAGGCAGGGCAGGAGGGCGGCGGCAAAGTCCTCCGGGCCCATGTCGTAGCGCCCGGTCACCGGGTCGGGGAGGCCCGCGTTGGGCTTGGCGATGACGGGCAGGCGGGTGCTGGCGCACAGCTCCCGGAGCAGGGGGGCCAGCCCGTCCGGCCCCAGGGAGCAGTTCAGGCCGATGGCATCCGCGCCTAAGCCCTCCAGCGTCCGGGCCATGGAGGCCACGGTGCAGCCGGTGAAGGTGCGGCCGTCCGCCTCGAAGGACATGGTGACGAACACGGGCAGGCCGGTGTTCTCCTTCACCGCCAGCAGGGCGGCCTTGGCCTCATAGAGGTCGGTCATGGTTTCGATGACCGCCAGATCCGCCCCGGCGTTCTCCCCGGCCTGGGCCACCTCCCGGAACAGCTCATAGGCCCGTTCAAAGGTCAGGTTGCCCATGGGCTCCAGCAGCTCGCCCAAGGGGCCCATATCCAGCGCCACTTTGGCCTGGGTTCCAGCGGCCCGTTTGGCGATGGACACGGCGGCGGACACGATCTCCTCCACGGTCTTGCCGGTGCGGCCCAGCTTCAAGGCGTTGGCCCCGAAGGTGTTGGCGTACACCACCTGGCTGCCGGCGGCGATGTACTCCCGGTGGATGGAGGCCAGCAGTTCCGGGTCGGTGAGGTTGAGCAGCTCCGGCACGCCGCCGGGGGGCAGGCCCCGCTGCTGGAGGACGGTGCCCATAGCCCCGTCCAGAATGACAATACCCCGCTTGAAAAACTCAGCATCCACAGGTGGTTCCCTCCTTACGGTATTGGCAGCTGCCCGCCAGGGCGCAGAATTGGCACCCCCGCACCCGGGCGGGCTGGGGGGTATCGGACAGGCCCAGGATGGCCGTCACTGATTTCATGGGGTTGAGCAGCAGGCTGCCGGTGACGGTGAGGCCCAGCCGCCGTCCCCCGTCCAGGGCGGCGCACAGGGCGGGCTGTACGGTCAGGGGCAGATCCCCGTAGCCGGGGCTGAACCGGTCGGTGCGGTACAGCCCTGGAAGCCGGGCGGAGATCTCCTCTTCGGCGGCGTCGCAGCCCGCCTCCACAAAGGCGCTGCCCAGGGCGTCCAGCAGAACGGCCCGGGCCATGTCCCGGGCCTGGGCGGTGCGGAGCATGGCGTCGAACCGGGCCCCCAGGGTGCAGGCCAGCAGAGCCGCCTGGCCGCAGCCCTTCAGCATCCGTCCCGCGGTGGCGCCGGACAGCTCCACCGCCGTCCCTTCCAGGCGGAAGCCGTCCCCCGTCTGGGTGAGCGGGCAGACCGTCCAGACATACCGGGGCTGGAGGGCGGCGGCCAGCTCGTCCGCCAGGGTTTCCGCCTGCCGGCGCAGCTCCGGGTCAGCGCGGGCCGCCCCCAGATAGCGCAGGGCCTCGTCCACATTGGGCCTATTCATCGCCGCCTCCTGTCCGCACGCCCTGCCGGATCTCCCGGATGTCGTAGGGCACGGTCTGGTATACGCAGTAGTTCAGCCAGTTGGCATAGAGCAGATGGGCGCAGGAACGCCAGCGCACCAGCGGCTCCCGGCTGGGGTCGTCCTCCGGGAAGTAGTGCTGAGGGATCTGGATGTCCACCCCCGCCGCAACGTCCCGCAGATATTCCTTCCGCAGGGTGTCCCGGTCGTACTCCGCGTGACCCATGAGGAACACCTGCCGCCCCCGGGGGGTCTTGACGGCGTATACCCCCGCCTCCTCCGAGTCGGCCAGCACCTTCAGGCCGGGCGCCGCCTCGATGTCGGCCCGATCCACGGTGGTGTTCCGGGAGTGGGGCACCCAGAACTCATCGTCAAAGCCCCGGAACAGGATGAAGTTGGGATCTTCCACCCGGTGCTGGAACACGCCGAACAGCTTTCGGGGCAGGGCCCGCTTGGGGATGCCGTAGTGGTAGTACAGCCCCGCCTGGGCCCCCCAGCAGATGTGGAGGGTGGAGTGGACGTGGGTTTTGCTCCACTCCATGATCCGGCACAGTTCCGGCCAGTAGTCCACCTCTTCAAAGGGGAGGTGCTCCACCGGGGCGCCGGTGATCACCAGCCCGTCGAAGGTGCGGCCCTCCACCTCGTCGAAGGTCTTGTAGAAGGACAGCATATGCTCCTGGGAGGTGTTCCGGGAGATGTGGCCCGCCGGGGCGATGAGCTCCAGCTCGATTTGCAGGGGCGTGTTGCCCAGCACCCGGGCCAGTTGGGTCTCGGTGTCCACCTTGGTGGGCATCAGGTTGAGCAGCAGGATCTGCAGGGGACGGATGTCCTGGGTGACGGCCCGGGTCTCCGTCATGACGAAGATGTTCTCCTGCCGCAGGGTCTGGGTGGCGGGCAGGCGGTTGGGGATCTTGATGGGCATTGGCGTTTTGCTCCTTTCCGGGGGTTCCGCGGGAAAACGGTTGACGAACCGGGCTCCCGGGGGTATAATTCCAGAAAAACAGACGAGGTGTTGTCTATGAATCAGTACAGGTTTGAAACCCTCCAGCTCCACGCGGGCCAGGAGCGGCCCGACCCCGCCACCGGGGCCAGGGCGGTGCCCATCTACCAGACCACGTCCTATGTCTTTGACAACTCGGCGGACGCCGCCGCCCGGTTCGACCTGTCCCGGGAGGGGCACATTTACGGGCGGCTGAGCAACCCCACCCAGGCGGTGCTGGAGACCCGGATCGCCGCCCTGGAGGGGGGCAGCGCGGCGCTGGCCACGGCCTCCGGCGCGGCGGCGGTGACCTATGCCATCCAGGCCCTGGCCCAGGCCGGGGATCACATCGTGGCCCAAAAGACCATCTACGGCGGAACCTATAACCTGCTGGCCCACACCCTGGCCCACTACGGCGTCACCACCACCTTTGTGGACGCCCACGATCTGGCGGAGGTGGAGGGGGCCATCCGGCCCGAGACCAAGGCGGTGTACCTGGAGACGCTGGGCAATCCCAACAGCGACATCCCCGACATCGACGCCATTGCCGCCATCGCCCACCGGCACGGCCTGCCCCTGGTGATTGACAACACCTTTGGCACCCCCTACCTCATCCGGCCCATCGAGCACGGCGCGGACGTGGTGGTGCACTCCGCCACCAAGTTCATCGGCGGCCACGGCACCACCCTGGGGGGCATCATCGTGGACGGCGGCACCTTTGACTGGAAGGGGTCGGACAAGTTCCCGGCCATCGCCCTGCCCAACCCCAGCTACCACGGGGTGTGCTTCGCGGACGCGGCGGGGCCTGCCGCCTTCACCGCCTATATCCGGGCGGTGCTGCTGCGGGACACCGGGGCGGCCATGTCCCCCTTCCACGCCTTCCTGCTGCTCCAGGGGGTGGAGACCCTGTCCCTGCGGCTGGAGCGGCAGGCGGAGAATACGAAGCGGGTGGTGGACTTCCTGGCGGGCCACCCCAAGGTGGACAGGGTGAACCACCCCAGCCTGCCCGATCACCCGGATCACGCCCTCTATGAGCGGTATTTCCCCCGCGGCGGCGCGTCCATCTTCACCTTCGAGATCAAGGGGGGACAGGAGGCGGCCCACAAATTTATCGACAACCTGCAGGTGTTCTCCCTGCTGGCCAACGTGGCGGACGTGAAATCGCTGGTGATCCACCCGGCCACCACCACCCACGGCCAGCTCACGGCGGAGGAGCTGCTGGATCAGGGCATCCGGCCCAATACCATCCGCCTGTCCATCGGCACGGAGCACATCGACGACCTGCTGGCCGATCTGGAGCGGGGCTTTGCCGCCCTCTAAAAATATCACATTGCGGGGAAAGGATCAAGCCCGGAATGTCCCAAAGACGGCTGGAACCGGCGATCCGCCCAAAAGGCCCAGCGGCCAGTCGATTTCTCGGCTGGCCGCTGGGTCTTAAACCAGAACAGGGAAAGGCAGGGGGAAAGGGTCACAGCACCATGTCGCGGTACAGGAAGGTCACGATCTGCCCGCGGGTGCAGGTGTTGTTGGGGCTGAACCGGGTGCCCTCGGCGTTGGTACCATTGGTGATGCCGTTGTTCACGGCCCACTGCACCGCGTTGGCAAAGTAATCCCCAGCCGCCACATCGGCGAAGCTGTTGGCGCCGAACACCGGCGCGGCCTTGGCGGCGCGGTACTGGAAGGTCACCGCCTGGGCCCGGGTGCAGGGCTCGTTGGGGCTGAACCTGGTGCCCTCGGTGTTGGTGCCGTTGGTGATACCGTTCTCCACCGCCCACAGCATGGCGTCGTAGTAGTAAGCGCCGGTGTCCACATCGGCGAACTTGTGGGCGGTGCTGGAGGGCGCGGGCTTACCGTAGGCCCGCCACAGGAAGGTGACGATCTGGGCCCGGGTGCAGGGCTCATTGGGGCTGAAGCGGGTGCCCTCGGTGTTGGTGCCGTTGGTGATACCGTTCTCAACCGCCCACAGCACCGCGTCATAGTAGTAGTCGGACGCGAACACGTCGCCGAAGGGGTTCACCGGAACCACCGGGATGAGGTTAAACACCGCGTCCACGGTCACCCGGCTGTCGGGCATGGTGAAGGTGTACTTGCCGTCGCCGGCGGGGGTGACGGGCACGGTCTTGCCGGAGGCGTCCTTGACGGTGACGCCGCCCACCTGATAGCCCTCGTCGGGGGTGACGGTGATGGTCACGGTGTCGCCCTTCTTGGCGCTGGTCTTGTCCAGGCTGACCTTGCCGTTTTCGGGGCTGGCGGGGGCGGTGACGTGATAGGTGGGGTCGCTGGGGGTGGTGGGATACCAGCCGCCGCCACCCCCTGGGTTGGTGGGGTTGGTGGGGCCAGTGGGCGTGCCGGGCTTGACAATATCCACGTTGCCGCTGCCATCGGTTCCGATGGAGATATCAGCGAACGCAGGGCCCACCAGGCTGAAGCACAGCACAAGGCACATCAGCAAGGTCAATATCCGTTTGTTCATAGTTTACCTCCTCCGGATCAGGTTCCGGCCTGAACGGTCTTCTCGATCTCAGTGAGCGTCGGAATGGTGCCCGTCCAGTCGGCGGGCTTGCTTTCAAGCTCAAACACGGAGACAACCTGCCCGGGCTTGCAGGTGACGGTATAAGTAGTAGCCTGGGGGTTATTCAGGGCGATGATGATGGAATTGCCGTCCGCCGTGGCGGAAATGCCCTTGGCCGCGACCCGGATCAGGTAATACTTGTCGCTCTGGAGCCCGGAGACCTGGACATCCCACATACCGGGGAAGGAATTGGCAAAGTTACCGGTTTCCTCAGCCTTCAGGGCAGTGTTCGACACGATCTTGTCCGTAATCGCCGCACCAGTGCCATCCTTGCAGCCCACAACGATGCCAACGCTGTCGTCAATCGTGCCGGACACAGTGCTGTTTCTCACGGACACGGCACCATCGCCCGCCGTGCCGTCTACGGTATTGGCACAGTTGGTGATCTTGCCCTCGATGGTGGCGTTCTCAATTTCAACGGTGCCCTTGGAGCCGTTGTAGACGTCGCCCTTCACGGTAGCTCCCTTGATGCTCACGGCACCGTTGGCCTGGGCCACGGGCTTCGCGCCTTCATTGGCACTATTCCCCTCAAAGAAGCCAACGTCCTGATGAAAGACAGGCGGGGTATTGTTTCCACTGCCGTCAATGGTCAGCGTCGGCATTTTATTTGCGTCACCGTTGCCGTTGTCATTGGTGGACAGCGACACAAGGACATCCTGATTGAAGGTGCCGCCGGTGATCTTAGTTGTACCGTAGTCGCTATAATCTGTACCTACTTCCTGCCAAGTGACGACCTTGCCGTCAAAGGCGCCGTCAGTGATGGTCAGATCGCAGAAGTTCTGGATCGCCTGATCCATGGGATTTGCAGTGCAGGTAAAGGTTCCTCCGTTGACGGTCATCTTGCCTTGGGCATTGCTCGTGCCGTCCTGATTCTTGACCGTGATTCTCCAGCCGCTGGTAAACTTTCCTCCGTTGATGGTCACCGTGCCGCCGTCATTGGTGAGCGCACCCAGGGTTGAGCCCGCTACGGTGCCATCGGTGCCGTTGATGGTCAGGGTTCCGCCCGTCTTCACGGAGATGGTATATTTACCGGAAGGGGCAGTCAGCGTCCCGCTGGCCAGGTCAAGGTAAGCGGTAACGCCATCGGCAACCGTAATCTGACTGGTGAGCGTCACATCACCATTCAGCTTGTAGTACTTGCCGTCTTCCAGCGCGGACGTGTCGGCAGCGAGAATAATCGGATCCTCCTGAGTGCCCGCCGGGGGTGTCGTTGTCGTGCCGCCGCCCGCATCATCCGCGAACACTCCCATGGGCAGCATTGTCAGCGCCAGAACCAGGGCCAACAATGCGGGGAACAGTCTTTTTTTCATGCGAAAGTCTCCTTTTCCTGAAATGTTTGGTCAGGCGGCTCAGGGAAGTGGCAAAAACTACACCTTTTGACATTTGCTGCCGGAATGCCAACAAAAGAGAATCTCTCAATTTTCTTTGTGAGAATTATGAAAAAAGCCCTTGCAAATGTAGGCGATATGTGGTATCTTATGTGTTGTTAGGCGACTATCAAAAGGTGTACTTTCTGATAGCCAGCCCTATTTTTTTGACTTCCGGGTCAGCCGCAGCTCCCGCAGGCGGCGGTAGAAGGTGGCCTGGGCCAGCCCGCTGCGTTCCAGCGCATCAGGAAAGGACAGCCGCCCCGCCTCCCAGGCCGCCACAATCTTCGGGAAGTCCGTCGACGGCTCCACGCTGGGCCGCCCGAACCGCACGCCCCGCTTTTTCGCCGCGGCGATGCCCTCCGCCTGCCGCTGGCGGATGTTGGCCCGTTCGTTCTCCGCCACGAAGGACAGCACCTGCAACACGATGTCGCTGAGGAAGGTGCCCACCAGATCCTTGCCCCGCCGCGTGTCCAGCAGGGGCATATCCAGCACCACGATGTCCACCCCCTTTTCCTTGGTGATCACCCGCCACTGGTTCTGGATCTCCTCATAATTGCGCCCCAGCCGGTCGATGCTCTTGATGTAGAGCAGGTCGTCGGGCTTCAATTTTTTCACCAGCCGTTTGTAGCTTGGGCGCTCAAAATCCTTGCCGGACTGCTTGTCCAGGAAGATATTCCCCTCCGGGACGGCGGCCTCCCGCAGGGCCAGACGCTGTCTGTCCTCATTCTGCTCCTGGGTGCTCACCCGGATATAGCCATAGATCGTGCCCATAGGATCCCCTCCATCGTCAATGGTGTGAACGCTGCCGGACGCGGCGCGGCCGCGCGATCATTATACCAGTGGCCTGTGCCCGTTCCTATTTTGCAGGAAACGGTGCAAGCTATCCCCCCGGAGGGCGGAAAAAGCGCCGCCGGCGGGGGACGCCTCGCCTGGAAGCGCCGCCCTCCGGCGGTTCAAAACGGAACCGATCGAGGTTTTCCGTATATTCTCTTGCATTTTTGGGGATCAGCATATATAATGTGCGTAAGCCCAATTCGGCAAATATTTAACAGGAGTGATTGTGATCATGGAGAAAGAAAAAACGGTTAGCGCCGCCGTGGAACCGGAGGTTAAAAAGAAGGGCGGCAGAAAGGTTATGACGGCGGAGGAAAAGGCCGCCGCGGCCAAGGCCCGCAAGGAGAGCAAGGCGAAGGCGGAGAGCCTGAAGCCGGTGGTCGTGGTGCAGTTCCAGGGCGGCGAGGCCGACGTGGACAGCCTGGTGGAGGCGGCCAAGGCCGACTTCAAGGAGAACAAGAAGCGCACGCCCATCACGGATTTGAAGCTGTATGTCAAGCCGGAGGAGCGCACGGCCTACTACGTGGTGAACGAGAAGCACCACGGGAGCGTGACCTTTTAAGGAACAGACAAAGCCCCGCAATGCGTCAGCATTGCGGGGCTTTGTGCTGGGGTTCAGCTCCGGGCGGCGATGAACTCCTCAATCAGTTTAATTTGCTTCTTGACGCTGCTCTCCGACGGCCCGCCGTAGACCTTGCGCCCGTTGACGCAGGCCCGCAGCCGCAGCGCGTCGTACACGTCCCACTCGAACAGGGGGGACACGGCCTGGAACTCCTTCAGCGGCAGGGTGTCCAGCGTCCTGCCCTTTTCCAGGCACAGGTTCACCAGGCGGCCCACGATCATATACGCCTCCCGGAAGGGCACCCCCTTCTTCACCAGGTAGTCGGCGCAGTCGGTGGCGTTGATGAAGCCCACCGAGGCGGCCCGGGCCATGGCCTTCTTCTTTACGGACAGGGTGTCCAGCATGGCGGTGAACACGGGCACGCACTGCTCCACGGTGTCGAAGGCGTCGAACACCGGCTCCTTGTCCTCCTGCATATCCTTGTTGTAGGCCAGGGGGAGGCCCTTCATCACCGTCAGCAGGGTGATCAGCGAGCCGTACACCCGCCCCGTCTTGCCCCGCACCAGCTCCGCCACGTCCGGGTTCTTCTTCTGGGGCATGATGGACGAGCCGGTGGAGTAGGCGTCGTCCAGCTCCACGAATTTGAACTCCCAGGAGCACCACAGGATGATCTCCTCGGAGAACCGGGACAGGTGCATCATCAGGATGGACAGGGCGGACAGCAGCTCGATGGCGTAGTCCCGGTCGCCCACCGTGTCCAGGGAGTTGTCGGTGGGCTTGGGGAAACCCAGGGCCCGGGCGGTCTGGAACCGATCCACCGGGTAGGTGGAGGTGGCCAGGGCGCCGCAGCCCAGGGGGCACTCGTCCAGCCGGGCGCGGCAGTCCTCCAGCCGGGTCACGTCCCGGCGGAGCATATTGGCGTAGGCCATCATATAGTGGCCGAAGGTGACGGGCTGGGCCCGCTGGAGATGGGTATAGCCGGGCATGACGGTGGACAGGTGGGCCTTGGCCTTCTTCACCAGCACCCGCTCCAGCTCCAGCACCAGGCCGATGACCCGGGGGATCTCCTCCTTTACATACAGCCGGAAATCGGTGGCCACCTGATCGTTGCGGGAGCGGGCGGTGTGCAGCCGCTTGCCCGTCTTGCCGATCCGCTGGGTGAGCAGGGCCTCGATGTTCATGTGGATGTCCTCGTTGTCCAGGGAGAACTCCACCTGCTCCGCCTCGATGTCCGCCAGGATGGCCTCCAGGCCCGCCACAATCTTTTCCGCCTCGTCCGGCTGGATGATCCCCGTTTTACCCAGCATGGCGGCGTGGGCGATGGAGCCCCGGATGTCCTGGCCGTAGAGCCGCGCGTCAAAGCGGATGGAGGAATTGAAGCCGTTGACCAGGGTGTCGGTCTCCTTCTGGAACCGGCCCGCCCAGAGTTTCATAAGTGATCGCTCCTTCTGTCTGCTTGTATGGGGCCCCTTCCGCCCATGTACTGAAATTGTCTTACTTGTCCTGGAAGCTGTCCCGGAAGGCGTTTTGCACCAGCCCGTTCTTCTGGCAGACGATGAGGGCCACGTACCGCCCCTCCCGGACGATCACCGCCTGCTCCGTCAGGGGCACCTGGCTGGGGTCGTACTCCCGGAAGGTGCCCTGCCGCTGCTCCACGTGCTTGTGGAGGGAGTCCATCAGGGCGGCGGCGCTGCCCGCGTCCTTCAGCTTGACCACCGCGATCTCCTCCGCGGAGCCCGCCTTGGCGCAGGCGTAAAAATATTCGTCCACCAGCTGATAGTCCAGATCGGACAGGTAGGTAAAGTCCGTCTCCGCCAGCGTCCCGCCCCCATGGCTTGTGACAATCGTCAGCTCCGGCAGGGTGGGATCCGCCGCGACCAGTTTGTCCAGCAGGGCGCTCATGTCCACGTCCTTGCCGGGATCCGCCTGCTCCTTGGGGGCACAGCCCCAGGCGCAGGCCGGCAGCAGCGCCGCCAGGGCCAGGCAGGCCAGCCTTTTCATGAAGTTCATCACGCGTCCCTCCCTTTTCTCAGGAGATGATCACGCTGCCGCCGATCCCCTCGGGAATCGGGACAGTGGTGGGAAACGCGTCGTCCACAGGGATGTCCCCGCCGGGATCGTCCCCGAGATCGCCCAAATCCGCCGGCTCCAGGCCAAAGGCCTCGGCAATGGCCTGGATGACGGCCTTGCCCTCGGGAGAGGAGGAGTCAAAGCCGGGTTCCGGCTCGTCGTCGTCATACCGCTCCATCAGCAGGCCCAGGATGTCGTTCCCGTCCTCTCCGGGGTACCACAGAGCCTGGAAATAGGAGTTCTCCATGGTGGCGTTGATGGCGTTTTCCAGCACGCTCACCAGGAAGTTGGCCGTGGACTGCTCTTCCTCGGTGAGGGGCGTTTTGAAGCGGAAGTACACCGCGCCCAGGCCCTCGTCCACGGCTTTTTTGAACTGGGCGGGCACGTCCAGCAGGCCGTCCAGCTCCACGCTGTTTTGCACCGCGGGGGAATACTTCACGCTGTCCGCCACCGGCAGGGCGGAGCCGTCCCAGCTGTGGCCCATGCCGCAGATGGCGTCGGTCATGTTGAAGTTGGCGAACTCCGCCCCATGGGCGTCGCTGTACACGTCCACATGATACCACTGATCCGGCTCCAGCTCCACCAGATCCCAGGAGTGGTAGTCGTTGTGGACGATGTGGCAGTCCATGCCCAACATATTCATGAACAGGCGGAAGGTGGTGGCGTAGCCCACGCACACCGCGTTTTTGCTTTTCAGCACGTCGTGGGGAGTGAAGGGGCTGCCGCCGCTGCCGGGGCGGACGATCACGCCGTCGGAGCCGTTGTTGCCGATGTTGGCCACCATCCACCGGTAGACGGCCAGCTCCTTCTCGTAGTTGTCCATGCCGTCCGAGAGCACCTCGTCCAGCACGTCCTTGGCCATCTTCAGGGTATCCTTGTCCTCGGCGCTGAGCTGGCTGTCGTCCCCGCTCTTGTAGGCGTCGGAGATGTGGGTGGTGGAGCGGATCTCGTACTCCCCGGCCACCTTGTAGCCGTCCTCCTGGTAGGTGTTCTCCTGCTCCTCCGCCTTGGCCCAGCGCTCCTTCTGCTCGGCAATGAAGGCGCCCATCTGGTTGGCGTAGTCCCGCTGGGCCTGGGCCTGGTACACGTTCAACCCCAGGCTCCCCACAAGGCACAGGGCCAGCAGCCCCGCCCCCACGCCTTTGGCGACTTTGATCCCCTTGCCGGGGGCCTTGTGTTCCATCGTCTCGGTCTCAGTACTCATGGTGTTCCTCCTTAAAACATGGCGCTTGAGGAACCCACTGGATTCCTCCGCCCTCCCTGGGAGGGCATGGAACCAGTATACTACAAAATGGGGACGGTTTGTATTAAACTATGCTTAAGATGCGGTAACACCCCGGTAACAGGTCTGTTACGAAAGCGCAATCCCACCTACAGGGCGTAACGGCGGCGCCCTACAGGCGGCCCTGCTCCCGCAGGGCCTGCACCTTGTCCGGCAGGCCCCAGAGGCTGATGAAGCCGGTGGCGTCGGCCTGGTTGTAGTCGCTCTCCTCGAAGGTCACCAGATCCTCGGAGTACAGCGTCTCCGGGGAGGTGACGGAGGAGGTGATGAGGTTGCCCTTGTACAGCTTCAGGGTCACCGTGCCGGTGACGTGCTTCTGGGTGTCCACGGCGAAGGCCTGGAGGGCCTCCCGCAGGGGGGTGAACCACTTGCCGTTGTAGAGCAGGTCGGCGAAGTCCACCGCCAGCTTCTGCTTCATGTGCTTGGTGTCCTTGTCCAGGGTGATCATCTCCAGCACCTCGTGGGCCCGGTAGAGGATGGTGCCGCCGGGGGTCTCGTACACGCCCCGATCCTTCATACCCACCAGCCGGTTCTCCACGATGTCCAGCAGGCCGATGCCGTTGGCCCCGCCCAGCTCGTTCAGCTTGCGGATGATGTCGGAGGGCTTCAGCTTCTCCCCGTTGACGGCCACGGGCCGGCCCTGCTCAAAGTCCAGGGTCACCGTGGTGGGGGTGTCGGGGGCCTGCATGGGGGATACCCCCATCTCCAGGAACCCGGGCAGATCATACTTGGGCTCGTTGGCGGGATCCTCCAGATCCAGCCCTTCGTGGCTCAGGTGCCACAGGTTCTTGTCCTTGGAGTAGCTGGTCTCCCGGGAGATCCGCAGGGGGACGTGGTGGGCCTCGGCGTAGTCGATCTCCTCCTCCCGGCTGCGGATGGTCCACTCCCGCCAGGGGGCGATGATCTTCATGTCCGGGGCAAAGCGGCGGATGGCCAGCTCAAAGCGCACCTGATCGTTGCCCTTGCCGGTGCAGCCGTGGCAGATGGCGTCCGCCCCCTCCTCCCGGGCGATCTCCACCAGCCGGCGGGCGATCACCGGCCGGGCGAAGGCGGTGCCCAGCAGATAGTCCTCGTACTTGGCCCCCATCATCATGGAGGGCAGGATCACCTCGTCCACCATGGCGTCGGTGAGATCCTCCACCCGGATCTTGGCCGCGCCGGTCTCCAGGGCCTTCTCTTCGATGCCGTCCAGCTCGTCCCCCTGGCCCACGTCGGCGGCCACGGCGATGATCTCCGGGTTGTTGTAGTTCTCCTTGAGCCACGGGATGATGATGGACGTGTCCAGCCCGCCGGAATAGGCAAGCACAACCTTCTTGATCTCAGTCATTGCGGTTTCCTCCGTTTCCCTCTTGCCAAACAGCCCTGACGGGATGTTTTACTTGTGAGTATACCCCACCGCCCTGGTTATTTCAATCCCTAAACTGCATAATTATCCCAAAGTATTCCCGCCACAATGGGTGATATTCACGATTTCAGGGGGTTTGCCGGCGTTTTCCAGGCGACGTATGAATATATATGCTGTTTTGAGCGAAATAAGAGGGACGCCCGGGCCGGATCCGGGGAAAGGCAGGCGGCGGGGGCAATGACCCCGCCGCCTGCCGGTATGTATGAGTGAGACAGCGCTCGTCACGCCGCCCGCTGTGCGCGGCCCTTGGCCAGGAACAGGAAGGCCAGCATCAGCACCACGCCGATGGGCAGGGCGAGGAGCCCCGGCGCGCCCATAAAGGCCAGCACTCCCGCGAGAAGATAGGAGATCCCCGCGATCACCGCGCAGGAGATGGCATAGGGTAGCTGGGTGGACACATGGTTTACGTGATCGCACTGGGCGCCGGCGGAGGCCATGATGGTGGTGTCCGAGATGGGGGAGCAGTGATCGCCGCACACCGCCCCCGCCATGCAGGCGGAGATGCAGATGATGGCCAGGGGGTTGTCCATGGAGAACACGTTCTGCACGATGGGGATGAGGATGCCGAAGGTGCCCCAGGAGGTGCCGGTGGCAAAGGCCAGCAGGCAGCCCACCGCGAACACCAGGACGGGCAGCAGCATCTGGATGCCGGAGGCGGAGCGCACGAAGTCCCGGACGAAGAACTTGGCCCCCAGGGATCCGGTCATGCTGTTCAGCGACCAGGCGAAGGTGAGGATCAGGATGGCGGGCACCATGGCCTTGAAGCCCTCGGGGAAGCAGTCCATCATCGTCTTGAAGGACATGGCGCGGCGGATGGCGTAGTAGACCAGCGTGAACGCCAGTCCGGCGGCGGAGCCCAGCATCAGGCCCAGGGGGGAGTCGCAGTCGGAGAAGGCGGTGATGAAATCAACGCCGGAGAAGAAGCCGCCGGTGTAGATCATGCCGATGACGCAGCTGATGACCAGCACCACGATGGGCAGCACCAGATCCAGCACGGAGCCGTGGGTCTCGTCTATCTCCTCGTCCATCATGGCGTAGGGGTTGGAGCCGGAGAACAGGTCGTCGTTGTCCACGGCGTTGCGCTCAAATTTGGCCATGGGGCCAAAGTCGGCCTTCAGCAGCACCAGCCCCACCATCATCAAGATGGTGAGCAGGGCGTAGAAGTTATAGGGGATGGCCCGCATGAACAGGTTCAGGCCCTGTCCGTCCTCGGCGAAGCCGGCCACGGCGGCGGCCCAGGAGGAAATGGGGGCGATGATGCAGATGGGGGCGGCGGTGGCGTCGATGAGGTAGGCCAGCTTGACCCGGGACACCTTGTGCTTGTCGGTGACGGGCCGCATGACGGAGCCCACGGTGAGGCAGTTGAAATAGTCGTCGATGAAGATCAGGCCGCCCAGCAGAATGGTGGCCAGCTGGGCCCCCACTCGGGACTTGATGTTTTTCTGGGCCCAGCGGCCGAAGGCGGCGGATCCTCCCGCCTTGTTCATCAGGCACACCATGATGCCCAGTATGACCAGGAACACCAGGATGCCCACGTTGCCGGCGATGGAGTCGGCGATGCCGTCCTGGAACACATGGAGGACGGTGCCCTCAAAGTTGAAGTTGGAGTAGAGCAGGCCGCCCACCAGAATGCCGATGAACAGGGAGGAGTACACCTCCTTGGTGATCAACGCCAGGGCGATGGCGATGATGGGGGGCAGCAGAGACCAGATGGTGTTGAAAAAGCGGCTGGGGGACTGGATGTAGCCCACGTACCCGCTGTCGGCGCAGGTCTCGCAGGGGATGGCCTGGCCGTCGTCGGACAGCACCACCCCCAGGGCGCCGCAGTCGGGGCACTCCACGTACTTGGTGCCGGTCAGCTCGGTGGGATCTTCCGGAGCGGCAAAGGCGGTGGTAGTCAGGGCGAGGATCAGCAGGATGATCAGCGCCAGCAGGCCCAGACGGTTTCTTCTCGTTCTCATGTTCTCATTTCCCTTCTGCAAGTATACCGTATGACCACAAAAAGGGGCGCTTCCGCAGGAGGAAGCGCCCCAAAGCAGATGTAAGACATTCCGCAAGGCAAAGAACCGGATAGCGCTCCACATTTCGTGACAGTCCGGGGGATGTTCTCCCACGGCCCAGGCTGGGGGCTTGGCCGGCCCCGCGCCTTCGGCGGGCGTCCCTCTCCCGCGAAGCCGGCCTGCCGGGCCGTTGGCTCCGCGGTACGCATGGCGTCCGCGCCTCTATCAGACGGTATTTACTTGAAATATACAAGGATAATACTACTTGTTTACCAGCTTGTCAAGAGGGAGGACGCATTTCCCCGGAGGTTATCCCGGCGCGTCCTGGGGAAAACAGGGCGCAATCACCGCCCAGATCCGCTCCGCCACCTCCTCCGGCGTGCCGGATCCGTCCACCACCGCCACCCGCTCCACATTCTCCAGCCGCCGGAAGGCCTCGAAATACAGCTCCCGGGTGCGGCGCAGCCGCTCCTCCCCGTCAAAGATCTCCTCCACCGTGCGGTTTTGGCGGATCCGCTCCAGGGCGGTCTCCACCGGCACGTCCAGAAATACCGTGAGGGTGGGCCGCAGCAGCCCCGCGCTCAGGGCGTTGGCCTGGATCACCCAGTCCATGTCCACATCCACGCTGTGGTAGGCGTAGGAGGAAAAGTAGTAGCGGTCGCTGACCACGGTGATCCCCTTGTCCAGGACGGCGCACAGGCCGTCCACCTCGTTCACCAGGTGATCGATGCGGTCGGCGGCGTACAGCGCGGCGATCACCCGGGGATCCGCCGTCACCCGGCCGGTGAAGATCTGCCGGATCAGCGAGCCCACGGGGCCGCCGGTGGGCTCCCGGGTGGCCAGGCAGCGCACCCCCATGCTCTCCAGGCGGGCTGTCAGCCGCCCGATCTGGCTGCTCTTGCCGGAGCCGTCGATGCCCTCCAGGGCGATGAATTTTCCTTGTTCCATGGCGCTGTACTCCTCTCAGCGATCCACCATATGCACATTCACATGGGGGTAGGTCATCTCCACGCCCGCTTTGTCAAAGGCGGGCTTGAAGCCGTCCAGCAGGTCGTAGTACACCGTCCAGTAGTCGGCGTTGGCGCACCACACCCGCAGGACATAGTTGACGGCGCTGTCGCCGTAGCCGTCCACGTGGGCGGCGGGCTCCGGGTCGTCCAGCACCAGGGGGTGCTCCGCCGCCAGCCGGGCCAGCAGGGCGATGACCTGCTCCGGGGGGGCGTCGTAGGAGGCGGACACCTTCAGATCCACCCGCCGGGTGGGCTGGTGGGAGAAGTTGGTGATGTTGGCGGCGACGATGGTGCTGTTGGGCAGCTGCACCAGCTTGTTGTCCGGGGTGGTGAGCTTGGTGTAAAACAGGCCCATCTCCTCCACCGTGCCGGAGCAGCCCCCGGCCTCCACAAAGTCCCCCACGGAAAAGGGGTGGGAGGCCAGCAGCTGCATCCCGCCCGCCGCGTTGGACAGGAAATTTTGCAGTGCCAGCGAGAAGGCCAGCCCCACCACCGACAGCACCGCCACCAGGGAGGTGACCTCAATATTCAGACAGCCCAGCACGATGATGGCGGTGACGAACCACAGCCCCGCCTTGAGAATGCCCCGCAGCAGCTTTTGCAGGGAGGGATCCAGCTTGGAGCGGCCCAGGGCCCGATCCAGCACCTTCAGCAGCACCTTCATGACCACCAGGCAGGCCGCCGCCACCAACACGGCGGTGAAAATATTGCTGGCGGTGATGTGCCGGATGCTGTTCCACAGGCCCTCCGCGGTCTCCTCAGGCACGATTCCGGTGAGCGCGATGGCCATGGGTCCCACCTTCTTTCTCTCTGGGTGATTTATGGTATTATATCACGGCTCTGGCTCCGGCGCAAGGGCGCCCAGCAGGGCGGAGCCCTCCACGCCGGTGACCTCCACCTGCCGGAGCTGGTTGTGGAGGTTGTCCGCGCTCCGGACGCCCACCCGGCAGTAGCGGGTGGTGTGGCCCCACCACAGGCCGTCCTTCTCCTCCTCGAACAAGACCTCCGCCTGCGTCCCCACCCACTGATCCAGGTAGCGCCGCTCCATCTGGGCGGCGATGGCCGCCGCCTCCTTGGCCCGGGCCTCCTTGACGGCGTTGGGCGCCTGATCCGGCATGGACGCTGCCGGGGTTCCGGGGCGCTTGGAATAAGGAAATATGTGCATGGCGGAAAAGGCGCACCGTTGGAGGAAGGCCAGGGTCTGGGCGAACTCCGCCTCCGATTCCCCGGGGAAGCCTACGATGAGGTCGGTGGTGACGGCGGGCCGGTGGAAGTGCCGGCGCAGCAGCTCCACGCTCTCCAAAAAGCGGGCGGTGTCGTACTTCCGGTTCATCCGCTTCAGGGTGGCGTCGCAGCCGGACTGGAGGGAGAGGTGGAAGTGGGGGCACAGGTTGGGCAGCCTGGCCGCCCGGACGCAGAACTCCTCCGTGATGGTGCGGGGCTCCAGGGATCCCAGCCGGATCCGGCAGCCGGGGGCGGCGGCGCACACCGCCTCCATGAGGTCGATGAGGGCCTCTCCCGTCCGGAGATCCCGGCCCCAGGAGGAGATCTCGATGCCGGTGAGGACGATCTCCCGGTAGCCCTCCAACCCCAGCCGCTTTGCCTCCGCCGCCGCCTCCTCCAAGGGCAGGGAGCGCACCGGCCCCCGGGCATAGGGGATGACGCAGTAGGAGCAGAAGTTGGCGCAGCCGTCCTCCACCTTCAGCATGGCCCGGGTGCGGCCGGACGCCCCCCCGGCGGGCAGGCGCTCGAACTGCCGGCGCTTCAGGGCCTCGTCCACCGCCACCACCTGGCCCGTCCGCTGCCGCAGCAGTTCCTCCAGCCGATTTAGGAAGTCCATCCGCCCCGCCGAGCCGGACACCAGATCCACCCCCAGGGCGGACACCGCCGCCGGGTCGGTCTGGGCGTAGCAGCCGCACACCGCCACCACCGCCTCTCCGCTTTTCCGGGCGCGGCGGATCAGGTTGCGGCACTTCTTGTCGCTGACGGCGGTGACGGTGCAGGTGTTCACAATATAGGCGTCGGCGGGGCCGTCGAAGTCTGCCAGGGTGTGTCCCCGGCGGAGCAGCTCCCGCTCCATGGCCTGGGTCTCCACCTGGTTCACCTTGCAGCCCAGGGTGTAGATGGCGATCCGCACGGGCGGTTCCCCCTTTCAAAAAATAAGCGGCCGCCCGCGTTCCGGACGGCCGCGCAGAATATGTCCCTATGGGAGTCAGCCATCCTCGGCCTCCCCGGCCGCGGGCTCCGGCAGAACCTCCACCCGGATCTCCAGCACCCGGTGGTGCTCCGCCCGGGTGACGGTCACGTCTAAATTCTCCCAGACAAAGTGATCTCCCGGCTCGGGCACCCGGCCCAGCTGCTCCAGCACCCAGCCGGACACGGTGGCGGCGTCGCATTCCCCCGTCACCTGGAACAGGTCGTAGAGATCGTCCAGATCGGCGGAGCAGGCGATGAGGTAGCTGCCGTCGGGCTGCTTGCGGAATTCCTCCACCACCTCGTCGTGCTCGTCCCAGATCTCGCCCACCAGCTCCTCCACAATGTCCTCCATGGTGAGGATGCCCTCGGTGCCGCCGTACTCGTCCACCACCACCGCCATCTGGGTCTTGGTGCGCTGGAACTGGCGCATCAGGTCGTCGATCTTGGTGCCGGAGGTGATGTGGAGCACCGGGCGCACCAGGGGCTCCAGCTGGGTACGGCCGTGGAACCGGGCGGAGAACAGATCCTTCTGGTGGAGCACCCCCACCACGTCGTCGATGCTCTCGTGGTAGACGGGCAGGCGGGAGTAGCCCTCGGCGGCGAACACCGACGCCACCTCCTCCAGGGTGGAGGTATCCTCCACCGCCACCACGTCCACCCGGGGGGTGAGGATGTCCCCGGCCTCCAGGTTGTCGAAGCGGATGGCGGAGCGGATGAGCTGGCTCTCCTCCTTGTCCAGGCCGCCCTGATCCTCCGCCTCCACCACCATGGTGACCAGCTCCTCGTCGGTGATGCCCTCCTCCTGCTCCTTGTGGAACAGCAGGGTGAGCAGCTTCTTCCACAGGCCGAACAGGAAGTTCAGCGGGGTGAGCAGCGCCATGAACAGCCGCAGCAGCGGCGCGGAGAACATGGCGAAGGCCTCCGGAGACTCCTTGGCCAGGCTCTTGGGGGAGATCTCGCCGAAGATCAGCACCACCACCGTCAGCACAATGGTGGACACCGCCGGGCCGTTTGTCTGCCCGATGAGCTTGATGAACAGCAGGGTGGACAGGGTGGCGGCCACGTTGTTGACGATGTTGTTGCCGATGAGGATGGTGGACAGCAGCTTGTCGTAGTCCTCCGCCAGGGCCAGGGTCTTTTCCGCCTTCTTGTCGCCGTTGTCGGCGCGGCTTTTCAGGCGGATCCGGTTGAGGGAGGTAAACGCCGTCTCGGTGGCGGAGAAATACCCCGACATCACCACCATCAGCAGCAGTACGGCCAGCAGCAGCATACTATCTGGGTCCATGTGGACAGATCAACTCCTATTTACTCTATATTAAGTAAAAATTTACCCCCGCCCATGGGGAGGTATTGCAAAGATTTATACCACACTTCCGGCCAAAAAGCAAGGGGGCAGGGGGGCTGTCGGGAAAAATTTGTCTGAAACACGCCTCCGGCCAGCCTTGACGGCCCCTCAGCCCGGCGGTATAATGGGGGCGGCTATCCGTTGGGAGGAGCCCCGCGCCCGCGGCCGGAGGGCTGGGGCCCAGGCGGAGGAAAGGAGGGCCTTGTGATGTCCAAGCTCAAAGAACTGTTCTCCACCCCCAGGCGGGCGGCGCTGGCCGTGGCCTGCCTTGGCGTGATCCTGGTGACCATCGGCATCTGCGCGGTGATAATCGTCTCCGCAACCGGGGGGCCGGAGCCCGCCTCCGCCATCGGCGGGGAGGCGGCCCAGAACTACGCCTTTGCCGACGCCGGGGTGGATCCCGCCTCCGCCCAGGTGCTCCAGGTGAAGTACCAGCGATTCCAGGGGGAATTTGTGTACGAGGTGGAGTTCCTGGCGGGGGAGACGGAGTATGAATACAAGATCAACGCCACCGACGGCTCGGTGGTGAAGAAGGAGCAGAAAACGGTGAAGGGGCCGGGGAACAGCGTCCCGGCGGCGGGGACGATCACCCTGGAGCAGGCCCGGGACATTGCCCTGGCGGACGCGGGGGTGACCAGGGAGCAGGCCGTCTTTGCCGAGGCGGAGCAGGACACAGAGGGGGGGATCCCCATCTATGAGTTCAAGTTCTACGGCGGCAATGTGGAATATGAGTATGAGATCAACGGCCAGACCGGGTCGGTCTACAGCAAAAAGACCACCACCTATGTGGGCCAGGGCGGGGGGGAGACGCCGCCCCCCGGCCAGACCGGGGCGCCGGCCACCCAGCAGCCCACCCGGCCTCCGGCCACGGCAGAGCCCACGCCGATCCCCACCCAACCCCCCGCCACCCAGGCGCCCCGGCCCACCCAGCCCTCCGGGATGTATATCGGCGCGGACGCGGCGAAAAACGCGGCGCTGGCCGATGCGGGCGTGTCCGCCGGAGACGCCCGGTTCACCAAAGTGCGGATGGACTATGAGGACGGCGTGCCGGTGTACGAGCTGGAGTTCTACACCGCCACCCACGAATATGAGTACGAGATCCATGCCCAGACCGGGGCGGTGTTCAGCAGGCACGTGGAGACCCACCACAACTCCGGAGGCCACCACGGAGGGACGGCCGGCCAGAGTTGAAAAGGGTATAAAAGGGGAGGCATGGCCGCCGGCCATGCCTCCCCTTTTTGCTTGTTTGGGGGTGGGATTACTTCTTGCCCATGGACTCGATGATGGCGTCGGCCAGGGCGTCCAGCTCCAGCTCCTTGTCGGGGTGGAGGGCGGAGGCCAGGGAGAGCCGATCGTTGAGCACGGTCATGTTCTTCATCTCGTCCTCCAGGAACTTCTGCATCAGGTCGCCGGACTTGACGGCCCAGGAGCCGTTCTCGATGATGGCGCAGGTGCGGTTCTGGAAGTTGAGGGCCTTCAGGTGCATCAGGAAGTCGTGCATCACCGGGTAGATCCCCAGGTTGTAGGTGACGGAGGCGAACACCAGATGGCTCAGGCGGAAGGACTCGCTGACCAGCTGGGACACATGGGTGTTGGACACGTCGTACACCCACACGTTGGTGCAGCCCTTCTCGCACAGCTTGGAGGCCAGAGCCTGGGCGGCGGACTCGGTGTTGCCGTACATGGAGGCGTAGGCGATGAGCACGCCCTCCTCCTCGGGCTCGTACTTGCTCCACTTGTCGTACTTGTCCACGAAGTACATCAGATCCTTACGCCACACGGGCCCGTGCAGCGGGCAGATGAACTTGATCTTGTCCAGGATGCCGCCGGCCTTCTTCAGCAGGAGCTGGACGTGGGGGCCGTACTTGCCCACGATGTTGGTGAGGTAGCGGCGGGCGTCGTCGATCCAGTCCCGGTCGAAGTCCACCTCGTCGGCGAACAGCTTGCCGTCCAGGGCGCCGAAGGTGCCGAAGGCGTCGGCCGCGAACAGCGCGCCGTTGGTGAGGTCGAAGGTGACCATGGCCTCGGGCCAGTGCACCATGGGAGCCTCCACGAAGGTGACGGTGTGATCGCCGAAGGAGAAGGTGTCACCCTCCTTGACCTGGATCAACTCGTGGCCGTCGATGTGGAAGCCGAACTGACGCATGAGCATGAACGCCTTCTCGGTGGAGATGACCTTCACGTTGGGCCAGCGGATGAGGATCTCCTCAATGGAGGCGCCGTGATCGGGCTCCATGTGGTTGATCAGCAGGTAGTCCAGGGGACGGCCCTTCAGCAGGTAGTCCAGGTTCTCCAGCAGCTGGCGGCAGGCGGACCAATCCACGGTGTCGAACAGGACGGTGGACTTGTCCAGCAGCAGGTAGGCGTTGTAGCTCACGCCGCGGGGAATGGGATGAATATTCTCAAACAGGTGCAGGCGGTGATCGTTGGCGCCCACCCAATACAGGTTATCGGTGACACTGCGAACGCAGTACATAGATTTTCCTCCTTTTAATTAAGATGCTGTGGCGGGACACTTACGCCTCGATGAACATTTCCTTGGCTTCCGCGCACTCCGGGCAGACCCAGCCCTCGGGCAGATCCTTGAACAGGGTGCCGGGGGCCACTTCAGCGTCGGGATCGCCCAGCTCGGGCACGTACTCGTATCCGCAGCCGCCACAGACATAGCGCGGGCCGATGGGCTCGGGCTTGGGGGGCTGGGGCCGCTTCATCTTCACCATGGGAGGGGCGGGCTGCTTCTCCTCCAGACCCAGGGCCTGGGCCAGCAGGGGCAGGATCTCCTTCACGTCGCCCACGATGCCGTAGTCGCAGTTCTTGAAGATGGGGGCGTTGGAGCTCTTGTTGATGGCCACGATGGTGGAGGCGTCCTTAATGCCCTTCAGGTGCTGGACGGCGCCGGAGATGCCGCAGGCGATGTACAGGTTCCCCTTGAACTTCTGGCCGGACATACCCACATAGCGGTTCAGCGGCACGTACTTGTGGGTCTCCGCCACGGGACGGCTGGAGCCGATGGCCGCGCCGGCCGCCTTGGCCAGGTTCTCGATCAGCTTCATGTTCTCCTTGGCGCCGATGCCCTGACCGGCGGAAACCACCCGCTCCGCCTGAGCGATGGGAGTGTCGATGGGGATACCCACGGAGAAGTCGTAGCCGTCCTTCTTCAGGGCCGCCACCAGAGCCTCGACCCGCTCCTTGGCGTCGCCCTCCTTGAGGATCAGGCCCTTACGCACGCCGGTGATGGGGGCGGGCTTCTTGGCCACGCTGGAGGAGCCGCCGCCGGCGCCCTTGGGAGGCTTGCCCATGATGGCGGCGGAGATGACCACCCGCTGAACCTCGTTGGTGCCCTCGTAGATGGTGGTGATCTTGGCGTCGCGGTACATCCGCTCCACGTCCATGCCCTTCAGGTAGCCGGTGCCGCCGAAGATCTGGAGGGCGTCGTTGGTGACCTCCAGGGCGATGTCGGAGGCGTACATCTTAGCCATGGCGGACTCGGTGCCGTAGGGGACGTGATGTTCCTTCATGTCGGCGGCGGAGTAAACCAGCAGCCGGGCGCAGCGGAGCTTGGTGGCCATGTCGGCCAGCTTGAAGCCGATGGCCTGGTTGAAGCCGATGGGCTTGCCGAACTGGATACGCTCCTTGGCGTACTCCACGGCGGCCTCATAGGCCCCCTGAGCGATGCCCAGAGCCTGGGAGGCGATGCCGATACGGCCGCCGTCCAGAGTGGCCATGGCGATCTTGAAGCCCTGGCCCTCCTTGCCCAGCAGGTTCTCCTTGGGCACCTTCACGTCGTCGAAGTTGAGCTGGCAGGTCTCGGAGGAGCGGATGCCCATCTTGTCGTAGTGGGGCTCGAAGGTGAAGCCCTTCCAGCCCTTCTCCACGATGAAGGCGGAGATGCCGCGGGTGCCGATGTCCGGAGTGGTGACGGCGAAGACCACATAGGTGTCCGCCACGCCGCCGTTGGTGATGAAGATCTTCTGGCCGTTGAGCAGATAGTAGTCGCCCTTGTCGATGGCGGTGGTTTCGGTGCCGCCCGCGTCGGAGCCGGCGTTGGGCTCGGTGAGGCCGAAAGCGCCGATCTTCTCGCCCTTGGCCAGGGGAACCAGGTACTTTTTCTTCTGGGCCTCGTTGCCGAAGGCGAAGATGGGCCAGGTGCCCAGGGATACGTGGGCGGAGAGGATGACGCCCGTGCCGCCGTCCACCCGGGACAGCTCCTCCACGGCGATGGCGTAGCTCATGGCGTCGAGCCCGGCGCCGCCGTACTCCTTGGGATAGGGGATGCCCATCAGCCCCATCTGGGCCAGCTTCTTGATGGCCTCGGTGGGGAAGCGGCTCTCCTGATCCATGAGAATTGCGTTGGGCTTCACCTCTGTCTCCGCGAAGGCGCGGATTTTGGCGCGCAGCTCCTCATGGGCCTGCGTGGTCTGGAACAACATACGGAAACCTCCTTTGAGTGATGTGGGATCTGGTACATGCTACAAATCCTGCTGTTTAAAAAACTATCACGTTTGGAGGGACTTGTCAATCAAAATCTTATACAATTTGCATAAATATTGTGGGGCGGTTTGGGGTGGGCCGCAAGATGAGCGCCCGCCGGGAAAAACCGGCGGGCGCTCGTTTGGGCCGGGTTACCAGCCGGTGCCTACCTCCCGGCACGTCCAGCCCTCGTCGGTGCGCCAGAGGAAGCCGCGGCGGCTATAGGTCATGGCCCCCTCCGGGGCGTCGCCGCCCTCGTAGTCGCTGGTGTTGCCGGCCATCATGGATTCCCGGGCCATCTGGTTTTCCGGGACAAACACGAGCTCATAGCTGAAGCCGAACCAGAGCTTGCCGAAGTCCTCTACGGCAAAGGAGAAATTGCGGCTTTCCACCAGGGATTTCAGCTCCTCCAGCGTCAGGCCCTGGGGCAGATCCACCTGCACGCTGTCCACCCGGAGGAAGGTACAGGAAAAATGCCCGCCGGGGGCAGCCTTGGTCAGGGCGCTCTCATAATTCAGTGCCCACTCCCTGGCGATGTCCTCGTGGCTCTGGCCCCGGTCGGGGACAGTGGTAACGCGATGGGCCGCTAACTCCACCCTGTCAAACCAGTCCCGCAAAACTTGGTACGGATTTGGGTTCAAGATGGAAGTGCCAAAGGGGGCGTTGTCCCCGCCCACGGGCAGTTCTTTGGCCTCATAGTACTCCATCCGGTTGTCCGGGGTGCGGATGGCCACGATGTTGGAGCCGCTCCACGCCCAGATACAGCGCAAGCTGCCGTCCGGCTGGATAATCAATTCCTCCCCTGTATTCCAGTTGTCGGGCAGGGTGGTCAGCATTTTCCACCTGAAGCCATCGGCAAAAAGGCGAACGTGCCCGCCCCAGTACTCGTTGAGAGGGGTGTCCAGCCGGTAGGAGTATGGCAGGGCGCTCCCTCCCGCCGCCGGTGGAATGGTGAGCATGAAGCTCGTGCCCGGCGCGGCGGCGATCTCGTTCATGACCGCCTGGATGGCCTGCTGCGGAGGAGCCGTCTGATCCGGCGTGTAGGGCTCCACGCCCTCGGTTTCCAGCAGCGTTTTCTCCACAAAGGCCCGCACGTCCCGGTGGATGTCCCAGAACTCATAGCCGCTGGGGTACAGCTCCTCACGCCAGCGGCGGACGGCGTAGTAACGGGTATCGCTTTGGGCCGCCATCTCCCACAGGCAGTCCTCGCCACCGGCGGGCCATCCCCGGAAGCCCTCCTTCTGGAAGGAGCATACCGACAGGATGTCGGCGAACCGCTCGTCCTCCCAGTCGGCGGGTACGGTCAGACGGTAGGTGGCCAGGGCCCCGGACTCCGTGTCCTGGGTGCTGACCTTCGCGCCCAGCTCCTCCGGGAGGTCGTTCAGCCGGGACGGCAGATCAAGAAGCTGGGGCTCCCGCTGGGCGTCCAGGGGCGTCTCCGGCGCGCCGGAGAAGGTGCATCCCACGGCGCAGCCCACAAGCAGCGCCGCCGCCAGCGCCAGGGCGATCACGGTCTTGGGCCTGCGGGCGATAAGGCGCACCCGCTCCCGCACCCGGCGCTTGCCGCCGGTCATGGTGGTGGCGGTCTGGAGCAGGGAGGTGCGGCCCGCCGCGATCATGCCCACCAGCGTCCGGCCATAGGGGATGCGCTCCGCCTCGCCCAGAGCGCGGATGGCCCCCTCGTCGCAGGCCAGCTCGCAGTCCCGCCTTGACAGCGCCGCCGCCCACCACACCAGCGGGTCGAACCAGTACAGGCACAGGCAGGCGCACCGCATCAGCGCCCACCAGGGATCCCTGTGGCGGTAGTGGGTGAGCTCGTGGGCCAGCACATGGCGCAGGCGATCCGGGCCGTCCAGGGCGGCGGGAGTGACGTAGATCCTGGGCCGGAGAGCCCCGCACAGGCAGGGAGAGGGCAGGGCGTCGGTCACATACACCGGCAGGGGGCAGTCCGCCTCGATCCGCCGGGCGTCCCGGAGTTGCCGCCGGAGCTTCCAGTTGACCGCCGCGAACCACAGGGCCATGAGGGCCGCGCCCCCCAGCCAGACCGGGCGGGCGTACTTGGCCGCCAGCTCCGCCAGGGTGGGGCCGCGCATCAGCGCCCGGGCCTGGGTGTCGATGGCCATGAGGTCGCTGGGGGTGAGCTGGGCCTCGGGCACGCCCTGCCTGCGGTACTCCTCCACCACCTGGGCCCGGGCGCTGTCATAGGATTGGGCCGGGATAGAGGTCTGGCCGATGGTTTCCACGATCTCCGCGCCCCGATCCGCCCGCTCCAGCAGGGCCAGGGCGCTGTAGGCGCTGGTGAACAGGCTTCCCGGCAGGAGCAGCCGCAGGGCCGCCGCCAGCCACAGGGCGTACTGGATCCGGGGGTCGATCCGCCCCCGGAGCAGGGGACGCAGGGCCGCGATGAGCAGGATCAGGATGGACGAGGTGATCAGGATTGCTTTCATTGGAGTCCACCCTCCTCCGCTCTGTCCAGAATGCTGTACAGCTCCTCAATGTCCGCCTGGGAGAGGGAGCTGCGCTCCACCAGCGAGCTGACCAGCAGGCCCACGCTGCCGTGGAAGGCCCGCTCCAGCAGGGAGTCGGTCTCCGCCGCCGCCGCGTCCTCCCGGGCCAGCAGGGGTCGGAACACCTTGGCGCGGCCCGCCGTCTCATAGCCGATCAGTCCCTTTTCCTCCATTCGCCGCACCATAGTGGTGACGGTGCTCTTGGCCCAGCCCGCGCTGTCTTTCAGGGTGCGTACCAGCTCCATCAGGGTTTTCGGCCCCATCCACAGGCACTCCATCACCCGCCATTCGCCGGGGGTGAGGAGGTCGCGCTTCTCATCCATGCTTAATACCTCGCTTTCCGCGGAGGTCGTCCGCCGCAATTTGGCCTACAGCTGTAACCCAATCGTAGGATAACACGTTGGGCTACATTTGTCAACCATTATTTTCAGAAGACGCAGTTCCCTTCCACAGGCCGGCTTTTCCGCCCCCGGGGCAAAACTGGGCCTTTTCGCAAAAAACCACTATCTTTTTTCCAAAAAGTTTGGTATACTACCCTTATATGCCCGGCGATACCCCAGGAAAGCGGGGCCGCAGGGGAAAACAGGGTTTTGGGCCGGGATGTTCCGGCCCGGCAAGGAGGGATCGTCATGGCAAAGCCCCTGGTGGCCATTGTGGGCCGCCCCAACGTGGGCAAATCCATGCTGTTCAATAAATTGACGGGAAAGCGCCTGTCCATCGTGGAGGACACCCCGGGGGTCACCCGGGACAGGCTGTACGCCCAGGCGGAGTGGCGGGGCCGCACCTTCGACCTGGTGGACACCGGCGGCATCGAGCCGGGGACGGACAACCAGATCCTGTCCTTCATGCGGGAGCAGGCGGAGATCGCCATCGCCGCCGCCACGGTGATCGTCTTCGTGTGCGACATCCGCACCGGCATGACCGCCGCCGACCAGGAGGTGGCCGGGATGCTCCAGCGCTCCCGGAAGCCGGTGGTGCTGGCGGTGAACAAGATGGACTCCACCGGCCACACCAACCCGGACATCTACGAGTTCTACAACCTGGGGCTGGGGGATCCCTACCCCGTGTCCGCCGTCCACGGCCACGGCACCGGCGACCTGCTGGACGCCTGCTTCGCCTATTTTCCGCCGGAGGATCAGGAGGAAGCGGAGGACGATGTGATCAAGGTGGCCATCATCGGCAAGCCCAACGTGGGCAAGTCCTCCCTGGTGAACCGGATCCTGGGCCAGGAGCGGGTGATTGTGTCCGACGTGGCGGGCACAACCCGGGACGCGGTGGACAGCTACTTTGAAAAGGATGGGCAGAAGTACCTCATCATCGACACCGCCGGGATGCGGAAGAAGTCCAAGGTGGACGACCGGGTGGAGAAATTCTCCGTCCTCCGGGCCACCATGGCCATCGAGCGCAGCGACGTGTGCCTGATCCTCATCGACGCCCAGGAGGGGGTAACGGAGCAGGATACCAAGGTGGCGGGTCTGGCCCACGACGCGGGGAAGGCCTGCGTCATCGTGGTGAACAAGTGGGACGCCATCGAGAAGGACGGCAAAACCATGCAGCGCATGGAGGAGGACGTGCGGCGGGATCTCAGCTACATGACCTATGCGCCGGTGCTGTTTATTTCCGCCCTGACGGGGCAGCGGGTGGACAGGCTGTTCGGTCTCATCGACAGCGTGGTGAACCAGGCCTCCATGCGTATCTCCACCGGGGTGCTCAACCAGGTGCTGGCCGACGCCCAGGCCCGGGTGCAGCCTCCCACCGACAAGGGGAAGCGGCTGAAGATCTACTATATGACTCAGATCGGGGTAAAGCCGCCCCATTTCGTGATTTTCTGCAACGACGCCCAGCTCTTTCACTTTTCCTACCGGCGGTATCTGGAAAACCAGATCCGGGCCACCTTCGGCCTGACGGGTACTCCGATCCGCATCACCATCCGGCAAAAGGGCGATAAGGAGGACGTATGATGCTGTCTCGATTTCTGGAAGCCGCCGGGGTGGCCCCCGGCTGGCTGGCCGCCGCCGCCGCGGGGGTGGCCGTGGTATCCTATTGCCTGGGCTGCTTCAACGGGGCAGTGGTGGTGTCCCGGTATATCCTTCGCAACGATGTGCGCGGACACGGCAGCGGCAACGCAGGGCTGACCAACTTCTACCGGGTGTTCGGCGGGCCGCTGACGCTGGTGGTGATCCTGTCCGACGTGGTAAAAGCGGTGCTGGCGGTGCTGTTCGCCGCCTTCATCGCGGGGCACATCTCAACGGAGCTGGTGGCCCTGTCCAAGTACTGGGCGGGCGCCTTCTGCCTGCTGGGGCATATGTACCCCTGCACCTTCCAGTTCCGGGGGGGCAAGGGCATTCTGTCCGGCGGGGCCATCGCCATCATGATGGGGTTCGACAGCGGGAACCCCTGGAGCTGGTGTATCCCGGTGGTGGTGTGGGGGGGGTTCCTCATCCTGGCCGTCGCCACGAAATACGTGTCCCTGGGCTCCTGCTGGGCGGGGGCTTCCTTCCCCTTCGTGTCCTGGTTTGTGTACCGGGATCCGCTGATCCTGCTGCTGTCCGTGATTGTGGGCGGACTGATCCTGTGGAAGCACCGGGGAAATATTGTGCGGCTGGCGAAGGGCACCGAGTCCAAATTCTCCCTCCATAAAAAGAAGGCGGAACCCGCCGCCGGGGAGGGCGGAGAAGCGCCCGCCGGGGAGCCCGCGGCAGCGGAAGAACCCGCCCCCGCTCCTGCTCCAGAGACGGCTGAACAACCGGAACCCGCGCCCGAGAGGGCGGCTGCCTCCGGGGACGGGGAGGACAAGGCATGAGGGCGGCGGTGATCGGCAGCGGCGCCTGGGGCACCGCCCTGGCCCTGGCCCTGCTGGCCAACGGCCACGAGACGGCCCTGTGGAGCTACACGGAGCAGGAGAGCGGGTTGCTGCGGGAGCGGCGGGAGAACCCCATGCTCCCCGGCGTGCCCCTGCCGGACGGGCTGGAGCTCACCACGGATCTAGGCTGCGTCCGGGGGCGGGGCGCGGTGGTGCTGGCCACTCCGTCCTTCGCGGTGCGCGGCACCGCCCGGCGGCTCAAGGAGTTCCTGGATCCAGGCATCCCGGTGATCCTGGTGTCCAAGGGCATTGAGAAGGATACCTCCCTGCTGCTCCACCAGGTGGCGGAGCAGGAGCTGGGACAGGACAACCCGGTGGTGGTGCTGTCCGGGCCGTCCCACGCCGAGGAGGTGGGCCGGGGCGTGCCCACGGCGGTGGTGGTGGCCTGCGAGAACCGGGAGGCGGCCCTGCTGGCCCAGGATCTGTTCATGAGCCGCCAGTTCCGGATCTACACCTCCCCGGACATCACGGGGGTGGAGATCGGCGCGGCGCTGAAAAACGTCATCGCCCTGTGCGCGGGCTGCTGCGACGGCATGGGCTGCGGAGACAACACCAAGGCCGCGCTGATGACCCGGGGGCTGACGGAGATCGCCCGCTTAGGCGTGGCCCTGGGGGCCCGGAAGGAGACCTTCGCGGGGCTGGCCGGGGTGGGGGATCTGATCGTCACCTGCACCTCCATGCACTCCCGCAACCGGCGGGCGGGCATCCTCATCGGCCAGGGCAGAACCGCCCAACAGGCCATAGACGAGCTGGGCGGGGCGGTGGTGGAGGGCTACTACGCCGCCGCCAGCGCCAAACAGCTGGCGGAGCGGGCGGGGGTGGAGATGCCCATCACCGCCGGGGCCTATGAGGTGCTGTACCAGGGGGCGGATCCCCGGCAGGTGCTGGAGCGGCTCATGGCCCGGGAGCGCCGGGACGAGTTGGAAGCGGAGCAGAGCTGGATTTAGAGGCGCGGAGAAGCGACCGAACGCCCTGACCGCTTCGCAGCGGGACAACACCGGAATAAAAAATCAAACCCCGTGCGCCTGCACGGGGTTTGATCTGCTTTCCTATGGAATCACACAGCACGGGTGACCTTGCCGGAGCGGAGACAGCGGGTGCACACATAGACGTGCTTGGGGGTGCCGTCCACCACAGCCTTCACACGCTTGACGTTGGGCTTCCAGGGGCGGTTGGAGCGGCGGTGAGAGTGGGACACCTGGATGCCGAAGTTCACGCCCTTGCCGCAGAACTCGCATTTGGCCATATTGACTAACCTCCTTGCTGCTTGGAATGACGCGCACAATACACGATAACTTCATTATGCTACCACACGAGCCGGCAAAAATCAAGTGGAAATTTCCGCGATTCCCTATTTTTTTCAGAGGGAGAGTGTGGTAAAATAAAACCTAAATACCGAGACCGGACAAAGGGGGGCGCGCCATGGCGGATCGCATGGGGATCAAGCTGGGCACCATCATCGACAACTTTCACCTAAAGGTGCTCTACGGCCCGGAGGGCTATCGGAACCGGAGGATCACTATGGAGGAGGTGAACCGGCCGGGGCTTCAGCTCACCGGCTTCTTCGACTACTTTGACAAGGATCGGGTGCAGATACTGGGGCTGGTGGAGATTTCCTACCTGGAGGGGATCCCCGCGGCCAAGCGGGCGGTGGTGTTCGACAGGCTGTTCTCCTACCACACTCCGGCGGTGATCTTCGCCCGGGGGCTGAAGCCCTATCCGGAGTGCCTGGAGATGGCCAGAAAGCACGGGCAGGTGATCCTGGGCAGCCAGGAGAGCACCGCCAATATCATGAGCACTCTCATCGCCTATCTGCGCTCGGAGCTGTCCCCCACCATCACCCGATCCGGCGTGCTGGTGGAGGTGTACGGCGAGGGTGTGATGCTGGCGGGGGAGTCCGGCGTAGGCAAGAGCGAGACGGCCATCGAGCTGGTGAAGCGGGGCCACCGGCTCATTGCGGACGACGCGGTGGAGATCCGCCGATCCCCCAGCGGGGGGCTGGTGGGCACCGCGCCGGAGCTGATCCGCCACTATATCGAGCTGAGGGGCATCGGGGTGGTGGACGTGCGGCGGCTGTTCGGTATGTCCGCCGTCAAGTTCGACAGCGCCATCGACATGATGATCCAGCTGGAGCCGTGGAAGGACGGCAAGCTGTACGACAGGCTGGGGGCGGACGATCGCTTCGTCTCCCTGCTGGATGTGAGCATCCCTACGCTGACCATACCTGTAAAGCCGGGGCGGAACCTGGCGGTGATCATCGAGGTGGCCGCCATGAACAATAGAAATAAAAAGATGGGCTATAACGCCGCGCTGGAGTTTTCCCTGCAGGTGGACAGCCACATCGACCAAAAATATCTGGAGGCGAACCCAAAGTGAGCAAAGGGACAGACGCCGCCTTCGGCCCGGTGCTCTACCGGGACTGCCCCTTCGGCACGCTGGGGCTGGTGGACGACGGGGCGGGCCTCAGCCGGGTGTTCCTGCGGCAGGCGGGGCGGGAATGGGCCGGCCGATCGGGGGAGACGGAGCTGACCGGTTGGGCCGCGGCGGAGCTGGAGGAGTATTTCTCCGGACGGCGGAGGGACTTCTCGGTTCCGCTGTCCCCCCACGGAACGCCTTTCCAGCTGGCGGTGTGGGAGGCCCTGCGGCGCGTCCCCTACGGGCAGACCAGAACCTACGGGGAGATCGCCGCCGCGGTGGGCCGCCCCGGAGCGGCCCGGGCGGTGGGGATGGCCAACCATGACAACCCCCTGCTGATCTTCACTCCCTGCCATCGGGTGGTGGGGAAGGGAGGGGCTCTCACCGGCTTTGCCTGCGGGCTGGAGGTGAAGCGGTGGCTGCTGGCGCTGGAGGGCGCGGATCCCGGCCCGGGGAAAGGGCAGAATTGACCCGGCGCGGAGGGGCGGGAGACGCGATCCGGCTGAAAACGGCAGAACACCGGCAAAATACACAGTTTTTGATGGATAAATTTGGGCAATATAAACGAATTCATAAAAAATTAACCGGCTGACGGCCAAGTTCCTCTTGCATTTTGATACGCTATCCGGTAAGATACACAGAGATGGACAGGGATGCTTTCCCACAAGGACGCGCGTCCTTGTGTTCCCCGGCGTTTGCCGGGGAACATGGAGAGGCGCTCCTCAAAAAATGAGAGAACATTCCGTGCCCATCAAAAATGGAAAAGGAGATATTGTAGTATGAAGAAAGCTCTTGCAATGATCCTCGCCCTGATGATGGTTCTGAGCCTGGCCGCCTGCAACAACAGCGGCACCAAGGAGAGCACCCCCGGCGGCGAGAACACCGGCACTGTTGAGACCCAGAAGCCCGACGACAACCAGTCCGGCGGCCCGGTGGCCAACAAGGACAAGCCCCTGGTGTGGTTCAACCGTCAGCCCTCCAACAGCTCCACCGGCGAGCTGGACATGGACGCCATGAACTTCAACAAGGACACCTACTACGTGGGCTTTGACGCCAACCAGGGCGCCGAGCTCCAGGGCCAGATGATCCTGGACTACATCACCGCCAACATCGATAAGATCGACCGCAACGGCGACGGCGTCATCGGCTACGTGCTGGCCATCGGCGACATCGGCCACAACGACTCCATCGCCCGTACCCGCGGCGTCCGCAAGGCCCTGGATACCGCCGTTGAGGACGGCGGCGCCATCAAGAGCGACCCCGTGGGCATGAACGCCGACGGCTCCGCCACCGCCGTCAAGGACGGCAAGCTGACCATCGGCGGCAAGGAGTACACCGTCCGTGAGCTGGCCTCTCAGGAGATGAAGAACTCCGCCGGCGCCACCTGGGACGCTGCCACCGCCGGCAACACCATCACCACCTGGGTGTCCACCTTCGGCGATCAGATCGACATCGTGGCCTCCAACAACGACGGCATGGGCATGGCTATGTTCAACGCCTGGTCCAATGAGAACAAGGTTCCCACCTTCGGCTATGACGCCAACAGCGACGCCGTGGAGGCCATTGCCAACGGGTACGGCGGCACCATCAGCCAGCACGCCGACGTGCAGGCCTACCTGACCCTGCGGGTGCTGCGTAACGCCCTGGACGGCGTGGACATCGACACCGGCATCGGCACTCCCGACGACGCGGGCAACGTGCTCAGCGACGACGTGTACAAGTACGTGGCGGATCAGCGCTCCTACTACGCCCTGAACGTGGCGGTCACCGCTGACAACTACAAGGACTTCCTGGACGCCACCGTGCCCTACGCCCCCGTGTCCAACCAGCTCAGCCAGGACAGCCATCCCACCAAGAGCGTGTGGCTGAACATCTACAACGCCGCTGACAACTTCCTCAGCGCCACCTATCAGCCCCTGCTGCAGAACTACGATGACATCCTGAACCTGAACGTGGAGTACATCGGCGGCGACGGCCAGACCGAGGCCAACATCACCAACCGTCTGGGCAACCCCAGCCAGTACGACGCCTTTGCCATCAACATGGTGAAGACCGACAACTCCGCCTCCTACACCAGCCTGCTGAACAGCTAATCTGGTCTGGAGGAGCTTCTTCGCTGACAAGTAAATGACTTGAAACCAGGGGGAGGGAATTCTCCGTTCGGTAGAAGCAACGCTCCGTTCGGCAGAAGGAACTCCCCCTGATTTAAAAGTAAAACGGGAATACCGGGCAGGATCAGGCGTTTTCTGAACCTGCTAATTTGCAAACGGGGGTGACGAGAATGTCTGATGCGAAAGACGGTGTCGTGCTTTCGATCCGCGGTATGAGCAAGTCCTTCGGCCGCAACCGGGTGCTGGATCATATCAACCTGGATCTGAAGCGGGGCAGCATCATGGGGCTCATGGGTGAGAACGGAGCCGGCAAGTCCACCATGATGAAGTGCCTGTTCGGCACCTACCAGAAGGACGAGGGAAAGATCTACTTAAACGGGAAGGAAATCAGCTTTTCCGGGCCCAAGGACGCCCTGGAAAACGGGATCGCCATGGTGCACCAGGAGCTGAACCAGTGCCTGGAGCGGAGCGTGACGGACAATCTGTTCCTGGGGCGGTACCCCACCAACTCCGCGGGAATCGTGGACGAGGGCGGCATGAAGAAAAAGGCGGCCGAGCTGTTCCGCAGGCTGGGGATGACGGTGAACCTGAGCCAGCCCATGCGGAATATGTCGGTGTCCCAGCGGCAGATGTGCGAGATCGCCAAGGCGATGTCGTACAATGCCCAGGTGATCGTGCTGGACGAGCCCACCTCCTCCCTGACGGTTCAGGAGGTGGCCAAGCTCTTCGAGATGATGCGGATGCTGAAGGAGCAGGGGATCTCGCTGATCTACATCTCCCACAAGATGGATGAGATCTTCGAGATCTGCGACGAGATCTCGGTGCTCCGGGACGGCAACCTGGTGATGACCAAGGCCACCCGCGACACCAACATGAACGAGCTGATCACCGCCATGGTGGGCCGCTCCCTGGAGAGCCGCTTCCCAACCGTGGACAACACGCCGGGCAAGCCCATTTTGTCGGTGCAGCACCTGTCCACCAAGTTCGCGCCCCACCTCCAGGACGTCACCTTCGACGTGCGGGAGGGGGAGATCTTCGGCCTGTACGGCCTGGTGGGCGCCGGGCGCACCGAGCTGCTGGAGACCATCTTCGGGGTGCGTACCCGTGCGGCCGGCCGGGTCTACTTCAAGGATCGGCTGATGAACTTCAACAGCGCCAAGGAGGCCATTGAGCACGGCTTTGCTATGATCACCGAGGAGCGCAAGGCCAACGGTCTGTTCCTCAAGTGCGATCTGACCTTCAACACCACCATTGCCAGCTTGGAGCAGTACAAGACCGGCCTGGCCCTGTCCAACCCCAAGATGGTGAAGGCCACCAGCAAGGAGATCAAGACCATGCGAACCAAGTGCATGGGGCCGGACGATATGATCACCAGCCTGTCCGGCGGCAACCAGCAGAAGGTCATCTTCGGGAAGTGGCTGGAGCGGGATCCCCAGATCTTCATGATGGACGAACCCACCCGCGGCATCGACGTGGGCGCGAAATACGAGATCTACGAGCTGATTATCAAAATGGCAAAGCAGGGCAAGACGATCATCGTCGTCTCCTCTGAAATGCCGGAGATTCTCGGCATCACCAACCGGATCGGCGTCATGTCCAATGGGTATCTCTCCGGGATTGTGAACACCGCGGAGACCGATCAGGAAGAACTTTTGCGGCTCAGCGCGAAATATCTGTAAGGGGGGAAGGGCATATGGCAGACAATACAAAAATTCTCACGGCGGAACAGGAACTGGAGCTCCGCCGCCCCATTGACGACTACGTCGGCGGGATTCAGGAGCAGATCAACGCCCTGCGGAAGGATGGCACGGATCGGGTCATCGACATCCAGAGCGCCCTGGACAGCCTGAAGCGGGACAAGATCTACACCGCTCAGGAGAAGGAGGCCAAACGGGCCCAGTACCAGAAGGAACTGGAGCAGGCCAAGGCGGTGGAGGCCAAAAATAAGGATCAGATCAACAAGCTGATCGCCGACGCCGAGGGCTATCTCAAGGCCCACTTTGACAAGGAGTACTACCAGGCGGTGGCGGCCAGCTGCGCCCAGGAGAAGGTGCAGGCCCAGGAGAAGTACCGCGCGTCTGTGGAGCAGCTCAACAAGGAGCATCAGGCGACGCTGGCCAAGCTCAGCGACGCCCACGAGATCAAGGACGAGAAGTACGTCCACAAAAACCGCCTGTTCGATGCGAAGATGCAGCTGGGCAAGGATCTCCAGGACGTGAAGGATCGCCGTCACGCCGCCTTTGATCATCAGTACCACCTGATCGACCTGCTGCGGATGTCCAAGTTCACCTTCGGCGAGTCCATGGCCCAGCGTTGGGAAAACTATAAGTACACCTTCAACGCCCGGAACTTCCTGCTTCGCAACGGCCTGTACCTGGCCATCGCCGTCATCTTCATCGCCCTGTGCTTCATCACGCCGGCGGTGAAGGGCGTCCAGCTGCTGACGCTGAACAACATCCTGAACATCCTCCAGCAGGCGTCGCCCCGGATGTTCCTGGCCCTGGGCGTGGCCGGCCTGATCCTGCTGGCCGGCACCGACCTGTCCATCGGCCGTATGGTGGGCATGGGCATGACCGCCGCCACCATCGTGATGCACAAGGGCATCAACACCGGCGGCGTGTTCGGGCATATCTTTGACTTCACCGGCCTGCCGGTGATCGCGCGGGTGATCCTGGCCCTGGTGATCTGCATCGTGCTGTGCACCATCTTCACCACCATCGCCGGCTTCTTCACCGCCAAGTTCAAGATGCACCCCTTCATCTCCACCATGTCCACCATGCTGATGATCTTCGGCCTGGCCACCTACTCCACCAAGGGCGTGTCCTTCGGAGCCATCGAGGGGGACATCCCCAAGATGATCATCCCCAAGGTGGGCACATTCCCCACCATCATCCTGTGGGCAGTGGCTGCGGTCGTGATCGTGTGGTTCATCTGGAACAAGACCACCTTCGGCAAGAACCTGTACGCCGTGGGCGGCAACCCTGAGGCGGCCTCCGTCTCCGGTATCTCGGTGTTCAAGGTGACCGTAGGCGCCTTCATCATGGCCGGTATCCTGTACGGCTTCGGTTCCTGGCTGGAGTGCATCCGGATGTCCGGCTCCGGCTCCGCCAGCTACGGCCAGGGCTGGGAGATGGACGCCATCGCGGCCTGCGTGGTGGGCGGCGTGTCCTTCACCGGCGGTATCGGCAAGATTTCCGGCGTGGTGACGGGCGTGTTTATCTTCACCGCCCTGACCTACTCCCTGACCACCCTGGGCATCGACACCAACCTCCAGTTTGTGTTCTCCGGTATCATTATCCTGGTGGCTGTTATGCTGGACTGCCTGAAGTACGTCCAGAAGAAGTAAGTTCCCGTATCAAAGTAAGACCGCCGCGAAGTGGGCGTCCCCGCTTCGCGGCGGTTATCTATGCTCTTCCGGCGCCGGGGGACGGCGGGGCGGAGGACGAAAAGGAGCGGCGGCCCAGGGGGCCGCCGCTCCTTTTGAATATCAATTGGGCTGAGGCTGGCTCAGCTGTTGCCGTAGGCCCGGTACAGGAAGGTGACGATGTGGGCGCGGCTGCATACGTCGTTGGGGGCGAAGGTGGCGCCGTAGCCATTGGTGATGGGAGTGGGCAGACCGACGGCCCAGGAGACGGCGTCGGCGTAGTCCGCCCCGGCAGGGATGTCGGTGAAGCTGCTCTCCTTCTCAGGCTTTTGAGAGCCAAAGGCCTGCCAGATGAACTTCAGGGCGGCGGCCCGGGTGCAGGGCTGGGTCTTGTCGAAGCCGTCGCCGATCATGCCTTGCTCCTTGGCCCAGTTGATGGCGTCCACATCCCAGTTGGCGCCGGAGACGATGTTCCCGGTCTTCGCGCGGTACAGGAAGGTGATGATCTGGGCGTTGGTACAGTTCTTGTCGGGATCGAACTTGCCGCCGCCCACGCCATCGGTGATCTTCCTGGCCGCGGCCCAGCTGGCGGAATCGTCCTTCCAGCTTTCGGGCTCGATATCCAGGAAGCCGGTGGACAGGCGGCCGATGCCGTACAGGCCGTTGGCGTTCTGATAGGCGAACCAGCCGCCGTCGTTCAGGTTGGAGGCCCGGACGGGGAGCTGACCGTCGGCCTTGCCGGTCTTGTAGTCGGCGTAAGTGGTGAGATAGCCGTTGCCGGTCTTGCTGATAAAGGGCAGGACGGACTTGGTATAGCCGTCATATTCCTCGGCATAGCAGTCCACCCGATCCAGGGTCTCCCACAGGCCGCCCTCGTCGCCCTTAAAGGCATTGATTTTCTCGGTGCTCTCAGGTACCACAACGTTATTGTTCAGATCCACCACGCTGTAGTTGGAACCGTCATACAGCTCGATGAACTGGGGCGTATGGGTACGCATCTCCTTATACTGCATGGGGATCACGGGGGTGACGGTGGTGCCGCTGATCCTGGACAGTCCGTAGCTGCCGTCCTTGCACAGGACATAGCTGCTGCCCTGGAGTATGCGGATCTCGGTGTAGGTGTCGGGGATCACGGTCTGGCCCTCCTGGGTGAACAGGCCATGGAGATACTCATAGCTGCCGTCATCCTTCATATAGGTGGTGTAGAGGTAGTCATTGCTGTCGGCATCAATGGAATCATAGTTCTCAGGCAGGATCACCTTGCCGTTGACGTCCATCATGCCGTGGCTCATGTCGCTGGTGGTGAAGGCCAGGTGGCGGAAATACACCTCGGTGGTGACCTTCTTGTCGGAGAAGGTTTTGGCCACCTTGCCGTCCTTGAACAGCACGGAGGAGCTGTTCCCGGTGACGGCGGAGATATAGCCGTCCTGGTTCAGGCCGCCCACATCCTCATAGTCGCCCAGGGGGATGAGCACCTTGCCGGTGAAGTCGATGGCGCCCATCTTGTCGTCCTTGGACACGCCCACGCTGCTGCCCTGGGAGCGAACCCGGAAGTCGTCATAGACGCCGAAGGGTACGATGTCCTTGCCGTCGGAGCCCACCAGCTTGTACTGCCGATCCTTGGAGACGACGAATGCCACACTGTCCCCATTGACGGCGCACTCAACGTTATCAACAGAGCCCAGAGGGATGACGGGCTCATAGCTGCTGTTCAGCACGCCCTCCTGATAGCGTTCGCCGGACTTGGCCACCACATAGAAGCTGCCCACGGAGTAGACGTAGTCATACTGGGCCAGGGGGCCGGAACCCTTGGAGCCGCCCTCGTAGGCCGCCTCGGAGGAGGGCTTCCAGTCGGTGGTGTAGTACGCGTAGGTGTAGTTGTAGCCCCCCCAGGAGGAGCTGGGATCCGCGGTTCGGGTGGTGACGCGGATGACGCCGTTTTTGCTGGAGACGTCGGAGCAGTCCTGGCTGGGAGCCAGCACCGTCTTACCGGCGCTGTTGACAATGCCCAGGCCGGAGAGCTTGCCGTAGTTGTCCTCCTTCTGGGCCACGGCGAACTTGTCCCCGCCCAGCGCCCACACGTAGGCGTACTGGAAGGGCAGGATCACCTTGCCGGAGTAGTCGATGAGGCCGTACTGCTTGCTGGTGTTGGCGGCGGCCACCACGCCGTTCTGGAAGGCCAGCATCCGGGAATAGGCGCTGACGGCCACATCGTAGTAGCTGGCGGTGTTGTAGTTGGCGGACAGCTCCGCCGCGGAAGCCGGGGTCAGGATGGCCAGAACCATGCACACGGACAGCATGGCCGCCAGAAGCTTGCGGGTCAATTTCACTGTGTATCAATCCTCTCTATGATTTGATTTAGCCTTCCGCAAATCTGCGGGAAAAAGTCCAGCTCCGGCTTGTCCACAATCCGGTAGGCAAGGGGGCTGGTGATCCGGTTCACCTCCTTCAGCTGTGTGATCACTGCTTGGGCCAAGGTTTGATATCGCACAAGCTCGGTCTCCGAGCTTTGTACACAGGCGTTTTCCAGCAGATCTGTGAACTCCTGGTAGACCTCCCCCCGGTAGCGGCTGAGGCGGAGGTACTGATATTTGGACTCCACCATACCGGGCACGTCCCCCCGCTGGGCGCAGGCGGCCACCTTGCAGTCCCAGGCCAGCAGGGACAGGTCGGTGGAGGCCAGGATGGCGTCCGCCACCGGCTCGGCGCTTGCCACGTCAGGGAAGCTCTGAAGCCGGTTTTCCGCCAGGGACAGGTCGGCGGGGTAGAGGGCATAGGCCGCCGCCGTCCGTCCGGAGAAGTCCAGGTAATAGGTCAGGGAGAAATATCCGAACACCAGGGCGCACACCCCGCCCAAGGCGGCGGCCCGGCGGCGGCCCAGGGGGATCTCCCGGCAGCGGCCCCCGGAGCCGCACAGCAGCAGCAGAAGGGCCACGGCGGTGAATTGCAGGTCAAAGTCGATGAGGGAGTGGGCGGCCACGGCAAACGCCACGGCCCGCTCCCTGGGGGGAGCGCCCCTGCGAAACAGCAGGCAGCCGCACAGCCCCACCATGCACAGGCCCGCCGGAATCCCGCCGTCCAGGGCGGCCTGGAGGTATTCGTTGTGGATATACCGCAGGGTGTACACGCCGGTCTGCTCCAGGGGCTGGAGGTAGAGATATCCCCCCCGGCCCAGGCCCAGGGGATGGCGCAGGAGCATCCTCAGCCCGTCGATGTAGTACAGCAGCCGCCCGTTGAGGCTGGAGGAGGACAGGGTGATGGCCCGCAGGCGATCCAGCACCAGCCCGCCGCTGAGCAGCACGGCCGCCCCTCCGGTGAGGAGCAGCACCCCGGCGGCGATGGCCACGGTTTTCACGTCCCGCCCCCGGATCAGCCGGTGGACGGCCCAGGCCAGGGCCAGGGGCAGCAGCAGCAGGAACACGCCCCGGGAGCCGGACAGGTACACGCCGCACAGCAGCAGGGCCATGGCGGGCCAGTCCAGCCGCCGCCGCTCCTCCTTCACGGCCAGCAGGATCAGACAGATCAGGAGGAACAGCGACCAGGTGTTGGCATACTGGAAGAAGCCGTCGATCCGGCCGTTGGCGTCCTCAATGCCGGCGAAGCCGTCGTAGAGGAAGCCCACAATCGTGATCAGGGAGAGCAGGGCCCCCTCGTAGGCCACGGCGTCCAGGATCTCCCGGCGCTCCCGGGGGGTGTAGGTGGCGGCGTAGAGGAAAAAGAGGATCCATACCGTCAGCCGCAGGAAGCCCGCGAAGGCCATGCCGGGGCTGACGGCAAAGGGGACGGTCAGCAGGGTGCAGCCCCACAGGGCATAGAGGCACCACGCCTCCGGCCCGGTGGGCAGGCGCAGGGCCCCGTCCCGCCAGACGGCATGGATCAGCAGGAGGCTGAGCACCGCCCCCGCCGCCAGGGAGGAGAACAGATAATATCCCCCGTACAGAGGGAGGAGGATCAGCAGGAGAAAGAGCAGCGGGGTGTTCTGCCGGGGCTTTTCCCCCGGGGCGGCGGGCTGTTTTTTCTTTGCCATGTCAGCCCTCCCCCAGCAGCAGATCCAGAATTGCCACCGTCTCGGAGAAGCGGGTGGCGTCGCTGTTGCTGTCCATCAGAACCACAAGATAGCGGCCTCGATCCCCCTCGGCATAGGTGCACACGCTGAAGCCGCCGATGGTGGTGGTGCCGGTTTTCAGCCCCTTCACCCGGGGATCGCGGCCCACCAGCCGGTGGATGTTTTGGAAGGTGCGTCCGCCGAGCTCCAGGGAGGGAACGGAGGTGAAGTCCAGGATCTCCGGATGCTCCCGCACCAGGGCCCGGGCCAGACGGGCCACATCCCGGGCGGTCATGTAGTGGCCGGAGGCGTCGATGCCGGTGGGGTTGACGAAGTGGGAGCCCTCCATGCCCAGCTGAGCGGCCTTTTCGTTCATGCGGGCCACAAAGTCGGCCTCGCTGGGGGCGCACAGCTTCACCAGGCACTGGATGCAGTCGCAGCCGCTGACCATAATGGCCCCCGCCACCAGCTCCCGCACGGTGAACACCTGGCCGGGGCGCATCCCGTATTTGGAGCCCAGGGTGAAGGCCTCCGCCGGGGTGACGGTGCAGGTGTCCTCCCAGGACAGCTTGCCGCGCTCAATGTCGTCCAGCACCAGGAAAACCGTCATCATCTTGGTGAGGCTGGCGGGGGAGTGGGGGGTGTCGCCGTCCACGTCGGCCAGAATACGGCCGGAATCCACGTCCATCACCACCACCCGCCGGGCGGTGAGGTAGGGCAGCTCCAGCGGGGCGGGGCGGAGGATCAGCCAGAGCGTCACCCCCGCCAGAACAGCCGCGGCCAGCAGGGCCGCAAGGGGGAGAAGGGCCCGGCGGGGGACTTTGTTAGGGGCGCCGGAGGGTTTCTTTCGGCTCATGGGAACCGCCTCCTAAACTCTCACGTGATTTTCACCAGTGTACCACAGAATATGGCAAAATGCAACGATCACGGCCAGACCCGGAGATGGATTCACAGGAGGAGAGCAGCCGGGGCAGGGCCCTGCCCACGGGCTGTAAGCCCGCCGCAGCTTTGGGCTGACAGGAAGACATCCAGGTGATATAATCATAATAATACGGATGGGATGGAAGGGATGGGCGGCGCCTGAGTCCCCATAATTGTTGTCACATCTCCGTCCAGTTTGCGACAAAATGGATAGAGGGCTCTTCTGAAAAACCACTGGGGAAAGGAGGCGGGGCTGTGGACGACCACGCCATTGTGGAGCTCTACCACCGGCGGGAGGAGCGGGCCATCGCCGAGACGGATCGAAAATACGGCGGGCTGTGCCGATCCATCGCCCTGGGGCTGCTGGGCGACCGGGAGGACGCGGAGGAGTGCGTCAACGACACCTGGCACGCCGCCTGGAACCGGATGCCCCCGGACTGGCCCCAGTCCCTGGGCGCCTTTCTGGGGCGGATCACCCGGAACCTGTCCATCAGCCGGTGGCGGCGGGAGCATGCCCAGAAGCGGTACGACGGGGTGGAGCTGCTGCTCTCCGAGCTGGAGGACTGCGTCCCCGCCCCGGGCACGGTGGAGGAAACCCTGGAGCGGCGGCAGCTGGGCCGGGCCATCAGCGGGTGGCTGGACGGGCTGGAGGAGGGGGATCGGCGGATCTTCCTCCGGCGGTACTGGTACGGCGACGCGGTGAAGGATCTGGCGGCGGAGGCGGGGCAGGGGGCCAACGCCCTGGCCCAGCGGCTGCTGCGGCTGCGGAGGGGCCTGCGGGCCTTTCTGGAATCGGAAGGAGTGGAATTATGAAGGCGGACGATATCTTCGACGGCGTCACCGACGTCCGGGACGACCTCATCGACGGGGCCGGGGAGGCCCCAAAGCAGCGGAAGCACCCAGGGAAAAAGCGGTGGCTGGGAGCGGTGGCGGCGGTGCTGGCCGTGGCCATCCTGGGGGGCGTGCTTCTGCGCCCCGGCGGGGGGATGACCGCCTACGCCATCGCCCGGGCGGAGTATCCAAAGATGGCCCCCTATCCCGGCGAGAGCGGCGGCAGCGCGGCCTATGACGCGTGGTGGGAGAGCGTAAAGGCCCAGCGGCGGGATCTGGGGGACACCTCCGCCCTGGAGGTGTTCTTTGTCCGGAGCACCCAGACCTTTTTGGCGGAGGAACCGGGGGAAAACCGGGTATACTCCCCTGTGAACGTCTACCTGGCCCTGTCCATGCTGGCCTATCTCACCGATGGGGACAGCCGGGGCCAGATCCTGGAGGCGCTGGGCAGCGGCAGCATGGACGAGCTGCGGAAGCAGGCGAACGACGTGTGGAACGTCAGCTACCGGGACGATGGGCTGATAACCTCCATCCTGGCCAGCTCCCTGTGGCTGAATCAGGATGTGAGCTTCAACCGGGACACCCTGGACGCCCTGGCCCGGGATTTCTATGCCTCCTCCTACCGGGGGAGGATGGGCTCGAAGGAGCTGGACAAGGCCCTGCAGAACTGGCTCAATGAGCAGACCGGGGGGCTTTTGGAGGAGCAGGCCGGAAAGGTCGAGCTGGATCCCACCACCATCCTGGCCCTGGCAACCACGCTCTATTTCAAGGCCCCGTGGGCTGCGGAGTTCTCCAAGGATAAGACCGCGCCCCAGACCTTCCACACCCCCATCGGGGACGTGGAGACAGACTTCCTGCACCAGCGGAGTTCAGGAAGCTACTATTCGGGGGACAAATTTTCCGCCGTGAGCCAGTCCTTCAAGGAGGATGGCGCCATGTGGTTCCTCCTGCCCGACGAGGGGGTGACGCCGGAGGAGCTGCTGGCCGACGAGGAGGCGCTGGAGTTCCTGTTCACGGAAAAGAAATATGACTGGGGCCGGCCCGCCTTGGTGAACAAAGCCATCCCCAAGTTCGACGTGTCCGCCCAGTTTGATCTGAAGGACGGCCTGAAGGCGATGGGGATCACCGACGTCTTTGACCCGGAGCGGGCCGACTTCACCCCCATGACCACCGGGGTGAACGGGCCCACCACCCTCAACCAGACCAGCCACGCCGCCCGAGTGGTGATCGACGAGGAGGGCTGCATTGCCGCGGCCTTCACCGTGCTGGCGCCCGGCGGTGACGCTCCCCCCGAGGAGGAGGTGGACTTTGTGCTGGATCGGCCCTTCCTGTTCTGCGTCACCGGAAACGGTGGTCTGCCCCTGTTTGTGGGGGTAGTCAACAACCCGATGAAAGCATCCTGAATCACTGACGGCAGGGAGCGATCCCTGCCGTCAGCTTTGAAGGGGATAATGTCTCTGGAAATTGCCGGGACAATATGATACAATCAGAGGGAAAGCGACACGATTGGATACTAAAGGAGGGCCAGACTATGATCGAACTGATTGGATATCTTGGATCCGCGCTGGTAGTGGTGTCTATGCTCATGTCGTCTGTGGTCAAGCTGCGGGTGATCAACACCATCGGAAGCGGGATCTTCGCGGCCTATGCCCTGATGATCCACTCCTACCCCACGGCGCTGATGAACGGTTTCCTCATCGGCATCAACATCTACAACCTGCTCAAGCTGACCCGGAAGGATCGGAGCTACGACCTGGTGGAGGGCGCGGCGGGGGAGGGCCTTCTGCGCTACCTGCTGGACTACTACCGGGAGGACATCCGGCTGTATTTTCCGGATTTTTCGGCGGACAGCGGGGCGAACCGGGTCTATCTTATCTGCTGCAACGGGAATCCGGCGGGTGTGCTGCTGGGGACTGACGACGGGCAGGGAACGCTGCAGGTACTGCTGGATTATTCCACGCCCACCTACCGGGACTGCTCCATCGGAGCCTATCTGTACTCCAAGCTGCCCTCCAAGGGCATCCATACCCTGATTTTTGCAGGGCAGGAAACCCAGGCCCACGCGGCATATCTGACCAAGATGGGGTTTGTCAAAGAGAATGGCGTTTACAGGAAAAGTCTGCCCTGAGGGACTCCGTGGCTTTTTGTGTGAGCGATTCGGAGGAAAGCCGCACATCCGCCAGCAGAACGGCGGTTTCCTGGGCATCCTCCTTCCCTTTCCAGGCGACAACGAACCGAACTTCAGCGGAAACCGGGCGGTATCCCTTTTCACGCAATTCACCGAGCGTTGCAACACAAGCCTTGGAGAGCTTCGCTGCCCGAAACGGGGCTCCATCCATCCGCGCTGTGAGGTATCCCCGGTCAAGTTCCAACGGACTGCCGCTGTGTAAACGCAAAAGCTGTGCGTTTTTGCCTTTAAAAAAAATCGAGTACGACATCTCTGTGGGTCAAGGATAGCGTGATCTCCTCCGGCTCCGAATAGAGGACAGGATCGGTCTGCTTTTCCACCGCCGGCAGTTGATACGCATCAAAGATGCCGGTATTGCAATGGATATAGAGCGTATGCTTGGCCCGGGTCAGGCCCACATAGAGCTTGCGCCGGTCGGCGTCACGCTGAAGAGGGACGTGATCCAGCAGGAGATAAACGCTGTCAAACTCCCTTCCCTTGGCCTTGTGGATGGTAGAGACAAAAATCGTCTCCCGGTCATGACCGTAAAAATCCTCGTACCGGGAGTCCCTGATAAATTCCTCCAGGTCGCTGCGGTACTTTCCATAGCTGCTGACCTGCTCAAAATCGGCAATCAGATTCAGGCAGTTTTCCAGGCAGCTGCTGTCCTGATAAACGGTTTGAAGCCGATCCTTGGCGCCGTTCCAAACCGTATCGCTGATAACCGGAGCGGAATCTTGCCGGCTGTCGATGGTTTTGAGGAAAAAGCGTAGTTCTGCCAGGTCATAAAGCCGGAAGCCGTCCATAGACTGTACCAGCTTCGCACGGATGCCGCGCCTGGCCAGCAGGCTCACCACCCGAAAGGCCTCCTCGTTGGTATTGGTCAGAACACACACGCTCCCGCAACCACGTCCTCTACGCCGTCCAGGCTGCCGATTTTGCCCAGAAGATCAAAGCAGTAGGAGTGAAAGGTCTTGATCTCCACAAAATTGGCCGCGTTGCCGATCAGGCCGATCAGCCGCTTTTTGAACTCAGTGGCGGCGGCCCGGGAGAAGGTCACCATCAGCAGCTGTTCGTGCTTGACATCTTCCAGGGTCAGCAGGGAAGCCAGTTTGTGAACCAGAACCCGGGTCTTTCCGCTGCCGGGGCCCGCCGCCACCACAATGTATTTGGACTCAGCGTCGTGTATGATGGCGGACTGCGTTTCAGACAGACCTCCAAACAGCTGGCGGTATTTTTCCGGCGTGATATTCCGATTGATCTCGGAGATCCGTTCACCCTTGAAGTATTTTGCGATGAATTTTTTGAAATCCAGCTGAAAATAATCCTGAACGAATTGCAGCGCGGCGCTGTAATCCCGTACCATCAAATTGGCATACTCGCCCACGATGTGGATCTGCTGGATCTTTTGCTTGTAGTATTCGTTCAGTGTTTTGTAGTCCTCCTGCTTGTACCGGATCTTGTTGTCCAGGATCAGGCGCTTCACTTCCATCCCGTTATAGAGAACCAGAAATCCGCCCTCTAATCGCATCGCTCCGGTTTTGGACAGATACAAAAGCACGTCCTCCATGTCGGCCAGGGTTGTCTCGGCTCCGGGAGGCTGGAGCTTTGGCTGGTTACGGTACTCCTGATGCAGCCCCACCAGAGAGAACTGAACCAGGGCGCGGTCGGCTTGGGCGTCCTCCGCCTGGGCGTACAGCCGATCCAGGATAAACCGGCACAGTTCGATGCGCCGTTCAAACTTTTCCTGCATCCGGTTCCGCTCCATAAGCGGTGTGATGACGATATGCTGGCTGGCCCCGTTTTCCTGCTTAGCAATGTACCCCTTAATGGTCCAATAGTAGAAGATGGTGCGGATATTCCGCACTGAGGAGTGGGGAATCCCCTCGTTTAAGGCCGCCTCATTTAGCTCCTTCAGGGCAAAGCTCTGCTCCTGGCCGCCCATTTGGCCGAAAAGGAATTGTTCCAGCCGTGCGAAGCGGCTCAGGGTCTGCATGGAGCGGTTCTGGGTGTCCTGCTTATAGAGGTAGGCGGACATATCCATGGAGTCGGCCAAGAGGCCCTCCTGCCGCATCAGATTGACGCAGTCAATGACGTCCCGCTTTTCCAGACCCAAAATATCCGCAAGGTAGTCCACCCGGGATTCCGCGTCGTCATTTCCGGCACTGGCGACACTGCGGCTGGAAATCAGAGATTTGATAATCCGTTTGGCCTGCGCTTTTTGCACGTCGGAGAAAAAGTGAGATCGGTCGATCCGGCGGCTGGCTTCCTCCATATTCGGGGCAAGGATGCTGGTGGCATAGACGCGAGGCATATTCCGGCCCCGCTTTACATAACCGGCATTTTCCAGCGCGGCGACGGCGGTTTTTACCCGGGTTTCCATGCCGCTGCCGGAGTCGTCCCACCCCGCCTGCCGGGCAAGCTCCAGCGGGGAGCAGCAGACGGTGGCGCGGTTCCGGGTCAAGTCTTTCATGGCCTTCCAGATCTGTTGGATCTCGCTGATGCTCAGCTTGGTCTGATTGAGGAGAATAAAGTGTTTGTTTAAATCATTATCGTGAAACAGGACATAGCACTCCGCCGTGATAGAGGGATCCCGACCGGCGCGGCCCGCCTCCTGGATGTAGTTTTCCAGAGAGTCGGAGATATCGTAGTGAATCACCAACCGCACATCCTTTTTATCCACCCCCATGCCGAAGACGGAGGTTGCAACGATGATGTTTACCTCGCCGCGGATAAAGGCGTCCTGATTGGCAATTTTTTCGGCAGGATCCATCTTCCCGTTGTAGGGCCTGGCGGGAAAGCCATCGCTGGTCAGCTTCTCCGCCAGCTGCCTGGTTCGCCTGGTTCGGGAGACATAGACGATTGTGGGACAATCTCTCTGCTCGATGAGGGAACGGAGCACATTGTACTTGTCCGCCTCCGTCTCCTGGTGGAGAACCACATAGCGCAGATTCTCCCGGGAGGCGGCGGAGGTAAACAGCTCCAGCTCCAGCCCCAGCTTTTCCTGAAAATAGTCGCGAATGTCGCTGATGACCTTCTGCTTGGCGGTGGCGGTGAAGCAGGAGACAGGAATCGGGGAAGCCAGGCCTTTTTTGGCCTGCAGCTCCCGGATAAAGTCGCCGATATACAGATAGTCCACCCGGAAATCCTGCCCCCAGGCGGAGAAGCAGTGGGCCTCGTCGATGACAAAGCGTACGACATTCCGGGCAAGCAGCAGCTGTTCAATGGTACGGGAGCGCAGCTGCTCCGGTGAGATGTAAAAGACTGTAGCCAGCCCGTTTGCCACCCGCTCCAGCGCCTCGGCGCGCTCCACCGGGCTGAGCAGACCGTTTACTGTGACGGCATCCACCAAGCCATATTCGCTCAGGTTGTCCACCTGATCCTTCATAAGGGATTGGAGTGGAGAAATCACAACGGTCAGTCCGTGCTCCGCCTGCCCCGCCATCAGCGCCGGCAGCTGAAACGTGATGGATTTCCCGCCTCCGGTGGGAAATACCGCAAGCAAAGATTTTCCATCCACCGCCGCTTGAACCGCCCGCTCCTGGAGCGGTTCCCCGCCATAGGTGCGGAATTGGTCAAAGCCAAAAAAATCCTTCAGTTTCCTGTGAATACCAAACGCCTCCCGGCAGTAGGGACATCCGGCCCTGCAGGGACTGCCGCGGAGGGTTTTTATCACGGACTCAACTGCGGGGTAATTCTTCGTAACCCAGGGCGGTGTGACGGAGTGGTAGTCATGGCAGCCGATCAGCGCCAAAGCATAGGCCAGTTCGACTGGCCGGTTGGAAATCAAGGTGCGTACATCCGCATTTTCGCAGATCTCTTTTGAAAACTCCCGCCTGATCGCCCGCTCCGGCGCTGGAAAAAGCGGACGATATTTCATAAAAACAAAGAAACCTTGGAATTCCTCAAACGGATTCAGCAGTCCATAGTAAATTTCCTTCCGGTGGGCGGGCAGCTCCGAAAATGCGTTCACCTCGTCGTAAAACAATTTGCGGGCTTTTTCCGCGTCATTCAGGGGATTGTTCAGCTCCTCGGCCTGGAGTTTGTCGTCCTTCAAAAGCGCGTGATAGGGCCGCTCCGGAAACAGCAGCGGAGAGAGATAGAGGGTATCGATCGGCTTTGCAGAAAGCGGCCGATCCAGCAATGGCCGCAGATAGCGCAGATCGTGGTGTACGATATTGTGGCCGCACAAAAAGGCGGCATCGGCGATAAAAGCAGAAAAATCCCGTATGGAGGGGGAGTGAAACTGAGCGTTGTTCTCCTTCATGGCGCCTAAATCTGCGATTTTCTGATCAGAAATTCCAATTTCACTGTCAATGAACACGATAGACTCGGCCATACTCGTCATCCCCGTCGAATCAAATTGCAAAGCTGCTTCGGAACTACGCTTGTTCTATTGTACCATAATTTTTGGAACGGACAAGCAAAAACACCAAAATTTTCTTGATGGCTCAGATGTATATATGATACTTTATACAAAAAGGGTGTCTGCGTTGAACCAGGGGCCAGGGTAATCCCCCAGACGATGGAGGTAGGAATATGGACAAGGAAAGCGCACAAAGCCAAGCGAATTGGAGCCAGGAGCAAGTGGCCAAAAACCGGCTGACAGGCCTGTATCCTCCCGCTGGCTTTATGGAGAAAGCAAGGCCTTTTATCGCGCAGGCCATTTCTGGGAAATATTGTATGGTGGCGGTGGATATCCGGCATTTTCGGCTGTTCAACAAATTTCATGGCCGGACTGCCGGCGACAAGCTGCTGCGTTATATTGCGGACTGTCTGGAAACGAGGGCCCAGCAATACGGCGGTGTGGCGGGCTATTTCGAAGGGGACAATTTCTGCGTTGTCATGCCCTGGGATATGGAATTGGTAGGGCAGCTTTGGGAGGATATCCGGGCGGGCGTAGACCTGCTGGGGGGCGCGGTGGGGGTGATCCCCGCCTTCGGCATCAGCCCCATTGATGATATCGAATTCCCGCCGGAGATGTACTATGACCGGGCGACCCTGGCCCTGTCCCATGTGGCCGGCCGCAACAACATCGTTACCTACGACCCCGAGATGGAGGATACCCTCGAGGAGGAAATGCGGCTGCTGATGGAGATCAACGAGGCGCTGGAACGGGATGAGTTTACCTTCTATGCCCAGCCCAGTGCGACATCTTCACCGGCAAGGTGGTGGGGGCGGAGTCCCTGGTGCGCTGGAACCACAGAACCAAAGGCCTGATCCCGCCGGGACGGTTTGTCCCCGCCATGGAGCGCGGCGGCACGATCCATCTGCTGGATCAGCGGGTCTGGGAAAAGGTGTGCCAGTGGCTGCGGGGATGGATTGACCGGGGCTATCATCCGGTTCCCATCTCCATCAACATCTCCCGCATCGACATCATGTCGCTGGATGTGCCGGCGCTCCTCACCGGGCTGCTGGAGAAATACGATCTGCCGGCCAAGTATATCAAGGCCGAGATCACCGAGAGCGCCTATGCCGAGGAGGACAATCTGATCAACAGCACGGTGGATCGTCTGCGGGAGGCCGGCTTCCTGGTTATGATGGATGATTTCGGCAGCGGCTACTCCTCCCTGAACATGCTGAAAAGCGTCGCCGTGGACGTCATCAAAATGGATATGCGCTTTCTGGAGATCAGCGAGGAGGAGGGGCAGAAGGGCGTCGGCATCCTGGAGGCCATGGTCAATATGGCCCGGCTGATGGGCCTGCCCATCATTGTGGAGGGCGTGGAGAATTTGCAGCAGGAAAACATCCTGCGGAGTCTGGGCTGCCGGTACGCCCAGGGCTACTACTATTTCAAGCCCCTGCCCATCGAGCAATTTGAAAGCCTTCTGGCCGATGAGCGGAACCTGGACTTCACCGGCCTGCATTGCAGGCAGGTGGAGGCGTTCCATGTCCGGGAGCTCATGGACGGCAACCTGTTTACCGACACCATGCTGAACAACGCCCTGGGCCCCTGCGCCGTTTATGATATTTATGAAAACCAGGTTGAGGTGACCCGGGTAAACGAACAGGCCTACCGTCTTGCCGGCCTGGATGCCTCGGACAGCAAGGATCTGAGCCGGAAGATCTGGAACAATGTCCGGGATGATGACCGGCGCACCCTGCTGGCCCTGTTTGAGCAGGCCTACGAGCGGCAGCCCGCCTCCGTGGAGGGCTACATCCACTACCTACGGGTAGACGGCAAGGTGCTCTGGGTTCGTGTCCGTGTCTTTTTCCTGCGGGAAAAGGAGGGGCACCGGATCTACTTTGTCTCCCTGGCGGACACCACCGCCCTGAAGCAACGGCGGAAGGAACGGGTGACGGTGGATCTGCCCGCGGCGGAGCTGGGCAGCAGCGAGCTGAAGGGGCTGGATCAGTATTATGGCCCCCTCCCCAGCGGGTTCGGGCTGTCCAAAATCCTCCTGAATGGAGAGGGGAAACCGGTTGATTACGAGATCGTCTACATCAATCGGGAGATGGAGCGGATGTGCGGCAGCGATTTGAGCCGGATCCGGCGCCTGATTCTGAAGGCGTTCGAGGGCAACAGCGAGGAGCTGCTGCAAAAGGCCTACCAGGCGGCGTTTCTGGGGGAGCGGCTCACCCACTACGCCTACAGTTCGGTCTCCAGCCACTACCTTGAGCTGACCCTCTACCAGCATGAATATGGCTACGTGGCCTGCCTGCTGCGGGACGTGACCCAGACGCAGCTGTGCGAGGGGGCGTTCAACAGCATGGTTCAGTCCTACCGGGAGGTCTATTACCTCCAGTTTCAGAATCACTACTGCCGGATGATCTACCCCAATGAGGCCCTCCTCACGGAGAGAGGGGACTATGAGGCCATGATAGAGCGGCATTTCGGAACCGGAAAGATTTTGAAGTACGATGAGGCGAACGTGCGAAACTTCCTGTCGCTGGAGTATCTGCGGGAGGCGCTCCAGACCCAGAATTCGGTGTCCTGCCGCTACCGCCGGAGCAGCAAGGAGAGCCCGGATGAGTGGTGCGAAACCGTTGTGACCGTGAACGAGCGGGACAATGGGAGACCCAAGACGGCGGTGGTCACCATTCAGAGCATCGACCATATCATCCGGGCGGAGGAGGAGCACCGCCGGGAGCGCATGGCGGAATCCCTGGCCAGTATGTCGGACGCGTTCTTTGTCTACCAGGATATGGAGGGCGAACGTCTGCTGTACGCCAACCCGGCGGTCATAGAACTTTTTGGCTGCCAGAGCATGGATGAATGGATGGAACTGGTGGGGGGCTCCTTCCGGGGCATCGTCCATCCGGAGGATCTGAACCGGGTGGAGTGGGAGATCCAAAACCAGATTCAGCAGTCCGATGGGGCCATGGACTATGTAACGTACCGAATTGTCCGCAAGGATGGCGAAATCCGCTGGGTGGATGACTGCGGGCATTTGGAAACCTCCAGGCTGGGAGAAGAGCAGCGGATCTTTTACGTGTTTATGAAGGATATTACCGACAGCATCACCGCTGTGCAGAAGGACAAGTTGCTTACCTCCAACCAATTCTATCAAGCCGAATAAGCCGCGGGGCCGCAGCGGAAACCGCAGCAAGACGGCATCCTCCGCTCCGGCGGAGCCGGCTGCACCACCAGGTACGAATTCGGCGGCATCGAAATCTGGCCATACGAAACAGAGCCGAGGGCTGCAATCGAACAGCGGCCCTCGGCTTAGATGGATTATTCCGGCTGCTTGAGAAACACATAGTGGTTTTCCACGGACAGCTCCTCATGAAAACGATAGCCTAATTGGTCGAAGGCCCGGAGACGCTCTGGGTCTTCGATTTTATGTTCGGCCATCCAGCGCACCATTTGGCCCCGGGCCATCTTGCACTGAGTGCCCTTTTCCATGACCTTGCCGCCCTTCCGCTCGCCAAAGGTACAGGTGAGGAAGCGGACGTTCTCGGGCAGGTGGGGCTCCACCGCTTTGCTGTACTCCTTGGAGGCCAGATTCAGCACAAAGTCCGTCCGGGCGGCCAACTGCCGGGCCAGGCGGTCGCCCCAGAACTGGTACAGATCCCGGCAGCCGTCCACCGCCAGCCGGGCCTGCATCTCCAGCCGGTAGGGGGTCACGCCGTCGAAGGGCCGCAGCAGTCCGTAGAATCCGGAGAGGATGGACAGATGCTCCCGGAGATAGTCCAGGTGGGCCGTCTCCATCACGCCGGGGGCCATGTAGCGGTACTGGATGCCCTCGTAGGCGAGGATGGCCGGGGTGAGATTGCGGCGCAGATCCATGTGCTCCAGCCGCTCCACATTCAGCCTGGCGATGGCGTCATTGCACTTCCAGAGGCCTTGCAATTCCTTGGGGGACATGGTTTGCAGAACGCTTTTCAGCCGCTCTGTCTGCTCCAGGAACCGGGGCAAGCCGTCCACGGCAAAGCTGTCCGTGTCCACGATCATTTTTTTGGCCGGGGCGATGATGATATGCATGGGCCGGAGCCTCCCATAGGAAGAAGCAACTCAGGACTGAGACGCCGCCACGCCGCGCCTGATCTGCAGCAGCAGAAGCACCAGGCTGACGCCCAGCAGGATGTGCCCGATCCCGGCCATGCCGGAAATTGCCGCGTCCATCCCGGAGGAGAGGGCGAGCCCCAGCACCTGGGTCACCCCGCGCACCACCAGCATCACGGCGGTCAGGTTCAAGCCGATGTGATAGACGATCAGCACCCGCCCGGTTTTCGCTCCGGTGAAGGACAAGTTCCTTTCCAATACCAGCAGCAACAGGAAAAGCACCATGCCCAGCAGGAAGTAATGGGCATGAACCACGGAGAGGGTGGTTTTTGCGGTAAATCCGTTGAATTTGGTAAACTCCCGGTAGAACACACCGCCGATCATGGCCAGGATGGCGTACAGCAGAGCTGAGTTTATGTAGCGTTTCATAAGTTGTTCCTCCTTATTTGTACTTCTGTTTTATCGTGTACGATGCAAGGAGCACCGCTCGCACATAGGCGCAGGTCTTGGGGATCATCAGCCTCCCGATCCTGGGCACGGCGTCCGACGACAGCGCCGCGTGGGAGCGTCAATAAAGAATCCTGCGGACGATCTCCAACACGGCGGCGGGATCATAGTCCTGCCGCAGCAGGGCGGACAGCAACAGGGAAAATAAAACATCGGAAAACCGCTCCGCTGTGAATTGCTCCGTAAAGGCATCGGCCCGAACCCGGCTGTCCTGCTTTAAAACGGAATACAGCTCGTCTATAATATGCTGCCAGGCCTGCTGCATTCTCCGTTTCCCATCGGCCTTTTCCTCCTGCAGAAAGCCAAGGGAGTGCAGTGTAAAAAATCCTGGATATTGCTTGCAGCCCTGTTCCAGCTGTTCATACATCCAGGCGATATAGGCCTGAGTGTCGAGAAACACAGCCTCGTCCTCCGGGCGGCGGAAAATCTCACACCAGACGCTCTCCACGGTGGCGGATACCAGGGCGGCCTTGGAATCAAAATAATTGTAAATGGATCCCACTGAGACCCCGCAGGCCGCGGCAACAGAGCGGATATTGATTGCGGACCATCCCTGCCGGCGGATCAGTTCCCGGCTGGTTTTCAAAATGTCCTGTTTTGATGTGACTGCGGTATTCATCCCACCACCTCAATGTGAACAATGTTCAGTATAACGGCGTATCTGTGTATTGTCAAGCATTTTTTCAAAACACAGAACCGTCCGCGGGGCTGGTAGTAGGTACGGATTGTGCGTATTTCTGAACTACCGGCGGTTCGGCTCCTGGCCGTAAGGCAGGGCCTTGGTGTGCAGGTCCCGCTGGAGGGGGATGGTTAAGCCCAGCTCCATTTGATTGGTTCCGCTCATCAATCTGAGCCGCCTATTTTTTGCAGCACTGCCACAATGTCTTTCAGGACAAGGGGCTGCATACTGTCCGGATAGCCGCTGAGATCAGCCTGTTGCAGCGCGGAGCGGATTCTTGGGATGAACTCCGGCTTTGCCTCCGCAAGTTCCGGAAGCGCCGCGATGCACTGCCGGGCAGTGATGGGCTTTGCATCCGTCACATGGGACAGAAATTCGTCCAGCAGGGCGTCAAATTTTCCAGCTGTGTCCCAGCGGGCGTTAGCCGCCAGGATGGAGATGGCCCTGTTTCGTATAAGGGAGTTTTTGTGATGTAAAAGGGCATTGAACTGGTCAAAGTAGGGATACCAGGCGTCGGCGTCCCGGCTCTCCGCCGTGATCTGCCGGGTAACGGCATAGGCGTCCTTTGCGTCCTTCCCCGTCAGGCGGGCGATGCAGGCGTCGATGTCCATACTAAATCAGCACCCCCACGCAGCCGTCCTTGTGGGCGGCCAGGGTGTCCAGCAGATCCTGGGCAACGGGCAGATCCTCTGGGGTGGCCGGCTCGGCCTTTTGGGCTAAAAACACCTCATCGCGTATGATCTCACGAACCATGGAAATCAACTCCCAAAATATCGCCGCCGGCACTTTCCCCGGCGGCGGATTTGTGCTATATTGATTAAAATACCATAAGCAGGGGAAGAAATCAAACCATGATACGCCGGTGGCGGCATCATAGAAAAATGCGGAACGGAAGCGCCGCTTGTTGAGAGGAGGGAGAATCATGGAGCCTGTCTATTATACTGTGGATTCCATTGATGGGGATTACGCCCACATGATCAGCGACAACGGCGTGGAGAATCAGGTGGCGATGTTCCTGCTGCCGGAGGGTACCACGGTGGGGAGCCGCCTGGTGCGGAATGTCCTGGAGTGGAGCCTGGTTTGAGCACCTGCCCATTTTATATACCGGTTTAGCCAACGGCCCACGGCAAGGAAAGTTAATCTCCCTGCCGTGGGCCGCTGCGCCCATTGCAACTGGGCGGCAAATAGGATATAATGACTATAATTATATAAAACAAACGTTGGGAGATATGGAAATGGCTGAAACAAATACAAGCAATATCGGCTTTGAAAAGCAGATTTGGGACGCGGCCTGTGTCCTCCGCGGCAATATGGACGCATCGGAATATAAGTCCGTGGTTCTTGGCCTGATCTTCCTGAAATATATCTCCGACCGCTTTGAGGCCAAATACAACGAGCTGGCGGCCGAGGGCGACGGCTTCGAGGAGGACAAGGACGAATACACCGCCGAGAACATCTTCTTCGTGCCGGAGTCCGCCCGGTGGTCAGTGATCTCCGCCGCCGCCCACACGCCGGAGGTGGGCGCGGTGATCGACGAGGCCATGCGCTCCATCGAAAAGGAGAACAAGCGCCTCAAAGACATCCTGCCCAAGAATTTTGCCCGGCCTGAGCTGGACAAGCGCCGCCTGGGGGACGTGGTGGATCTGTTCACCAACATCCAGATGATCGAGCATGGGAGCAGCAAGGACATTCTGGGCCGCACCTACGAATACTGCCTGTCCAAGTTCGCCGAGCAGGAGGGCAAGCTGGCCGGGGAGTTCTACACCCCCGCCTGCGTGGTGCGTACCCTGGTGGAGGTGCTCCAGCCCTACAACGGGCGGGTCTACGAAATCAAGACGCAAAATTTGATACAAAGCACGGCGGCTTGACCAAAGGGGTGTCGAAGGGGTCAAAGGGGTGTCGGTCTGATTAGGGGTGTCGGTTTTCAGGAACCGGCGCTATTATTATCTTGACATTCACAGAAATATGGAGGTACAGTAATGCCGACAATCAGCAAAAAGCAGCTGGAAGAATACGAACAACTGAAGAAAGACAGGGATAATGGCAGACTACTCACACCGGATGGGCTGCGTTTCATCTGTGAGGCAAATAACTATGACCCGAAAACCATTGGCAAGCATATGCTTGACGTGTTGGCAAGGTTTCAAGCAGAGGGTAATTTATGATATGTAGAAGCAATATGATTCCTTTTGGCAACGGAGACTAAGGAGAAAACCCATAACGTCTATATCAAAGAGGCGCTGCTGCTCCGGCAGGCGCTGTCGCTGTGCGCCAGCCTGGTGGAGGAAAAGACGCGGCTGGAATGCGCGTTCTTCGAGGCGGTCAGAACGGTGGTTGTGCGCTTGACCACAGGCGGGACGGGTGAAAAGTTCACCCTGCCGGAGGTCAATGAGCGGATCAATGAGCTGCTCAAGCACAGCATCAAAAGCGAGGGCGTCATCAACCTGTTTTCCGACGTGGGGACGGAGTTTTCCCTGTTTGACCCAAAATTCCTGGAAGAAATCGCCCATATGAAGGAGAAGAATCTGGCGGTGGAATTGCTGAAGAAGCTGATTGCCGAGCAGGTGTCCATCTATCGCCGGAGCAACGTAGTCAAGTCGGAAAAGTTCAGCGAAATCATCCAGAGTGTCATGAACCGTTACCTCAATGGAATGCTGACCAACGAGGAAGTGATCCAGGAGCTGCTAAAGCTGGCAAAGGATATCGCCCAGGCCAACGCGGAAGGCGAGGCGCTGGGGCTGAACGCCGAGGAGCTGGCGTTCTATGACGCGCTGACCAAGCCCCAGGCCATCAAGGATTTTTACGAGCATGAGGAACTGATCGCCATCACCAGGGAATTGACCGACCTTCTGCGGCAAAACCGCACCATCGACTGGCAGAAGAAGGAGAGCGCCCGGGCCGGGATGCGGCGGCTGGTGAAGCGTCTCCTGAAGAAGCATAAATACCCGCCGGAGGGGATGGAGGATGCGGTGCAGACGGTGATGAGCCAGTGTGAGATGTGGACGGATAACGTGACAGCCGCTGAATAAAAACATAATCTTATGAAAGGGAATCTGGTCGATCTTATCACCGTTTTCCCACGCCTGGGCAACCATACCGTTGATGCAGGAGTACCGCTGAGAGGGCGTTGAACAGGGTGGTTTTCCCACAATTGGGGTTGCCCGCCAAGGCAATTTTGATGTTTATGGGATCGCCCGGGGGCCACTTGCACATGCGAATCTCCACGCCCTTGACGATGCCCATGTCCATAACCGGCGCTGCACCGGCCCTTCTCCGTGGAGTTGCGTTGCGGTCACAGTCTCGCCAACTGTTACGTCTTTCAGTGTTGTTGTCTGCGCTTGCCCCTCTTGCCGTCTTAGATCATGCTGCGATTTGCCACGGTTTTGTCCAGCGCGATCCGACTGTCCTTCACTTTCTCCTACGATGTGGTTAAGAATGCCCAACGTCCGGCTCAGACATGGTTTACTGCCGCTGGCTGTTGCGGCCAAGCCCTCTTTGTTTAAAATTCTGCTCCTTGGGTTAGATCCTGCGAACCCATGCACAGGGGCCGGCACGAGCGGAGATTTTTTGTGAATATTCATGAATCCGCCGAGCCAGAGAAAAATTTCAAAAAACTAAACTTGACTTTTTGGCTCTCTAAGTGCTATATTTACAATGCAACGTGTAGCGTCACCGCATAAATCCGGTTGATCGCTGCACGTTGTTTTTATTTGCCCAACAATCAATATCAGAAAGCGCGCGGCCAGAAGGCATAAGTCCAGCTCTTCTCGCCGGGCGCTTTCTCATGCTCAGAGGAGGAAATCATCTATGGAACAAAAAGCAAATTCATTCCTGGAAACCGAGCCGCTGGGCAGGCTGATGGCGAAATATGCCGTTCCCTGCGTCATCTCCCTGCTGGTGGCGGCACTCTACAACATCGTGGATCAGATTTTTATCGCCAACGCGGACTACCTGGGCTCCTACGGCAACGCCGCCAACACGGTGGTCTTTCCCCTGACGGTGGTGGCCCTGTCCATCGCGGTGATGATCGGGGACGGCTGCTGCGCCTTCGTCAGCATCAGCCTGGGGGCCGGGGATCGGGACGCCGCCCACAAGAGCATCGGCAGCGCGGTGCTGCTGTGCGTGGCCTCCGGCCTGGTTTTGACGGCCCTCTACCTGGCCCTTCAGGAGCCGATCCTGACCCTGTTCGACGGCAGGGTCAACGAGGAAACCTTCCACCACGCCAAGGAATACTTCTTCTGGATCACCCTCGGGATCCCCTTCTATCTGTTTGGGCAGGCCCTCAACCCCATCATCCGCTCCGACGGCAGCCCCAAGTTCGCCATGGCCTCCACGCTGGCGGGGGCGCTGGTCAACATCATTCTGGATCCCATCTTCATCTTCGTGTTCCGCTGGGGGATGATGGGCGCGGCGGCAGCCACCGTGCTGGGGCAGATCTTAACCGCCGCCCTGGCAATCTGGTATCTGTGCCACATGAAGGCCGTCCGGCTGGAGCGGGGCAGCTTCCGGCTTCACGGCCGTCTGGCGAAGAAATACCTGCCCCTGGGCATTTGCAGCTTCCTGTCCCAGATCTCCCTGGTCATGGCCATGGCGGCCATTCAGAACATGACGCTGAAATACAGCGCCATCGACCCCATCTTCGGGCAGGCGCAGTACACCCAGATCCCCATGGCGGTGCTGGGGATCGTGATGAAGTTCTTCCAGATCGTCATCTCCATCTCCGTGGGGCTGGCGGCGGGGTGCATCCCGGTGGTGGGCTACAACATCGGGGCGGGCCGCCGGGATCGGGCCAAGTCCCTGTTCACCCGCCTGCTGGCGGCGGAGGCCATAGTCGGGGCGGCGGCGCTGCTGATTGTGGAGCTGTTCCCCCACCAGCTCATCGGAATCTTCGGCGCGTCCAATGAAAGCGTGTATTATACGCAATACGCGGTGAAGTGCTTCCGCGTCTATCTCTGCATGATGGTGCTGGCTACGGTGAACAAGGGCACGTTCATCTACCTGCAGTCTCTGGGCCGGGCCTTCGCCTCCACCGCCATCTCCATGGTGCGGGAGGTGCTGTTCGGCGTGGGCTTCGCCCTGCTGCTCCCCCTGCGGTTCGGCCTGGACGGGGTGCTGTACTCCATGCCGGTCTCCGATTTGCTGACCTTTGTGATCTGCGTCATTGTCATTCGATATACCTACAAAACTTTAGACTGTGGAGAGAAGGAGGAGAAAGGAGTTCAGTTCAAGCATTAACGCCGACGAAAATGCCATCGTGGGGGAACTGCATCTCTTCAGTCAAACCCAAAATCCGCACTGCGTTGTGTTCGGCTGTGAGCCGTTCCATTACCTCAGCCGTTGCTTTTTTCTGGCCCGTGGCGGCTAAATGTTTTTCCTTGACATTTTAAAACTTATGGTGTAACCTAATTATTAGGTACCTAATAAAATAAGCGAAGGAGCTTTCCATCTATGAACGAAGAAATGAAAAACAGTCAAATGAAGATCTGTCTCCAGTGTGACAATCACTGCCCGGCAGATGCCCTGCAGTGCGGTAAGGGACGCAGATTTTTTGGCGTGGAAGAGGAGAATCACAGTCATCGGGAGTCCGGCAGCTTGGCCAGCCTACTCCAGCGGTGCGGACGCCTTGTGCACCACACCGATGTGGAGGAGGAACTACTGTTTCAGGTTCTGACTGCGGAAGAGAAATCGGCTCTTCAAACGCTGCTGGGGAAACTGGACACCGGCTGGCGAGCCCAATTCGGCGAGGAGGCGCTCAGCCATGGTCATCATCACAGCCACACCCATGACGGGGAACGCCGCCACAGGCATGAGGGCCAAGGTAAATGAACGGCCGGAGCCCTGAGTGTGGCAGCGGTCACGGCCATCATGGCCCGCACCCGGATCGGGACGACTTAGCGGGGAAATTTGAGCGGTGCGGGCGCTTCCTGTCCAGTTGCCTGGGCAAGCGCCGGGGACAGGGGCGCATCCTACGAACCCTGTGCCAGCGGGGAGAGATGCCTCAGCGGGAGCTTCAAGCGCTGCTGGGCATTCAGGCCGGCTCCATGAGCGAGATCGCCGTCAAGCTGGAGGACAAGGGGCTGATTACCCGGGTGCACAGTAAAGAGGATCGGCGAAAGGTGTCGCTGTCTATCACGGAGCAGGGACGGGCGTGGGTGAACCAGAGCGACGAGGCGCATATACTCCGCCGCCGGGCGGAGCTGTTCGCCGTCCTCACCCCGGAGGAGCAGAGAACGTTGGGGGAGATGCTGGACAAGCTCTCTGCCGACTGGGCCCAGAGAGCGGAACGCCGGGACGGCGTGGAGGAGGTTCGTGACCACGGAATGTGAGCGGGAAACCGTGAAGCCGACCGGCCCTATCTGGGCATATCCACAAGGCGCCTATCGTGCCGGTGTTGGACGCCGGACAGGATCAGGAGAACGGTGATGGAGGGCGACAGGTCGCAGGAGGGCAGAAAGAGTATTGCCCGTTCCGACAGCGCCAGTACAAGAGCATTTCCGGTCACGTCGTATGTGAGCAGAAAGAAACGGCAGGGGGCTACAGGCCCCCTGCCGTAACAGTTACGCCGCCCTATTTAAGCGGTAGCCTTACGTTCCGTGGCTGCGTACAGGCGCTCCCGAATCAGATCCGGCGTAGTATCCAATACAACGGCAAATTCTTCGCAGATCAGTTTCTCCGCCAACTTCAGGTATTTGGAGTCCAGCTGGCTCGGCCGTTTTTTTGCCGGGCCAGCTCCCGCTGCCTGACCTGGATCTCCTTGATCAAAAGGAGGCGGTCTTCCACACTGTGGGAGTTGAGCAGATCACGGTAATGGGCAGCTAAGTCCGCTGTCCGGGGGGACGGTACTATCTGGGGTTCCAACCGGGCAAACAAGGCCAGATAATTGGCCGCCTCGCCCGGGCTGATCAAGGGCCGCATGATGGAACTCCCGTCCACTGGCGTATAGATGATCTCGTTGCTGTTAGAGAATACGGCGCACAGCTTGTAGTAATTGCCGACGGTACCACGAACCGGCGGAGTTCCTACGCCCTCGATTTTGTAAACGCCTCCCTTGTCGTACAGCACCAGTGTTCCAAGTTCATACATAGCGTTTAGTCCAGATAGTTGCCCACAGGCTGGGT
>SFVC01000005.1 GCA_004560375.1 bacterium
ATACAGCTCAAGACAGGACAAACCCCGATGGAAGTCCGTTATGCTTATGCTGCATAACAGGTGTCCTCAAAAAATGTCTACTTGACAGGGGGCGTGTCAACTTAATGTCCGCCTTATGGGACATATAATAGGGTACTATATGGGACAGTAAGAGGCCGGCGGCCCCTTAAAACACGCCGGCGGGAAAGGATGATCGTACATGGCAGACAAGAAAAAGACGGTGGAGGCCGCCGCCCCCGCCTCGGACAAGAAAAAGGCTCTGTCCACCTGCATCGCCCAGATCGAGAAGGACTACGGCAAGGGCTCCATCATGCGCCTGGGCGAGAACTCCCACATCGTGGTGGAGGCCATTCCCACCGGCTCCCTGTCTCTGGACATCGCCCTGGGGATCGGCGGCGTGCCCAAGGGCCGCATCATCGAGATCTACGGCCCCGAGTCCTCCGGCAAGACCACCCTGGCCCTGCACATCGTGGCCGAGGCCCAGAAGCGGGGGGGCGAGGTGGCCTTCATCGACGCCGAGCACGCCCTGGATCCCACCTACGCCCGGGCGCTGGGCGTGGACATCGACTCCATGCTGATTTCCCAGCCGGACACCGGCGAGCAGGGCCTGGAGATCTGCGAGGCCCTGGTGCGCTCCGGCGCCATCGACGTGGTGGTGGTGGACTCGGTGGCGGCGCTGACCCCCCGGGCGGAGATCGAGGGCGACATGGGCGACTCCCACGTGGGCCTGCTGGCCCGGCTCATGAGCCAGGCCCTGCGGAAGCTGGCGGGCTCCATCTCCAAGACCAACTGCATCGTCATCTTCATCAACCAGCTGCGGGAGAAGGTGGGGGTGGTGTACGGCAACCCGGAGGTCACCACCGGCGGCCGGGCGCTGAAGTTCTACGCCTCCGTGCGGATGGAGGTGCGCCGGATCGAGGCCATCAAGAACGGCGCCGAGGTCATCGGCAACCGCACCCGGGCCAAGATCGTGAAGAACAAGGTGGCGCCCCCCTTCCGGGAGGCGGAGTTCGAGATCATGTACGGCGAGGGCATCTCCAAGCTGGGTGAGCTGGTGGATCTGGCCGTCCGGCTGGACATCGTGCAGAAGTCCGGCTCCTGGTTCTCCATGGGGGAGACCCGGCTGGGCCAGGGCAGGGACGCGGTGAAGCAGTATTTCCAGGAGAACCCGGAGGTGGCGGAGCAAGTGGAGGCCGAGGTGAGGGCCAACTCCTTCAAGCTGATGAGCCGTCAGTCCCAGGTGGCGGCCCGGGCCGCGGGCCGGGCGGTGGACGTGTCCGCCGACGAATTTGAAGGGTGAAAATCGAGAAGCTGGAGCCCTCCCAGCACAAGCAGGGCCGCTGGCTGGTATGGCTGGACGACGCCTCCCTTGTCCGGGTGGGGGAGGGGGACGTGGTGTCCCTGGGCCTGTACGCCGGCAAGGAGCTGACGGACGCCCAGGGGGAGGCCCTGGCCGCCGCCGGGGAACAGTCCCGGCTGATGGAGCGGGCGGTGGGGCTGCTGGCCCAGCGGCCCATGTCCCGGCGGGAGCTGCTGGACAAGCTGTGCGCCCCGCCCCGGCCCAGGCGGGGAAAATACCCCTATGACAAGCTGGACGACGGGCCCGATCTGTCGCTTTTACAGGCCCAAAAGGAGGCCCTGCGGGAGCGGGCGGAGGGGGTGGCCGACCGGCTTGCGGAGCTGGGCCTGCTGAACGACCAGGAATACGCCCGCACGGTGGTGCGGCACTACGCCGCCAAGGGCTACGGCCCCCGGAAGATCCGGGACGAGCTGTACCGCCGGGGGGTGCCCCGGGAGTTCTGGGAGGACGCCCTGGAGGAGCGGGAGCCGGACAGCAGCCAGATCGAGAAGCTGGCCCGGCAGAAGCTCCGGGGGGCCGAACCCACCCGGGAGAATTTGAAGAAGGTGTCCGACTATCTGGCCCGCCGGGGCTATGGGTGGGACGAGATCTCCGGGGCGCTGGAGCGTCTCCGGGAGGAGGAATGGGAGTAGATGGGATATAAGGTGGCGTTTCAGTCTCTGGGCTGCGCCAAAAATCTGGTGAACACCGAGCAGATGATGGCCCTGTGCCGGGAGGCGGGCCACACCGTCACCGGCGAAGTAGAGGGGGCGGACGTGGCGGTGCTCAACACCTGCGGCTTCATCGAGTCCGCCAAGAGCGAGGCCATCGACGCCATTTTGGAGCTGGGGGCGCTGAAGCAGGCGGGGAAGCTGAAAAAGCTGCTGGTGGCGGGCTGTCTCAGCCAGCGCTATCCCGACGAGATCCGGGCGGATCTGCCCGAAGTGGACGGCCTGCTGGGCACGGGGAGCTATACCGACGTGGCGTCCGCCGTGGAGGAGCTGATGGCCGGGGAGCGGCCGGAGCATTTCGGGGAGATCGCCCAAGCCTATGACGACGGGGAGCGGTGGGTGACCACCCCGCCCTGGACGGCCTACCTGAAGATCGCCGAGGGCTGCTCCAACGGCTGCGCCTTCTGCATCATCCCCAAGCTGCGGGGAAGATACCGCAGCCGCTCCATGGCGGCGCTTTTAGCGGAGGCCAAGGGGCTGGCGGACAGCGGGGTGAAGGAGCTCATCGTCATCGCCCAGGACATCACCCGGTATGGGCTGGACTTGCGGGACGGATCCACGCTGGCGGGGCTGCTGACGGAGCTTTGCAGGCTGGACTTCCACTGGATCCGGCTGCACTACCTCTACCCGGAGGCGGTGACGGACGAGCTGATCGACGTGATCGCCCGGGAAAAGAAGATCGTCCACTATCTGGATATCCCCATCCAGCACGCCAACGACGGCATTTTGAAGGCCATGCGCCGCCGCAGCACCAGGGCGGAGATCGAGGCCCTGTTTGCCAAGCTCCGGGCGGCCATGCCCGACGTGGTGATCCGCACCTCCCTGATCTGCGGCCTGCCCGGGGAGGGGGAGGCGGAGTTCGAGGAGCTGTGCGCCTTTCTGCGGGCGCAGAAGCTCCAGCGGGCGGGGGTGTTCCAGTTCTCCCCGGAGGAGGGCACCCTGGCCGCCGCCATGGACAACCAGGTGGATCCGGACATAGCGGAGCGCCGGGTGGAGCTGGTGGTGGATCTCCAGTCCCGGATCATGGACGAATACAATGAGCAGCGGCTGGGCGCCTGCATGGAGGTGCTGTGCGAGGGCTTTGACGCTGAGGCGGGCTGCTATGCGGGCCGCACCTACGCCGACTCGGTGGACATCGACGGCCGGGTGCTGTTCACGGCGGCGGGGCTTGTCCCGGCGGGGGAGTTCGTATGGGTGCGGATCACCGGCGTGTCCGATGGCGACCTCACCGGCGAGATCGAGGACTGAGGAAAGGAAGAAAGGGAATGAATACGGCAAACAAGCTGACGATGCTGCGGGTGGTGCTGATCCCGGTGTACCTCATTCTGTGGCACATTGACGCTCCGTGGAGCATCTACGCCGCCCTGGCGGTGTTCGTCATCGCCAGCCTGACGGATCTGCTGGACGGCTACATCGCGCGGCACTACAACCAGATCACCGACTTCGGCAAGTTCATGGATCCCCTGGCGGACAAGGTGCTGGTGCTCACCGCCATGGCCTGCTTCTGCGGGGCGGGCCGCTTCCCGGACTGGGCGCTGGTGATCGTCATCGCCCGGGAGTTCGCCGTGTCCGGCCTGCGCTTAGTGGCGGTGGACAACGGGCGGGTCATCGCCGCCGGGTGGTCGGGCAAGGTGAAAACCGCCTCCACCATGGTATGCCTGTGCCTGATGCATCTGGTTTCGCCCAGCCCTATGAGCGGTATGCCCAACTACCTGGACTGGGTGTGCGTCATCGTGATTGCCGCCACCACCCTGTACTCCGGCATTGAGTACTTCGTCCTCAACCGGGACGTGCTGAACTGGAACAAGTGAGAACAAGTCCGGCCCGCGCGCAGCGCGGGCCGGACTTTTACCCCGTCATGAGCCGCGCCAGCAGGAAGGCGATCCCCCCGCAGGCGGGAAAGGTGAGGATCCACGCCCCCGCCATCTGACCTATCACCGCCCCGCTGGCCTGCCGGCCCGCGCCGCACACGGCGGCCACCTTGGCGTGGGTGGTGGACACGGGCAGCCCCAGGGCGGAGCAGGCCAGCAGCACCGCCCCCGCCCCCAGATCCGCCGCCAGCCCCTCGGTGGGGGAGAGCTGGGCCAGCTCGGTGCCCACCTTTTCCACAATGGGCTTCCCGCCCAGGGCGGTGCCCAGGGCCATCACCCCGGCGGTGAGCAGGGCCAGCCCCAGCCGGGAGGGCCCGCCGTCCGGGCCGAAGCCGTGGATCAACAGGAGCAGGGCCAGGAACTTCTGCCCGTCCTGGGCGCCGTGGAGCAGGGCGGTGAGGGCGGCGGCCCACCGCTGGCCCCGGTCGGGGCGGCGTATGCGGCCCGCCAGCCCCCGCCGGAGGATCCGCCCCGCCAGCGCCCCGGCGGGCAGGGACAGCCCCAGCCCCGCCAGCGCCCGGATCCACGCCCCGGCGTTGAGCTGGGCCAGCCCGCCGCCTAAAGCCAGCGCCCCGCCGGACAGGCCCGCCAGCAGGGCGTGGCTCTCGCTGGTGGGCAGGCCGAACCGCCAGGCCGCCACCGCCCACAGCACAATGGCCAGCAGGGCGGCGTTCAGGGCGATCACCCCAGAGCGGGGCTGGGCGAAGGACACCAGCTCCCCCACCGTGTCCGCCACGGCGGGGAAGCACAGGCAGGCCAGGGCCGCTCCGGCGAAGTTGCACACCGCCGCCAGCGCCACCCCCCGGCGGAAGGACAGCGCCCCGGAGCCCACGGCGGTGGCGATGGCGTTGGGCGCGTCCGTCCAGCCGTTGACGAAGATCACTGCCAGCACCAGCAACTGGGCCAGACCCACAGCCCCCTCCATGGCGTTCCCTCACCTTCTATCGTCAAACTGCTGTCTGAGTATACGGGAGAGCGGGGGCGGATATGACGAAGCTGATAAATTTGAAAATTTTTCAAAATAAAAAAGGTTTTTTTCCGCCGCCCGGGTATAAGAGCGTAGACAGAAAAAACGCCCGCGGGGCGTGTGAGGAGGGGCAGGACATGGATCAGAGCATACGGGAGCGCACCGAGGCGCTGGAGCGGCAGATTCTCTCCCCCCGGGCCTGCCTGTCCGCCCGATCCAGGGGGCGGGTGGTGGATGTGCCCCCCTGCCCCATGCGAACCTGCTTCCAGCGGGACGTGGATCGGGTGGTACACTGCAAGTCCTTCCGGCGGCTGAAGCACAAGACCCAGGTGTTCCTCCGGCCCGAGGGGGATCACTACCGCACCCGCATGACCCACACGCTGGAGGTGTCCCGCATCGCCCGCACCATGGCCCGGGGGCTGGCCCTCAACGAGGATCTCACCGAGGCGGCGGCCCTGGCCCACGACCTGGGCCACACCCCCTTCGGCCACGCCGGGGAGCGGGCCCTGTCCCGGATGGTGGAGGGGGGCTTCCGGCACTACGAGCAGTCCCTGCGGGTGGTGGATCGGCTGGAGAACGACGGTGCGGGGCTGAACCTGTGCCATGAGGTGCGGGACGGCATCCTGTGCCACACCGCCGGCCGGCCGGCGGACACCCTGGAGGGCCAGCTGGTGCGGTTTGCGGACAAGATCGCCTACATCAACCACGACATCGACGACGCCATGCGGGGGGGCATCATCTTTCCCACCGACATCCCCGCCCGCATCTCCCAGACGCTGGGCTACACCCACGGGGAGCGCATCGAGACCCTGACCCTGGACGTGATCCGGGCCAGCGGGGAGGGGGACGAGATCCGGCAGTCCCCCGCCGTGGCCCAGGCCATGGCGGAGCTGAAGGCGTTCATGTTCGAGTCCGTCTACTTCAATCCCCTGGCCAAGGGGGAGGAGGGCAAGGCGGAGGACATGATCTGCCTGCTCTTTGAATATTATTGCAAGCACACGGACAAGCTGCCGCCGGAGTACCAGGACATACTCCTGCGGGAAGGGGTGCACCGGGCGGTGCTGGACTACATCGCGGGCATGACGGACACCTACGCCGTGGAGCAGTTCGGGGATCTGTTCATTCCGAAGGGGTGGGTGGTGAAATGACCGAGTACCTTGTCCCCACCCGCGCTTCGGAGACGCAGTTCACGGAAAAGCGCTCCACTTTTATCGGCCGGGTGTTTCCGGTGGAGACGGAAGAGGAGGCCCGGGCCCGCATCGACGAGGTCAAAAAGACGCACCACGACGCCCGGCACAACTGCTGGTGCTATCTAATCAAGGACGGCCCGGTGCGCTACTCCGACGACGGGGAGCCCCAGGGCACCGCGGGCCAGCCCATGCTGGGGGTGTTCCAGAAGGAGGGGGTCACCAACGTGTGCTGCGTGGTGACCCGGTACTTCGGTGGGGTGCTCTTAGGCGCGGGGGGCCTGGTGCGGGCTTACACCCAGAGCGCCAAGGACGCCCTGGACGCGGCGGGTGTTTCGACAGTGCGCCGCTGGCTGGAGCTGGCGGTGGAGTGCCCCTACAGCTTTTTGGAGCGGGTGAAGCTGGCCTGCGCCGCCCAGGGGGGCGCGGTGGGGGAGATCGAGTACGCCGCCGCCGTCACCGTCCACGCCCTGCTGCCCGAGGAGGGGGCGGAGGCGTTTCGGGCGGGGATCACCGAGCTGTCCGCCGGAGCGTTTTCCGCCGTGGAGCTGGGCGAAGTGAGGAAAGCGGTTCCTGTTGACCAATAAATTCCCAAAACAGTGTAAAACAGGGCGAATTTGGCTATGATGCGGAGGTGGAACCATGGCCATACCCGAGTCCTTTCTGGACGACCTGAACAGCAGGCTCAATATTGTGGACGTGGTTTCCGCCTATGTGCCCCTGACCAAAAAGGGGGGGAACTACTGGGGACTGTGCCCCTTCCACCACGAAAAAACCCCCTCCTTTTCCGTCAACGAGTCCCGGCAGATCTTCCACTGCTTCGGCTGCGGCAAGGGGGGCGGGGCCGCCCGGTTCCTCATGGAGATGGAGAGCCTGTCCTTCCCGGACGCGGTGCGGAAGCTGGCGGAGCAGGCGGGACTGCAGATGCCGGAGGACGCCGGCGGCGACGGTCGGTGGCGGGAACGGCGGGCGCGCATCCTGGAGCTCAACAAGGAGGCTGCCCGGTTCTACCGCTCCATGCTGTCCGACCCCCGGGGGGCGGAGGTGGCGTCCTACATCCGGGACAAGCGGCAGATCAGCCCCAGGTTTTCCGCCCGGTTCGGCCTGGGGGCGGCCCCCGACGCCTGGGACAGCCTGATCCTGGCCATGGCGGACAAGGGCTACGAAAAGGCGGATCTCATCGAGGCCGGCCTGGCGGTGGCGGGCAAAGGGGGCGGCGTGTACGACAAGTACCGCAACCGCCTGATGCTGCCTGTCATCGACGTACGGGGGGACGTGATCGGCTTCACCAGCCGGGTGATGGACGACTCCACCCCCAAGTACCTGAACACGCCGGAGACGGCCATTTTCAAAAAGCGTTCCATCCTCTACGGGCTGAACTACGCCAAAAAAACCAAGCGGCCCAACTTCATCCTGGTGGAGGGGAACATCGACGTCATCACCCTGCACCAGGCGGGCTTTGACAACACGGTGGCCACCATGGGCACCGCCCTGACGGAGGAGCACGTGCGCCTGCTGGGGCGGTACACCAAGGAGCTGGTGCTGTGCTACGACAACGACGCCGCCGGGGAGGACGCCACCCAGCGGGCCATCGCCCTGCTTCGCGGCTCGGAGATCGGGGTGAAGGTGCTGCGCCTGCCCCGCCGCCGCACCCAGTCGGGGGAGCTGGTGAAGCAGGACGCGGACGACTATATCAAGAACTGCGGCCCCGCCGCCTTTGAGGAGCTGATGGACGGCAGCGCCAACTCCGCCGAGTACCGCCTGAGCGTGGTGCGGGATCAGTTTGACCTGACCCGGGACGACCAGCGGGCCCAGTACCTGCTGGCGGCGGCGGAGGTGGTGGCCGGGCTGCCCAGTCCGGTGGAGCGGGAGATCTACGCCGGCCGGTGCGCGGAGACGGCGGGGGTGTCCAAGGAGGCGGTGCTCCAGGAGGTGGAGCGCCAGCGCCAGAAACGCCGCCGGGAGGCCCGAAAGCAGGAGGAGCGCCGGAATCTGGCCCCCGTCCGGGAGCTCCAGCCCAAGAGCCGGGAACTGCGGTATGAGAACGTCCGCTCCGCCCGGGCGGAGGAGGGCGTGCTGCGGATCGTGCTGCTGGACGGCGACTACTTCCGGCAGATGGAGCCGCTGAGCGAGGAGCATTTCACCTCGCCGCTGCTGAAAAAGGCCTTTGTGCTGCTGCGGGACAGGTGGAAGGCGGGCAAGAGCGTCACCCTGCCCGCCCTGGAGGGGCAGCTCACCCCTGAGGAGATGGATCAGCTCTCCGCCGCCGTCCAGGAGAACCAGCCCCGGACGACCGCGGCGGCGGCGCTGGAGGACTACAAGCAGGTGATCCTGCTGGAACAGAGCAGGAAGGACATATCGGACGAGCGGGATCTCGGAGCCTTGAAGGATGTACTCAAACAGAAAAAAGCCTATGGAGGATGAAAGACCAATGAGCGAAAAGAAAAAGACCGGCAAAAAGGCGGACACCACCCCCCACGCCCAGGTGAGCCCGGAGAAGCTGGAGGCCGCCAAGGCGGAGCTGGGCAGGATGATCGAGGGCGTCCAGGGCGGGGAAAAGCTGCTGGAGCTGGTGGAGACGGGCTGCAAGAAGGGCAAACTGTCCTCCAGCGAGATGATGGAGGTGCTGGAGTCCATCACCCTGGAGACGGATCAGCTGGACAAGGTGTACGATGTGCTGGAGAACCTGGGGGTGGACACCGCCGGGGACGACTTCGTGCCCGAGCTGGACGACGACGCCCTCCCCTCCACCGACGAGCTGGAGGAGCTCCCGGAGGAGGAGATCGTGGATCCCAACACCCTGGTGGACTCCTTCGCCATTGACGACCCGGTGCGGATGTACCTGAAGGAGATCGGCAAGGTGGATCTGCTCACCCCGGAGCAGGAGGTGGAGCTGGCCCAGCAGATGGGGGCCGGGGCCGCCGCCAGGGAGCAGCTGGCCGAGCTGGAGCAGTCGGGGGAGGAGCTGCCCGACGAGGTGCGGCAGGAGCTGAAAAAGACCATCCGGACGGGCGAGCGGGCCAAGCAGCAGCTGGCGGAGGCCAACCTGCGGCTGGTGGTGTCCATCGCCAAGCGGTACGTGGGCCGGGGGATGCTGTTCCTGGATCTGATCCAGGAGGGCAACCTGGGGCTCATCAAGGCGGTGGAGAAGTTCGACTACACCAAGGGCTACAAGTTCTCCACCTACGCCACCTGGTGGATCCGGCAGGCCATCACCCGGGCCATCGCCGATCAGGCCCGCACCATCCGCATCCCGGTGCACATGGTGGAGACCATCAACAAGGTGATCCGGGTGAACCGGCAGCTGCTGCAGGAGCTGGGCCACGATCCCACCCCGGAGGAGACGGCGGAGGAGATGGGTATGCCGGTGGAGAAGGTGCGGGAGATCCTGAAGATCGCCCAGGAGCCCGTCTCCCTGGAAACGCCCATCGGCGAGGAGGAGGACAGCCACCTGGGCGACTTCCTGCCGGACGAGGGGGCGTCGGAGCCGTCGGAGGCGGCGTCCTTCACCCTGCTGAAGGAGCAGCTGGTGGAGGTGATGTCCACCCTGACCCCCCGGGAGGAAAAGGTGCTGCGCCTGCGCTTCGGCATTGAGGACGGCCGCAGCCGCACCCTGGAGGAGGTGGGCAAGGAGTTCAACGTCACCCGGGAGCGGATCCGGCAGATCGAGGCCAAAGCCCTGCGGAAGCTGCGCCACCCCAGCCGGAGCAAGAAGCTGAAGGATTTTTTAAGCTGAGTTTTGTGGTTGATGGAAAGAAACCGCCCCCGGTCATGGCCGGGGGCGGTTCTGTCTGCCAAAATCAGAGTGTAAGCGTCATTTTTATTCGAGTGACTCTTTTCCCATTAGACATTTCATCAATGAATGTGCCAACTGAATGAAATCCACATTTCATGTAACATTTTTGCGCCCGATGATTGTCTTGGTCAGTAAATAGGCTGAGAGATGCGGCGTTCTTTTCCTGTGCTTTACCGATAAGCTGGGTGATGACATAGGCGCCGATTCCCTTATTTTGATATTCGGGCAGCAGCGCCGCCATTTTCAAAAACACTTCGTTATTTTCTGCCATCAAGTTATTGAGTGCAAACCATCCGATGGGTTTCTCGTCCTCAAAAATGATATAGCCTTCTTCGTCCGCGTCTGATTGCCAGAGAAGAATGGCTTCCTCCCAATCGTGTTGCGTAGTCGGGACTTCATTTAATGCCTGTATGACAAATGGGTCATTCATAAGTTGAAATAGAAAACCCGCATCTTTTTCGGCAACTTCTTGAATCGTGATAGTTCCCATCTACATCCTCCTCGCCCTATTATCGGAACACCCGGTTGAAATCCCTGGGCATTTTCGCTTTGAACGTCACCGGCTCTCCAGTGCCGGGGTGGATGAAGGACAGCTCGTTGGCGTGGAGGCACAGCCGCCCGATGGGGTTGGTGCGGGCTCCGTACTGCTTGTCCCCCGCCACGGGGCAGCCCTTCTCCTTCATGTGCACCCGGATCTGGTTCTTCCGCCCCGTCTCGATGGAGATGTCCAGCAGGGCGTATCCGTTCCCGGCCTTTACAATCTGATAGCTGGTGACGGCCTCCTTGGCCCCCTTCCCCGGCGCGCCGGAAAAGCTCAGGTGGGTGTCCGTCTCCACCAGCCAGGAGCGGATGGTGTCCTGGGCGGGCTTGGGCACCCCCTCCACCACCGCCAGATAGCCCCGGCGGGTGACGATCTCGTTCCACCGGGACTGGAACAGCTCCTTTGTCTGGGCGTCCCGGGCGAACATCAGCACCCCCGACGTGTCCCGATCCAGCCGGTGGAGCACGAAGATCCGGTCATCCACCCGCCGGGCCTTCACGTAGTCGGTGACCATGTGGTAGGCGGTGCGGGTTTTCTCCCTGTCGGTGGCCACGCTGAGCAGCTTGGCGGGTTTGTTTACCACGATAAGGTGCTCGTCCTCGTAGAGGATGGGGAAGGGCAGCGCGTCCGCCCTGGGGGCGGAGGAGGAAAGAATGCTCACCTGCTGCCCGGGCAGCAGCGGGGTATCGAACCGGGAGAGGGGCACGCCGTCCACCGCCACCAGCCGCCGGGACAGCAGGGACTTCACATTGTTCCGGCTCTTGCCCTTCACGTGAGCCAGCAGGAAGGGGAGCAGGGTGTCGGGTGTGTCCACGGTGTAGACGGTGGGTTCCCGCCGTTTTTCGTTATGTTCCATAGTAACCGCCTTTTTCTGCCGCCTGGGGCAGGATGCTTTTTTGACTTCCAGGATAGTTTACCACGTTCCGGGGAAAAAGTCCACGAAATTCCGGCGGACAGGCAAGTGGGGCCGGGCGGCCGCATATTCTTGCCAGAGGTGATTGCTGTGGGGGAAAAGGAGGGCCTGCTGGCCCGGGCCTCCCGGGTGTTCGACCTGCCCGCCGACGCGGTGGCGGGGGCGCCCCGGGTGGAGATTATCGGGGACGGGGAGCTTCGCATGGCCCCCCACCGGGGCATTCTGGCCTACGGGACAGAGGAGATCCACATATCCGGGGGAAAAATGGTGGTGCTGGTGCGGGGCCAGGGCCTGGAGCTGCGGGCCATGACGCCGGAGGAGCTGCTGATCACCGGCGAGATCCGGGCGGTGGAATTCATGAGGTGACGGCATGAAAAAACTCATCAATCTGCTGCTGGGCTATGTGGAGATCGCCGTCACCGGGGCCTTCCCGGAGCGGCTGCTGAACCTGTGCGCCCAGAACCGGCTGCCATTCTGGCGGCTGCGCTGGACGGACGAGACCAGCTTCACCTTCCGGGTGGCCCTCCGGGATCGCAAGCGGCTGGACGAGCTGGCCCGGCGGGCCATGTGCGATCTGGAGGAGCGAAGCCGCCAGGGGGCGGCGGTGGCGGCGGAGCGAATGGTGGAGCACCGCTGGGGCTTCCTGCTGGGGCTGGGCTTTTGCGTGCTGGCGGTGAGCTTCCTGTCCCGGTTCCTGCTGGTGATCGAGGTGACGGGCAACGAGCGGGTGCCCACCGCCGTGATCCTGTCCCAGCTCCAGCGGGCGGGGGTGCGGCCCGGGGCCTTCGGCCCCGCCATCCGGGAGCGGGAGGCGGCCAACACCGCTCTGCTGGGCCTGCCCGAGCTGTCCTACCTGGCGGTGAACATCTACGGCACCCGGGCGGAGATCATCGTCCGGGAGGTGGAGAAGGCCCCGGAGCTGCTGAAGGAGGACGTGCCCGCCGACGTTGTGGCGGCGGCGGACGGCATCATCGAGGATATCCAGACCGACTCCGGCCGGGCCATGTTCCAGGACGGCGACGTGGTGGCCAAAGGGGAGACGCTGATCTCCGGCGTGCTGGATCTGAAGGAGCCGGAGGGGGGGACGGTGGATCTGGGCAGCCTGGTGGTGCACGCCGCGGGCAGCGTCACCGCCCGCACCTGGCGCACCCTGGAGGAGACCATCCCCCTCACCGGGCAGGGGAAGGAGTACACCGGGGAGGAGGCCCGGGCGTACCACATAAAAATTTTGTGGCTTGAGCTGGATTTTTTTGAAAACAGTAGCATTTCCGGTGGGAGATATGATAAAATAACAAAGACTGCGGATCTGACCCTGTTCGGGCGGCCCATGCCCGCCTCCCTCACCACTGTCACCTGCCGGGGCTACACCCTCCGGGAGGAGCCGGTGGATACAGAGGCGGCGGCCGGGGAGCTGAAGGAGCTGCTGCTGTTCCGGCTGGAGGAGCTGATGGAGGAGCGGAAGGGCGAGGCCCTGCGTACCGACTTTGTGACCCGGCAGGAGAACGGGCGGCTGACGGTCACCCTGCTGGCGGAGTGCCGGGAGGAGATCGGCCGAACCGTGGAGCGGGACGGGGAAGTGGGGCGGGTGTACGGGGGAAGCGCCGCAACCCCGCCGGAGGATACCAAAGACAACGGCTGACAGGCCGTTTACGAAGGAGAAGCGATCCATGACAGAACAGACCATCAGCATCGAGCGGATGGAGGAGGCCGTCAACCTGTTCGGCCTGTTTGACGAGAACATCCGCCTGATTGAGCAGGAGCTGGACGTGTCGGTGGTGAACCGGGAGTCCAACCTGAAGATCTCCGGCGAGGGGGAGAACGTCATGCTGGCGGTGAAGGCCATCCAGGGCCTGCTCACCCTGTCCGCCCGGGGGGAGGCCATCGGCCAGCAGAACGTGCGGTATATCATCGAGCTGGTGCGGGCGGGCAACGAGGGCAAGATCGCCCAGCTGGCCGGGGACGTGGTGTGCGTCACCGCCAAGGGCAAGCCCATCAAGGCCAAGACCATCGGCCAGAAGAAATACGTGGACGCCATCAAGGCCAGCACCGTTACCATCGGCGTGGGCCCCGCCGGCACCGGCAAGACCTATCTGGCGGTGGCGGCTGCGGTGGCGGCCTTCCGGGAGAAGCAGGTGAACCGCATCATCCTCACCCGGCCCGCCGTGGAGGCGGGGGAGCGGCTGGGCTTCCTGCCGGGGGATCTGCAATCCAAGGTGGATCCCTACCTGCGGCCGCTGTATGACGCGCTGTTCGATATGCTGGGGGCGGAGACGTACCAGAAGTACCTGGAGCGGGGCAACATCGAGGTGGCCCCCTTGGCCTATATGCGGGGGCGGACGCTGGACGACAGCTTCATCATCCTGGACGAGGCCCAGAACACCAGCCGGGAGCAGATGAAGATGTTCCTCACCCGGCTGGGCTTCGGCTCCAAGATCGTCATCACCGGCGACGCGACGCAAATTGATCTGCCGGCGGACAAGGTATCCGGCCTGAAGGAGGCCATGCGGGTGCTGAAGGGCGTGGAGGATATCTCCATCTGCCAGCTCACCGGGGCGGACGTGGTGCGCCATGTCATCGTCCAGCGGATCATCAAGGCCTATGAGGACGACGAGAAGCGGCGGGCGGCCAAGCGGGAGAGACGGTAGGGACAGCGGGAGAGGAGCGGCAGGCCAGGGCTCTCTCTACAGGCCAGCCCAAGGCTACGGGGCGCTGAGGACTGGCCCTCCGGTCGAGCCCTGGCCTGCCGCTCCACGAGACGGATCGCGTCAGACCTTTTCCAGGCAGGCGTCGGTCAGTTGCATCCCGAGACATAGACCCTGGTAGAAGGACCAGAGGCCGTGGCCCTGGATGGGGAGATCGCGGAAGTAATCGGGCCAGAAGCGGGGATCGGGTTCGGTGACAAAATAGCGGTAGAGCTGTTCCACAATGACCGGGATAGAATCGTCCATTTTATGATCCTCCTGGATATCATAAGTAGTTACGTAATAAATTATAGCACGACAATAGTTATTAGTCAAGAGGTGACACAGGTGATTTTTAATGATAGACTAAAGATATTGCGGAGTGAATTCGATTTGACCCAGGATAAGGTGGCGAAAGAGTTGGATATGCCGGTAAGAACCTATCAGCGCCTTGAAAGGGACGGCGCCAAAACCCACTATGATACCCTTATCAAACTCGCGGATTTTTACGATGTATCGGTAGACTGGCTCATGGGCCGCACAGATAAAAGGGAGGTCAACCGGTAATGCCAAAGCATGAAATGATCGTTTCCACCGACGTTGACGACGTGAGCATACTTGTGCTCCCCTTCCTGAAAAAGGCGATCTGCAAGACCCTGGACGCGGAAGGGGTGGAGGTGCCCTGCGAGATCAACGTGCTGCTCACCGATGACGAGGGCATTCAAGAGATCAACTGGGATACGCGGAAGGTGGACGCCCCCACCGACGTGCTGTCCTTCCCCATGTTCGACCTGGCCCCGGGGGACAAGCCGTCGGAGGCGGACGCCGACCCCGCCACCGGCCTGGTGCCCCTGGGCGATATGTGCATCTCCCTGGAGCGGGCCGTGGCCCAGGCGGAGGAGTACGGCCACTCCAACCACCGGGAGCTGGCCTACTTAGCGGTTCACTCCGTGCTCCATCTGCTGGGCTACGACCACCTGGACGAGGGGCCCATGAAGGCCCAGATGCGGGCGCGGGAGGAGGCCATCCTGGCGGAGCTGGGCCTGGAGCGAGACTAAAGGACAAACACAAAAATGCTCAAGAAAGTTGAGGATCACCTATGAACATCAAGAAAAGCGGCATCATCACCATCTGCGGACGGCCTAACGTGGGCAAGTCCACCCTGACCAACACCCTGGCGGGGGAGAAGATCGCCATCGTCTCCCCCAAGCCCCAGACCACCCGGAACCGGATCTGTGCCGTTCTCAACCGGGGGGACAGCCAGTTCGTGTTTGTGGACACGCCGGGGCTCCACAAGGCCCGCACCCGGCTGGGAGATTACATGGTGAAGGTGGTGCGCCAGTCGGTAGCGGACGTGGACGGGGTGATGCTGCTGGTGGAGCCGGTGGATCACATCGGCCCCCCGGAGCAGGAGCTCATCGACCGCATCAAGGCACTGGGGGCCCCCGCCGCGCTGGTGATCAACAAGATCGACACGGTGGAGAAGGAGAAGCTGCTCTCGGTGATGGCGGTGTACGGCGCGGCCTTTGATTGGGACGCGGTGGTGCCCATCTCCGCCAAGACCGGGGAGGGTGTGGACGAGCTGCTGGAGGTGCTGGGCGGCTGGCTGCCCGAGGGGCCCCAGCTGTTCCCCGACGGGGCGGTGACGGATCAGCCGGAGCGGCAGATCATGGCGGAGATCGTCCGGGAAAAGCTGCTGCGGGAGCTGGACAAGGAGATCCCCCACGGCACGGCGGTGGAGGTGACGAAATTCTCCCAGCGGGACAACGACATCATCGACTGCCACGTGACCATCTACTGTGAGAAGGCGTCCCACAAGGGGATCATCATCGGCAAGGGCGGGGCCATGCTGAAGAAGATCAGCACCCAGGCCCGGCGGGACATGGAGGCCTTCATGGGGGCCAAGGTGTACCTGGAGACGTGGGTGAAGGTAAAGGAGAACTGGCGGGACAACCCGGCGGCCATCCAGAACTTTGGCTACACGGAGGATTGAGCCATGAAGCAGAAAGAGAAAAAAGAGCGCAAACTCACCAAGGCTGAGCTGCGCCGCAAGGCCCGCTTCGAGGCGCTGGCGGCGGACATGGAGGAGCGGGGCTGGACGGCCCACAACCTGACCATCGGCGTGGTAAAGGCCAACATTTTGGCCTTTTTCGTGATGTTTCCCTTTGCGCTGGCGGTTGCCATCTGGTATCTGATGGTGAACGGCAGCCTGAACGAGCCGTCCCTGACGGATATGCTGTTGCTGCTGGTATTGTTGATTGCCCTGCTGGCGGCCCACGAGGGGATCCACGGGCTGGTGTGGGGGCTGTGCGCCCCCAGCGGCTTTCGCTCTATCGAGTTCGGCATCGTCTGGGCGGTGCTGTCCCCCTACTGCACCTGCGCCGAGCCCATGAAAAAGGGGCAGTACCTGCTGGGATCCGCCATGCCCACCCTGATACTGGGCTTTGGGCTGGGGATCGTGGCCGTCTACACGGGGGTGAGCCTGCTGCTGTACCTGGCCGTGCTGATGATCCTGGGCGGCGGCGGGGACTTCTGCATCATCCTGAAGCTGCTGGCCTACCGGCCCCAGGGCGAGGTGGTGTACTGCGATCACCCCTATGAGGTGGGCCTTGTGGCCTTTGAGCGGCCCGCCGGGGCCTGATCAAACGCGCGCAAAATTTCCCTGTCATAAACGCCGCCCGCCCGTCCATGCTATCAGCGTGGAGAGATACACTTCCTCCATCCATGGGATCAACGTGGACAGACGGGAGGGACTGCGATGAACACAGAGCTTTGGAACCTGTTTTGGACCACCGGGATGCCGGAGGCCTGGCTGATGAGCCGGAACGGGGAGGAGCCCACCCCCGACCGGCCGGAGACGGCGAGCGGGACAGGCCCGCTGGCCTTCCCCCCCGGCCGGCTGAATATCGCCCCCGGCGGCCCGGAGCGGATGTATTGACAGAACCACGCCCCGCGCAGGGGCGTACATAGGAGCGCCGTTATGCACCTGACAACAAACGCCCTCGTGCTGCGCGAGACGAACTACAAGGAATCGGATAAAATTTTGACCCTGCTGACGGAACAGGAGGGGAAGCTCACTGTGTCCGCCCGGGGGTGCCGGAAGAAAGGCAGCCCCATCGCCGCCGCCTGTCAGCTGCTGGCTTGGGGGGAGTTCACCCTGTATGAGTTCCGGGAGATGTGGTCGGTGAAGGAGACGGCGTCGGAGCGGCTGTTTGACGGGATCCGGACGGATCTGGAAAAGCTGTCCCTGGCCAGCTACCTGGCGGAGGTCACCGAGGCGCTGGCGGAGGAGGGCCAGCCCGATCCCGGCCTGCTGTCGGTGACGCTGAACTGCCTCCACGCCCTGGATAAGCTGCCGACGCCCCCGGCCCAGGTCAAGACCGCCTTCGAGTGGCGGGCCATGGCGCTGGCGGGGTATGAGCCCCAGCTGGAGCGGTGCGGGGTGTGCCTCCGGGAGAAGCCGGTGGAGCCCCACATCCACCTGGGGGAGGGCACCGTCCACTGCGCCGCCTGCCGGGACAGGCTGGGGGAGGGGGTGTCCATGCCGCTCACCGACTCGGCGCTGGCCGCCCTGCGGCACGTGGTGTGGGGCCCCCGGAAGCGGCTGCTGTCCTTCCGGCTGGACGGGGAGGGCATGAAGCGCTTAGGCGATGCCTCGGAGGCCTATCTCATGACCCGGCTGGAGCGGGGCTTCCGGACGCTGGACTTCTACAAGCGGATCAGACCGGAGGGCTGAGGGCTGTGGGAGCAAAGGGAGACGTATGAAATGGGTGAAGAAATGGGGCTGGGGAGCGAGAGAGCCTGGAGCGCTCTGGAGCGGCTGCTGCTGGGGTTAACCTTCGGCTGCTTCGGGCTGATGGCCCTGGCCGTGTCCGTGCTGAGCGCGTGTCAACTGGCGGTGGGGATGGGAAGCTGGCCGATGAAGCTGCTGTGCGTACTTGTGCCTGCCGCGGCCCTGACGGGGCTGGCAGCGCTGTGCCGGAGGGCGGAGGAGAGTGGGGCTGGGCGATTTGCCCTGCTGCTGTTTCTGGGCGCTTTCGCGTTGAAGGGGGCCTTTGCCGCCGTGGTGGATACCTAGCCGGTCAGCGATTTTGCTGCGCTTTACTTGGGCGCCGTGGAGCTGGCTCAGAATGGTACGCCCCTTTCAGTGCAGCCCTACTTTCAGATGTGGCCCTATCAGAGCGGGCAGGCATTGTATCTGGCGGCGCTGGTGAAGCTGTTTGGGGAGGATCTGCTATGGATTAAGCTGTTCAACGCCCTGTGGGCCGCCTTCACCAGCGTGATGGTGTATGCCCTGGCCCGGCGCATTTCCTCGGAGGGAGGCGCACGGGCGGCGGCGGTGCTGTATACATTTTATCCGGGCACCTGGCTGCTGCTGCCGGTGCTCACCAACCAGCACCTGTCGGAGCTGCTGTTTATGCTGGCCTTCTGGCTGTATACCACCCCGGCGCAGGCGGGAAAAAAGCGGCTGGGCCTGGCGGCGGCAGCGGGGGCGGTGCTGGCCCTGGGAAATGCCATACGCCCGGCGGCTATTGTGGCCCTGGCGGCGGCTGGGTGTTTGATGGTGCTGGAACTGCTTCGAGAGCGCCGGAGCGGCGGGCGGAGGCTGGCTGCCGCCATAGTCCGCTTCGCCCTGTTTGCGGCGGTGTACGTCGGGGTGATGGGGGCCTTGGGCGGGCTGACCCGGCTGAGCGGGGTGAATGAGTACGGCTTGGACAGCAGTTGCCCGGAGTGGAAATTCGCCTGTGGATTGAATGAGGAGACCAGCGGCTGCTACAGCGCGGCGGATGCGAAGCTGATCTTTTATGAGAGCGAGAACCCCAGGCAGGCCGCCCGGGAGCTGGCGCTGGAGCGGATCCAGATGCCGCCCGCCCGGCTGCTGAGGCTGCTGGGGAACAAGATCCGGATCATGTGGGGCGGCTATGAGGAGACCATATGGATGCTGACCCCCAATGTGGTGGAGCAGATCGACGCCTCGGCTCTGCCGGTGTGCACAGAGCAGCTCAGCTGGTGGACGAAGATGCTGTCCTGCGGAGTGTACAGCCTGAGCTTTTTGCTGATGGCCCTGGGGGGCGCTGTGGGGCGGAAAAAGGAGCGGGAGGCCGCGCAACTTTTGGCGCTGGTATCGCTGGCCTACTTCGGGGTGCACCTGTTCATCGAGATCCAGCCCCGCTACCGCTCGCTGATGTACGCCGTGGCATTCCCACTGACCGCTCTGGGCTTCGACGGGCTGTGGGCCCTTTGGGAGCGGAGGAAAAAGAGCCGGACGGTTCGGAAAACATAGGAAAATTTTGAGGAAATTGCTATGACACCATTATTTGAAAAATCCATCGAGACCCTGGAGCTGCCCCGGGTGCTGGCCCTGCTGGCCAACGAGGCGGCCACCGAGGAGGGCAAGGAGCGCTGCCTGGCCCTGCGGCCCATCGGCGTGCAAAACGACGTGAGCCGTTTGCAAAAACAGACCTCCGCCGCCTTTGACCTGCTGGTGAAGCACGGCACCCCGTCCCTGTCGGGCATCCGCCCGGTGGCGGCGGCCCTCCAGCGGGCGGATCGGGGGGGCGCGCTGAACACCCGGGAGCTGCTGGACATCGCCCAGGTGCTGCGCTGCGCCCGCTCCGTCCGGGAATATGGCTCCGGAAACGGAGAGGTCAAGACCGTCCTGGACGGCTACTTCGAGAGCCTCACCGCCAACCGCTTTTTGGAGGACAAGATCACCGGCTCCATCCTCAGCGAGGAGGAGATCGCCGACGCCGCCTCCCCGGAGCTGGCCGACATCCGGCGGCACATCCGGGCGGCGGCGGGCAAGGTGCGGGACGTGCTGAACCGGCTCATCTCGTCCAACCAGTCCAAGTATCTCCAGGACGCCATCATCACCATGCGGGGCGGGCGGTACGTGGTGCCCGTCAAGAGCGAGCACAAGAACGAGATCCCCGGCCTGGTGCACGACGTGTCCGGCTCCGGCGGCACCTTCTTCATCGAGCCCATGGGGGTGGTGAACGCCAACAACGAGCTGCGGGAGCTCCAGGTCAAGGAGCAGAAGGAGATCGAGCGCATTTTAGCGGAGCTGTCCGCCGACTGCGCCGGATTCAAGACCGACATCGAGGACGACTACCAGACCCTGATTTCCCTGGACTGCATCTTTGCCCGGGCCAAGCTGTCCTCCGCCATGGGGGCCATGGAGCCAGCTCTGGGGGATCACATCGAGCTGCGCCGGGCCCGCCACCCCCTGCTGGATCCCAAGACCGCCGTCCGCAACGATCTGCGGCTGGGCGGGGGATTCGACACCCTGGTGATCACCGGCCCCAACACCGGCGGCAAGACGGTGACGCTGAAAACTCTGGGTCTGCTGACCCTGATGGCCCAGTGCGGGCTGCATATCCCGGCGGCGGACGGATCCACCGTCAAGGTGTGCTCCGCCGTACTGGCGGACATCGGGGACGAGCAGTCCATCGACCAGTCCCTGTCCACCTTCTCCTCCCACATGACCAACATTGTGTCCATCCTGGAGCAGGCGGACGACGAGACGCTGATTTTGTTCGACGAGCTGGGCGCGGGCACCGACCCGGTGGAGGGCGCGGCCCTGGCCGCCGCCATCATCGAGTCCGCCCGGGCCATGGGGGCCCATGTGGCCGCCACCACCCACTATGCCGAGCTGAAGGTGTACGCCATGACCACCAAGGGGGTGGAGAACGCCTCCTGCGAGTTCGACGTGGAGACCCTGGCCCCCACCTACCGGGTGCTCATCGGCATCCCGGGCAAGTCCAACGCCTTCGCCATTTCCAGGCGGCTGGGCCTGCCCGACTATATCATCCAGAAGGCGGCGGATCGCATCGACGCGGAGAACGTGCGCTTTGAGGACGTGCTCAGCCAGCTGGACGTACAGCGCCAGGCCATGGAGAAGGAGAAGGAGAAGGCCGCCCAGCTGCGCCGGGAGATGGAGGAGGATCGGGCCAAGGCAGAGGAATACCGCGCTCACATCGAGGAGGAGCGGAGGAAGGCAACGGAGAAGGCCCAGGCGGAGGCCCGGGCCATCCTGTCGCAGGCCCGGGACGCCGCGGATCAGACCTTCAAGGAGCTCAACGAGATGCGCCGCCGCCAGGAGCAGGCCCGGGACTGGGTGGATGACAACGAGCAGCGCTCAGAATTGCGTCGGAAGCTGAACGAGGCGGACGCCGCCCTGGGCGGACAAAAAGAGGAGCTGCCGCCCCCGCCCCCTACCCGGGAGGCTGTGCCGGGCGACACGGTGGAGCTGATCAAAACGGGCACCCAGGCGGAGGTCGTCGGGGTGAACAAGGACGGCACCCTCCAGCTCCAGGCGGGCATTTTGAAGCTGAAGGCCAAACAGGAGGAGGTTCGGGTGCTGGAGGACGTCACCGCCCGGAAGAAGCAGAGCGCCAGGGACAAGGCCCGGGCCGCCTCGGTGAGCCGCCCCTTCCGGGCCTCCGCCGCCAAAGCGGAGCTGGATCTGCGGGGCATGATGGTGGACGAGGCCATCGGCGCGGTGGATCTGTTCCTGGACAACGCCCTCATGGGCAAGCTGGAGACGGTGACCATCATCCATGGCAAGGGCACCGGGGCGCTGCGAAAGGCGGTGCGGGAGCATCTGAAAAAGAGCCGCTACGTGAAGGAGTACCGCCCCGGCGTGTACGGCGAAGGGGAGGACGGCGTTACGGTGGCGACGCTGCGATAGGGAAGGCGGTCTAACCTGCTCCCCGGCGTTGTCCGCCCCTTGCGGACGGGAAAGTAGTAAATTGTAGATGGTTTTACTGAAAGAGCCTGTGAGAATTTGGTGAAAATGCTCTTGACGTTTGGGGGCTAAATTTGGTATCCTATCAGCGTACAAAGATTCGGGGCGGGGGCAGAAACTGTCCGGAGCCGAAACTTTCTATGATGGAGGGGAACGCTCATGTTCATGAAAGAGACTACGGTAAACAACCAGGTCGGCCTGCACGCCCGTCCGGCCACGTTTTTTATCCAGAAAGCCAACGAGTTCAAAAGCTCCATCTGGGTGGAGAAGGAAGACCGCCGCGTGAACGCCAAGAGCCTGCTGGGCGTGCTGTCCCTGGGCATCGTGAAGGGCACGGCCATCAACCTCATTGCCGACGGCCCCGATGAGGAGGCCGCCATCAGCGCCCTGGTGGAGTTGATCAACTCCGAGTTTTCCGAGTAAACCTGACTCGCATGGAAAAGCGCCGCGGTGAGCGGCGCTTTTTTTCCCTTTGCGGGCTTGCCGAAGGCCCCGAGGCGGATTGCTTCCGAGAAAGGAGCCCCCTATGACATTCGATGAACTGCGGGACAAGGCCCACGCCCTGCCGCTGAAGCCCGGGGTGTATATCATGCAGAACGCCGCCAGCGAGGTCATCTACGTGGGCAAGGCCAAGGCGCTGAAAAACCGGGTGAGCCAGTATTTCCAGGATCAGTCCCGGCACAACGAAAAGACCCGGGCCATGGTGAGCCAGATCGACCATTTCGACGTGATCGTGGTGCAGTCGGAATTTGAGGCGCTGGTGCTGGAGTGCGCCCTCATCAAGCGGCATCAGCCCCGGTATAATATTCTGCTGAAGGACAGCAAGGGCTTCCCTTACATCCGGCTGTCCCCGGGGGACTACCCGAGATTTTCCCTGGCCGCCCGGGCGGAGGACGACGGGGCCCGGTACTTTGGCCCCTACGGCTCCCGGTTTGCCAGCCAGGGCATCATCAACGCCCTGCGGGAGGCCCTGCGCCTGCCCGCCTGCCGCCGGAAGTTCCCCAAGGACATCGGGAAGGAGCGGCCCTGCCTCAACTTCCACATGGGTGTGTGCGACGGCTACTGCCGCCCCGAGATGGATCAGTCCCAGTACAGGCGCTCCATCGACCAGGCGGTGCGGCTGCTGGAGGGGCGGCTGGACGAGGTGGTGGACGAGCTGACGGCGGAGATGGATCTGGCGGCGGAGGAGCTGCGGTTTGAGAAGGCCGCCCAGCTCCGGGACCGCATCCGGGCCATCCAGCTGCTGTCCACCCGGCAGAAGGCGGTGGCGGGCTCCCTGGCGGACACCGACGTGGTGGGCTACCACCGGGGCGAGGCCAAGAGCTGCTTTGTGGTGCTGCACTACATCGGCGGCGAGCTGGCGGCCAAGGACTGGGAGCTGCTGGCCGTCCCCATGGAGGACGAGCAGACCACCGTCTCCACCCTGGCGGCCCAGTATTACGGCGGGCGGGGCCAGCTGCCCCGGCAGATCCTGCTGCCCTGCGACATCGACGAGCAGGTGGAGTTGGCCCGTATGCTCACCGAGGCGGTGGGCCGGAAGGTGGAGGTGCTCACCCCCCAGCGGGGGGCCAAGATGGAGCTGGTACGTCTGGCCAACGAGAACGCCGCCGAGGAGGTGCTCCGGGCCACCACGGCGGAGGAGCGCCGCTCCAAGCTCACCGAGGCCCTGGGGGCCCTGCTGGGGCTGGACGGGCCGCCTCACCGGATCGAGGCCTTCGACATCTCCAACACGGGCAGCTCGGACATTGTGGCGTCTATGACCGTCCACATCGACGGCAGGCCGCTGAAGCGGGACTACCGCCATTTCAAGCTGAAGGATATGCCCCACGCCGACGACTACGCCTCCATGGAGCAGGTGGTGGAGCGGCGGTTCCGGCGCTGGCTGGACGGGGACGAAAAATTTGCCGACAGGCCCGACCTGCTGCTCATCGACGGCGGCGCGGGGCAGGTGAGGGCGGCCCGGGAGGCGCTGGACAAGCTGGGCTTAGGCGACATCCCGGCCTACGGCATGGTGAAGGACAACCGCCACCGCACCCGGGCCCTCCAGGCCGGGGACGGCCGGGAGATCGGCATCCAGTCCAACCAGGCCCTGTTCGCCATGATCGGCCGGATTCAGGAGGAGACCCACCGCTTTGCCATCGAGTTCCACCGCCAGCAGCAGGCGGGGCATCTGAAGGGCTCGGCGCTGGACGGCGTCCCCGGGGTGGGGCCCGCCCGGAAGGCCCAGCTCCTGAAGGCGTTCAAGAGTGTGAAGGCGGTACGGGCGGCCTCGCTGGAGGAGCTGGCGGCGGTGGTGCCGAAGAATACCGCCCAGGCGGTCTATCTGCACTTCCACCCCCAGCAGAAGGAGACGGAACAGGAGGAAACGCCATGAGAGTGATCACGGGAACCGCCCGGGGGCGGCGGCTGGCGGAGCTACCCGGGCTGGATACCCGGCCCACCACGGATCGGGTGAAGGAGGGGCTGTTTAGCGCCATCCAGTTCGACATCGAGGGCAGGCGGGTGCTGGATCTGTTTGCCGGCACCGGCCAGCTGGGCATCGAGTGCCTGAGCCGGGGGGCGGCCTTCTGCGACTTTGTGGACAGCGCCCCCAAGGCGCTGGAGGTGGTGCGGAAAAATATCCGCACCTGCGGTTTTGAGGGACGTTGCGCCTGCCACGGGAAGGATTTCGCCGCTTATCTCAACCGTTGCCGGGAGAAATATGGGCTGGTGTTTCTGGATCCTCCCTATGCCTCGGGAAACCTGGAACGGGCCCTGGAGCTCATCGCGGCGATTGACATCGTGGTAGAACATGGTATAATAGTGTGCGAAAGTCCGGCGGATCACAGCCTGCCGGAGCTGCCCGCCCCCTATGAGAAGGGGAGGGAGTACCGCTATGGGAAGATCAAATTCACCCTGTACCGCAGGAGGACGAGCCCATGAGACGAGCCATCTATCCCGGCAGCTTCGACCCGGTGACCCTGGGACACCTGGACGTCATCAAGCGGGCGGCTGTCATCTTTGACGAGCTGATCGTGTGCGTCAGCGTAAACTCCGCCAAGGATTCCGGCCTGTTCTCCCCGGAGGAACGGGTGGAGCTGATCCGGCGGGTGACGGAGGATCTGCCCAACGTGACGGTGGATTGCTCCCGGGAGTTGGTGGCAAATTATGCCCGGCGCAACCGATCCCGGGTGTTGGTGAAGGGGCTGCGGGCGGTATCCGACTACGAGACGGAGATCCAGATGGCCATGATCAACGCCAAGCTCAATGCCAAGCTGGACACAGTATTTTTGTACACCCGCCCCAAGTATGCCTATCTCAGCTCCACGGTGGTGAAAGAGATGGCCCGATATGGGGCGGATCTGTCCGACTTTGTGCCCCGGCAGATCATCGAGGAGGTGCGCGCCAAGGTGGCGGCGGCCGATCCCCGGGAGCTCTGACCGGGTTACCCCTGAAACCCATTGATAAAGGAGAGGATCCAAGATATGGCGACTGCCGTAGATGAACTGCTGGACATGCTGTTTGATATGATCGACGAGGCAAAGAATGCCGCGTTCAGCGGGGAAAAGTGCGTGATCGACCGGGACAAGGCGCTGGATCTCATTGAGGACGCCAAAAAGCAGCTCCCGGTGGATCTGGCCGAGGCCCGGAAGATCCTCAGCGCCCGGAACGAGTATATTGCCACGGCCAAGCGGGAGGCGGAGGAGATCCGCAAGCGGGCCGAGATCGAGGCCAACCAGATGGTGAGCGAGGCCCCCGTGATGAACCAGGCCCGGCAGAAGGCCCGGGAGATCGTGGCCCACGCCGAGGAGGAGGCCAAAAAGACCTGCCGGGAGACCAACGAATACTGTGTGGATCTGTTGCGCCGCACGGAGGACGCCCTGGCCGCCGCCCACGCGGAGATGCGTCAGGTGCACAACCAGTTCCGATCCGGCATGGGCTCCACGGGGGGAGGCTCCTCCTCCGGGGGGAGCAGGATGTACGACGCCGAGGCCGACGAGTAATACTGTTTCTTGATAAAAAGGTTAAAACCTCTTTATCGCGGCGCTTCGCGCCGCCGCGCCTGCGGCGCGTCAAGAAAAGTATTGACAACATTCTTGACGGCTTCGCCGTCGGGCCGCGTTCCGCGGCCCCATAAAACGGTTTCACCGTTTTATGAAGAATTAGTATAAGGCTCAAAATATGGGACAACAAAAACAGAGGAAAGCCCGCCGTGTATGGACACGGCGGGCTTTTTTGCACACAATTTCAGAAAAGAGGCGGGCCGGGGGGCTGGGCTGGAACTGCATAAAACAAATGTTTGTACGAACAAATGGTTGATGAAAGCCAAAAAAGCCAATTCGGGCGGAAAAAAGTTCTTGCTTTTTCCTGGAGGGTAGAGTATACTGAAAAACACAATGGAGTGAAATGGAGGAAATCTTCTATTTCATGGAGTAGATTGGAGGGAAAGAGATGACCGGCACCTATGAGCACAGCATCGACGCCGCCGGTCGTCTCATCGTGCCCTCCAAGCTACGGGACAAGCTGGGCGATACCTTTTACCTGGCGGTGGGGGTGAAGGAGAACCTGACCCTCTACCCCATGGAGACGTGGGACAAGCTCCGGGCCAGGGTGTCCGAGCTGTCCACCACCGACGCGGCGGCCATGGATCTGTTCTTTGCCAGCGCCCAGCTGTGCGAGGCGGACAAGCAGTGGCGCTTTCAGATCCCCTCCTACCTGAAGGACTACGCCAAGATCGACAAGGACGTGGTGGTGACGGGCAACAACGACCGGGCCCAGATCTGGAGCGCGGAGAACTGGAAGGCCAAGACCCGCCAGCAGCTCAACCCCGAAACCATCGCCAACCTGATGAAGAACCTGGGGATTTGATATGGAATACACCCACAAGCCGGTGCTGCTGAAGGAGTGCCTGGACGGTTTGAACATCCGCCCCGGCGGGATCTATGTGGACGGCACCCTGGGCCGGGCGGGCCACGCCCGGGAGATCGCGGCGCGACTGACGGAGGGGCGGCTCATCGCCATCGACCGGGACAAGGCCGCCCTGGACGCCGCCCCCGCCCGGTTCGGAAATCTGATGGATCGGGTGACCCTGGTGCGGGGGAACTTCGGGGAGCTGCCCCACATCCTCTCCCGGCTGGGCGTTGCCGGGGTGGACGGGATGCTGTTTGACTTCGGGGTGTCCTCTCCCCAGTTGGACGACGGCGGCCGGGGGTTCTCCTACCTCCAGGACGCAACCCTGGATATGCGAATGGATCAGTCCTCCCCCCTCACCGCCCGGGAGGTGGTGAACGGCTGGGACTATGAGGAGTTGCGCCGCATCCTCTGGCAGTACGGCGAGGAGCGGTACTCCGGCCCCATCGCCGCGGCCATTGTCCGGCGGCGGGAGGAGCGCCCCATCGAGACCACCGGAGAGCTGGCGGAGCTCATCCGCGCCGCCATGCCCGCCAAGGCCCGGCGGGAAAAGCAGCACCCCGCCAAGCGCTCCTTCCAGGCCATCCGCATCGCGGTGAACGACGAGTTGGGCGAGGTGGAGCGGCTGCTGGGCGGCATCCTGCCCCTGCTGAATCCGGGGGGGCGGCTGGCTGTCATCTCCTTCCACTCTCTGGAGGATCGGCTGGTGAAAACCGCCTTCGGGGATTGGGCCAGGGGCTGCACCTGCCCGCCGGATTTCCCGGTGTGCGTGTGCGGCAAGCGCCCCAGGGTGAAACTCATCGGGAAGAGGCCCATTACGGCGGGAGAGCAGGAGTTGACGGAAAACCCCCGGGCCCGCAGCGCCAAGCTGCGCCTCGCGGAAAAGCTATAAACCCCGAACCCCGCGGGCGTGCGGCGGGAAGCAGGGGGCCACACAAAGGAGACGTGTTCCATGGCAGAGCAGAGGAGAAACAGAAGATACCGCACCAGCGGCAACGTGGCCTACCAGCCCGAGGTGGAGCAGGAGCCCCTGCGGGAGGAGCCTGCCCGGCGAGAGCGGATTCACGGCAATACCGTCCGCCGTCCGGAACCCGCCCGCCGCCCGTCCATCCAGCCCCGCCGCCGTCCGGCCCGTCGGCCCGACGTACAGGTACGCACCCAGACCGCCGTGGCGCCCTTCGCCGTGGTGGGGGTGTTCGCCGTGCTGGTGTGCACCCTGCTGCTGGTGGTGAGCATCGCCCAACTGGCGGTGGCCAACTACGACATGGTGGAGCTGCGGGGCGAGCTGGCCGATCTCCAGGACGAGGGCCGGATGCTCCAGGCCAAGTATGAACTGGTTTTCGATTTGGAGGCCATTGAGAAGCAGTTCCTGTCCGACGGCTCCATGGTACGGGGCCGGGCGGGGCAGACGGTCTATCTGGATCTGTCCGAGCCGGACAGCGTGGTGTATTACGACGGGGCGGGGGAGGGACTTTCCGCCCTGCTCCAGAGGGCGGAGCAGTATCTGGCAAATCTGCTGTCATAAGCGGACAGGCGGGGCACATAAACTTGCCATAGACAGAAGACGCCGGGGCGCGAGAAATGATAGGTTTCCCGCGCCCCTCTTTCCCATTTTCTTGGAGGTAACCCCTATGCAGGATCCCAAACGAACGCCCCGCAGCCGCGACCACGGCCGGAGCAACCGCAGTCTGTTCCGGCGCACCATCGCCCTGATGCTGGCGCTGGGGATCGGGCTGTTTATCCCCCTGGTGGGGCAGCTCTACAAGCTTCAGATCGTGGAGCACGCCCAGTGGGAGGAGAAGGCCGCCATCCAGCAGACCAAGAGCATCTCCGTCAACGCCAACCGGGGGGCCATCTACGACCGGGAGGGCCGCACCATGGCCATGTCCGCCACGGTCTACAAGCTGATCCTGTCCCCCCTGGATCTGTACAACTCGGTAAAGCAGGAGGACTACAAGGACAAGGAGGGGAAGCCGGATCCGGACGCCTACAAGCAGGCCCTCTACGACCGGCGGAAGCTCATTGTGGATTGGCTGGCGGAGACCTTCGACTACGACGAGGACTGGCTCTGGAAGCAGATGGAGAAGACCAACAACGCCTGGATCGAGCTGGAGACCGAGATGGAGGAGGAGGACGCGGAAAAAGTCCGAACCTTCACCAGCAAGAACCGGATCACCGGCCTGCTCTATCCCACCCCCTCCAGCAAGCGGTACTACCCCTTCTCCTCGGTGGGCTCCCACGTGCTGGGCTATCTGTCCCAGAACGAGAACAGCGGCGACCGGAAGGTGGGCGCCCAGGGCATCGAGGCGGTGTACGAGGACGTGCTGTCCGGGGATCTGGGCCGGGTGGTGACCTCCAAGAACGGCGCGGGCATGGAGATGATCTCCGGCTACGAGATGATCTTTGACGCGGAGGACGGCTGCGACGTGACCCTCACCCTGGACGAGCGGATCCAGGCCATGCTGGAGCAGACCCTGGAGGAGGGCATCGAGACCTATGACGTGCAGAACGGGGCCTTCGGCCTGGTGATCAACCCCAAGACCGGGGCGGTGCTGGCCATGGCCAGCAGCCCGGACTTCGACCCCAACAACTACTCCAAGATCCTCAACGAGGATCTGCAGCAGGAGCTGGCGGAGGTGGCGGCGGAGAAAGGGGAGGACAGCGAGGAGTACGGCAAGGTGTGGAAAGAGACCTGGGATAAGCAGATGAGAAACCGCACCCTGTCGGAGGCCTACGAGCCCGGCTCCGTGTTCAAGCCCATCACCGTGTCCATGGCGCTGGAGGAGGGGGTCATCTCCATGAACGACCACTTCCAGTGCAACGGCAGCAAGGTGGTGGGGGATCGTACCATCAGCTGCCACAAGCGCGGCGGCCACGGCGACCAGGTTCTGACCAAGGCCGTGGGCAACTCCTGCAACGTGGCCCTGATGAATATTGCCGAGCGGATGGGCCCGGACATTATGTGGAAGTATTTCGGGGACTTCGGCCTGTTCGACCACACCGGCATCGACCTGGCCGGGGAAGGGGAGGACGTGTTCTGGCCGGAGAGCTCCTTCAAGGGCCCCTACGGGGCCCAGTCGGTGGCGGTCAGCTCTTTTGGCCAGCGGTTTAAAGTGACCCCCATCCAGATGATCACTGCCTTCGCCGCCGTCATCAACGGCGGGCACCTGCTCCAGCCCTATGTGGTGCAGTCCATCGCCGACGGGGATGGGAACACCGTGTTCTACCACGAAACCACCGAGGTGCGCCAGGTGATCAGCGAGGACACGTCGGATAAGGTGCGGGGCATCCTGGAGAGTGTTGTGGCCAACGACTCCGGCCACAACGCCAGCATGAACGGCTACCGCATCGGCGGCAAGACGGGTACGTCGGAGCTGCTGGATCGGGAGAACAACCCGGACTATCCGGATTACAATAAGGACGTCATGTGTTCCTTCATGGGCTTCGCCCCGGCGGACGACCCGGAGGTGCTGGTGCTGCTGGTGTACGACACCCCCAAGCGGGACGGCCCCGGATCCAGCTATACGGCGTCGGGCACTTATATCAGCGGCGGCAATATCGCCGCCCCCATGGCGGGCCAGCTCATCGCCAGCATTCTGGACTACATTGGCATCGAGCGGGTCTATTCTGAGGATGAGCTGTCCGGGCCGGACACCCCCATGCCCAAGGTGACGGGCAGCGAGCTGACGGTGGCCAAGGGCACGCTGCAAAATGCGGGCTTTGAGTGCCGCACGGTGGGTACGGGCAGCATCGTCCAGGGTCAGGTGCCGGCGGCGGGCGTGTCCATCCCCGGCGGCTCCACGGTGGTGCTCTATCTGGGGGAGGACGCGCCCACGGAGCAGGTGGCGGTGCCCAGCCTGGCGGGGCTGACCCCCACCCAGACCAAGAACAAGCTAGAGGAGCTGGGCCTGTTCATGCGGGCCAGCGGCGTGGTGGACTTTAACGATCCCAGCGTTGAGGGAGCCAGCCAATCCATTGACGAGGGCACCATGGTGACCCCTGGCACCGTGGTGGAGGTGCGGTTCGTGAGCAGTGTGGAATATGGCGACCAGGGCAGAATTGGCGACTAAAGGACATCGGATATGAAAACGGATCAAGGCTTGGAAAAAACCCCTGTGGCGGTGATAGGCCGGGGCGGGACGATGACGGCCCAGCTCCTGCGCCGCCTGCTGCCCAACCCGGTGGTGGAGCTCACCCCCTGTCAGGCGGCGTTCTATGAGGGGCGCTGCCGGGCGGTGGTGGTGGAAAACTATGACCTGCCCCCGTCCCCCGGGGGGCTGAGCGGCTGCGCCGCCGCCCGGTGGGAGCTGTCCCGCCGGGCAGGGGTGACGGTGGTGGGCCTGGACGACCCGGAGGGAAGACGGTTCGCCGCCGCGGGAGGCGGCGAGGTGTATGCTTACTCCGACGGCAGGCCCCAGGCGGATCTGACGGCGAAGAACGTCCGCCTGCGGGGGGATCGGCTGGAGTTCGAGGCCCTGGTGGGCACGGAGCTGCTGCGGGTGCGGGTGAGCGCGGGGGAGGAGCCCCGGCTGTACGACCACCTGGCGGCCCTGGCGGGGGCGCTGGCCCTGGGGGTGCCGCTGAAGGAGGCGGCGGCCCGGCTGGAACAGTGAGACACAAAGGAAAAGAGAGTTGGAGGGAAAACCATGCGGATACTGTTGGCGGCGCTGGCCGCGTTCGCGATCTCGGCGGCGGTGGGATGGATGCTCATACCCGCCCTGCGGGCCCTGCACGCGGGCCAGTCCATCAAGGAGATCGGCCCCAACTGGCACAAGAATAAGGAGGGCACCCCCACCATGGGGGGGATCATGTTCATCGTGGCGGCGATCGTCGCCGTGGCGGCCTTCGGCTGGCGGGACATGGCAGCGGGGAACTGGCAGGCGCTGTTTGTGCTGGCCTTCGCCCTGGTGTGCGGGGCCATCGGCTTTGTGGACGACTACGCCAAGATCCGCAAGCACGAGAACACCGGCCTCACCGCCGGCTGGAAGTTCCTGCTCCAGCTGGCGGCAGCCATCGCCTTCCTGGCCCTGCTGCGGTGGCAGGGGATCCTGTCCCCCACCCTGTACGTGCCCTTCTTCAACGTGGAGCTGACCCTGACCTGGGGGGTGTACCTGGTGTTCGCCGCCTTCGTCATGGTGGGCTGCGTCAACGCCGTCAACCTCACCGACGGGCTGGACGGGCTGGCGGGCTCGGTGACGCTGGCGGTGTGCGTGTTCTTCGCCGTCCTGTCCAAGTGGTGGGAGATGGGCGCGGTAGGCGTGTTCGCCGGGGCGCTGGGCGGGGGGCTGCTGGGCTTCCTGCTGTATAACTTCCACCCCGCCAAGGTGTTCATGGGGGACACGGGCTCCCTGTTTTTAGGCGGCGCGGTGTGCGCCATGGCCTTTGCCCTGGACGTGCCGCTGGTGCTGGTGCTGGTGGGGATCGTCTACATCGCGGAGACCATGAGCGACATCCTCCAGGTGGGCTACTTCAAGCTCACCCACGGCAAGCGGATCTTCCGCATGGCACCCCTCCACCACCATCTGGAGCTGGGGGGCTGGAGCGAGGTGCGGATTGTGCTCACCTTCACGGGTATTACCATCGCGTTCTGCCTGCTGGCCTTTGTGGGCGTGATGTACCGGTACGCCATCTGAGCTTCATTTTATGAAAAAGGGGGGGTGAGTCCCATGGCCAGAAAAGCGAAGCGGGATCTGACCATCGAGCAGAAGCTGGCCCGGGGGCCCATCGATCTGCCCTTCCTGGCGCTGGTGATGCTGCTGACGGGCATCGGGCTGATCACGCTGCTGTCCGCCTCCTTCCCCTCCGCCATGTATAACCTGTCCCCCAACGTCACCGACACCGGGGGCGACCCGCTGTACTATTTCATACGGCAGGCCAGGTTCGCGGCGGTGGGCGTGGTGGCCATGTTCATCATCTCCAAAATCGACTACCAGCAGTTCCGCTGGATGTCCGTCTTTGTGCTGATCGGATCCATTGTGCTGATGCTGCTGGTGTTCGTCCCCGGCATCGGCAAGACAGGCGGCGGCGCGACGCGGTGGATCAAGCTGGGCCCCGTCCGCTTCCAGCCCTCGGAGATTGCCAAGGTGGGCATCATCCTGTACTTTGCCGCCGGGCTGTCCAAGCGGAACAGCCAGCTGGGCCCGCCTCTGGAGAAAAAATGGAATCGGCGCACCCTGCTGGGACGTACCTGCGAGCGGCTGGACAGGATCGGCTTCCTGGAGCTGATCCCCTACGGCATTGCCCTGGTGGCGGTGCTGGGGGTTATCGCCCTGCAGGGGCATATGTCGGCCATGGTGCTGGTGGTGGTGGCGGCGGGCTCTGTGCTGTTCGCGGCGGGCATCCGGCTGGGCTGGTTTGCCGCCGGCGGGGCGCTGGTAGGGGCGGCGCTCTGGTTCATCATCACCCAGACGGACTATATGAAGGCCCGGATCGACATTTGGCACGATCCCTCTGTAGATCCCCTGGGGAACGGCTACCAGCCCTTGCAGGGCCGGATCGCCATCGGCTCCGGCGGGCTGCTGGGGGTGGGGCTGGGCAACAGCAGGCAGAAATATATGTTCCTCCCGGAGGAGCACAACGACTATATCTTCTCCATCTGGTGCGAGGAGATGGGGCTGGTGGGGGCGGTGGTGCTGATGGCCCTGTTCGCCCTGCTGATCATCCGGGGGTTCTGGCTGGCCCTCCACGCCCGGGATCGGTTCGGCACCCTGTTGATCGTGGGCATCATGTCCCTGTTTGCCTTCCAGGTGTTTTTCAACATCGGCGTGGTGACCGGCTTCCTGCCCCCCACGGGCATCTCCCTGCCCTTCTTCAGCTACGGCGGCACGGCGCTGATGATCACCCTGGGGGAGATGGGGATGGTGCTGAGCGTATCCCGACAGATCGCCGCCCCAAAAGCGGAATAGGAGAGGGGCCTGTGAGGACGATATGAAAGTGATTTTTACCTGCGGCGGCTCGGCGGGCCACGTGAACCCGGCTCTGGCGGTGGCCCAGCAGTTTGAGCAGCACCACCCCGGCTGCCAGATCCTGTTCGTGGGGGCGGAGAAGGGGATGGAGCAGCGGCTGGTGTCCCAGGCGGGCTATCCCATCAAAACGGTGAAGGTGTCCACCTTCGAGCGCACCTGGAGCTGGAAGCACGTAAAGCATAACGTCAAGAGCGCCTTCAAACTCCCCGTGGGCCAGCGGGAGGCCGCGGCCATCGTGAAGCAGTTCAAGCCCGATCTGGTGGTGGGCACCGGGGGCTACGCCTCCTATCCCGCCGTCCACGAGGCGGCGAAGCGGCATATCCCCTGCGCCATCCACGAGTCCAACGCCTACCCGGGGCTGACCACCCGGGCGCTGGCCAACAAGGTGGATCTGGTGATGGTGGGCTTCCCTGAGGCGGCGGACTATTATAAGGAGGCCAAGCGGGTGGCGGTCACCGGCACCCCGGTGCGGGGGGAGTTCTTCACCCTGGATCGGGAGCGGGCCCGGCTGGAGCTGGGGCTGGCGGACAGCCAGCCGCTGGTGATCTCCTTCTGGGGCTCCCAGGGGGCGGGGCACATGAGCGCCCGCACGGTGGACTTCGTGGAGCGTTGGGCGGCGGAGGGCCGACCGTTCCACTACATCCACGCCGCCGGGCGGGACTACGACGAGATGCCCGGCGAGTTGAAAAAGCGGGGGATCCAGGTGTCCGACCAGGAGATCCGCCCCTACATCGACAATATGCCGGTGGTGATGGCGGCGGCCGACCTGGTGATCTGCCGGGCGGGCGCGTCCACCATTGGGGAGCTCACCGCCCTGGGCAAGCCGGCCATCCTGGTGCCCTCTCCCTTCGTGGCGGCCAACCATCAGTATAAGAACGCCAAGGTGATCTACGACCGGGGCGGGGTGGAGCTGGTGGAGGAGAAGGACTGCACCGGCGAGGGGCTGTACCGCAGGGCGCTGGAGCTGCTGGCGGACGGCAGCCGCCGGGCGGCCATGGGCCGGGCGCTGAAGGAGCTGGCGGCGCCGGACGCGGCGGGGAAAATCTATGAAAATCTGATGGAACTCATCCAAAAATAACGGCGGAAGGGCCATCCGCATAGAATGGGGGGAAATCTCTTTCTATGGGGAGGCTTTGCCATGAGCGTGATGTACATTCGGGGGGACGGTCCCCTGGAGGGTGAGCTGGCCGTCCACGGGGCGAAGAACAGCGTGCTGCCCATTTTAGCGGCCTGCCTGCTGGCCCGGGGGCCGGTGACGCTCCACAACTGCCCCCGGCTCACAGACGTGGACGCCGCCCTGTCTATCCTGCGCCGCCTGGGCTGCCGGGTGGAGCAGGAGGGCCACACCATCACCGTAGACCCCGCCGGGGCAGCCGGGTGCTCCATCTCCGAGGAGCAGATGCGGGCCATGCGCTCGTCCATCATCTTTCTGGGCCCGCTGCTGGCCCGGGCGGGGGAGGCCCACCTGACCTACCCCGGGGGATGCGAGCTGGGCCCCCGGCCCATCGACCTGCATCTGTCCGCCATCCGCGCCCTGGGGTGCGAGGTGACGGAGGATCGGGGCATCCACTGCCAGGGGAGGCCCCGGGGGGGTGAGATCCAGCTGGCCCTGCCCAGCGTGGGGGCCACGGAGAACGCCATGCTGTGCGCCGTGGGGGCGGACGGCCCCACCACCATCACCAACGCCGCCCGGGAGCCGGAGATCGGGGATCTCCAGAGCTTCCTCAACCGGCTGGGGGCAAACGTCCGGGGGGCGGGCAGCTCCACCGTCACGGTGGAGGGGGGCCGCGCCCTGTCCGGCGGAGAGTACACGATCATGGGGGATCGGATTGTGGCGGCCACCCTGCTGTCCGCCGCGGCCGCCGCCGGAGGGCGGGTGCGGCTGAGGGGGGTGGACTGGCGGCATCTGGCCACCGTTCTGTCCGTGTTCCACCAGGCCGGGTGCCGGGTGGAGAGCCGGATGGAGTACGTGGAGCTGGCCCGGGACAGGGACGTCCCCCTGAAGGGGGTGCCCACCATCCGCACCGCCCCCTATCCCGGCTTTCCCACCGACGCCCAGGCCCCCGTCATGGCGGCGCTGGCGGCGTCCCAGGGGTGCACCCTCTTTGTGGAGACCATGTTCGACAGCCGCTACCGCCACGTGCCCGAGCTCATCCGCATGGGGGCGGACATCACCACCGAGGGCCGGGTGGCCCTGGTGCGGGGGGTGGAGCGGCTCCGGGGGGCCAGGGTGGAGGCCGCCGACCTGCGGGGCGGCGGAGCGCTGGCCGTGGCGGCGCTGGGCGCGGAGGGCGCCACCGTGCTGTCCGGCCTGCACCACATCGACCGGGGCTACGAGGGGCTGGAGGGGATGCTCCGCTCACTGGGCGCATCGGTGGAGCGCCGGGAAGAATAGAGATACATAAGATCAGAGGTGATATGCCCGTGGCACGACAGCGCAGACACCCCCCGAGAAGGCGGCGCCGGGGCCGCTTCCGCGGACTCTATAAGCTCCTGTCCGTCCTGCTGGTGGCGGCGGCTGTGGTGCTGGCCTGCGTGGTATTTTTCCGGGTGAACTCCGTGGAGGTGACGGGCAACGCCCGCTACACCGCCGCGGAGGTCATCAAGGCGTCGGGAATTCAGATGGGGGACAATCTCATTGCGCTGCCCCGGAGCCGGGTGTCGGCGTCCATCTGCGCCCAGCTGCCCTATGTGGAGAGCGTGTCCATCCGCAAGGCGCTGCCCGACGGGGTGGTGCTGTCGGTGACGGAGCGGGTGGCGGCGGCGTCGGTGGAGTCCGCCGAGGGCCGCTGGCTGGTGTCCGCCCAGGGCAAGCTGCTGGAAAAGGACAACGGCGGGGTGGACACCATCCGGATCACCGGCCTGACGGCGGCGGGGCCCTATGCGGGAGGCATGATCCAGGCGGCGGAGGGGGAGGAGACCACCCTGCGCTACGTGGGGGATCTGCTGGCGGAGCTGGAGAGCCGAGGCCTTCTGAGCCAATGCGCCGCCCTGGACTGCTCCGCCGCCACCTCCATGACCCTGGATTGGGGGATCTACCGGGTGAAGCTGCCCCGGGGCGGGGACTATGGCTATTACCTGACCCTGACCCAGGCGGCGCTGGACAGCGGGAAGCTGCCCGAAGGGGTGGCCGGGACGCTGGATCTGACCATTACCGAGGGAAAGGTCAATTTTAAGCCGGGAACGTAACAGGGAAGCAGGAAAAATTTCCCCGTACCCAAATTTTCTATTGACCGATCCGGAAAAAAAGGGTACAATAAACAAGATATAGACACTTGATCTGAATGAGACACATTTTATCAGTTTTACATAGGAGGACTTGGCTATGGCGTTTGTAATGGATTCCGCCGCGAAGAACGATGATGTTTTGAAGGTCATCGGGGTTGGCGGCGGCGGCAATAATGTGGTAAACCGTATGGTGCGGGCCGGGATGCAGGGCGTGGAGTTTATCGCGGTGAACACCGACCGCCAGTGCCTCAACGCGTCCGAGGCCACCCAGAAGCTGGCCATCGGGGAGAAGCTCACCGGCGGCAAGGGGGCCGGGGCCAACCCCGAGGTGGGCCGGGAGTCCGCCCGGGAGAGCAAAGAACAGATCACCGCCCTGCTGGAGGGGGCGGACATGGTATTCGTCACCGCCGGCATGGGGGGCGGCACCGGCACCGGCGCGGCCCCGGTGGTGGCAGAGATCGCAAAGGAGAAGGGCATCCTCACGGTGGGCGTGGTCACCAAGCCCTTCAACTTTGAGGGCCGCCGCCGCATGGAGCAGGCTGCCAAGGGCATTGAGGAGCTGCGCCAGAAGGTGGACTCCCTGGTGATCATCCCCAACGACAGGCTCCAGTACGCCACCGACGAGAAGATCACCTTTGCCAACGCCTTCGCCATCGCCGACGATGTGCTGCGCCAGGCGGTGCAGTCCATCTCCGACCTCATCAAAACCACCGGCCTCATCAACCTGGACTTCGCCGACGTTACCGCCGTCATGAAGGACGCGGGGCTGGCCCACATGGGCGTGGGCCGGGGCTCCGGCAAGAACAAGGCGGAGGACGCCACCCGCATCGCCATCAACAGCCCCCTGCTGGAGACCTCCATTCAGGGGGCCAAGGGCATCATTGTCAACATCACCGGGCCCATGGATATGGGACTGGAGGAGGTGGAGCTGGCCGCCGAGATGGTCAAGCAGGTGGCCGACCCCGACGCTTTGTTCATGATGGGCACCGCCTTCGACGACTCCCTGGAGGACGAGCTGCGGGTCACCGTCATTGCCACCGGTTTCGGCGAGGTGGACAACCCGGTGCCCGGCCTGGAGGAGGCCAAGGAGGAGGCTAAGCCTGCGGCGTCCCAGCCCGAGCCCGCCAAGGAGGACAAGCCCGACTGCGTGCCCGCCGGGGTGGGGGCCGTCATGCCTCCCAAGCCCCTGTCCAGCGCGGCGGCGGAGCCCCCGGAGGCGGATCCCTTCGACGATATCTTCCGGATCTTTAATAAGAAATGAGCAGCACCCCCTCCCGGGCCTGGGCCTGGGAGGGGGTTGTGAGCATCAGAGGAAAGGGGGGAGGGCGCATGGGTGTGCGGGGACGGTTTGCCCCCACCCCCAGCGGGCGGATGCACCTGGGCAACCTGCTGGCGGCGCTGCTGGCCTGGCTGGACGCGCGCAGCGGCGGGGGAGAGCTGGTGCTGCGGATTGAGGATCTGGACCGACAGCGGACAAGCCATGAGCTTGCCGCCCAGCTCATGGAGGATCTGCGGTGGCTGGGGCTGGACTGGGACGAGGGCGGCCTGGAGCCGGACTATATGCAGAGCTGCCGCACGGCCTGCTACGAGGAGGCGTTCCGGGCGCTGGGGGAGCAGGGGCTGCTCTACCCCTGTTACTGCTCCCGGACGGAGCGGATGGCGGCCTCCGCCCCCCACCGGGAGGATGGGGCGGTGGTGTACTCCGGGAAGTGCTTCCACCTGACGCAGGAGGAGCGGGCCGCGCTGGAGCGGCAGGGCCGCCGTCCGGCGTGGCGGGTGCGGTGCCCCGATCTGTCCGTCACCGTGGAGGACGGCAACTGCGGCACGTACACCGAAAACCTGGCCCGGGACTGCGGGGACTTTATCGTCCGGCGCTCCGACGGGGTGTTCGCCTATCAGCTGGCGGTGGTGGTGGACGACGGGCTGATGGGGGTGAACCACGTGGTGCGGGGGCGGGATCTGCTGTGCTCCGCCCCCCGGCAGGCCTGGCTCCATCGGGTGCTGGGCTATGAGCCGCCCAGGTTCTTCCACACGCCCCTGCTGCTCTCACCCGACGGGCGGCGGCTGGCCAAGCGGGATCGGGATCTGGACATGGGCGCCCTCCGGGCGCGGTACACGCCCCAGGAGCTCACCGGGCTGTTGGCCTGCTACGCGGGACTGCTGGACAGGCCGGAAAAAGTCACAGCGCAAGAGCTTGTCCGGCAGTTCTCATGGGCGAAAGTGCCGAAAAATGACGTTGTAGTTGGTTGTCCTTGACAGGAGGACAGGCAAAGCGTACAATAGTTAAAATCCAAACATTATGAAATTGGAGGAGTGGACTATGGCCCAATTCGCCTGGAATGAAAAGTTTGTCAAAACCGGCCTCACCTTCGACGATGTGCTGCTGATCCCCGCGGAGAGCAACGTGCTCCCGGCGGACGTGGATCTGCACACCCGGCTGACCCGCAAGGTCACCCTGAATATCCCGGTGATGAGCGCGGCCATGGACACGGTCACCGAGTCCCGCATGGCCATCGCCCTGGCCCGGGAGGGCGGCATCGGCGTGATCCATAAGAATATGTCCATCGGGGCCCAGGCCGAGCAGGTGGACATCGTGAAGCGCAGCGAGAACGGCGTCATCACCAACCCCTATTGGCTGGGCCCGGGCCACACCCTGGCCGAGGCGGACGAGCTGATGGCCAAGTTCCGCATCTCCGGCGTGCCCATCTGCGACGGGGGCAAGCTCATCGGCATCATCACCAACCGGGACATGAAGTTCGAGACGGACATGAACCAGCTCATCGACAACGTGATGACCCGGGATCACCTGGTCACCGCCCCGGAGGGCACCACCCTGGATCAGGCCCGGGAGATCCTCCGCCAGCACAAGATCGAGAAACTGCCCATCGTGGACGACCAGTTCCACCTGAAGGGCCTGATCACCATCAAGGACATTGAGAAGGCCCAGGTGTACCCCAACTCCGCCCGGGACGAGAAGGGCCGGCTGCTGGTGGCGGCGGCCATCGGCGTCACCGCCGACGTGCTGGACCGGGTGGCGGCGCTGGTGGAGGCAGGGGCGGACGTTTTGTGCCTGGACTCCGCCCACGGCCACTCCCGGAACATCCTGGAGTGCGTCATGCGGATCAAGTCCCTGTACCCTGACGTGCAGCTGGTGGCGGGCAACGTGGCCACGGCGGAGGGTACCCGGGCCCTCATCGAGGCGGGGGCGGACTGCGTGAAGATCGGCATCGGCCCCGGATCCATCTGCACCACCCGGGTGGTGGCGGGCATCGGCGTGCCCCAGGTCACCGCCGTGTTTGACGCGGCCCAGGTGGCGGCGGAGTACGATGTGCCCATCATCGCCGACGGCGGCATCAAGTACTCCGGCGACATCGCCAAGGCCATCGCCGCCGGCGGCAACGTGGTGATGCTGGGTTCCCTGCTGGCGGGCTGCGAGGAGTCCCCCGGGGACACCGAGGTGTACCAGGGCCGCCAGTTCAAGGTCTACCGGGGCATGGGTTCCCTGGGGGCCATGTCCCAAGGCTCCAAGGATCGGTACTTCCAGCAGCACAACAAGAAGCTGGTGCCCGAGGGCGTGGAGGGCCGGGTGCCCTACAAGGGCCCGGTGGCCGACACCATCTATCAGATGATGGGCGGCCTGCGGGCGGGCATGGGCTACTGCGGCTGCGCCACCATCGACGAGCTGCGCTCCAGGGCGCAGTTCACCCGGATCACCGCCGCCGGCCTGAAGGAGTCCCACCCCCACGACATCTATATCACAAAGGAAGCGCCCAACTACACCCTCAATCCCCAATAAATAGAAGCCCCAACTACACCCGATTCCCCAAGAAAGAGAGCGGCCCCCCGGCTTTCGCCGGGGGGCCTGGTTTATGGGCGGAAGTTTTACAGCGTCAGCCTCACGGCGTCAGCCTCCGGGCGGAGGGGATCCAGCAGGAGGATGTCCAGTCCCTTGTCCATGGCATAGTTCAAGGTATACTGGGTGCCTCCCGGCGTGCCGTCAAATACCGCCAGCACCGCCGCCGCCCGATCCACCAGATACCGATCCCGGCGGTGCATACAGTAGCGGTCATAGTGCTGCTGCACTACCGTCTCCAGGTCGCAGCGATCCAGCAGCTCCCGCCAGCGGCGGCGCTGCTCCTCCGGCCAGCGGTCCGCCTGGGTGGGGCAGGGCACCGCCCCTTCCACCGTGAGGCCGGGGAGGCTGTCCCGCAACTCCAGGGTGGCCTCGGCAAAGTAGAGGTCGCAGCCCATGGCCATGCCGGAGATGAAATGCCGATAGCCCCGGCAATACAGCGCCCGGATCTCCCGGCGCAGTCCGTCCTTCAGGGCGGCGCAGCGGGGGTCGGTCTCGTCATCCCCCCAGGGCAGCTTGTCCGGGCGGTGGCCCGTAAAACAGCAGGTGCGGCCGGATTCTATGGCCACGGGACCCCCCCCTTCCTCTGATTAGTACAATTGTATAATATTGGCGGGGAGCCGTCAAGGGAAAAATAGAACATTAGTTTTAAAAATTTCGACAGAAGGCGACAAAAAAGGGGCTTGCATTTTTTGTCGGTTGGGCCTATAATAAGGCACGGAACAAGTGAATGAGTGTCTTCAGGGCGGGGTGAAAATCCCCACTGGCGGTACAGTCCGCAACCCGCGAAAGCGGTGGATTCGGTGAAACTCCGGAACCAACGGTTACAGTCCGGATGGAAGAAGACGCGCGGCCCCTCTTGAGGTAGTGTTGCGCCTGGAAGACAGTCTTTTCAGGCGTTTCAGACTATTTCAGGAGGTTTTTGTTATGTTGGAAAATCTGTCAAAGCTGTGGGCGGCGGTGCAGGAGAACGTGATGTTCCTGCTGATGTGCCTGCTGGTGTTCGCGGGCATCTTTGCGGCGGCCCTGCTGCTGGAGAAGCTGTGGCTCAAGCCGGAGAAGCAGTCCCCGGCCCGCCGGGTGGCCTATGTGGGCATCTTTGCCGCCATCGCCGCCGTGCTGATGTATCTGGAGTTCCCCCTGCCCTTTGCCCCGGCCTTTTATGAGATCGATTTCAGCGAGATCCCGGTGCTCATCTGCTCCTTCTCCATGGGCCCGGTGGCCGGGGTGGTGTGCGAGTTTTTGAAGGTGGTGCTCAAGCTGTTCCTGAAGGGCACCTCCACCGCCTTTGTGGGCGATCTGGCCAACTTTGTGGTGGGCTGCGCCCTGATCCTGCCCGCCTCGGTGGTGTACTTCGCCAACAAGACCAAGAAGGGCGCCGTCATCGGCATGGCCGTGGGCACCGCGTGCATCACGGTGGTGGGCAGCCTGTTCAACGCGGTCTACCTGATCCCCGCTTTTTCCGTGCTGTACGATACGCCGCTGGACGTGATCATCGGCATGGGCACGAAGATAAACCCGGCCATCACCAGCGTGAACACCCTGGTGCTGTTTGCCGTGGCGCCCTTCAACCTGCTCAAGGGCGTGGTGGATTCCATCATCACCTTCCTGCTGTATAAGCACATCGAGCGGCTGCTGCGGATGCGGTAAGACAGAACAAAAGCGCCCCTCCGGTTCATCCGGAGGGGCGCTTTTTAGTCCGCGTAGTAGTTGATGAGGCAGCCCGCCAGAATGATGTCCCGCTCCTCCCGGGTGAGGCCGGGCAGGGACAGGGTGACGGGGGTTTCCCGCCCGCTGCGAAGAACCGCGGCGGTGATGGTTTCGCCGTCCCCCTCCAGCAGGGCGCGGATGCCCGGGAGGTACACCTGATCCCCGGGCTGGAGATCCAGCTGTTTCAGATCCGCCGCCACAAAGGGTAGCATCCCCCAGTTTACCACGTTGGAGCGGTACCGCTTGGTGGCGTACTCCTCGGCGATGTTGGCGCAGCCGCCTAAGACCCGCTGGCAGGAGGCGGCCTGCTCCCGGGCGGAGCCGTCCCCTGGCTTCAGGGCCATGATCAGGGAGCCCAGGCCGGTACGGACGGGGTCGAAGTGCCCCAGGGCCCTCTTTACGCCGGGGGCGGTGGGGTCGGTGCGGCGCAGGCGCTCCGCCACCTGGACGGCTTTGGCCCGGGGCACGTACTGGGGATCCTTCCGGGACAGGGCAAACTCGGACAGCAGCAGGGGGTTGGAGCGGTAGGAGGAGGTCTCCCCGGAGGGGATGAGCTCGTCGGTGGTGGTCACCGGGTCGTAGATGGCGGAACACACCGTCAGCAGCAGGTTCTCCGGCAGGGGGATCTGCTCCGGCCAGTCGGCGATGTTGGGGCCGAACACCAGATCCTCCTCGGGCTGGGGGTGGCCTACGCCGAAGTAGACCCGGGCCTGATAGGGGTGGTCGTCGTAGACCCAGTGCTCGTCAGGCCGGTCGGCAGGCACGTCGGGCAGCTCATCCGCACCGGTGAGAATGCCGCCCATCCGGGCGGTGGCGGCGATGGAGCGGGCGTCCATCAGAGCCACGTAGGAGATCTGGCCGTTTCCGGGCTTGGAGCCCTCCCGGTTGGGGAAGTTCCGGGTGTTGTGCCGGATGGAGAAGGCCCCGTTGGAGGGCACGTCCCCGGCGCCGAAGCAGGGGCCGCAGAAACAGGAGCGGATGGAGGCCCCCGCCTCCATCAGCTGGGCGATGGAGCCGTTCCGGGTGAGCTCCAGATTGATGGGCATGGAGCCGGGGTAGCAGGACAGCCAGAAGGCGTCGTGGCCGGTGGAGCAGTCCTTCAGGATCTCGGCGGCCCGCTTCAGGTTCTGGAAGGTGCCGCCGGAGCAGCCGGCGATGACCCCTTGATCCACCCGGAACTTGCCGCCGATGGCCTTGCGAAGCAGGGAGGGGACGCTTTTTACGCCCAGCTGCTCCGCGGCGTCCTTATCCACCTGGTGGAGCAGATCGGACAGATTGGCCTTGAATTCCCGAATGGGGTAGGCGTTGGAGGGGTGGAAGGGCAGGGCGATCATGGGCTCCACCTTGTCCAGCTCCACGGTGACGAGGCCGTCGTAACAGGCGCCTTCCGCCGGGGCCAGTTCCCGGTAGCCGTCCACCCGGCCCAGCAGGGCCAGGGCGGTTTTGGTCTGCTCGTCCGTCTGCCAGACGGAGGACAGGCAGGTGGTTTCGGTGGTCATCACGTCGATGCCGGAGCGGTAGTCCATGGAGAGGCCGGCCACGCCGGGGCCAAAGAATTCCAGCACGGCATTTTTCACCGTGCCGTCCTTGAAGGTGGCCCCCACCAGGGCCAGGGCCACGTCGTGGGGCCCCACCCCCGGCCGGGGGGTTCCGGTGAGGTAGACGGCGATGATTTTGGGCCAGGCGATGTCATAGGTTTTGGACAGAAGTTGCCGGGCCAGTTCCGGGCCCCCCTCGCCGATGCCCATGCAGCCGTAGGAGCCATAGCGGGTGTGGGAGTCGGAGCCCAGGATCATTTTGCCTGGGGCGGCGTACCGCTCCCGCATATAGGAGTGGATGACGGCCTGGTGGGCTGGGACGAACTCGCCACCGTACTTCTTGGCGGCGGACAGGCCAAAGACGTGGTCGTCCTCGTTGATGGTGCCGCCCACCGCGCACAGGGAGTTATGGCAGTTGGTAAGCACGTAGGGCAGGGGGAACGACCTCATACCGGAGGCCCGGGCGGTCTGGATGATGCCCACATAGGTGATGTCGTGGGAGGCCATGGCGTCGAACCGGAGGGCCAGACGGCCCGGCTCGTCGGAGGTGTTGTGGGCCATGAGGATGGAGCGGGCTATGGTGCCCTCTCCGCCCCGGGGGTTGCCGGCGGGGGCAAAGCGACCGTCCTGCCAGCGGACGGGGGTATTCTGTATTGTAATCATACGGTAAGTACCTTTCTTTGAAAGAGTGGCAAATCATTTTTCAGTGTAGCAGATTGCAGGGAAAAAAGCAAGGAAACCGCAGGATTTTACAAAAGAAAAATAGAGGCCCGAGCCGGGAAAGCCGGGGGCGAATATATTTTTGAAAAAAGGCTTGTCTTTACCAGTTCATTCCGGTATAATAACTCTAATGCCGTGAGACAGAAGGGCCGGCAGAACGGCCCGTATTTTGACATAGGAGGAAATCGTATGCTTAGAATTGCAGCAACCGCCGCCGGCGGCCTTGGGGGGATGCTTCCCTCGCTCCTGATGATCGCGGTGATGATCGGCGTCATGTACTTCCTGCTCATCCGCCCGGAGAACAAGAAGAAAAAGGCCGCCGAGGAGATGCGAAGCAGCCTGAAGGTGGGGGACGAGATCACCACCATCGGCGGGATTGTGGGCACCGTGTGCGCGGTGAAGGACAAGACCGTGGTGCTGGAGACCGGCGCGGATCGGGTTCGGGTGGAGTTCACCAAGTGGGCCATCTCCAGCAAGGGCACCCAGAGCACCGAGGAGCCCGTGGTGGAAAAGGCGGAGAAGAAGGACAAAAAAGAGGACAAGTGACCGGCATGACAAGCACCCCTTTCGCATATGGTATATCACCATAGGAAAGGGGTGCTTTTGTATGCGGAAGGGGGAGGCCCAGGGGGTCAACGCCGCCCAGATGGTGACGGCGGTGGCGCTGGGCGGCCTGCTGGCCCTGGGGGTGGAGCTGATGGTGCTCCTGCTGGGGGCGGTGGCGGTGTCCAACGGGATCCTGAAGGAGGACGCGGCGGCCCAGGTGACGGCGGCGGCCTGCGTGCTGGGCTGCCTCATCGGCGGGCTGCTGGCCTGCTCCCGGTGGAACTCCCGGCGGCTGCTGGCCGGGCTGGCGGTGGGGGCGGTGTGCTACCTGCTCATTCTGGCGGTGAGCCTGCTGATGGGGGAGGGCTTTCAGCTCGGGCCCCAGGCGCTGGTGGAGCTGGCCGGGTGCCTGCTCGGCGGGGCGGTGGCCGGGGTGTTCGGCGGCCGGAAGAGCAAGAAGAAGCGGACGTCCGCCCGGAAGAAGTGAAAAGGCCGCGGCCCCAAAGGGGCCGCGGCCTTTGCCGGTTTTGTACAGCAGGGCAGGGGATCAGGGCGCTAACTCATGCTGAGGGAGGGCGTCCACGTCCACCGGGTAAGGCGCGCCGCCGTCCAGGGGGTAGGCCAGACCGCCGAACACTACCGCCTCCATCTGGGAGAGATCCTGGACGGAGCGGAAATTGTGGGTGAAGGTCAGCGTATAGGGGCCGCCGTTGAAGCTGGTTCCGCTGCCGGGGCCCTCCACACCCGCCATCTGGCGCAGGGTGGTGACGCCGCCGTCCTTCCAGAGGAAGAATACCATAGGATAGCGCTCATGCTCCTCCGAGGTGTAGCTGACCTGGTAGGACAGGGGGGACAGCTTGATCTGCTCCACCGTCACCGGCCCGCCGGCGCCGCTGCCCGGCCAGGCGGCGGACTGGCCCTCCGCGTTGATCTCCAGGGTGACGGTGTGGATAGGCTCCACCGGGAGGGTCAACTCCAGTTCCTCCTCCATGAGGTTGAGGCGGACGCAGACGCGGTCGGCGGCGCCCTCCTTGACCGTGGCCACCACGTTCATCTGGCGGGTGCGGCTGGCGGCGTCATAGGCCCCATACTCGTACCTGGCGCCGCTTGAGATGGCGGCACCGGAGGGCTGAAGCATCTCCACCGTCAGGGGGATGGGGCCGTCGTCCGGCGGGAACGCCTCGTCGCTGAGCTGGGCCGCAGCCTGGGGAGTCTTGCCCTGGATGAGCACTGTGAGATAGACGGAGCTCCCGTCGGCTATGGAGGTGGTGACGGTGAGGGTATAGTTGTCGTCGCTCACCGAGACGGGCTGGGGATTGACCAGGCCCTCCGAGCCGGGGGCGTTCTCCCCCCGGTTGAAAAACGCCCGCAGGACGTTGTGCTCCGGCAGAAGCACTCCCGCAGCCAAAGCGGTGCCGGTGAGCAGGAGCAGGGCGGCGGCGCAGACAGCCGCCAGCCGCACCGCCCGCCAGGGGTGGAGGGTGCGGGCCTTTTGATCCAGGGCGGCGTCCACCCGGCGGCGGACGGCCTTCCGGTCGGGCTGGGGGCAGGGCCCGCCCTCCGGCGAGACCTCGTCCCACAGGGATTGCAGACGGGTTTTCACGGTGTTTCCACTCCTTCCTGAAGGGCGGCCTTCAGGGCCTTTCGGCCCCGGAACAGCCGCTGCTTGGCGGCGGTCTGGCTCAGGCCCAGCTCCGCTGCGATGGTTTTCAGCTTGTCGCCCTCGTAGTAGTAGCGCAGGAACAGGGTGCGATCGGGCTCACCCAGGCCGTCCACCGCTGCCCAGAGGCGGGCGGACTGTTCCCGGCGCTGGGCCAGCTCCTCCGGGCCGGGGGCGGGATCCGGGGCGTTGTCCGGGATGGGGGCGGTGGGGCGGGATCGGCGGAGCCAGTCGGTGGCCTTGTTCCGGGCCACCGCCGCCAGCCAGGGGCGCAGGCCCTGCTCCGGATCCAGCCCCGGGGCGTTGGCCCACAGGGCCACGAACACGTCGGCGCACAGCTCCTCCACGTCCTCCTGGCAGGCGCGGCCCGCCAGAGCCCGGAGGATAACCGCGCTGACGTAGGGGGGTGAACCGCTTCACCGCCGTGTCCAGGGCGCTTCTGCTGCCCCTGTTCAGTTTTTTGACCAGCGCGCGCTCGTCCATGGGCGTACCTCCAAAGCTCTGTGAGGTGGGTTCCATTAGTATATACGAAAAGGAGGGGGCACGGTTACGGAAGAAGGCGCTCTTTTCAAAACGTTTTGTGGAAAAGATTAAAAAGGAGCGGCGGGCGCCCGGGAGCCGGGGGCAAAACCCGGGGGAATTTGACCGTTGACAAACAGACGGGGATATGCTATGATACTACTTGCGTTTGGACGGTTTTCCGATAGGGAGAGATGTCCGAGTGGTTTAAGGAGCCGGTCTTGAAAACCGGTGACCCGCAAGGGCCGTGGGTTCGAATCCCACTCTCTCCGCCAGATTACAATTTCATCATGTTTGATGTTTTCGACACGCGGAAGTACCCAAGAGGTCGAAGGGGCTCCCCTGCTAAGGGAGTAGGCGGGTAAAACCGTGCGAGGGTTCAAATCCCTCCTTCCGCGCCAGCTCAGAAATACCCTGCACCGCTCCGTTTCCGGCTTCGCCGAAAACTGCGCTATGCAGGGTATTTCTTCTCTTCCCACCGCGACCCGCTGGGCTGGGCTCGCGGTGGGGGGCCGCCCTGCGGGCGGGCGGGGTTCCGGGCTGTGCCCGGAGCTCCGGTTCCTTTTGGGGAAGCAACGATAGATCGGGGGGCCTGCTGTTCAGGGCTTCCCGATTTTTCTTTCAGCCGCAGCGGCGTGAGGGGGTGCGTGCGCTGCGTCCATGGCGTTCAAAATTACGAATACGGGTATGGCAGCTTTTCTTTTCCACAAAGCGGCGCCTTTTTCTCCGTGAAGTCCCAGCCGCCCCACCAGCAGCAGGGACAGCCCGATCCGAACCACCCAGATGCTCAACAGGTTGAGGATGCTGGGCACCAGGGTATCCTCCGCACCCCGCAAGGCCCCGGACGCCACAATGGATACGGCAAACAAGGGCTCGGCCAACAGCTCGATCCGCAGCACCTGCGCCGCCAGCGCCCACACCTCCCCCGAAGGGGTGAGCATCCGGAATACCAACGGACAGGCCAGCCACATAGCCGCCCCCGCCAGTGCCATCAGAACCGCACCAAAAGAGGTGGCGATGACTGCGTATCCCGGCGCCCCTCCGCTGACTGGATTCGTGCACAGTTCAGCCTCCCTTCCGGAGCAATCGCTTGTTCTTCAGATTCGTTCTGCCAAAACAGGCTGTCCCCACTTGGCCGATCGCTCCCGCAGAAGCTGCCGCGGGGGACTGCCCCTTGTGTTGAACCGCCCCTATGCTATCATGAAATGGAGGAAATGTCCAGAAAGGGGCGGATGCAGGAAATTTGTCGGAAATTATAAATTATCGGGGAAATAAATTGACAAGTGTGGCGAAGTCGTGTAAAATGGCCTAAGTAAGTATTCTCGGCCCGATCCGACGCAAGCCCCAAGGGGGCCGCAGACCAGAGGAGACGGACCTCCAAGGGCGTGAGCTGACCATGAGAAAAGAAAAGATTTCTTCCGCTGTCATCCGGCGGTTGCCGCGGTATTACCGGCATCTGGACGACCTGTACCGGGCGGGAACAGTGCGGATCTCCTCCAGCGCTCTGGCCAAGTCCATGGGGCTCACCGCCTCTCAGATCCGGCAGGATCTGTCCTGCTTCGGCGGCTTTGGGCAGCAGGGCTATGGCTACAATGTGGAGCGGCTGCGAAGCGAGGTGGCGGAGATCTTAGGGATGAACCGGGCCCACACCATCGCGGTACTGGGGGCGGGCAATCTGGGCCGCGCCCTGATTGAAAACTTTCCCTTTGCCGCCAATGGCTTCCGCCTGGTGGCGGCCTTTGATGTGAATCCCGGGCTGGTGGGCACCCGTGTAAATGGCGTGCCCATCTGCCACATGGACACCCTGGAGGAGTTCCTGCGGGACAGTCCGGCCAGCGTGGGGGTGCTGACGGTGCCTGCCGCCGCTGCGGCGGAGTCCGCCCGGCGTCTGGCGGCCTGCGGCGTGGCCGGGATCTGGAACTTCACCAATGTGGAGCTGCCCGAGGGGGAGCTGGCCGGCGTGCGGGTGGAAAATGTCCACTTTGCCGACAGCCTGCTGACGCTGAGCTATATGATATCTGAGGAGACCATATGAAACAAAAGCTGCTGGCGGCGCTGCTGGCTCTGGGTCTGCTGCTGGGCTGCGCCACTGTGGGCTGGGCGGGGAGCGGGGTGGATCCGCTCATCTCGCTGAGCTACTTAACCGGAACCTGGCTGACCGATTTGAGGGCCTCCATCACCCAGTGGGTCACCCAGGACACCCAGTCCATCTATAATGACGCCGTGGACAAGGCGGGGCAGGGCTCCGCCCCGTCGGACGGCTGGACGACGTCCAGCGGCTTTCAGGCCGGAACGGGGCAGTATGGCGCCGCCGTGCGCCTGTCCGCCGGATCCGGGCTGATCTGGACGGCAGGGAGCGGATATGTGACCTCCGGCGTGCTGGTGGACGCCACCGCCGGGGTGGAGCTGGCCCCCGGCGCGGCCCTGACTGCCGGGCACCGCTGCCTGGCGGCGGAGGAGACGGAAGTGGTGGTGGCCTCCCAGTCCGCCGGGTGGCTGACGGAGGGCCGCTGGCGGATGGGCACGGGGCAGGTTCCCCTGCCCTTCACCGACGTGGCCCTGAACGAATGGTACTATGAGGATGTGCGCTTCGTGGTGAACAACGGCCTGTTCCAAGGGGTGGGCAATGGACGCTTCAGCCCCGGCGGCACCATGGAGCGGGGGATGATGACCACGGTGCTCCACCGGCTGGCGGGGGAGCCCTCTGTGAGCGGATCTCAGGTGTTCACCGACGTGCCGGCGGGGGAGTGGTACGCCCCCGGAACCGCCTGGTGCGCCCAGAGGAAGATTGTGGAGGGCGTGGGCGGCGGACGCTTCAACCCCAAGGGGAAGGTCACCCGGGAGCAGATCGCCGTGATGCTCTACAAATACGCGGTGCAGACGGGCTATAGCGCCTGGGAGCGGGGGGATCTGTCCTCCTTCCCGGACGCCGGGAGCGTGTCCTCCTGGGCGAAGGACGCCCTGTCCTGGGCGGTGGGGACGAAGATCCTCAACGGCAGCGACGGGAAGCTGCTGCCGGGGGACAGCGCCACCCGGGCTCAGGTGGCCGCTATGCTGCACCGCTTCCAGGGTTGGCTGGACAGGCAATGAGGATAACAAGGGGCCGGATGAAGGTTCATCCGGCCCTTTTCTGTGTCCGGGGGTTGAAAGAGCCGGGAAATGCTGGTATAATCAGTAAAACGTTTGTTTGGATTGGAGGGGGCCGCCATGGAGCCGGAGGCTGGGCAAACAGGGCGCAACCGGGTGGAGGGCACGGTGACCGCCGTGCTGTTCCGCAACGAGGAGAACGGCTATACGGTGCTGAAGCTGGACAGCGGGGACAAGGGCGAGATCACGGCGGTGGGCTGTATGCCCGGGGCCGCCCCCGGCGAGGTGCTGGAGCTGGAGGGCTCCTGGGGCCGCCACCCCAGCTATGGGGAGCAGTTCAAGGCGGAGACGGTGAGCCGCCGGATGCCGGTGGGGGAGAAGGCGGTGTTCGAGTACCTGGCCTCCGGGGCGGTGAAGGGGATCCGGGCGGGGCTGGCCCGGCAGATCGTGGATCACTTCGGGGAGGAGACGCTGGAGATCATCGAGAACGACCCGGATCGCCTGTGTGAGATCCGGGGGGTGTCCCCCAAGCGGGCCCGGGCCATCGGGGAGGACTTCCGGCAGAAGATGGGGATGCGCCGGCTGGCCCAGTTCCTGTCGGAGCACAGGCTGCCCCTGTCCGCCGCCATGCCGCTGTACCAGCGGTTCGGGGACTACGCGGTGGACGTGGTGCGGGACAACCCCTACCTGCTGGCCGACCGGGCGCTGGAGATCCCCTTCTCCCAGGTGGACGCCCTGGCCATCGAGCTGGGGGTGGCGGGGGACGACCCCCAGCGGGTGGAGTCCGCCCTGATTTTTGAGCTGGATCACAACGCGGACAACGGCCACGTATTTTTGCCGGAGCAGAAGCTGTTGAACGCCACCGCCGCCCTCATCGGGGTGGAGGGGGACTGCCTGGCCGCCGGGCTGGACGTCCTCATCGAGCGGGGCGAGGTGGTGCGGGAGGACATCGCCGGGGTGACGGCCTGCTACCCGGCGGGGCTGTACGCCGCGGAGTGCTACGTGGCCATGCGCTTGGGCGAGATGTGCGGCGCAGAGATTGCGCCCCCCAAGGGGCTGGGCAGGCTCATCGACAAGATCCAGCGGGAGCAGGGGATCACCTACGCCCAGCAGCAGCGCACGGCGGTGGAGCTGGCGGCCTCCCGGCAGGTGATGCTGCTGACAGGAGGGCCGGGGACGGGCAAGACCACCTCCCTGCGGGGGGTGCTGGCCCTGTTTGACACCCTGGGGCTGGAGACGGCCCTGGCCGCCCCCACGGGCCGGGCCGCCAAACGCATGGGGGAGACCTGCGGGGCGGACGCGGTGACCATCCACCGGCTGCTGGAGACCAAGCTGGATCCCTACACCGGACAGCTGGCCTTCACCAAGAACCAGGACGACCCCCTGGAGGTGGACGCGGTCATCGTGGATGAGACGTCCATGGTGGACGTGTCCCTCATGGCGGCGCTGCTGGCGGCGCTGCGGGGGGACTGCCGGCTGGTGCTGGTGGGGGATCCGGATCAGCTGCCCTCGGTGGGGCCCGGGAACGTGCTGGATCACCTGATCCGCTCCGGGGTGGTGCCGGCGGTGGCGCTGACCGAGATCTTCCGGCAGGCCCGGGAGAGCGCCATCGTCATGAACGCCCACGGGGTGAACCGGGGGACGGCCCCCGAGCTGAAAAACAAATCGAAGGATTTCTTTTACATGGGCCGGCGGGACGCGGCCCGGACGGTGGACACCATTGTGGAGCTGTGCCAGACCCGCCTGCCCCAGAACATGGGCATACCCGCCGAGCAGATCCAGGTATTGACGCCCACCCGGAAGCGGGGGGCGGGGACGGCGGCGCTGAACCGTGCCCTCCAGGCGGCGCTGAACCCCGCCGCCGACGGCAAGGGGGAGCGGGCCTTCGGCCCCTTCATCTTCCGGGAGGGGGATCGGGTGATGCAGGTGAAGAACAACTACGACCTGTTCTGGGAGGATCCCGCCACGGGGGCCAAGGATCTGGGGGTGTTCAACGGGGACATCGGCACCATTTTGGAGGTGGACGCCGGGGGGATCACGGTGTCCTTCGACGGGCGGCTGGTAGCCTATCCGCCGGAGCTGCTGGGGGAGCTGGAGCCCGCCTACGCCGTCACCGTCCACAAGGCCCAGGGCAGCGAGTACCGGGCGGTGATCCTGGCCCTCAGCGACGTGCCGCCCTCCCTGCTGGCCCGGGGGGTACTGTACACCGCCATCACCCGGGCCCGGGAGCTGTTTATCCTGGTGGGCAGCGGGGAGCTGATGGCCCGGATGGTGGCCAACGACCGGCAGACCCGGCGATATTCCGCCCTGCGAACCCGGCTGCTGCGGGAGACGGGGCGGGAATAATAAGAGGCTGTCGAAAGAGCCCCTCCGCTGTGCGGAGGGGCTCTTGTTCAGAGAAGGTAGAACCGCTTACACGGTGGGGGAGAGGCCGACGGATCAGCCGTTCAGCTTGACCACCACCGCGTTGCCGATGACCCGCACGCTGCCCTCCTGGGGATAGCAGGGCATGGCCTTGACCTCGTCCATGGCGGCGTAGACGTCGGAGTCCCGGTGGAAGCTGGTGTAGATATTCCCCGTATAGCCCAGGTAATAGCGCAGGAAGCGGTCATAGGTCCAGGAGGTTCGCAGACCGCGGAGATCCAGGATGCCCGTCACCGAAACGCCGTCCAGCTCCGGCGTGGGGGAGAGCCACGGATCCTCCACAATGCTGCCCAGCAGCACCAGATCCATCCCAGGGCGGTAGCCCTCGCAGGACTCCGCCCGTTCGACGAGGCGGTTGGAGTAGGCCACGCACTGGCGCATCCCCAGATCGGCCTTCAGATAGGCGCTGTTGTCGGTCACCGCGTAGGAATAGGCGGCAACGGACACCGTTAGGAGGATGATCCAGGCGGCGGCCGCCTGAAGGGGGGCGCCGGGGCCGGTTTTCAGGTGATCCTCCGCGTAGTCCGCCAGGGCGATGGGGAGGAGCAGCAGATAGGCGAACCCGTAGATCATCACCCCGTGGACGTAGCCGCTGGGCACCATGACATAGATCAGGCTGGCGGCCAGGGGGTAGACGGCCACCAGAACCACCGCCAGGGCAATCCGGGCCGGATCCAGCCGCCGTTTCCGTAGCAGCAGGACACCCAGCACCACACAGCACAGCACGATGGCCGCGAAGCCGTATTTCAAAAAGCTGAAGTGCCAGCCCAGATCATTTTTCAGGAAAAAGGAGAGGCATTTCTCATAGCCCTTGTAAACCAGGGTTGGGAGATCCTTCAGGGAGATCTGCCCCATGTCGGAGATGCCGTGGTAATCGGTCAGGCCGATGTCCATGGTGGTGAAGCGCACCACGACCAGATAGGCTGCCATGGGCGCGATCAGGGTGGCCACAAAGCGCAGGCCCCGCAGGAGCAGTTCCTTGAAGGAGCGGTTTCCATCCAGCGTCTCCAGCAGCAGAGCCCCCACCATCAGCACCGCCGCCACCGGGAAATAGCTCTGGTAGATGCCCAGAGACAGGGTGATGGCAACGGTTCCCAGGGCGCTTCCCGGCCAGCCCCACCTGACCGCCGCGTAGGCCCCGAAGGCGGCCAGCAGCAGGGCGAGGAAATAGGCGTAGGCAGTGAACATATAGGCGAAGGTGGACGCCACGGTGGGGAAGGCGGTGACAATGGCCGACGCCGCGACGCATCCAAAGGGGCGCCGGATACGCAGGATGGACACGGTAAAACAGGCGACGCCCGCCAGGCACAGGATACTGAGTATCCCGATGAGCCAGGGCATACTGAATTCCCCGTCCAGCCGCAGGGCAAAGGGCAGGAGCCAGCGGCCCGACGGCGTGCCGTAGCTGGCGAAAAACATCTGATCCAAGTCGTCGTGGTTGGTGAACTTGTTGGTGAAGACATACAGATGGGTCGCCAGCCCCAGAATGACGGAGGAGGCGAAGGTGAGCCGGATGTAGGACGGAATGCGGTTCCACAGCTCCGACAGCCATGCCTCCGGCGTTTTCAGGTGGGAGAGGGATTCCTTCATGGCCGATTTCCTCCTTTCTGTCCGCAGGTTTTGGACACCAGGTAGCGGGGCCGCGCCTTCACCTCGATGAACAGCTCGGCGATGTAGTAGCCGATGATGCCCAGGCTGATCATCAGGATGCTGCCGATGAGCAGCAGCAGGATGATCACCGTGGTGAAGCCGTCGGCGGCGTGGCCCAGGGCCCAGCGGATCAGGGTCTGGACGCCCAGCACCAGGGACAGGATCAGGGTGAGCACCCCCAGCACCGTGACGATCTGCATGGGGGCGGAGGAGTAGGAGGCGATGTTGGAAAAGGCGTACCGGAACAGGGACAGGGTAGACCAGTGGGAGGAGCCCTCCGCCCGGTCGGCCACGCGGAACTCCACGTTGATGGAGCGGAACCCCACCCAGCCCGTCAGGGCCCGGAAAAAGGTCTTGCGCTCCCCCAGGCCCAGCAGGGCGTCCACCACCCGGCGATCCATGAGCTTGAAGTCGGAGGAGCTGGCCATGTCGATGCGGACGGCCTTGCTCATCATCCGGTAGAAGGTGTTGGCGGCGAAGGTGTGCAGGCCGGACTCCTTCCCCCGATTGGCCTTGACGCCGTTGACCACCTCCCAGCCCTGCTGCCAGAGGGCGTACATCTCGGGCAGCTTCTCCGGGGGGTGCTGGAGATCGCAGTCGATGACCGCGCAGCACTCCCCCCGGGCGGCCTCCAGTCCGGCGAATATGGCGGCCTCCTTGCCGAAGTTCCGGGAAAAGCTGACCCCCCGCACGCACTCGTCGGACTGGGCGGCCTGGCCGATCTCCTCCCAGGTGCGGTCGGCGGAGCCGTCGTCCACAAAGATCAGCTCGTAGGGGATGCCCGCCTCCCGCAGGAGGCCGCCAACCCGCCCGGCGGCCAGGCCAATGAGCTTTTCCTCGTTGTAGGCGGGAATGACCACGGACAGCATAGGCTACGCCCCCTTCTTTCTCTTGAATACCAGCAGCCCAGTGAGGTAGTTCACAACAACTACAACCACCGGCACCAGCAGCTTGGCCGCCAGCTTGTCAACGTGGAGCAGATCCACCAGCAGCATCAGCAGCACCGTCTCCAGCCCCAGGGAGAACAGCCGGGACAGGACGAACTCCCCGGCCTCCCGCCAGCCCCGGCGGGCGGTGGAGCGGTAGACCCACTTGCCGTTGGCGAAGTAGGAGAAGGCCACCGCCGCCACCCAGGCGATGACGTTGCTGACGGCGTAGTGGACGCTGAGGCCCTCGGTGAGCAGGGCGTAGATCACGTAGTTGATGAGGGTCGTCATCACGCCTACCACCAGGTAGGCGAGCTGTTCCCGGTGTGCGGCAAGGAGGCCGCGGATTTTTTCTGTCATGGGTATCCTCCGGTCGTGTTTCCGGGTTGAGCCGCGGGGCGGCCCCGGGATGTACAAAAGAGCCTGAAGCCCGAATAGGGTAACTATACCATAAAAAAAAGAAAGTTTCAATACCCCCGGGGAAGTTCGCCGGCGGCGGGGGAAATACCCCCTTGACAAGGGCCGCGCCCCCACGGTATAATAACCTTTAAGCAAAAGGCGTGGATGGGAAGAAGGACGCGGCCCGTCCCCCCTCAGAGAGCCGGCGGCTGGTGGGAGCCGGCGGGGGAAGCCGCGTGGATACTGGCCCCGGAGCCGCCAATCTGAACCCGCAAGATAGGATTGGACGGGTGATCCCGTTACAGATCGCGGCCTTGCTGGAGGCCAGGAGCGCGCATCGGGCGACCGTGCGCGGAATTAGGGTGGTACCGCGGAATCAAAAGGCGCTGCGCGGACAGGCGCGGCAGGCTTATTTCGCCCCTGACAAACCGTCGGGGGCGTTTTGTGATCCCCCGCATATCCAAAAGGAGGAAAACCCCATGAACCTGAAGCCCGGATACCAGAAGTACATCCCCTTCACCCCCCAGCCCATCGAAAACCGCACCTGGCCGGACAAGACCATCACCCAGGCCCCGGTGTGGTGCTCGGTGGATCTGCGGGACGGCAACCAGGCCCTCATCGACCCCATGAATTTGGAGGAAAAGCTGGAATACTTCCACACCGTGGTGGACATCGGCGTGAAGGAGATCGAGATCGGCTTCCCCTCCGCCTCCGAGACGGAGTACGAGATCTGCCGGGAGCTCATCGAGGGGGGACACATCCCCGACGACGTGACCATCCAGGTGCTGGTGCAGGCCCGGGAACACCTGATCCGCAAGACCTTCGAGGCCATCCAGGGCGCGAAGAACGTGATCCTGCACTTTTACAACTCCACCTCCACCCTCCAGCGGAAGGTGGTGTTCCACATGGACACGGACGGGATCACCAAGATCGCCACCGATGCGGCGGATCTGATCTATGAGATGGCCCAGCCGGTGATCGCCCAGGGGACGAACCTGCGGTTCCAATACTCCCCGGAGTCCTTTATGGGCACCGAGATGGACTATGCCGTGGACATCTGCGGGGCGGTGCTGGATCACCTCCACGCCACGCCGGACAACAAGGTGATCCTCAACCTGCCCACCACGGTGGAGAACTGTATGCCCAACCAGCTGGCGGATATGCTGGAGTACTTCATCCGGAAGCTGCCGGGGCGGGAGCGGGCCATCATCTCCCTCCACCCCCACAACGACCGGGGCACCGGCGTGGCCACCACCGAGCTGGGCCTGCTGGCGGGGGCCGAGCGGGTGGAGGCCACCCTGTTCGGCAACGGCGAGCGCACCGGCAACGTGGACATGGTGACGCTGGCCATGAATATGTATACGCAGGGCGTCGATCCCAAGCTGGACTTCCACGACATCAACAAGGTGCGGGAGATGTACGAGCGGTGCACCAAGATGAAGGTGGGGGAGCGGCAGCCCTATGCCGGCCAGCTGGTGTTCACCGCCTTCTCCGGCAGCCACCAGGACGCCATCAACAAGGGCATCCATTATATGAACGAGAGCGGCACCGATCGGTGGGAGGTGCCCTACCTGCCCATCGACCCCGCCGACGTGGGGAGGCAGTATGAGCCCATCATCCGCATCAACTCCCAGTCCGGCAAGGGCGGGGCGGCCTTCGTGATGATGCAGAACTTTGGCTATGACCTGCCAAAGGCCATGCACGCCGAGTTCGGAACCATTGTCCAGAAGGAGTCCGACCGGGTGGGCAAGGAGCTGAAGCCGGAGCAGATCTTCGAGCTGTTCGACCGGGAGTATTTGTCCGTTCCCAAGACCTACCAGTTGGAGCGGCACGCCTTCCGGGAGGACTCCCGCCACGGGGACGTGAGCCGGGTGGCCTTTGTGGGCCAGGTGGGGTACAAGGGGCACACCATGGAGGCCTACGGCCAGGGCAACGGCCCCATCGACGCCTTCTTCAACGCCCTCCACGATCTCCCCGAGGGGCACATCGAGGGATACCAGTTTGTGGACTACAAGGAGCACGCCATCTCCTCCGGCTCGGACACCCAGGCGGTGTGCTACATCCACCTGAAGGCCCCGGACGGCCGGGACGTGTTCGGCGTGGGCAAGAGCCACAACATCAACCGGGCGTCCCTGCGGGCCATCCTGTGCGCCATTAACCGATCCCTCCTGGGGTGAGGGCAGGGCTCCGTCGGCCGATCAGAGGAACCCCCCGCTGTTTTCAGCGGGGGGTTCCTTATTTCTTGAACAGATTGCCAAGACCCTTGACGGCGTCGCCGATGTTGTCGGCGGTGAGCTTGGCCTTGACGCCGCTCACCACCGCGTCCAGCTGTTCCGTGGGCAGGTCGATGCCGGTGAGCTTTTCCAGCGCCCCGGCGGGGTCGCGGAGGAACTGCTTTTGCAGGGCTTCGTCGCTCTTGAGCTTGCTGACAATGTCCTCGATGGTTTTTTTGATGTCCATGGGTATCCCTCCTTCTTGTGATGGCCCCTCATTTTATCGAAATTTTATCCAGTTGTCAATTTCAACTTGCCTATTTCGATCAGACAGGCTATAATTGGGATAAATTTTGGAAAGCGGGGCGTTCAATATGAAAAAAGCGGCTTTTATCGGTGTAGGGAACATGGGCGGGGCGTTGGCCCGGGCGGCTTGCCGGGCGGTGGGCCCGGATCAGGTGGTGCTGTTCAACCGCACGCCAGAAAAAGCCCGGGTGCTGGCGGCGGAACTGGGCTGTGAGGTGGTAGACAGCGCCGCCGACGCGGCCTGGGCGGCGGAGTACCTCTTTCTCGGCGTGAAGCCCAACGGAATGCCGCCCCTGCTGGAGGAGCTTGGCCCCCAGCTCCGGGATCGGCACCGGGTGGGGGAGGACAAGGTGGCGGTGTCCATGGCGGCGGGGCTGACCATCAAGGATCTGCGGCCCCACCTGGCGGGGGCGGGGTACTATGTGCCCATCGTGCGGATCATGCCCAACACCTGCGTGGCCGTCGGCAAGGGGATGACGGCCCTGTGCGCCGGGGAGGCGGTGGGGGAGGAGTGCATCCAGGGTGTGGAGGAGCTCTTGTCCGCCTCCGGGGCGGTGGAGCGCATCCCCGAGGGGCTGATGGATCAGTTTTCCGCCATTGCCGGGTGCGGCCCCGCCTTTGTCTACCCCTATATCGAGGGGATGGCGGACGGCGGGGTGATGGCCGGCCTGCCCCGGGACAGGGCGGTGGAATACGCCGCCCGTATGGTGCTGGGGGCGGCGGCCATGGTGCTGGAGAGCGGCAGGCACCCCGGGCAGCTCAAGGACGAGGTGTGCTCCCCCGGGGGATCCACCATTGCCGGATTGGCGGAGCTGGAGCGGCACGGGCTGCGGGCCGCCGCCATGGACGCGGTGCTGACTTCCTGGCGGAGGAACGCGGAGCTGGGCAAATAAAAAAACAACCCCCCTGCCCGCGGGCAGGGGGGATTGTTTTTTACTCGTCCCAGTTGTGCCAGACGTTCTGCACGTCGTCGTTGTCCTCCATCATGTCGATGAGCTTTTCCATGTTCTTGACATCCCCCTCGTCGGACAGGGTGACGTAGTTCTGGGGCACCATCTCCACCTTGGCGGAGGCGAAAGTATAGCCCTTTCCCTCCATGGCGGCCAGCACCGCGCCGAAGTCGTCCGGGGCGGTGTAGACGGTGAAGCAGTCCTCGTCCGCCTCGAAGTCGGCGGCGCCGCAGTCCAGGGCGTCCATCATGGCGGTCTCCTCGTCCAGATCCTCCCGCTCAATGACCAGCACGCCCTTCTGATCGAAAGACCAGGACACGCAGCCGGTGGCACCCAGGTTGCCGCCGAACTTGTCGAAATAGTGGCGCACCTCGGAGGCGGTGCGGTTGCGGTTGTCGGTGAGGGTCTCCACAATCACCGCCACCCCGCCGGGGCCGTAGCCCTCATAGGTGATGGACTCGTAGTCGTTGGCGTTGCCGGAGCCCACGGCCTTCTCAATGGTGCGCTTGATGTTGTCGTTGGGCATATTGGCCGCCCGGGCCTTGGCGATGACGGTGGCCAGCCGGGAGTTGTTGGCCGGGTCGCCGGAGCCGCCGGTCTTGACGGCAACGATGATCTCCCGGGCGATCTTGGTGAACGCCGCGGAGCGCTTGGCGTCCGCCGCGCCCTTGGTTTTCTGGATGTTATGCCATTTGGAATGACCTGACATAGTGGTATCGTTCCCTTCATTGTGAGGTTGTGAATACAGGCTCTGAACCCGGTCGGGCAGAAAATTCATCCAACAATATAGCACACTTCCCGTCGGGTTTCAACCCCTGGAATCAAAACTGATCCGTCTGTTCCGCAAAATCCCGAACCTTATGAGGGCGGCCTAACTCTGCAAGACCCGGAAGCCCGTCCATTTTCCGCTGCGGAACCGCAGCAGATACGCCGTCCCCCGGAACAGCCAGTCCGTCAGCCAGGCGATCCACACGCCGTACAGCCCCACGCCCAGGCCCCGGCACAGCAGCAGGCACAGCCCAACCCGGAAGATCCACATGGAGGCGGCGGACACGCCCGCGGCGAACCGCACGTCCCCCGCCGCCCGCATTCCCTGGGGCAGGGTGAAGGCCAGCACCCAGAGCGTCAGCTTGCCCGCGCTGATCAGGAGCAGCAGGCGGAAGGTCAGCTGGGCGCTCTCCGGCGACATTTTGGAGATCCGGGTGACCCACGGGGTGGAGGCCGTCACCAGGATGCTCATGACCAGCATGGCCCCCTCGGACAGCAGGCAGAACCGCTTGATATAGGTGCGGGCTTCGTCCACGCGGCCCGCCCCCATGCACTGGCCCACCACCGTCAGCAGGCCCAGGCCGATGGCCATGCCGGGCATACTCTGCACCATGTCCAGGGTCTGGGTCATGGCGTGGGCGGCGATGGCGGCGGTGGAGAAGGTGGCCACCGTGGACTGCACCATCAGCTTGCCCAGCTGGAACATGGCGTTTTCCACCCCGGTGGGCACTCCCACCCGCAGCACCGTGCGGATCACCGCCCGGTCGGGGCGGATGCGGCGGTAGTCCCGGATGGACACCGTCAGCCCGGGGTTTCGCAGCAGGGCCAGGAGCACCACCGCGCTGAGAACGCGGGAAAACAGGGTGGCCAGGGCGGCCCCCGCAACCCCCTGGTGGAACACGAAGATCAGCACCGCGTTCCCCGCGATATTGACGCCATTGGCTGCCGCCGCCACCGCCATGGGGGGCGCGGAGCGGCCCTCCGCCCGGAACACCGCCGCCGCCGTCTGCTGGGCGGCCAGGAAGGGGTAGGACAGGGCGGTGAGGAAGAAATAGTCCAGGGCCTGCTCCATCACGGCGGGCTCCACCGAGCCGAAGATCAGGGTCAGCAGCGGGCGGCGCAGGAGCAGGCACGCCGCCATGGACACGAGGCTCAGCCCCAGGGACACCAGCAACACCTGCCGGGCGGCGTTGGCGGCCTTGGGGGCCTCCCCCCGGCCCAGGTACTGGGCGCACACGATGACGCCCCCCGCGGCCAGGGCGCTGAGCAGGTTCAGCATCAGTACGTTGACGGTGTCCACCAGGGACACCGCGGAGATGGCGCTCTCTCCCACGGTGGTGACCATCATGGTGTCCGCAATGCCCATGAGCCCGGAGAGAAGCTGCTCCAGCATCAGGGGAAGCAGCAGGGACAGGATCTGACGGCGGGTAAACAGCATACAGATCAGCCTCCTTCCCGCAAAAAAGTTTGGAGAACGGCCGCCGGATCCGGCGGCGCGGGGGCTATTATACCCCCGCGCCGGGGGATTGGCAAGCCTAACCGGCAATTTTCCGGGAGTTTCAAAACATTTCCCCAGTATTTCGCATACAATGACATATTCAGCGGGTTTTTTCTTTTGCTTTTTGTGCACCTTGACTTTATGTGCCAAGCACGCTATAATGTAATATATCATAGCACGTCCAAGGATGTGCGGGATTATTTACACGGTTCCGCCCCGAATCGGCGGAGGTTTGGAGGCACACTATGCTGAAGAAAACAGATCAACTCAGCGAAGCCATCGCCCGCTTCAACGGCGGCGTCAGCCGGGATGCCTACCGGTTCCTGGGCTGCCATAAGCAGACGGTGGACGGACAGGAGGGCTATGTCTTCCGGGTATGGGCGCCCCACGCCAAAAGCGTGCGGGTGCTGGGCAGCTTCAACGGCTGGGACACGGGGGCCCCCGCTATGGAGCGCGTGGAGGCCGCCATCTGGGAGCGGTTTGTCCCCGGCGTCCAGACCTATGACGAGTACAAATTCTACATTGAGCGGCCCGACGGCTCCTTTGTGTTCCGGGCCGACCCCTACGCCACCCACTCCGCCACCCGGCCCAACAACGCCAGCAAGGTGTTCGACCTGGACGGCTTTTCCTGGACGGACGAGGCCTACCGCCAGAAGCGGGCCCGGCGGGACGTGCTGAAAAGCCCCATGAACATCTATGAGATGCACCTGGGATCCTGGCGGCGGCACGAGGACGGCAACTTCCTGTCCTATGTGGACTGCGCCAGGGAGCTGGTGCCCTATCTGAAGGAGATGGGCTACACCCACGTGGAGCTGCTCCCCGTCAGCGAGTACCCCTATGACCCCTCCTGGGGCTATCAGGTCACCGGCTACTACGCCCCCACCTCCCGGTACGGCACCCCCCACGACTTCATGAAGTTCGTGGATCTGTGCCACGAGGGGGGCATCGGCGTCATCATCGACTGGGTGGGGGCCCACTTCCCCCGGGACGAGTGCGGCCTGTTCGAGTTTGACGGCGGCTACTGCTACGAGCCCGCCGACCCCCTGCGCCGGGATCACCCCGACTGGGGCACCCGCATCTTTGACTACGGGCGCAACGAGGTGCGCTCCTTCCTGATCTCCAACGTGGTGTATTGGCTGGAGAAGTTCCATGTGGACGGCATCCGGGTGGACGCGGTGGCCTCTATGCTCTACCTGGACTACGGCCGCCGGGACGGCCAGTGGCGGCCCAACCAGTACGGCAACAACATCAACCTGGACGCGGTGGCCTTCCTCCAGGACATGAACGCCGCCGCCTTCGCCTTCGACCCCCACGCCATCATGGTGGCGGAGGAGTCCACCGCCTACGCCAACGTCACCAAGCCCAAGGAGAACTTCAACGGCCTGGGCTTCAACTTCAAGTGGAACATGGGCTGGATGCACGACATGATCGACTATATGTCCACCGATCCCCTGTTCCGCAAGGGCAAGCACAACAACATCACCTTCTCCCTGACCTACGCCTTCTCGGAGAACTTCGTCCTGCCCCTGTCCCACGACGAGGTGGTGCACGGCAAGTGCTCCCTGATCAACAAGATGCCCGGCGACTACGCCGACAAGTTCCAGGGGCTGCGGGCCTTCTTCGGCTACATGATGACCCACCCGGGCAAGAAGCTGCTGTTCATGGGCGGCGAGTTCGGCCAGTTCATCGAGTGGGACGAGAAGAAGCAGCTGGACTGGTTCCTGCTGGACTTCGACAAGCACCACCAGCTCCAGACCTACGTGAAGGATCTGAACCACTACTACCTGGATCACCCCGCCCTGTGGAGCAACGACACCGACTGGCAGGGCTTCCAGTGGATCGCCTGCGACGACAACGCCCAGAGCGTGATCTCCTTCCGCCGCATCGACGAGAAGGGCAAGGAGGTCATTGTGGTGTGCAACTTCTGCCCCGTGGAGCGCACCGGCTATGAGATTGGCGTGCCCAAGTCCGGTTCCTATGTCCCCGTGCTGTCCAGCGACGACGCGAAATACGGCGGCGCGGGCACGGAGCTTGTCCCGGTAAAAGCAAAGAAGAAGGAGCGGCACGGCCTGCCCTACTCCGTGTCCCTCACCCTGCCCGCCCTGTCCACGGTGATCTACGAGCGGCGCGTGATCCGGGGGGCCAAGGACGAGGGGGCTGGGGAGAAGGCCGCCCCGGCCAAAAAGCCCCGCAAGGCCCCGGCCAAAAAGGCCGCCGCCCAGACCGGGGAGACGGTCAAAGGGTTGCCCGAGGCCAAGAAGCCGGAGCACAAACCCGAGGTGGAGCGCAAGCCCGAGGCGGAGGCTGCGCCCGCCGCCGAAGCCCCCGCCCCCGCCAAGCCCCGGGTGAAGAAGGAAGACGGGGGGGAGGCCAAGCCCAAAACCCGCAAGCCCGCCGCAAAAAAAGCCGCGTCTGAAACCAAGTAGTTCAAGTCAAGTAATTCTTGAGGGGGAGATCAACTTGTTCGAGCGTAAGAAGGAATGCATTGCCATGCTCCTGGCCGGGGGCCAGGGGAGCCGCCTGTACTGCCTGACCCAGGACACCGCCAAGCCCGCGGTGCCCTTCGGCGGCAAGTATCGCATCATCGACTTTCCGCTGTCCAACTGCGTCAACTCCGGCATCGACACCGTGGGTGTGCTCACCCAGTACCAACCCCTGGAGCTGAACGACTACATCGGCAACGGACAGCCCTGGGATCTGAACCGGAATTGGGGCGGAGCCCACATCCTGCCGCCCTACACCCAGTCTAAGACCGAGTCCTGGTACAAGGGCACCGCCAACGCCATCTATCAGAACATCCCCTTTGTGGATCGCTATAACCCGGAATATGTGGTGATCCTGGGCGGCGATCACATCTACAAGATGGACTACAACAAAATGCTCCACTTCCACAAGGAGAAGGGGGCCGAGTGCACCATCGCCGTCATGCCCGTCAGCATGGAGGAGGCCACCCGGATGGGCATCATGAGCACCGATGAAAACGACGCCATCATCGACTTCGAGGAGAAGCCCAAAAATCCCAAGAGCAATCTGGCCTCCATGGGTATTTACATCTTCACCTGGGCCACCCTGCGCGAGTACCTGATTGCCGATGAGGCGGATCCCAACTCTGAGAACGACTTCGGCAAGAACATCATCCCCAACTTCCTGAAGGACAAGCGCCCCATGTACGCCTATTCCTTCGAGGGCTATTGGAAGGACGTGGGCACCCTGGAGAGCCTGTGGGACGCCAACATGGATCTGCTGGATCCCACGGATCCCATCAATATGCGGGACTCCACCTTCCGCATCTACGCCCGGAACTACGCCTCCCCCGCCACCCGGATCGAGCCCGGCGCCAAGGTGTCCAACTCCTTCGTGGCCGAGGGCTGCCGCATCCGGGGCAGCGTGGAGCACTCCGTGCTGTATACCGGCTGCGAGGTGGAGGAGGGCGCGGTGGTGTCCGGCGCGGTGGTGATGCCCAACACCGTGGTGCGGAAGGGCGCCAACATCAGCTGCGCCATTGTGGGCGAGGGTTGCGTCATTGAGGAGGGCGTGAAGATCGGCGAGCGGCCGGAGAACTGCCCCAATGAGGACTGGGGTATCACCGTGGTGGGTCACAAAAAGACCCTCCCCGCCGGCTCCGTCATCCGGCCCAAGGAAATTGTTTAAGGGGGTGTCCACCATGAACATGACTGGTATTATTTTCTCCGAGCTGTACTCCAATGAGCTTGGGGCCTTTACGTATGATCGCAATATGGCCGCCATCCCCTTCGGAGGGCGCTACCGCCTGGTGGACTTCGTGCTGTCCAACATGGTCAACTCCGGCATCACCAATGTGGGCGTGCTGGCCACCCAGCACTACCACTCCCTGATGGAGCACCTGAACAACGCCCAGCAGTACGACCTGAACCGGAAGAACGGTGGCCTCCAGCTCCTGCCGCCCTTCGCCACCGAGAACGCGGGCGCCAACAACCGGGGCAAGCTGGACGACCTCCGCAACGCCCTGGATTATCTGGAGACCATCACCACCACCCCCTACATCCTGCTGGCCGACGCCTATGTGGTGTGCAACATCGACTACCGTCCGGCCCTGGAGGCCCATATCGCCAGCGGCTGTGACATCACCATGTTGGCCACCCTGGAGGAGGAGCCCTCCCGGGAGCATTACGTGTCCGTCATGCGGGCCGATGCCAGCCACCGGGTGACCTCCTATGCCCTGGACTGCGCCGCCAAGCCCGGCGACTACGCCAGTATGGGCCATATGATCATCTCCCGGGAGCTGCTGATCAACGTCATCCGGGACTACACCTCCCGGGGTATCTATGATTTCCTCCGGGATTTCATCCAGCACGAGTTCAATCGGGGCCGCCTGTCCATCAACCTCTACCAGGTGGATGACGTGGTGCTCCGCATCCGCAGCGTGAACGAGTATTTCCACAGCAGCCTGTCCATCATCGACAGCGCCATAGGCACACAGCTGTTCCGGGAGGATCGCCCCATCTTCACCCGCGTCACCGACGAGGTGCCCTGCTACTACGGTATGGAGTGCGAGGTCAGCGGCTGCGTCATCGCCGATGGCTGCATCGTCGAGGGCAAGGTGGAGAACTGCGTGTTCTCCCGGGGCGTGAAGATCGGCAAGGGCGCCACCCTGAAGAACTGCGTGATCATGCAGGGCAGCGTGGTGGGCGAGGGCGCCAGCCTGGAAAACGTGGTGGTGGACAAGTGGGTGACGGTCACCAACGGCGCCCAGCTCAAGGGCCTTGCTTCCAACCCTGTGGTCATTCGTAAAGGAGTAACGGTATGAAAATCTTGCTTGCCTCCAGCGAGGCCGCGCCCTATATCAAGACCGGCGGTCTGGGCGACGTGGCCGCCGCCCTTCCCAAAGCCCTGGCCGAATCCCCCAACACCGAGGTGGCGGTGTTCCTGCCCTACTACAAGGCCATCAAGGACAACCCGGAGTTTGAACTGGAGTATATCACCAACTTCAACGTCCCCCTGTCCTGGCGCAGCGTGTACGCCGGCCTGTTCCGGGCGGTGAGCAAGCGCAAAAAGCTGCAGTATTACTTCATCGACAATGAGTACTACTTCTACCGGGACGGCTGCTATGGCCACTATGACGACGGCGAGCGGTTCGCCTTCTTCTCCAAGGCCATCCTGGAGGCCCTTCAGCATCTGAACTGGTATCCCGACGTGATCCACGCCAACGACTGGCAGACCGCTCTGGTACCAGTGTTCCTCCGGGCCCATTACATGAAGCTGGAGGCGTATCAGCCCATCCGCACCCTGTTTACCATCCACAACATGGAGTACCAGGGCCGGTTCCCCGACTCCTTCGTGGACGAGGTGCTGGGCCTGCCCGAGGACTGGAAGGGCACCATGCACTTCGACACCTGCACCAACCTGATGAAGGCGGCCATTCTGGTGTCCGACCGGGTGAGCACCGTGTCCCGAACCTATGCCTTTGAGATCCAGAACCCCTACTTCGCCCACGGGCTTCACGATGTGCTGCGCCAGCACAGCTATAAGCTCAGCGGCGTGGTAAACGGTATTGACACCGACGTGTTCAACCCCGCCACCGATCCACTGCTCTATGCCAAATTCGACGCGGAAACCCTGGAAAAGAAGGCGGAGAACAAGAAATTCCTCCAGGAGCGGCTGGGTCTGGCCGTCCGGGAGGACGCCCCCATGGTGATCATGATCACCCGGCTGGTGGGGCACAAGGGCGTGGATCTGGTTCAGCGGGTGATGGACGATCTCATGTGGGATGACCTCCAGCTGGTGGTCATCGGCACCGGCGAGTGGCAGTATGAGGAGATGTTCCGCTCCTATGCCGGCCGCTTCCCCGCCAAGATGTCGGCCAACATTGTGTTTGACAACACCTTGGCCCACCAGGCCTACGCCGGGGCGGATCTGGTGCTCATGCCCTCCAAGCAGGAGCCCTGCGGCCTGACCCAGCTCATCGCCATGCGGTACGGCACCATTCCCATCGTCCGGGAGACCGGCGGCCTGTTCGACACCGTGCCCGCCTACAACATTGAGACGGGGGAGGGCAACGGCTTCACCTTCAAGAGCTACAACGCCCACGATATGCTGGACGCGGTGCGCCGGGGCGAAGGGCTGTTCCACGACAAGGAGCACTGGGTGCAGCTCCAAAAGAGCGTGATGGCCTACGACAGCTCCTGGAAACGCTCCGTCCAGGAATATTGGGATATTTACCGTTCCATGATGGAGTAAACGGCGAATTTTCCAGATTTACCGACCGATTTTCTCTATTTTCATCGTTAAGGCAAAAATGTGAAAATAGTAGTTCAAAATTGAAGTTGTTTGTGATATAATAAACGGGCGTTTACCTCGCCCTGTGCAGTCACAGCCCGCGGGAGCGGGCTGTGACTGCGCTTTCGGGAAGAATTGGAAAAGTTCGTCAATTTCCGGCCATGGGCCGGCCAAGAAGGGATCGGATCGTCATATGGATCAAAAACAGATTATCAAGCAATTGGATGAGATGCTGCTGGTGCGGTATGGCTGCTCCATGACTACGGCCTCTCCTCAGCAGGTGTACCGTGCCCTGTGCTATGTGGTCAACGGGATGCTGGCCAGCAAGAGCGCCGAGTTCTACCGCAAGAGCCAGGGCAAGCAGGTATACTATATGTCCATGGAGTTCCTGGTGGGCACCTCCCTGAGGAACAACCTCTATAACCTGGGGCTGGAGGACGTGTTTGCCAAGGCGCTGGACAAGTGCGGCCTGGACATCCATGACCTGTATGAGATGGAGCCCGACGCCGGGCTGGGCAACGGCGGTCTGGGCCGCCTGGCCTCCTGCTATATGGACTCCGCCGCCAGCTTGGATCTGCCCATGACGGGCTACTCCATCCGCTATGAGTTCGGTATCTTCAAGCAGAAGATTGTGGACGGCTGGCAGGTGGAATTCCCCGACGACTGGCTGAACATGGGCGACGTGTGGCTGGTGCCCCACGAGGGCGAGGCGGTGGAGGTGCGCTTCGGCGGCAGCGTCCACGGCTGGGAGGACAACGGCAAGTACCGGGTGAAGCACGTGGACTTCCAGTCCGTCATGGCGGTGCCCAACATGATGTATATCTCCGGTTACGACAGCAAGGCGGTGAACCCCCTGGTGCTGTGGAGCGCCAAGTCCCCCAACAGCTTTGATATGTCCGCCTTCTCCCGGGGGGACTACGCCAAGGCCCTGGAGGGGGACACCATGGCCGAGGTGATCTCCAAGGTGCTCTATCCCGCCGACGATCACCCCCAGGGCAAGAAGCTGCGCCTGCGCCAGCAATATCTGCTGGTGTCCGCGTCGGTGCAGACCATTCTGAAGAAGCATCTGCGGGAGAACAAGAGCCTGGACAATCTGCCGGACAAGGTATCCATCCACATCAACGACACCCACCCCGCTCTGTGCGTGCCCGAGCTGATGCGCCTGCTGGTGGACGAGTACAACTACCCCTGGGACAAGGCGTGGGACATCACCTGTCGTACCCTGTCCTACACCAACCATACCGTGATGAGCGAGGCCCTGGAGCGCTGGGGGGTGGATCTGTTCCAGCAGCTCCTGCCCCGGGTGTACCAGATTGTGCTGGAGATCGACCGCCGCCTGCGGATCCACCTTCAGGAATTCTATGGAAGCGATATGGGCAAGATCGAGTATATGGCGGTGATCAGCCGCCACGAGATCCGCATGGCCAATCTGTGTCTGGCCTGCTGCCACAAGGTAAACGGCGTGTCCAAGCTCCACTCCGAGATCCTCACCAGCTCCATCTTCCGGGACTACTACCAGATGGAGCCCGATCACTTCTGCAACGTCACCAACGGCATCGCCTACCGCCGCTGGCTGTGCCAGTCCAACCCGGAGCTGTCCGCCCTGCTGAAGGAGCTCATCGGAGACGGCTTCACCAAGGACAGCACCCAGCTGGAGAAGCTGCTCAAGTACAAGGACGACAGTCAGGTGCTCCAGCGCCTCCAGGAGATCAAGCTGAACAACAAGAAGCGGCTGGCCGACCTGATCCTCAAGCGCAACGGCGTCGTGGTGGAGCCTACCGCTCTCTTTGACGTGCAGATCAAGCGCCTCCATGAGTATAAGCGGCAGCTGCTCAACGTCCTCCAGATCCTCCATATGTATCTGGAGATCAAGCACAATCCCGGCGCGCCCTTCCAGCCCCGCACCTTCGTGTTCGCCGCCAAGGCGTCGGCGGGCTATATCATGGCCAAGCAGATCATCCAGCTCATTGTGTCCGTGTCCAACCTGGTCAACCACGACCCGGACGTGCAGGATAAGCTGAAGGTGGTGTTCATGGAGGACTACAACGTCTCCCTGGCCGAGATCATCATCCCCGCCGCCGAGATCTCCGAGCAGATCTCCATCGCCGGCAAGGAGGCCAGCGGCACCGGCAACATGAAGCTGATGATCAACGGCGCGGTGACCCTGGGCACCCTGGACGGCGCCAACGTGGAGATCCACGAGCAGGTGGGGGACGACAACATCGTGCTGTTCGGCCTCAAGACGGAGGAGGTCAACGACCTGTGGCACAAGGGCTACCGTCCCCTGGAGTATGTCCACGGGGATCCGGAGCTGAAGGCCGTCATGGATCTGCTGATGGGCGGCATCAGTGGAATGCGTTTTGATGACATTGTGCGCTCCCTCACCACCAACCACAAGGGCCCCGCCGATCCCTATATGTGCCTGGCCGACTTCCACGACTATGTCCGGGCCCAGCGGGACGTATCCGCCCTGTATGGAGACAAGACCCGGTTTAACAGGATGTCCCTGGTGAATATCGCCAAGGCGGGCTTCTTCTCCGCCGACCGGGCGGTGGCGGAGTATGCGGAAAACATCTGGCACCTGAAGTAAGGCGCCGCCGGAGGGCGGGCAGGATCCGATTTTGAGGAGGGTTTGCCATGAGGCAGGTATGCTTTGGCATTGACATCGGCGGCACCACCGTCAAGCTGGGACTGGTGAGCAGCGAGGGGGATCTGCTGGAAAAGCGGGAGTTCTCCACCCAGCGGGAGCTGTCCGCGGCCTTTGACAGCATCGCCGCCAATATGCGCCAGGTGTTGGACAGCTTCCCCGACGCCATGTGCATCGGCGCCGGGGTGGGGGTGCCCGGCCCGGTGCTGAACCAGTCCCTGGTTCGGGGGTGCGTCAACCTGGGCTGGGGAGACGTGGATGTGGCCCGGGAGCTGGGCAGCCGCGCCGGGATGCCCGTCAGGGTGGCCAACGACGCCAATCTGGCGGCTCTGGGCGAGCTGTGGCAGGGGGGCGGCAAGGGCTGCCGCAACCTGGTGCTGTTCACCGTGGGCACCGGCATTGGAGGCGGCGTGATCTGCGACGGGCGGATTGTGTCCGGCGCCACCGGCGGCGGCGGGGAGGTGGGCCATCTGCCCATGCCCTTCCACACCGAGTGGCAGTGCTCCTGCGGCAAATACGGCTGCCTGGAGGTCACCGCCTCCGCCACCGGCATCATCCGGGCGGCCCGGGAGTTCTCCCCCTTCAAGGAGATGGAGAAGGTCACCGCCAAGGACGTGTACGACGCGGCGGCCGCCGGGGACGAGAACGCCAAGCGGATCACTGAGGAGGCGGGCGCCGCCCTGGGCACCGCCGCCGCCATCCTGGGCTGCGTGGTCAACCCGGAGGTCATTCTGCTGGGGGGAGGCGTGTCCGCCGCCGGCCGGGCGCTGCTGGATCCGGTGGAGGCCGCGTTTGAGAAAAACGTGTTCCCGCCCTGCCGGGAGGTGCGCTTTGCCCTGGCCCAGCTGGGGAACAACGCCGGTATTTTCGGTGGCGCGGCCCTGTTTTTTACCCAGTCCGTGTAATCCCTTATCATTCTTTGCTTTGTTGAGGAGGATTTAATCCATGCTAAAACTTGACTTATCCAATCTGGAGGGTGTGGTTTCCCGGAAGGAGATAGACGCCCTGGCCCCCGAGTTGGAGGCCGCCCACGCTAAGCTGCACTCCAGCACCGCTCCCGGCGCGGACTTTACCGGCTGGGTGCGCCTGCCCGAGGACTATGACAAGGCGGAATTTGCCCGCATTCAGAAGGCCGCCGCCAAGATCCGGGAGGACTCCCAGGTGCTGGTGGTGGTGGGCATCGGCGGATCCTATCTTGGGGCCCGGGCGGCCCTGGAGGTGTTCCCCTCCAATGGCCCTGAGATCTGCTTTGTGGGCTGCTCCCTCAGTCCCAACGAGCTGGACAGCGTGATCCGCCGCATTGACGACAAGAGCTGGTCCATCAATGTGATCTCCAAGTCCGGCGGCACCACCGAGCCTGCGGTGGCCTTCCGGGTGTTCCGGGAATTGCTGGTGAAGCAGTACGGCGATAAGGCTAATGAGCGGATCTACGCCACCACCGACAAGGCCCGGGGTGCGCTCAAGACCCTGGCCGACTCCAACGGCTGGGAGACCTTTGTGGTGCCTGACGATGTGGGCGGCCGGTTCTCCGTGTTGTCCGCCGTGGGCCTGCTGCCCATTGCCGTGGGCGGTACGGACATCTCTGAACTGATGGGCGGCGCCCATGACGCCATGACGGCCTTTGACAGGCGGGATATGTCCAACCCGGTGTGGCAGTATGTGGCCGCCCGGAACCTGCTGTACCGCAAGGGTAAGAAGATTGAGCTGTTCTGCTCCTATGAGCCCTCCTATGCCTTTGTGGGGGAGTGGCTCAAGCAGCTGTTCGGTGAGTCGGAGGGGAAGGACGGGAAGGGGATCTTCCCCGCCTCCGCCCAGTTTACCACCGATCTCCACTCTCTGGGCCAGTATATCCAGGACGGGGAACGCCACCTGTTTGAAACCGTCATCTATGTGGATGACACCGGCTGCGATATGGATATCCCTTACAGCGACGACAACGGGGACAACCTGAACTATCTGGCGGGTAAGCCCCTGAGCTTTGTCCGGGAAATGGCCTTCCAGGGTACCTTGGCCGCCCATAAGGACGGCGGCGCACCCTCCATGGTGCTGCGGCTGGACAAGATGACCGTGCGGGCGTTCGGGGAGTTGCTGTACTTCTTCGAACTGGCCTGCGGGATCAGCGGCCATGTGCTGGGGGTCAATCCCTTTAACCAGCCCGGTGTGGAGGCGTACAAAAAGAATATGTTTGCTCTGCTCGGCAAGCCCTGAGACAGTGAGAAACGCTGGAAGCAAAGCCCCCGGCAGGCCCGGGGGCTTTGCTCTGTGTGCCGCTGAAGGAAGCGGGGGATTGACATTTGGCTGAGAATGGGGTATTTTATTAGGGTGAGCCGTGGAGCCCTGGCGGGCTGTGCGGCGAAATGATATGAGCAGCGGTATCGAAGTGGTCATAACGGGGCTGACTCGAAATCAGTTTGCAGGAAACTGCACGTGGGTTCGAATCCCACCCGCTGCGCCAACTAAGGTTGCTGAAAAAGATGCAACCCCTGAAACCCTTGCTGCGGCAAGGGTTTCAGCCGTTTCAGAGGACAAAATCGAGCACCAGACGAGATGGAGATGCAAAAGGCCATTTTCGTGATGTGGGGTGATTCGAACCTCTGAGCAAAGAGAAAACAGCGAGAGAAGCCCCCGCTGGTAGTTCAAATCGAACTGCCAACGGGGGCTTCTCTCTTTTTATTACATTATTACATAGCTGTTTCAGTTGGTGGTATTGCTTGCTTTGTCCTTGGTTCCTTGGTGGTCTTGGTAATAGCTTTCTGACATGGTTTTGGATATACTTGCGTTGCAAAACGAGGAAAGGAGAGCAGACCATGGCAGACAAGAAAAACCTATGCGCTCAAATCGACATCGCCCTGCACAACCGGGTAACAGAAGAAAAAGACCGCCTGGAGATGACCACCAGCCAGTACATCGCAGCACTGCTCACTGAATACTACAAGATGAAAGATGAGAATGGAGGAATCAACATGACAGGCAGCAGAACGATGGCATTCCAGATCCCCGAGGAACTCTTCCAGCGCATCAAGACCCACCTGGCCAGAGAAACGGCTCGGACCGGCGTAAAGCTCACCCAGCGGGACTTCGTCCTGGGCCTGATCGAGCAGGCGCTGGCGGAAGCCGAAGCCAGCCTGGCCCCACAGGAGGCCCCTGAGAGCACCGAGGAAGCCCCGGAGGACAACGGAGCCGCCGGTACCACCCCAGACGCCAGCGAGGCCAGCACGGAGGCGGAGAGAGACACAGCGGACATCGAACAATAACACAAGGAGTCAAAGCAAGGGGCCGGAGGACACATCTCAAGCAGATGCGTCCTCCGGCCCCTTTTTTGTTTTTCCTAGAAGGGGGGTGAACATGATACAAACGTCAGAAAAAACTCGTTTTACAGAGGCTGAAATGGCCACTGTCCGAGACACGGACCTTCCAGATCTGCTGATCTCCCTGGGCTACCAGGTGAAGCGGATCGGCAGGTACTACACCACGCAGGAGATGGACAGCATCCGGATCAAGGACAGACGTACCTGGTTCCGCTACTCAGAGGGCATCGGCGGAGATGCCATCACATTCCTCCAGCGGTTCTATAACAAAAGTTTCCCGGAGGCCGTGGAGTACCTGCTGACCTGGCATGGCCGCGCCCGTGACTCTCCCCCGGTGAGCACTCCGCGGCAGACCAAGGAAAAGGAGGAAAAGGTCCCCTTTACCCTCCCCCCTGCCAACGTGGATCACCGCAGGGTGTTTGCCTATCTCCGCAAGCGTGGGATCGCACCCCAAGTGATCCGGGGCTTTGTGGAGGCTGGATTGCTGTACGAGGACGCCCAACATCACAACTGTGTCTTTGTTGGCCGGGACCAATCAGGAGCGCCGGTATTTGCCAATCAACGAGGAACCTATGATTGGAACGGCAGCAGCTTTAAGGGGGATGTCCCAGGCAGCAATAAGGACATCGCATTTCGACTTTACTGCAGCAAGAAGCATGATGCAGTTCTTGTCTTTGAGGCCCCAATCGACCTGATGAGCTTCTGCACCCTGCACCGGAAAGTAACCTCCAACGCGGTGGCACTGTGTGGGCTGTACGAAGGAGGACTGCGGACCTATCTGCGAGACAACCCACACATACGCAGGATTATTCTGTGCCTGGATAACGATGAACATGGTCGGCAGGCAACCCAAAAGCTCCGAGAAATGTTCTCCGCAGAGGACTATGAGGTGTCTCAACAACTTCCTCCACAGGGAAAGGATTGGAATGAGTATCTGCTGCAACGAAATGTGCTCCGGGAAAGGGGGTGACAATTTCCAAAAGAAGAAATAACAATATGATTTCCGGCAAATCAAAAGAAAAATTGTTGTAGGAGGAATCCAGTATGAAACGCATTTTGACCACGATGTGCGCCCTGACCCTGCTCCTGGCGGCATCTGTCCCTGCTCTGGCCGTTGAACCGGAGCAGAGTGCCAGTTACTACCCCACATCGGTGGAGGAGTATATGGAGGGAGACAGCCCCAGGATCAAGAAAGTGTACCAGCTGTCCCTGGCAGATGACCCATCCCAGATTCCCACCGAGGATTTTGAGCGGGATGGCCGCCTCTATTATCTGCTGGATATGACGCGGAAGGACGAGGTTGGGGTGGACATCCAGACCATCACCCAGACCAAAACTCTGGCCAGCGAGACCAACAATATGGAGAAGATCCTCCAGAGTCTGGAACCGCAGATGGAGGTAACCACAGAGGACGGTTATACCGGCACTCTGACACTGGATCATACCACTGTTAAGGTAGCGGCAGACGGTTATGCTACCCGGACAAAGGATCTCTCCGCCACCCGCACCTATCCCAATCTCTCGGAAGCGGATCTATCTTTGATTCCAAAGAGCATTGAGGACAATGGAAAAAGCCTGACTCTGGCAGACGTCCAGTGGGCCGAGACCAGTGAAGCCGGGGCGGATGGGGCCGTCACCCGATATACTGCCACCGCCAAATATACCGGCACTACCAGCAGCACCTATGCTACCGGCTACACTGTTACGGCAGACTATACCGGCCAAGTTTCCAAAACCAACTGCTCTGTGTTGACTTATACCGCCATTTTCGGCAGCATGGAGGTCCCCGAGGCGCAGACAGACCCAGCCCCCACAAATACCCCTTCCAGCGAAAACTCAAATGGGGCCACGGCAGAAATTGACATCAAACAGCCCCTCCTGATTGGCGGTGCGGTTCTCCTACTGACTGCAGGTGGGGTTTTCCTGTTCAAGCGGTACAAAGGAAGGAGCTGATTCAACTGAAGCTGAGAGCACTTCTGCTGGCCACCATGCTATGCGCCCTATGTGTGGGCCAGGCCAGCGCCCTGGAATATACCATGGAGGCCCCGGACGATTACCTGTTCGGCAGACCTACCAGCGATGACACCATCTACGAATGGGAAGATCCCAATGTAGACCGGAGTAAGAACACCGCCCTGATCCCGCCTGGATTTGGCACGCCTACCAGTTACCTCCCCGGCAGCGGCGACCCTCTGACGCCCAATCTCATCCCCGGTGCTCTGGATGGCGGCGGGCTGGTGTCCCAGACAGGGAGCGTCAACTATCCTGTGATCGACACAGGAAATGGGGGCAGTTCTGGCCAGGACGTCGGCTATACTGCCGTCACCAGCGATCTCTACTACTCCGGCGGACATCTGGGGACGCTCAAGATCCCGGCTATCGGCCTGTCTACCAAGGTCTACGAAGGGACAGACAGCAGCACTCTGGCAAAAGGGGCCGGTCATTTCCCTGGCACTAGTATCTGGGACGGCAACTGCTGCATTGCGGGTCACAACCGCGGGGTCCGGGATGATTTTGGAGACCTGCATACCCTGGAGCCAGGCGATACCATTACCTGGACCACCAAGCTGGGCACACGCACCTATCAGGTGGTCAGTGTAGAAAAGGTATTGGAGACAGATACCAGCGGCACCGCCACTACCAGTGACAACCGTATCACGTTGTTTACCTGTGTGCGGGATCAGCGGGCATACCGCTGGTGTGTCCAGGCTGTGGAATGCTAAACGCAGTGCATCTCCCAAATTGGGAAATGCACTGCGTTTTTTTCGCTTAGTTTCTGCGAAACCCTGACTGAATTACTTCCAGAAAGAGGTGATGAACAGATTGTTGTTCATGCCTCTTTCTGTCCATTTTAAGGAGGGCTTATGAAAAAACTGCTTTCAATGTTTTTGGCCTGCGTTTTGCTGCTTGGAATTCTTCCGACCTCCGCTTGGGCCGCGGATAGTGTAGAAGCGGCGCTGGGCGAAGTAGACAT